>PLYC01000020.1 GCA_003151625.1 Candidatus Doudnabacteria bacterium
CATTATGTATTGTATCCTCTATTAATTTAAGACCAAAAGCTCTTGACAAAGGGGCTTTTTTGGTGTATACTGGTGGGTCACGTAAAAAAGCGTGCATTTAACAATTTCATATTATATCTATTTGTTTTTACAGGAAACGAATGGGTATGCGGCCCCCACGCCAATCTTCACCAACAGTTGATTTAAGAATAAGATTTTCCACTTTAAATTCAGAGAATCATTTATATCCGGAATACTTTGTTTGATGGAGATTGGTGTGGGGGACATTATCTACAGCAACACTATCTGCGCAATCTGCGTTTATCTGTGTATCTGTGGTCTCATGCTGCTAATTTCGTTAAACCGGATTGGCGGCACTATAAAGCCGTATACTGCATACTAGACGTTTTAACTAAGGTCTCCTGTATTGAGTTTACGGTTTTAATTTTGCCAAAGCAAAATTAAAACCACGCTGAATAGATGCTGAACTACTGCAGTCGCTGATAAGACGCTGAACTGTCAAGTCGCGCTCAGCGTTATATCAGCGTAATAATCACCACTTCGACTTCGCTCAGGGTGACCTTGAGCTTGCCGAATGGATCAGCGACCAATCAGCGGAAAAAGAATTTATTTGCGATATCGTGGGCCTAAAAGGGAAGGCACATTTTATGGAGGTCGATGCGACCTTTTGGCCTCATCACTTTAGACCCACAATAGTGTAAATAAGCAAACGAATGAACACGGATAGGGTACGGATGGACACGAATGAGTTTACCGTAAACAATTTGGCGGTGTGTTGGTTATCTAATACGTCGCCTGTTTGTTTTCGATAAAAAGTAGTAAAATTTATGGGGGCGAGGGTTCGCCCTTTTTTGATGCTCAAAAATTTTAAAATATGATAGAATAACAAATCTTAAACCCTGCGGGGCAAAGATTCTCATGGTTTTGGGATTTTTTGCTCCGTAGAGCTCTAAAAGACCGCAAGGTCTTCCGGCGGTTAGCCGGCTTAGTTGGGGACTATGGGTGTAGTGCGTTTTAGGAGGACATTATGTCCCGTTTGACGAGCCGCCTGTTTGGTGGCGAAAAGCAAGAATTGCTATCCGAATTGGCGGAATTGTTTGACCACGAGCCGGAGTCGCTCCGGGATCTGCTCGGCCTCGGCCAACGAAAGGGCGCCAAGGGGGAAACCCCGAAGGTGTTGGCTTTTTCCACGCTAGTTAACAAGCGTCTTGGGGCGGCCTTACTGGATGGCTTGATGCTCCAAGCCCGGGTGGATACCATGAAGAGCGAATCGGTGGCCACCGCGAAGTTGCAGGACGAGCAATTCGAGCAGCACAACGCCGAGGAACATCGTCTCCGGAGCCGAAACAACGAAATCCAAGGCGAACTGGACCGCGCCCGGGAACGCCAGGGCGCTTTGGATCGCCGCAACGGTCAACTCCGCACATTGTTGGCCGAGATAGTCGCGGCCGTTGCAGAGGGGAAGCCTCTCACGGCTGACATCATCAGTTCGGGGATCACCTTGGCGACCCTCCGTTTCTCCCCGAGAGCGCCGTATTTGGTTTTCCCGGCATCTCCGCCCGCCAAATCGCAGTCCGCAGAGTCGGCGGAAACCGCGGCTCCGGCGCCCGAACCGGCGTCGGCCACTGCTGGCAAGTCAACGACCGGCGCCGGGTAGCGCCATAAGGCCCGGCATAGACCGGGCGAACGAGCATGGGACAAAAAAAGCTCGGAGGGACAGTCGAATCGCAGCTGTCCTTCCATCTTTTAAGCTTGTAATTTAATTGTAAGTTTAAAAGATATAAAGTTAATTGTAAATTTGCAAAGAAAGTAATTTTTTGTACTCGATTTCTTAAATATGTTTTTTAATATTGCTTTTACGGCCACGTATCACATATAATATGGGATACGTGGCCGCGACAGCAAGTTTCCAGTGTTGTCGTAAAACTGCGTTGGGACAACGCAAATCTTAAATCGGGGGTGGGAGCATGCACCCACATCGCTTGATTACAATTTTTCCGCAGCCTGAACCGGCCGCGGCAAATCGGACGAAGATGGAACGGTTCCGCTGCTTTCGTGACAGCCGGCGGTTCCCCATTTTGTTGGTCGTGCTGGCTATTCTCGCCCTGTACCTGTTCGAGGGAGATAGCCCGGCAATCCATTATTAAGGGGGTTTTATTGAGCATGACGAGCGGCGAGGGGTAACAAGTCGTTGCCCCTTCCACATTTTCTTCCAAATTTGTAAATCAATGTTGGTTTATAGGTTTGGGGGGTAAACATGACAGGAAACGAAAAGGTTGCCACCGCCTTTGCAGTGTTGGGAGTGGCGTTGGCGATAACCCTGCGTCAGGCCTTCATGGGCGAAGGCGAGGCGTTTTGGCCAAGGCTTAACCGAGATAGAGCCCTGGATACAGTCGGCAATTTTTTGCAAAATATCGTACTTAGTTTGTACGATATGGGCAATTCATTGCGTGACGCCGAATGGCGTCTCTCCGAGAAATGGAGAGATCATCCGTTTTTAGGCCCGTTCTATCCCACGTGGATAGAAAACTTCGACCTTAGGTTGGTCGGAGTTACAGGGTCATTTTTGCATCGCCGCTCCGCGCGGCGGTAAACACAACAAACAAGGAGGGAACAAAATGATCTTCGTGATTACTTTGGGGGTTGCTGCTGTATTACTCATTTATATTGGGTTGAGGGAAAGAAGGTCTAAGGGAGATGACGAATCTCCTGACCCTAACCCCAACTCTGCGAAGATAATGCAGAAGTATGGCACCCCAAAGAGGAGCGGCTGGAGGAGGTTCGTATAGACGTACCTCCTTCAAAATTTCATCAATATCAATTTAACATTTTTTTGCAACCCGCCCTTCGGCAGGCTCAGGACGGGCATGCTATAGTATTTGTTTTTTGTAACCCGCTGGTGATGAGTTGGTTTAAATTATTATCTAACGATAAAAATCTAAATTAACTTCCTGTCTCATCGGCGGGTTACAAAAAGGAAAAAAATATAGGACAACCGTCCTGAACTTAGTTGAAGGGCGGGACGGAGAAAGGGAAAGGTTATCCACTTTACTTGGGTGGAAATTGCAAGTATTCTTTTTTATAGTATTGTTTATAGCAATTTGGCTAAAAAGTTTTGTAGTCAGGTTGCTGTAAACAGTAGCAAACCATCAAAAGAGGAATAGGAAGAGAATGAAAAAAAGGGTAGACGTCCGCAGTTCCCAATGGTACCAAATCGGCGTACGGTTCGCCGAAGGCACCTCGAGGATTAACGACCTTCCTCCCACGCCGAATTTCTATTTGGGCGTGATGTCAGTGGTTGTGGGAAATCCCAAACACTGTCTATGGTCCATGCCGGACCACGCATTTTGGCAGAAGTTGGGCGAGATGCTCGCCTCAGGAGCTATCACGGTAGAGTCACTGGGGTGCGAGCAGCTCGACAATCCGCAACTCTGGGAGGCCATCTTGTACGCCAATCCGGATACCAAACCGCTGAAGTTCCCATGCGGGATGGTGACAAGACGGCAACGGGTCGGATCGGTTGAGATTACCCCGTACGACGTCGCCGACGCTTGGGAATAGCGCCGTTCGGCGCATGGCAGGCTTTCGTAAGTTCTGTACGAACTCCACGAAGGCCTGCCATAGATTTTTTCTTGACGAAATGCCTTTATTTAGCTATAATTTGTTTACTTAATTTAATTTAAATTTTACCCTTCGACTCGTCCCGCTTCGCGGGACTCGCTCAGGGTGAATTTTTCGGAGAAAAATTCATGGGAGTTCCAAAAAAGCACAAAACCAGAAGCGGCCGCGACCAAAGACGCAGCCATCACGCTTTAAAAAAGACATCTTTTGCCGTTTGCAAAAATTGTGGCGGTTCAACAATGCCACATTTGCCTTGCAAGAACTGCGGGTTTTATAAAGGCAGAAAAGTAACAAAATAATTTAAGTTTACGAAGTACGAACAGGTACGAACTTACGAAGTTTGTCCTTTCGTAAGTTCGTAAAGATTCGTACTTTGTAAAGTATGGCTAACAGACATCTTTCCCGAACGATTGCCATGCAGTCGCTGTTTGAGTGGGATTTTAACGGCCAAAAAGACGACCTGTCGGAAATAATAAAAAATCATATGAATGAATTTGCCGGCGCGGACGACGATGCCGGGTTTATTTTTGAATTGGCAAACGGCGTGACCCAAAATTTGCAAAAAATCGACGAAATTATTGTTAAGAACGCGCCGGAGTGGCCAATGGAACAAATCCCGCCGGTGGATAGAAATGTCTTGCGAATGGGAATTTTTGAGCTGATGATATTTAAGCAGGTGCCGCCCAAAGTGGCCATAAACGAAGCCGTAGAGCTGGCCAAAACTTTTGGCGGAGAAAGTAGTGGGAAGTTCGTGAATGGAGTTTTGGGAAGTTTGTATAAAGGAATTGAACCGGAAAAATCGGAAGGTCAGAAGTCGGAATAATCGGATACTGAAATCCGAAGTTTTCCGATTTTCTGATAACCGCCAATGAGAAAAACTAATCTGACATTATTAATTTTGTTCGGTTTCGCGATTTTTCACATTGCCGTTGCACAATCTGCCGTCTACATTTCCCAGATACAAGTTACCGGCGGGAAAAATAACACCAACGCGGATTTTGTGGAATTTTTTAACCCAAATTCATCGCCCGTAAATTTAAAAGGTTATCGGCTTGTTAAGCGTCCGGGTAACGCGGAGAGCGATACTTTGGTCAAATCCTGGAGCAAGGATACTTTTATTCCGGCCAAGAGTTTTTACTTGTGGGCTAATTCCGGTTATGTAAATATCGCGGCCAAACCGGACGCGGTAAGTTCGGCAACCCTTTCGGACAACGGCGGCGTTGCTCTGCGCATGGGCGCGGTTAACAGCGGCGCAATTGCGGACGCGATTTCCTGGGGTAAGACCGACAATAGTTTTAACAACGTATCGGCTACTAACCCCGGAGCCAATTTAGCTTTAGTCAGAAAAGATTTATATCAAGCGCCGTCGGGTTTTGCCATTTCTGCCGCGAGCCCGCATAATTCTTTAATGAACGATTTAGCCGCGGCTTTCCAGGCCAGCCAGGAAACCGACGCGGTAATTAAAAACACCGCGGGCAACAAAATTTTGCCTACGGTCGACCCAAGGCCGCCGGTGGCAACTGTTACGGCCGAGGCAATAGATGCCAATGGCGGACAAGTTGAATCGGATAATATTATTGCGCCGTCCACTGACGAGCCTGGCTCTTCATCAGAGCCCCAATACACAAGCCTTAATCCCCAGACCGAAAGCGCCAAACCCGGGGCTATAAAATACCTTATTATGTCCGGCATAGCGCTTTTGGCCTTAATTCTTTTGGCCAAAAAGTTCCTATTTACTAAACATCAAAAAAATAGTTGACAACTGGAAATTCTCGCAAAATTGGTTTATAATATAATTAGATTTGGTAAACTATGGCTGTATAAGCAAAAAGCACCAAATTCAGGCTAATTAACGTATATTAATTAGCCATCAATAAGTAACCAAAATAGAAAGGAAAATTATGAATAAGCTTCAATTAACCGAACAATTGGCCGCTAAATTGGGTGTTACCCATACCGAAGCGGAAAGATTTACCAATACGTTAATTAGTATGATTTATGATGTGTTGCGCGGCGGAGACAAAGTTAACATTTCCGGTTTCGGACAATTTTCGGTTTCCCACCGTGCCAGCCGCATTGGTGTAAACCCCCGCAATCCCAGCCAGAAGATAACCATCCCTGAACTCAATACCCCAAAGTTTAAAGCCGGCGAAGCCTTTAAGGAAGCGGTTAAGTTACGCCCGTAGATAAACACGGATAAATTACGGATGGACACAGATCGTGAATTTCAAAAAGCCCCTTTTCACCAGGGGGCTTTTTTGGTAGAATATCCGTGGGCGTCATTCCGAGTGCAGCCGAGGAATCTCTTAAAAACCAGAAGAGATCCTTCATTTCGTTCAGGATGACGCCAAAAAAATAATCGTGCGGGATTCGTATAACGGTAATACCACAGCTTTCCAAGCTGTTGTCACGGGTTCAACTCCCGTATCCCGCTCCAGACATCAGTTTCAGCCCCCGAAAGGGGGCTTTTGTTTTTATCTGAAGCAAAATAATTAGTTCGATTCTGCCGCTTTTAGGCATACCGCTAAGTAGAATGTTTCTAACGAAATTCCGATGATCATCTAATTTCTATTGGGGATTCTGTAAGTTCGAATGAATATTCACAAAAAGTGCTATAATTTTAATATAATCATCAAAAATAAAATAATTCGACCATTTTATGAAGTATTTAAGCGGCGTGGGCAATTTAATCGCAATCTTATTATTAATTAGTTTTTTCTTTCTTGATTTTGGGCCAGCACATTCTCTATTCTCCCCTCGTTTGATTGCCTCTGCTATTGTAACTACATTCTTTAGTGTGGGTTTTTTAGTTCTTTACTACAAAGAGCCAAAAGTAGTAAAAACTAATTTAAAGCTAGCGGATACTGCATTTTACTGTTTATCCATAGCAAGCTTGGTATTAATTTGCCTTTATATTTTAATTAGCCTTTTTATTAGCACATTCCGTGGTTAAAAATCGGGCATTTAATGATATTTGAAAAATTATTAAAAATCAAAAATCGGTAAAATAAAATTTGCATTTAGTTCTTCAACCTTAGCTCGGACTTCCAATATCAAGGAGCTCCAAAAAAGTTATGACAACATTTTATATTTTAATAGCGGTGGCGGCGTGCTATTTTTTTATTGTATTTGTAGTTTTGCGGTTGATAGCCCCGTTTATGGGGTTTAAGCAATATGAGCCGCCGACTGATTTGCCGCCGGAAATCCGTCAAGACATTATTGAACTGGAAAATAAATCGCACGACCAGATGTCTTATCTGCAGTCTGTGTACAATTCTGTACTGGGACGCTGGCAGCACAGCAGGTTTAAGGCGGCGGTACTGCTACCAAAATTGTTTAAAAGCGATTTAAACAAGATTTGGCATACCAAGGGTTTTGTCTACTGCACGACCATAAATTTTGTGGTTTATGTTTTGTTGGCAAACAGCAAATATTTTTCCGCCGGAGGCGGATCCGCCTCCGGCGGAAAGGAGACAGATGAGTTTGTTAAGGTCAAGCATGTATTTTTAAATTTTGTGCCGCATCAATATCTGCAAGTCAGGGTTGATGGCAAGTGGGTAGACGTTGATCCGGCTGGCGCCGGCATAAGGGGGTTTGGTTTGGGACATCACGCTAGCTGGTTTGGCTAACGGTTGACGGTTTTACCAATATTCTTTAAAATATCAGTAATTGAATATTATTTATCAAGAGTGCAGCTTCCCGATATATCGGGACAGAATTTAAAGTTATCGATTAGATTCTGGGGATCTAGCCCTATGACCTGCCGGCAACCTGTTTTAGAGCCATCTAAATAAGGTGCTACTTCTAGACCCTAACTCGAATTAGGGAAAGATAACCAAAGGAATTTTTTTTATGGCAAAAAATAACAGTGCAACCAAGAGAGGCTATACGTTTACTTCCGAGTCCGTAACCGAAGGACACCCGGACAAAATTTGCGATCAGATTTCAGACGCGGTTTACGACGAGATGCTGCGCCAGGACAAAAAAGCCCACGCCGGCATAGAGTGTTTTGCCACTACGGGTTTGGTGGTAGTGGGCGGCGAAGCGCGCACCAAAGCTTATGTGGACATCCAGGCCATTGTGCGCAGGACGCTTAAGAAAATTGGTTATGACAAGCCGGAGTACGGTTTTTGTTTTTCCGATGTTGGGGTAATTTCCACTTTGCATGAACAGTCTCCTGATATTGCCCAGGGTGTGGACGAAGGCAAGGGCGAGTTTAAGGAACAGGGAGCGGGGGATCAGGGCTTAATGTTTGGTTTTGCCTGCGACGAGACCAAAGAATTAATGCCGCTGCCGATTTTTTTGGCTCATGGATTAACCCGCAAGCTGGCGGAGGTGCGCAAAAATAAAAAATTGCCGTACTTAAGGCCGGACGGAAAATCCCAAGTCAGCATTGAATATGCAAATGGCCGGCCAAAAAAAGTGGCTACTGTGGTTATTGCGGCGCATCACTCCGAGGACGTGACAACCGAAAAACTTCGTGAAGATATCACTAATCAGGTAATTAAGCCGGTGTTGGGTAAATGGTTTAACAAAAATATTCGGATATTTATTAATTCCACCGGCCGTTTTGTGCTGGGCGGCCCGCCGGCCGATGCCGGTCTTACCGGGCGCAAAATAATTGTGGATACCTACGGCGGATACGCGCCGCACGGCGGGGGAGCATTTTCCGGCAAATGCGTGACTAAAGTGGATCGTTCTGCCGCTTATGTCGCGCGTTACATTGCCAAAAATATTGTGGCTTCGGGTCTGGCCAAAAAATGCTTGGTGCAACTGGCTTACGCCATTGGCGTGGCCAAACCGGTTTCCGCCATGGTGGATACTTATGAGACGGGAAAAATTTCGGATGAGAGATTTGAGCAAATTGTAGAGCAGATTTTTCCGTTAAAGCCGGCGGACATTATTAAGCAATTAAATTTGGAACGCCCCATTTACGAGCAAACTGCGGCCTACGGCCACTTTGGCCGGACAGATGTAAAGTTTCCTTGGGAAAAATTAGATAAAGTAAGAGTTTTGCGAAAATTGGCAAAAAAGAAATAATGATTGTGGCTTGCCCTCCGACTTGTCCGACATAGCCTTGGCGACGTCGGAAGTTTCAGCGAAGGAGGGGAAAAGACGGATAAAGTTAGGGAACTGAAGAAATTGGCGAAATTAAGGAAATAAAGGTTCCTCGCAGCATAGCTGACGAGGTATTACTGCAAGGGAACAAACTATCATTTCGGAGCAAAGCTCCGAGGTATTAAACCTGTCTTAGCTCCTCGGCTCGGAGATAAACAAGCAAGCTTGTTTATCTCTCTCGCTCTACGTCGCGAATAAACACACTGTGTCAAAGGTGCTCTTTGACATTTGGAAATCGCTATGTCAAAGAGCACCTTTGACACTTTGACATAAGCGGCAAAGACTCCTTTTAAAGAGGAGTCTTTTGTTGGCTTTTTGGAAAATTTATGAATTTAGAGTAAAATAAGGCCAGGAGCAATTTTAGCTTAAGAATTGATTTAATAAATTTATGGACAGAAATTTAGCATTGGAATTTGTGCGGGTGACAGAGGCGGCGGCGATTGCCGCTTCCAAGTGGGTTGGTCGCGGCGAGGCCAAAAAGGCCGACGGCGCGGCGGTTAAGGAAATGCGTTCTCGGTTTAACCAAATAGATTTTGCCGGTACGGTAGTTATTGGCGAGGGCAGTAAAGACGAAGCGCCGGAGCTTTACCAGGGGGAAAAAGTTGGGACCGGCAAAGGTTCGCGCATGGATTTAGCCATCGATCCTTTAGAATGTACCGACAGCGTGGCTTATGGCAGATATAATGCCATAACCGTTATTGCCGCCGGAGCCAAAGGCAGTTTGTTTAGCGGACCGGACACTTATATGGAGAAAATCGCGGTGGGGCCGAGAGCTGTAAAGGCTATTAAACTCGACGCAAAACCATCGGAAAATATAAAAAAAACCGCTAAAGCCCTGGGAAAGAAAGTTTCCGACGTTACGGTTGTAGTATTAGATAGACCGCGCCATAAAGATCTTATCGAGCAAATTAGAAAAGCCGGCGCCAGAGTCAGGTTAATTACCGATGGCGATGTGGCCGGCGGCATAGCGCCGTGTATGCCGGAGAGTGGTATAGATATGCTTATGGGCATTGGTGCCTCGGCAGAGGCAGTCCTCGCGGGTGTGGCCGTAAAAATAATGGGCGGTCAGCTTTTGTGCCGGTTCAGGCCCAAAGAAGGCCATGAACATCTACTTAAAGAAGCCGGCCTTAACACCATCAAAATCTATTCCGTAAACGACCTGGCCAAAGGCAACCAGCTAACCTTTACCGCCACCGGCGTCATAGACGGCCCATTGCTCCAGGGCGTGCGGTTTAACGACCCGACTATAATTACACACTCGATTGTTATTAGAGGTTTGAGCGGGACAGTCAGATATATAACAACACATCATCGTATAAAATAATTAAATAAAATTATGAACGTAACTGAACTTAGTAAAATCGCAAAACAAATGGTCGCGCCGGGGAAGGGAATTTTGGCTGCGGATGAAAGCATGCCCACGGTGGGCAAGAGGTTTGCTTCCATCAATTTGGAAAATACCGAAGATAATCGCCGCGCGTTCCGCGAGATGTTATTAACTTCTCCCGGCGAAGGACAGTATATTAGCGGCGTAATTTTGTTTGACGAAACCATTCGCCAAAAAACATCATCCGGAAAAAGTTTTGTGGAAGTTTTAAAATCGGAAGGAATTTTGCCGGGAATTAAGGTTGACCAGGGGATTAAGGAAATGGCTTCGGGATCGGTTGAAAAAGTCACAACCCACGGACTTACGGGGCTGGCAGAGAGACTGGCTGAGTATGTGGCCTTAGGCGCGAAATTTGCCAAATGGCGGGCTGTTATTACCATAAGCGACACAACCCCAACCCCCGCAAATATTGCCCAAAATGCCCAAGATTTAGCCCAATATGCCTTGGAATGCCAAAAAGCCGGTTTGGTGCCAATGGTTGAGCCGGAGGTGCTACTCGACGGCAACCACAGCCTGCAAGCATCGGCAAAAGTTTTGGAGCAGACATTGGTGGCCGTGTTTGATGAGCTTAAAAAGGCCGGTGTCGCCCCCGAGGGAGTAATTTTAAAAAGCAGTATGGCAATTTCCGGCAAAGATTCAGGAGTAAAAGACACGCCGACCCAGGTGGCAAAAACGACAATTGATGTGTTTAAAAAAGTTTTGCCTGCCGAGCTGGCCGGAGTGGTGTTCTTATCGGGCGGACAGTCGGAAGTTCAAGCCACGGCAAATTTGAACGCCATGAACCAGTCGCGGACTCCGGTTAATGGCACGGCAATGCACCTGACGGGGGACTTGCCCTGGCCGCTGACTTTTTCTTACGCCAGAGCTTTGCAGGATGGCGCCACAAAAACCTGGAAAGGATTAAAAGAGAATTTGCAAGCCGCGCAAAAAGTATTTTTGCATCGCGCCAAAATGAACAGCCTGGCTTCGCAGGGCAAGTATACGGAAGAATTGGAAAAAGGATTTACGGCATCGGCGGGCGGAGAAGCAACGCAAGATTAAAGTAAAAAGTTATAAGTTATAGAAGCTGGTATGGTAATAGGTAATTGGGTTTATATCCCAAACAAATTAGTACCAACAACTTATTACTAATAACTGTACTAATCTCCATAACTAATAATTGATAACTAAAATTTAACTATGTTAACAGGCAAACCAGAATTTGGACCAAACGAACATTTAGAAAAAATCAGGCGCGGCAAAGTCAGAAAAGTTTCGCCTAAAACCTTGGCCAACATAAACAACGAATTTGCCAAAGGCTTTAATTTTCTGAAAAAGTATAAAAAAGCCGTTAGTGTAATGGGAAGCGCCAGGGGCGGCATGGACCCAAAGGTCTACGAAGAGGCAAAAAAGCTTGCTTTTAAGCTTTCCAAGGCCGGTTTTACCATTATGACCGGCGGCGGCCCGGGTATTATGGAAGCGGCAAACAAAGGCGCTTTTGAAGCCGGTGGAAAATCGGTCGGCATAAATATTAAGCTTCCGTTTGAACAGCGCACCAACCAATACGTTAAGGAAAGCGCGGATTTTAGCTTCTTTTTTACCAGAAAGGTAATGCTGGAGTACGCCTCGCAAATTTACGTGTTTTTTCCGGGCGGTTTTGGCACAATGGACGAACTGTTTGAAATGATTACTTTAATCCAAACAAAAAAAATCAGGCGTGTGCCCATAGTTTTAATTGGCCAGGAGTTTTGGGGGCCGTTGCTGGACTGGCTGTGGGAGACGGTTTATCAAAAAAATCACGCCATAGAAGAAAAAGATATGGCGCTGTATCATTTGGCGGACACCGCGGACGAAGCTTACGAGTACATAAAGAAACTGCCGGAGCATCTTTTTAATTGACAATCTTTAATTAATTATAATAGCTGTCATCCCGGAATTTTTTGCGCTCAAGGTTTTATCAGTCGCAAAAAATATCCGGGATCCAGAACAGAACCTATATTTGGATCCTGGATATTTTTCAGTCGGGTATAATCCTCTGTTGAAAAATTTTGGGATGACATCAGGGGACAGGAGAAGTAAGGCAATGAAACCATCTAATCTACGAACAAAAATTTTTCTCGATTCCGGCGACCCTGCCGAGACACGACTAGCGATTGACGCCATGGGATTTTTGGACGGGCAAACTACGAACCCGTCTTTAATTGCAAAAAATCCGGAAACAGCCGGAAAAAAATTCAGTAAAAATCAACTTGCTGATTTTTATAAAAAAGTTGTCGGCGAAGTATCGGCATTAATTCCTAAGGGGTCGGTTTCCATAGAAGTTTACGCAGACGCCAACACAACTGCTAAAGAAATGCTTGCCCAGGCAAGGGAGTTCTGGCAATGGATTCCCAATGCCCATATTAAATATCCAACAACCACAGAGGGGCTAAAAGCCGCGGAAATAAGCATAAAAGAGGGTATGCGGGTAAATATGACTTTGGTTTTTTCACAACAGCAATCCGCCGCGGTATATGTAGCGACATTGGGCGCAAAAAAAGGCGATGTATTTCTTTCGCCTTTTGTGGGCAGGCTGGACGACAGGGGAGAGAACGGAATGGATTTTATTTCCAATACAATTAAAATGTATAAGGCAGGCGACGGCCATGTGGAAGTTTTGGTCGCCTCGGTCAGATCGATGGAACACTTTTTAAAATCTATTGAACTCGGCGCAGATATTATTACCGCCCCGCTGAAAATTTTAAGAGAGTGGGTGGAGATGGAATTTCCAATTTCCAATTTCCAATTTCAAAATGTCGCACTAAAACCAATTCCTTATCAAGAAATCTTTTTAACCAAACCCTCGCAGGAATACAATATCCAGCACTACCTAACTGACAAAGGAGTAGAAAAGTTTGCTGCTGATTGGAATAATTTAATAGCATAAATAACAAGGAGACTTTTCCAATACACGAGGAGTCTTTTTATTATGTCATAAATCCTTACTGGAAGAAGGGAACCTTCTTCCAGTAAGTTTAATCTAATAGTAAATCTTGTATTTCTTTTTTTTGAGCGATTAAAATTCCGCTATCGTTGACAAATTTTTTATAATCGTCAACATTTTTAAATCTTTCAAGAATAATGTTTTTTTCGCATAGATTTGCGCTGCTTTTACCAATATATTCTAAGTAGCTGCTATAAAGGTAGTCTTCAGGATTTTTTACCAAACCGGCAGTTACTGGGTTTTGATGTATGTAAGCGGAAAGCCATATTAAATAAGCCTCATTTTCAATATGGATAGCTTTGAATGGACCTTGTAATAAATGACCTGTATGTTCACATTTTTTTTGGAAATATTTGGCGTAACCGGTGCAAAGTTTAAGCATTAATTTACTAATTTTTACGTCACCATTTTGCCTGACTAAAAGATGAAAATGGTTTGGCATGAGGCAATAGGTGATGAGTGAGAAGGCTCCGGAAGGCAGAAGTTTTCTTTGGTATTTTATATCAAGCGGGGAGAGTTCTTTTGGACTCTCGTTATCCGGGAAGAAATTTTCTCTTATCCGATGCATAAAAACTTCGTAATCCTGTGGTTCTAAAAAAATATCACTTTTTCCATTGCCACGATTAAAGACGTGATAGTAGTTTCCTGGAGCGAAAGTTTTATAGTCACGGTAGCGCATACCAGTATTATAACATAAATTTTAACTGGAAGAAGGTTCCCTTCTCCCAGTTGTGGAAAAATTAGGGAAATGGTAGAATTTAGGGAACTTCGGGCTGTAGTATACCGGTAGTACGTCTGCTTTGGGAGCAGATAGACTGGGTTCGATTCCCAGCAGCCCGACCATGAACCAGTCACTCACTACGTTCGTTCCGGTTCATGGCGCAGCCACACCGATAGAATGTTGTGAGTTGTAAGAAGCGATGGGTGACTGGTTCATGAGCCGCCCAAATTAACTTTGACAAACACCGCTACTTATATTATAATACTTAAAATTCAGGTAATAATTATAGATTATCCACAAGATGCGACTTTATTCATTAGCTATATAAGAGAGTCAGGAAAAACTCGTAAATGATAGTTTATCGCTTAAATAAAGCGAAAATTTACAAGTTTTTCCTGGCTTTTTGCGTATAAAATCGCTTAAATCTAGTTTGGCAAATGGCTGTAACAATACCCACAAAATGCCGTCTGCCTATGTGACAACACAAAGCGAAGTATGCATTAGGAATAAAGAATTAAGATTGGGTCAAAAAACCCGATTTTTGGGGTAAAATCCCTTAATTCATAATTCCTACTTCATAATTCTTGTTGTCCTAACTTTAGTTATTGAATCTAATCAAAGCCAGTTAAATGCCCGTCCCGGCTAACGCCGGGCCGAGGGTGGTCGATCTTTTAACCTTGCCCTATACCGGAGTTCCAATTTATTGGAACGACTGGTTTAGGGGTTAAAGTTTTGTTTAGGTTTTTCAATAATCACTTAACTTTTGAATAAGCTCACAGGTGATCTCTAGAGCACCCAAAGCCAATTTCAAAGGGGAGTGTCCCGCCAATTGGCGGGAGAAAAAAATTAATTAAATTTTAGGTTTACCCCCACACTAAATTCCGCCAACTGTTTTATAGAATATTATAGCTACCGCTGTAATTATATTTAACATAGTTAACGTCAGTTAGGGAATTTAGTGTGGGGGCAAGTTGATTGTCTCAATTGAATAATTAACTTGGTACAAACCTAAAATGGAGTATTCTAATAAAATGCAAAATTCTGTCGCAAAGAAAATCTTTGCTGTAGGATCCGCGGTCGTTATGACCTTGGCCATGGTTGCACCGTTCGTAGCGCAAGCTGCGGTACATGCCGCCGGAACCAATGTCTCCGACTCTACCGGAACTGTTTGGATGGTTATGCCAGACGGTACCCGCCGCGCCTACACTTCCGCCGGCGCGTTCCTTTCCTACGGCTTCAACTCTTGGAGCCAGGTAGTTCCCGCCAGCGCTGAAGACCTCGCTTTACCGCAAGGTTCCTTCATTCCGCCGCAAGACGGTTCCATTATCTGCTCCGATCGCGGTGCCGATGCCGGCACCTGCTACGAAATTAGCAGTTCTCAAAAGTTCGGCTTTACCTCGGCCGCTGTTTTTACCGGCCTTGGTTTTAGCTTCACCAACTCCATGCCAGGAGACGTTTCCTGGATGACCATGAGCCCGACTTTGCTCAACAACACCACCATGGCTCATTTGCCCGGTACCTTAGTTAATAACGTAGGTACTGTGCAATTAATGGGCACAACCGGTTTACTCGGTATTCCGGATGTCGCGACCTTTAATTCCTGGGGTTACTCCTTTGGAAAAGTCGCCATGGCCAATGCCGCGGACAAAGCTATGACCCAAACTGGCGTTATGGCCACTCGCGTAGCAGGTCAACTTAGCCCGACTGCCTTAGCCAGCACCGGCACAGGTACCGGCACAGGCACAGGCACCGTAGTTAACGGTACTGTCACTGCCTCCTTGGCTTCCGACACCCCGGCCGCGGGAACCTTAGTTTCCACTCCGGCTGTTACTGGTGGTGGCCAACAGACCCCGGGTCAAACCGGAGCTGATTTGGCTCACTTTACCTTTAGCGGCAGCGGAACTGTTACCCAAGTTGTGATTAACAGAATCGGTGTTTCCGCTGATACCAGCGTAAACAACGTTTACCTCTACCAGGGCAATAACCGCATCACCGATGCCGGTTCTTTGTCCAACGGCAGAGCAACTTTCAGCAATTCCAATGGCTTATTTACAGTCAGCGGCAGTGTTGAAATTTCTGTCAGAGTGGATGTAGCTGGCGGCATTTCCGGCCAGACCATTGGTATGCAATTGGCTTCCTTTACGGTTGCCAACGGCTCCCCGATGACCACTTCCGTTTCCGGCAACCTCTTCCAGGTAGCCCAGGTTAATAACTTGGCTACTGTGGCTTTGACTTGCTCTAACACCACAAACTGCATTACAGGCTCCGGCGCTTCCGCCGGTACAGCCGGCCAAATACAGGCCGGTACCACCAACGCCGTATTGTGGAGCGCTCCTATAACTGTAGGCCAGCGCGCTGTTCAGATGAAGTATATTGCCTTTAAGCAAATTGGTTCAGTTTCCGCCAGCGCTCTCCAAAACCTTAAATTGTTTGTGGACGGCACAGCGGTCGGTTCGGTTGCTTCAATTAGCAGCAATGGCAGCAACACCAATGTTGTTGTCTTTGATCTAACCGGCAGCCCAATAAGCTTAAGCACAGGCGGTCATACTTTGGAACTGCACGGTGATATAATTGCGGGTTCTTCCTACAATTATAACTTTACCTTACAGCAAGCCGCAGACGTCGTATTCTACGACACCAACTACAGCGTGAACGTCCCGATGACTTACACCGGCGGCGCTTCTATCTTCCAGCTCTCTCCTGGTACAACCACGGTTCAGGCTGGTGTGATTTCTGTTCAACAGGATCCGACCTTCACCGCTACTCAATTCGTTGCTAACCAGTCCCAGGTAGTCTTGGGTTCCTGGACAATGAAAGCCTATGGTGAAGATGTTAAAGTCCAAAACCTGCAGGTACAGCTTAGCTATGCCGGCGGTACCCCGGCCACCGCCCCGGCGGAAGGCTTCAATAATGTAAGCCTGTACGTCAACAACGGCATGGTCGGTTCTTCCCAGAATGCGGTAGGCGCCTCTGCTTCTACTGCCATAAATTTTGGTTCCAGCAACCTGTTTACAGTTCCTGCCGGCACCACTGTTACTGTTCAGGTTAAGGGTGACTCTGTCGTTAATAACACAGTTACTCCGGACTTCAACACAGTGACAACCAATCTTATTACCCCGGCAAGTTCTTTGCAGGGAGTAACTTCGTTCACTCTCTCTCCGGCCACTTCAACAACTTACACCGGCAGAGGTTTGAGCGTTGGCGGCAGCGTAGCGACTTTGGCTAAGAACGTTTCTTATAACGTTTCAAACCTTACCGCTAACACAGCTGCGCAGCAAATCGGTTCTTATATAATCCAAGCCGGAACTATTGACGGTGTCAGAGTTTCCAGCTTAACGGTTGGCTTAAGCGGCACTTTGCCTCTTACAAGCCTGTCCAACCTTTATTTGTTGCTTCCTGACGGCACCAAGACCACTCCGGTCAGCCCGCAGTCCAGCAACAACTTCAGCCTAAGCTTTACAGTTCCGGCCAATGGGACGGCTACTGTTGGAGTTTTTGCTGATGTTGGCAGCTTGCCAACCGGCAATTTGAACAACGGTAATGCTCCGACTTTGACCGCTGCTACCATTATAAATAATGGTAATACTACGGATCAGTTGAGCACCTTAACGGTAGGCTCTGGCACAAGTGCCATTGCGGCCGGTAACGTGTTTGGCGTGACCTACACGCAGACCGACCAAAGCAACGCTACCACCGTTTCCTACACAGCCCTTAGCTCTGATACATTGAGCACTGTGGCTACACAATTGGCTAGCTTACTTACAGGCTCTTCGGCCGTAGCCAGCACAACGGTTACCACTAATGCCAATGTAGTTATTTTGACTGGCAAGGCAACCACAACAGTGTTTACCCTTACCAACATGACAGCAACCCAGGGTACGCAAACTGCCGGCAACACCGCTTCTATAACGACTTCTATGTTTGGAGTCGGAACCGGTGTAACCAGCAATCAGTCTGTGGCAATGAATAATGGCGCAACCCCTCCTGGACCGATTGCTGGCCAAACTATTACTGCCGGTACCGGTTCTTTGACAGCCGGTTCCTTGTCTTCGGCCGCTTCCCCGGTTTCCGCTTACGTTGCGGGAGGCATAGCCAGTCAGCCTATTGCTACCTATAACTTTGTAACCTCTAACACCGGTTCCGTTAACATTACCGAACTTGGCTTCGTTGTGCCTGCCACAGGCGCCATTTCTTCGGTAACTGTCGGCGGTCAACCCGGCTCCGTTGTGGGTAATCATGTTTTGGTTACCGGGTTGAATATTAATGTTCCGGTAGGAAACGCCGGCCTTAATGTTCCGGTAACAGCAGTTTATTCCACGGCTGGTACTAATGGAGTCTCTGACCAAACGGTATTTTTGACTCTTGCTCACGTAAAGTACATTGCCGGTAGTACAACTATCAGCAATGGACCGAGCTCTCTTCCGTTTGCGGGTGATGTCTCCAACCCCGCTTTGTTCGCCAGTCAGGCGGGCGGTCTAGCTTCTCCTACAATGGAATTGGTTGGATCTTACCCAACCATGTCCGTAACCAGCACCAGCAATGGCGGTTTGTCGCTTAACGAACAACATCTTATGGATGTTACCGTTACTCCGAACGCCGCGGGCAATGTCCAGATTAATACCCTGGTCTTCTCGGTGCAGGGTTCAGGTCTTGGTAGCGCCACCTTGGCCAGTGAAAGATTGGCCATTGGTTCTACTAATGTTACCGGTGTTAACTGTCTTATTGGCGGTTCGGCAGCGGCACAGAACATTCAGGCAGCCACGAACGTGATTTGTACTTTCCCTGGCAGCTATAGCGTTGCACCTTCCAGCCCAATTACATTTAGCTTGTATGGGACTGTAGGCGGCACGCTTGGCTCAGGCGGTACATCAAGCGTATCTACTTCGCTTGCTCCGTCCTCCAACTTCTCCTGGACTGATATTACCGGGAGCGGTACGGTCTTCACGACCCAGAACACCACTTACTTCGTCAATTATCCTTCCCAGTCTTGGTCTGTCCATAACTAGTTCGGATAAATTGTCTGTTGTTTGTGTTTGAAAAAGTTCCCAAAACTTATATCTAAACCTTTAAAGAGTTTAGGTGAAAAACATTTGGCCCGCCATTTGGTAACAAATGTCGAGGTAAACAAAACCCCCTTTCGCAAGAGAGGGGGTTTTGGTATTATTATCTATGGATTACGGATGGACCATACGGGTATACGGAAGACTGCGGTTATCCGTAAAAAATTATTGATACAGTTTTTGGTTAATTTCTTAATTTTGATGTTTAGTTTTTAAAATTCATATCTTTCATTTTTACTTTAAAATAAGCCATTTTTTATCCCTTTTTATTTATTGAAGTACCAAATGTCATTACTTTTGAAAAAAATTAACAATATTAATGTTACAACTTTAGGCAATGGTACTTGACAAATATCATAATTAGGTATAATATTAATAATGTAGTATTATTTTTTAGATATAATATGTTATTAAATAGGCAACTAAAAAAACAAATCGTAGATAAATTGTTCAAGAAAAAAGTGATTATCCTTTATGGGGCTAGGCAGGTAGGTAAGACAACCTTGGTCAAGGAAATTTTAAAAGATTTTGGCACAGAAGGAAGGTATTTGAACTGTGAAATGCTTTCGGCACAGGAAGGCTTAAAAGACGCGGAAGGGGAAAAGATTAAATCATTTTTGGGAAATTATAAAATAGTGGTGCTAGACGAAGCGCAGAATATTCCGGACATAGGAAAGATTTTAAAAATTATAGTCGACACTTTTCCGGAACTGCAAATAATAGCCACGGGTTCTTCCAGTTTTGATTTGGCCAACAAATCCGCTGAACCCCTGACCGGCAGGAATTTTACATTTACCCTTTACCCTTTTTCGTTAGGGGAGATACAACAGCTTGGAGACTGGTTTTACATTAATTCCAAACTGGAAAACATTATGCGGTTCGGTTTGTACCCGGAAGTTTTTTCTCTTCCGGACAGGGAAGCGGCGGAGCGGCTGGAAGAGCTTTCGGCGGATTATTTATACAAGGATATTTTAAAATTTGAAGGCATAAAAAAATCAACCGTAATAAAACAGCTGTTACAGGCCCTGGCGTTGCAAATGGGCCAGGAAGTTTCTTATCAGGAGCTGGCGGTAATGCTCGGCATTAACCGGCTGACGGTGCAAAAATATATAGATATATTGGAACAGGCATTTATTATTTTTAAATTGCCCGCGCTGTCCCGAAATAAAAGAAAAGAAATATCAAAATCCGTTAAAGTTTATTTTTATGATTTGGGTATACGTAACAGTTTAATCCAAAATTACAATCCGTTAAACATTAGAAACGATATTGGCGCTCTTTGGGAAAATTTTTGTCTTGTTGAACGGTTGAAACTTAACAATTTAAACGGCGTTTTCGTAAACAGATATTTTTGGCGGACGTATGATCAAAAAGAAATTGATTATATCGAAGAAGGCGGAGGCGTTTACGCCGGTTTTGAATTTAAGTGGTCTTCCGGCAAAGCCAAAATCCCCAAGGATTTTTTGAATGACTATCCAAATTCCACTTTTAACATAGTGTCAAAAGAAAATTTCCATAAATTTTTAAGTTAAATTGGAAATAAATTTCGTCCCTGTACTTTTTGATTGATATTTGAGTACAATTTATGGTAGAATAAGATTATGGAATTAAAGGAGTTAGTTTACATTTATGGTTAATAGCAGTAAATGTAATTAATAGGATATTTTGAAACAAAAATTAATTAAACGGATATGAAGAATTTAAAAAAATTTTTTACCCCTCAAAAAGCTTTGGCATTTTTGGCTTTTTTTCTTATTGTGGCCTCAAAAGCCCCGGTTGCTTCCGCGTTAAGACTGACAGAACTTTTAAGCCAGCCAAAGGTTTTAGGGGATAGCATATCTAACCCATATCCTTACCCAACCGCCAGTTTGGTTAACGATGGAGGAACCATTTATTTTATCAGCGGCAACACAAAAGTCCCCTTTACAACTTATAAGGCTTTTACGGGATTGGGTTATTCCCTAAAGAATGTCATAAAAGGCGATTTAAGCAATTATAGTCCGTCGCAGACTTACGTAATTAATACCGCCAACGCGGAGCATCCCTGGGGCAGTTGGATAAGTTATAAAGGGGTGGTTTATTATTCTTCCCAGGACGGTCTAATTGGTGTACCCAGCGAGGGAATATTTTTATCTAACGGCGGCAAATGGAACTTGGTGGTTAAGGCAAATAAGTACGATATTGCCGTTCTAAGTTCAAAAGGGAATCAACCGGTTTTAACAGATAGCGATTCCAGGGTTGTTGGCCAGCCGACACTGACGTTTGGCAACCCTGGCACCCAGAATAATTTAACAACCCCGATTCCGGTTACCGTTAATCCGCCGGCTACGGGAACGACTTCCACGACTACGGCAATATCTTTTATCCCGCAAGTTGTGTTGCCGGCAACTGTTTACGCCAGCACAACAGCCACCTTTAGCGCTCCTTCCGCGGATCCAAATTTGCCTTTGGCTTATAATTTTGCCTGGGATGACGGCACACCCACCAATTCGCTTACGGCCAGCTACGCGGTTCATACTTATTATATTCCCGGTCTTTATATGTTTTCCGTTTCGGTTACCGATGGCGTGGCTAATACGTACTCAACCACGGTTCCGCTGACTGTTGTTTTGCCGCCAAACACAACCCCTTCGGTTCCCCAGTTCTCCCTGCCGTCCGGTATTATAGTCGGGGAGCCGGTAACATTTTCGGCCAGTTCCGGCGACCCCCAAAGCCTCCCGTTCAATTTGTATTTTTCCTGGGGCGATGGGACACCCAACACGCTGGGAACCAATAATTCTGCCACCCATGTTTACACAACCTCCGGACTTTTTTTAGTTACAGTTACATCTGCCAACACTCATGGCTTTTCCAGCTCCGCTTCCAGCAACATCTATATAGCGCCTTAATTATTTATCACCCCACGCATCCTTATATTTTGTGCGTAATGACTAAAGGTAAAAGTGTTGGCGCTTTAACCAAACCATTGCCTCCCTGTCCAAAGTGGTTTGGAACCAGGTAGTTTTTTACGCCGGTGGAAAATAGTCCGGCGCGAACAAAGAAAATATTTAGTTCGTGTCAAAGGTGCTCTTTGGCAAAATCCGCCCAAGGTTCTTCTTTTGATTGTTGCTGTTTTTTATGGTATTATTTTGCTATGGAACTTGAAGAAGTTAAAAGGAAAATTACCCCTGTTTTAGAAGAATATGGCGTGGAATATGCCGGTGTTTTTGGAAGTGTCGCAAGAGGCGAGGCTACTGCTCAAAGCGATGTGGATATTTTGGTTCGGCTTGGCAAACCCACCGGAATGTTTAGATATATGAAGTTAGTTAACGGTCTCGAGCGTTCTTTAAGCAAGAAAGTGGACTTAGTAACGGAAGACAGTTTAAATAAGTATGTCAAACCTTATGTTCTTATGGACTTAAAAACCGTTTATGAAAAAAGATAGCGTTTACATTGAACAGATTTTGGAGGCTTCCGGTAAAATTAGGAAATTTACCGAAGGGTACAGCAGAGAGTCTTTTTTTAAGGATCAAAAAACCCAGAGCGCCGTAATTATGCAACTGGCTTTAATCGGCGAACTGGCAAAGAAAATTTCCGAAACTGCCAAATCCGCTGTTAATTTGCCCTGGAAAGATATTGCCGGATTCCGCGACCGCGCTATTCACGATTATTATCAGGTAGATTTGAACGTGGTTTGGGATACAACCATTACTGACTTGCCGGAACTCGAGTCGCGCTTAAAAATAAAGGTTCCTCGCAGCAGAGCTGACGAGGTATTGAACCTTTCTTAGCTCCTCGGCTCGCTTATCCTTTGCAAGCAAAGGATAGACTCGCCTACGTCGCGAATAAGCGGCGAATAATTTTATCTTATAGATAAAGTTTCCAAAACTTATATCTAAAAATTTAAAGAAACAAAATTGCCAACAGACGAAACCAATATGGATGGGACAAGCACAGCAGGAGAGCCGTTGAGCGCAAATGTGCCTTCAATTGATACTTCGGATGCTTCCGCTCCGGTGACCGCGCCAAATCCTCCGCTAACGGACGGATCCGCTCCGGCGAGCGAGTCCGCACCGCCGCAAGAAACTGTTCCGGTCAACGGGAACGATCCGGGGGTTGGCGCTCCTGTTAATCCCTCTCCCATTTCAACAGCCCCGCCGGATCCGGTCTCCGTGCCTCCCGCGGCAAACCCACCGGAAGTTGTTCTCCCTCCTTTAGCCCCAGCCCCAATAGCTGCCCAGCCGGTCTTGCCCGTCCCGGATTCGCCGGGCGCGCGTTTTATGCGGAATATGGCTAACTGGAGGCAAATGTTGCAGTTAGCTTTGGCCGAGCGCAGGCAAAAAAAGCTGGACAGGACTAATAAAGTTTTGGAATTCGCGCGGACAAAGCCGTTTATTTCTGCGAAGGAAGTAATGTTACAGTTGAAATGCGGGCACAACGACGCCGGCAAGTATCTCTCCATTTTGGTAAAGCAGGGCAAACTTAAAAGAACCGGCGGGTTTCACTACAGTAATACCCGCTACGAAATTATCCAGTGACGAAGCACAGCGGGTCATACGCAATAGCAGGTGTAACGCAGTGCAGTATTCTCCCCATTTTCCGCCGGAGGCGGATCTGCCTATGGCATGAAATGGGGAGATGTCACCCGAAGCTTCAGCGGAGGGTGACAGAGAGGTTAAATCCTTTGGTTTAACCCCTCCCTTAACCCTCCCCATGAATCCTCCTCCGCTAAAGCTACGGCGGACAAGTTGGGGAGGGGAGCTCCGCGGTTTTACGGGTGTTTATAACAAGAACCATGTTTTGCGTATGATCCGAGGTCCTGTCGGATTCGGTACGGAAGTACTCTCCGATTTGAGTAATAACCGCAATAACCAAAAAATAGTAGGCGTAAACTGCCGCCGATTCGGCAAAGACATTGTTATTAAAGACAAGCAATAATGGGGTTAGGACTAAAAGCGCGAGGGCGCACCCGGCCGATATTCTGGAATCTAATCCAAAGAGAACTGAAACCAAAGCAAAAAGCAAAACAAAAAAGTCCAACACGTAAATGCCCCGGAACAGGGAAAACGTAAGCAGGAGCAGCATTGCGGCAAGCTTAATGTAATCAAACATCCCCATCTTCCCTTTCCAAAAAATAACCTTTTTCCATATAGGAATAAAAATGGCAACGAGAATGTTCGCTAAAAATTTTTTAAAAGTTAAACCTCCACGACCGGCGCTCTCTCTCCAAAGAGTATTTATTTTGCCGCTTCCTAAACTCAAAAGTGCGAACAAAACAACGCCTGCATTAAATGCCGGCCAGTAGAAAAAACCTCTCCAAACGGTGGAAAATATGGATACAAAAATGCAGATTAGATAAAACGTAAAAAGGTACGGGAAAACCGCGGCGGAGTCGTTAGCCACCAATTTAAAAATACGGATTAATTTTGTTGTTTTGCTGGTTTTTTCTTCCATAATTTATAAATTATTTTTGGTCCGGATCCCGGGTATCCGCGGGTCATACGCAATAGTGGGTGTAATGCAGTGCAGTATTCTCCCCATTTTCCGCCGGAGGCGGATCTGCCTATGGCATGAAATGGGGAGATGTCGCCCGAAGCTTCAGCGGAGGGTGACAGAGAGGTTAAATCCTTTGGCTTAACCCCTCCCTAACCCTCCCCATGAATTGGGGAGGGGAGCTCCGCGGTTTTACAGATGTTTATAACAAGAACCATGTTTTGCGTATGATCCGTATCCGCCTCAACGGCGGATTTCAGGATGACGCTAACGCGTCACTTTATACACTTTCAATGTGGAGGTTTCCATAACGAGCCGCAGTTGGGGGTTAGAATCCAATCCGGCGTAGTTCCGCCAATCCACCTCTTTTGCCAATATAACATAGTGGATATTAAACGCGCCATTCCGCAAAAGGTCTGTTGCTCCTTTTGTACTCAACCAATGTTCAACGGCTTGACCTTGGGGGTTCTGGCTGTTATCAAACTCCCCACCCCACTCCATATCTGTCCCGCTTATTACGGGACATTGGAAAAACGTTGGAGCCGGAGTGGCCACAATGCCGCCTATCCAGGAAAAACTCATATACAAGTGCCACGGGAAAAAGAGAATATTACCTGAACATCCCGAATCGCGGACAATATAATTATTCACCGCGTACCAATCGTTTGGATATTGCACGGGTTTTACCTGGCCGCTAAAGCCAAAAAGCAGCAGGGGAGCCTGCATCACGATAACCGCGCAAATGAAAAACTTCATAACAAACCCGTTGCGTTGAATAATCTTTTTTGAAAACAACTCCCGAAGTCCTATGGAAAGGAAAATAAGATATACCATGGCTGTAACGGCATCCCACTTTTGGGCTTCTCTCAAGCCTTTGTAAAAGGGAAGATGGTCAAACAGGAAATAAGTCAGTTCCCGTCCGACCGGTATGCGAATGCCTGCCGCTAAAACCATGGAGACAACAAATAGCAGCAGCGAGCCGGCCGCCAAACAGCGGTATTTTTTTTCTTTGGATCGCAGTGCCGCCCATAAACCCCAAAGAACAAGCGGGAGCAACAGGAAGAAGCTTCGTCCCCAGTTATTGGCGAACTTAGTAAGATCCGCATAGCGGAACTGGTCCTTGCCCCAAAAACCGGACATCATAAGCACGTTACCTAAGGCATTGGCACCCGTCTTTCCGGACGTTTGAAACGCCACAAGATCCTGCCGGCTAATGCCGGCGCTCACGAACTCTCCGAGCGCCGATTTTCCGGTTACGCCCCCAACAATCCAGTTCGCGTTCAACACAAAAGCAATAATGGCAAGAATTATGGAGATTTGGATGATTTTAGTCATTAGCGACTTAATACCGCCCGCCGTTTCCCGCTTCCCGATAAAGAAGATCGGCAAGAATACGAATATATAAAACGCCGCAATAAAAAACAAAAATTGCGGGGAGAATTGCACCGCAAAAGCAAAGCTTAAACCGGCAAACACAATTTGCCGAGTTTGTTTTTTCTCCAAATACTCCAGCAAAAATCCCGCTCCCAAAAGCATCAGTCCAAACGCCCCGGCAATCGCGCACTGGCCGTACATTACGCGGTCATAGACGAACGGGTTAAACAGCGCGAACAAGCTCGCTACGAATATAAGCCATTGCTCCTTTAAAAACAGCCCGGCAATTTTCCTTCCGCCCCAAAGGGCGAGCCCGAGGCACAGCGTAATATAAAATTTTTCTATCAGGTCAACGGAAAAAATAAAAGATAGACCCTTGGTTGCTATATTCAACAAAAACGTTGAGCTGGCCCAGTTATATGTGAGATGCGACCCCCAAACGAGATCCGTTAAAAAAATATACCCTTTCTTAAAAAATAGGGGACCCACAATAAAAAGCACCGGCGAGAACCTCGCCAGAAATAAGAGAATATTTTTTACCGGTTTTTTATACATATTACGGCTGGGGGTTTATGGTAAAATTGTATTTTTCGTATGCAACTATACATCATATATGATGTATAGTTGTTATCAATATATACAAAAGGCGAAAGAACCGCAACAAGTTATTGTTAGAATATGGCTATTTACGTCATTATACTAACCTAAATATATACTATTTAGGTTAGTATAGTTTATTTTCATAATTTTGATGGTGAACATCAAAAGTTCATTTTTTTAATTTTTGCCTTAAAATAAGCCATTTTTTACCATTATTTTTTTATAAAAGTTGTCAAATGTTGTCATTTTTGTTAAAATATGCTAATATTGATGTTGTAGCATTAATATTCATAATATGATAATAAAGAGAACTATTGAAAAAGATATAGAAGCGGCCTTTTTTAAGGGCAAAGTCATTATAGTTTACGGCCCCAGAAGGGTCGGCAAGACCACCTTGGTTAAGGAAATACTCGGGCGGTTCGGCTCCCAGACTAAATATATTAACTGTGATATTTTAGACAACCGTCTCGCTTTGGAAGTTTTGGACAACAAAAAATTGCGGCAATTTCTGGGCGACGGAAAAGTTTTTGTGCTTGACGAAGCGCAGAGAGTTTTAAACATTGGGCTGGCGTTAAAAATTCTGGTGGACAGTTATCCGGACATCCAAATTATTGCTACCGGCTCTTCCAGCTTTGATCTTTCCAATCGGATAAGCGAGCCGCTGACCGGCAGGACGTTTTCGTTTGTTTTGTATCCGATTTCAATTTCCGAATTAAAAAATTCCCGCGCCGGTTTTGACCTGAGTAAAAATCTGCCCAAATTTTTACGTTTTGGAGGTTATCCGGAAATTGTCAGCGGCAAAGCCCAGGACCCCATTGGCTATTTGAAGGATATTTCCAGCAATTATTTGTATAAGGATGCCTTGGAATACGAGAATGTAAAAAAGCCGGATATTCTGGTAAAACTTCTCCAACTGCTGGCCTTCCAAATAGGCAATGAAGTTTCCTATAACGAACTGGCCGCCAAATTGGAAGTTAACCGCGATACGGTTATCCGTTATATAGATTTGTTGGAAAAAGCTTTTGTAATCTTTCGTTTGCCGCCTTTTGCTAGGAATTTAAGGAATGAAATTGGCAGGAAAAATAAAATATTCTTTTATGATCTTGGCATCCGTAACGCTTTGGTTAATTCTTTTTCGGATTTGGACCAGCGCGAGGATATTGGCGGTTTATGGGAAAATTTTTGCATTGTGGAAAGGCAAAAACTTATTCAGGCAAAAAAATGGTACCGCAACATTTATTTTTGGCGGATGCAAAATAAAAAAGAAATTGACTATGTGGAAGATTACGGCGGTAGGCTTTACGGCTACGAATTTAAGTGGGGAATGGGCAGATATTCCGCGCCAAAAGAATTTTTGGATGAATACAAAAACAGTTCGGTGGCCATTATTGACAGAAGCAATTGCGATGAATTTTTGAACTTATAGCAAAATATATCCTGAAGCCGGTCCTTTGTCGACTAATCGCGCAAGTATCGCGCAGAAAATCGCGCAAGAGTTTATGAGTATTTTTACCGGTTTTTTATATATTTTCCTCTTTTTTAATTGTGTTTGCAGCAGCCAAATTCTTTTTCCGTCTCCTGGCAAAATCCCAGCCCAAATACCCAAGGCAACCGAGCAGCGTAACGCCGGAAATAATCAATCCAACATAAAAATACGACTGTGGCTTAAAATATATTGTCAGGTTCACATTAATACTGCCGTCCGGATTAGTTTTATATGCTGAAGCGGGCAAATTTTGCTTAATATAATTGGGATCAATATAGAACGAGTTCAGCATGGCATCGCTCTCCGAATGAAACTTATCGGGAAGAAAGTAATTTGCTCGGAATGCCTTATTCCACGCAAACGCCCCCACCCGAACTTTCCAATTCGGGTCAAAACTCTCGGAAAAATTTACAAACACTGGAGCACTTATATTGTTCAAATGCATTGTATATTCCGTAGGATTTTTTTGAGCGGATACAATATTTTCATAAGGAACATCTGCATAAACCGTTTCCTTCTCGGCCGTAGTATAAATATGTGGGCGATAATTTTCGTTCTCGTAGACGACGAGGTCCGTCGTGCCGATGTCTATCTTTTTGAGCCAACTTATTTGTTCGAGCTGATCGATGTACCATTGGCGGATGTTCGGATCATAGGCACCACCATAATTAACAAAAAAGTCATCGTCATTCGCCTTATCTTCGACAGGAACGACTACATATTTTACTGAGGAATTATCAAGAAGATTTTCCGAATAGGGGGCTCTAAGAATTTCTGTAATTTGCTCATTTATTGGCAAATTATTATATCCCTCTATTGTAGAAGTATAATTATTCCATCCGTCGCTGAGTATGGCAATATCACTAATCTTTGGTTTCTGGTCAGTATAAAGACCCCATCTCGAATCAGCAGGAACCCAAAAGGTTCTCAAATATCCCGACTGTTTTGACATAAAATTTTCAAAAACTACATAATCTTGGGGAATCTTTCTTGTCACAAATAATTTGCCCAGTTCGCCAGTAATAACTGGCTTTGCGTTCCAAAGAAAAATAAAAATAATCAAGAAAGTTAAGAAATTCCTCTCGCTGATTTGTATTTTCCCTTTGTTTCGGTTTTCCCAAAGCCAATTAACAAAAGAACCAATTAGAACAGAATATCCAAGTGCAATTAAAAAATAAAACTTACTTGCTTCGCGAAAGGCGTTAAAACCAGGAAAATGATTATATAGCCATTGATACACATAAGGAAATGGATCGCCAGCTTGTTTACCTAAAAAAACACCTAATAGTGCAACACAACCAAAAAATAATACATTTTTATTCTTTCTGTTCAAAATTAATCCTAAAAAAGCAAAAAAAGGTATCAGGAAAAAATATAACGGAATCGGTTGTACTATAAAATCAGTGGTGTAGGATCCCGTCCAAGTATAAAAAAACAATGTTGTAGATTTCAATATATCAAAAAATGAGTCACCAAATAAGGTTCTATTAAACAATTCATTACTTGTTATTGCATGCTGAAACAATAGCGGTACTAACCAATACAAATTAATAGCAATAAAAACCAGAATTGAAATTATTAGAAGAAAAAACGTATTTTTTTTAATCCTATTTATAAAAAGATGATAGTATACAACATACAGAGAAATTATACATAAACTTATATAAGTTATTCTAAAATCATAAGCAGAAGAAAAAAATAAAAAAAATAAGCAATAAATTAAATTATTTCCCCTGTCCTCTTTAAAAAATCTTAATAAAAAATAAAAAGATAGGGCCGCCATTCCAAAGGCACAAAATAATGGAATGGAATTAGATGCCAACACGTCAACATTAAGCAAAAAGACTAATCCAGCGGCTAGTGCTGCAATTCTGGATTTAAAAAGATATAGGACTATTAAATAGGCGCCGAAAAATAATGAAAAAACCATCGGGAAAAAAAACAACAATCTTTCAGTAATATTAAAATCAAGTTTAAAAATATTATGTAGAAATTGTTCAGCTGCGTTTAACGGAGCATACGTTAATGTTAAATTGGATGATCCGGTCGAGACATTAGCACTCCATGCTCCCCTAGAAGAAAAAAAAGTGGATTGCAATTCTCTATTATAATAACCCCAGTCACCCTGACTAAGTATTCCAAAACTAAAAAACCAAGTATGAAATATTAAGACTAGAAACGCAATAAGTATTGCATACCAATATTTAGAAACTAACCTACTAATTACTTTCATTGTTTTAATAAAAATCCTTGAGTTCTTTAATTTGCTCGTGAATTGAAGGAATGATATCTTGAAAATATTTCTCTTGCTCAACGGAAGGGATAAGAGTGCGATCGCTTATGTTCTTTTCTTCTGGGATTACTTGTACATCTTTTTGGAAAATTTCTTTAAAAGAGTCTAACAATTTGTATTTACTTAACTTATCAGAAGTTATCTGGATAAGGGGCTTTTCGAAATTCAAATTATTTTCTATTATTCTCTCCATTATTTTGGCAATAGTCAAAGTAGTGACACCATTCCACATAACATTTTTATAACCCACAACTTTTTTATCCGTTACATTAAGAAACCAATCCAGTAAGTTTTTTGAGACATCCCTCTCCCTCCCGATTATAGAAGTGCGAATGGTTAAATTAGGCAGTTGCTTTAACTCTCCTAAATATTTAGAAACACCATAGATAGATGTTTCGTCTGGAATATCCACTTCACTATAAGACCCTTTTCTCCCAGAAAAAATACAATCAGTGCTGAAGTGAATTAAGCGGACGCCGCCAGCTAAACATATTTGAGATAAAATTTGAGGAAAAATAGAATTAATTAAAATAGCCTTTTTGAAATCTTCGGATGTGTCAGTTGGACGAATAAAGCCTATACAATTTAAAACATATTCAGGTTTTTCGATTTTAATAATTCGCTGAATATTTTCTCTAAAATTTTCGTCGATATTAAAAAATATTCCACTATTTTTTACATTCTCCCTGTTTGTGCCTACAACAAAAAAATCACTATTTTTTAAAAAATATGCCTTGATGGCATTTCCTAACATCCCCTGTTCTCCTAAAAGCAAAATCTTTTTCATATTTGATTTGATGAATTATTTCGATTTACGGGAAATAAAACACCTGCAGATTTCTTTATTTTTTAATATTTTATTTTCTAACCCACCCTTCAGAAACAAAAAATCTTTTTAGGTCCTTTTCGTTTAAACTTCGCAGATAATTAGTAGCCTCATTTTTATAATTTAAATTAAACCAACCATCTCTTTCTAATAAAGACTCAATTTCTTTTTGAGATAGCATGTGAGTATTATTTGAATTAAATTCTTCTAACCCAATCCTTACATTTAACTTGCCTTTATAAAAATCTTCGATTCTTTTTATCTTTATTTGAGGCAAAATAACAAAATATTCATCTATTTCGAACGTCATAGGCATTTCGTATTTTGATACTAAAACTTCAAATAACTTTTCTCCTGGGCGAATACCAATATGTTTGATCTTGCTATTTTTATCGCCCAGTTTATTAATTAAAACCTTAGCCAAATTAATAATTTTACACGCCGGCGTTCTCATAACAAAAACCTCGCCACCCACGGAATTAACAGCGGCGTTCAAGACCAGCTCAATTGCTTCCTCTACCCTCATCAAAAACCTCGTCATCCCCTCATCGGTGATGGTTATTTCGTTTAATCTAAAAAGCTGCTCCTTAAACAAAGGGATGACGCTCCCATTGGTTCCCATAACGTTACCACCCCTTATACAGACAAATTTTGTATCATCAATTAGATTTGCCGCAATCACTAATTTTTCACCACATGCTTTGGTCACTCCGTAAAGATTAAACGGATCAACGGCTTTATCCGTCGAGACATCAATAACTTTTTTAACCTTGTTCTCTATTGCGACTTCTATGATATTTTGAGTGCCTATAATATTAGTTTTAACAGCTTCCCATGGATTTTCTTCGCAAACAGGAACATGTTTTAACGCCGCTAAATGAAAAACATAATCCACGCCATTCATTACCATGATTAATCGATCTTTGTCTCGAACATCTCCGATGTAATATTGAATCCTGTCGTCTTGAAATCTTCTTTTCATTTCAACTTGCCTCTGCTCGCCTCGCGAGTAAATCCTTATTTGCTTTGGGTTATATTTTTCTAATAATTGCCTGGTTAATTCATTGCCCCAAGATCCAGTTCCGCCGGTTATTAAAATTGTCGAACTCCCAAAAAAATCTTTTTTCATGATTTAATATTACAATTTAATATTTGAAATTAAAAACTTTTTAAGTCGTTGTGGCATAAAATTAATTTTATGTATTAATTGCCAATCAGAAATTACCCTTTTAGCTTGTACTGAATTACGGAATGCTAAAATAGCTCTTAAATTATAGATTGCTTCATTTAAAATTGTGAATGTAATATTCTTCGCGTATTTAAACTTTCCCGTCAACACATAGCCAATTGATAGTGAAATATAAAAAAATAGGAAATAGGAAAGAGCGAAAGGGAGAAACAATAAAGAATAGTTATTCATTATACAATTGAACTCACCTTTTACATAATATGATAACTTTTCGGGGGAAAAAGTTCCTATTACTCCACCCCCATAATGATATAAATATGTGTCATTAAGAAAAAAATGTTTGTAGCCCATTAAATTTAGGCGCCAACATAAATCAACATCTTCTGAGTAGAGAAAAAAGTTTTCGCAAAATCCACCTACCTTTTTGAAAACACTTCTCGTTATAAATAGCGGGCATCCTGTATTATGAAATATTTTATCTTTGTCAAAATTTATAACTGGTGCAGCTATAAAATCTATCGTTGAACCATAGCCCAAATTTCCACTTAAATTCTGTTCTTCATAATCCACTATAGCACAGCCGATTGTGCCAACCACACTTTTGTTTTGTATCAAATTATATTGCGTAATAAATTTAAAAATAAAATCTTTTTCAACATACATATCCTCATTAAAGAACATAAGAAAATCCCCTTTAGCACTTTGAGCTCCCATATTACATGCGTGCCCATATCCTAAATTTTTGCTTCTCACAATCTTAACTAATTGATAGTTATCCTTTATATAATCAACGCTACCATCATTTGAATTATTATCAACAAAAATAATCTCAAAATTCTTATATGTTTGAGACAATAACGAATCAAACAGCTTTTTAAGCCATTTTTTGCCATTATAATTTACAATTATGATTGAAATCAGTGGATTATTCATAATTAGCTAATGTTCTAAATCTATTTTTTGACACTTATCACTTCCTTTTTGATTTATAATATTCCAAAAACCCAACCACGCTGCCACGAATTGCTCCCAATTGGGAAGATTGTTTTGTTATAATAAATTGATAAAAATAATAACAGTCCTGAAAAATTATATAAGAAACAAATCTAACGCCCTTAGAGAAGGAGTCTAATTTTATATTACGCAAATAGAATATAATAAAATTAACCATTCGCGGATAACTGCTTGGTCGGTCATTGAAGAAACCGTCTTGGGAAGGGCAATGATACAAAATTACTTTAGGATTAAAAATCAGTTTATAACCCAAATTTTTAATCTTGAAAGAAGCGTCTCCCTCGTGATAATCGCCCACTCCGGTATAAGTAACGTCAAATCCCCCGATTCTCCTCAAAAGATTCGTTCTAACCGAAAAATTACAGGCTTCTAAATTATTAACTTCCTGAAAATTTTCCTTGAGAGACCCTGGATAACTTGATCCCAGAGAGAAGGCGCCAGATTTAAACCAGTGGCTTACCTTATATGGCTCGCCTTCCATAAGAAAATTAAAATATATTTCCCCGATTATTTTCCAGAAAAAATTTCCGTCTTTAAATTTTCTTTCGAAAGAAAACAAATCTCTATTTTTTATATATTCTTCCGGAATAATACTCGGGCCGGTCACGCCGCCAATTCTTTCGTCTTGTCCAAATGTTTCCTTAATTGATTCGAGCCAACGCTCACGCATGACAACATCATCATCGGTTCTAATAAAAATTTCTCCTTTAGCTTTTTCAAGGGCTAAATTAGCTGCTCTCGATAGACCCTTTTCCATCTGATTAATAATTACGATATTTAAAATTTTCTTGTATTCGTCTATTAATTTAAAAACCTCATTTTTTGATCTGTAGTCAACAATAATAGTTTCAAAATTCTTATAAGTTTGATTTTTAAGAGAGTCTAAAACTTTTTTCAAACTTTCCTTCCTATTTCCTGTTGGAATGAAAACTGATATAAACATAGTTTTTAAAACCTTTATTAGTATACTATTCTTTCGAGTTTTCCCAAAAAATACCCTGTTTTATAAGGAATCCCCTTAATAAGCAACAATAATACTGATGCAAAACTCTCTTTCCACGTTCCTTCCTGGAATAATCCCTTTCTAAATCTCTCTTTCTCATTTAAAAGCTTTGTATACTTATTCGTCCTAGCACCAACGCTTGTATACCCCCACCTGTAAAATTTACGCCATATAACCAAAAGAGAGTTGGGCTCGATATGTTTTACGGCGTTTGGTAATAAATCAACTCTGTGGCTAATATTCCACGCTTCAAAATAAATAATTGCATGATCTTGACCACCCACATTTTCAAGAACATCGATGGGGATATTGGCAAATGCCTTTTTAAGTATTTCCGTTCTATAAAATCTCGGCAACATTGCACCAGTTAACGGGTCAAAATCCTTTACTCTATGAATTAACTCTCTATCATAATGAAATAATTTTTCGATAAAATTATCACACCTATATACATCTTCTTCTAAAATTAGCATATCTTTTGCGCTATCCATTTCAGCAATGGCTCTTTCAACACAGGTTGATTCCAGGATTTGATCGCTGTCAAGAAGCAAGATATACTCGCCATTTGCAATTTTCAAACCTTCATACCTAGCTCCCAAAAGAGCCTCCGGATAGTTTATAATTTTCGCTCCAAATTTTCTTGCTATTTCAATAGTATTGTCCTTTGAATTGCCATCAATAATATTAATCTCAATATTTTTGTACGTCTGACGGCGGACGGCATCAAGGCATCTCTCCAAAAAGAAAGCGCTATTGAACGTTGGAATTGAAATTGTAACTAATGATTTACTCATGTTCCATATTTTTTTATTTGATGATATGTGTTCCTTTGGCACCTATAAAATCTCCGTAACCTATTTCAAAATTGATTTCCTTGCTCCACTCTCCCTTCCCGCCAAATATCCGGCTCCGCCAAATCCAAATTTGAAGATATTGTATATTAAAAATTCGAGGCTCAATATCGGATGCTCAATAAATTTTTTCCAGTTTTTTGCGTATACTCCCCTAAAAAAACCCAATTGCTGCGGAGCTTCTTGCTTGTTTTCTTGAACGTAATTTACAAAGTTTTTTCCATAATGATAATATTTCTTCATATGTTTCCAAAAACTTTTTGGCTCTCCCAAATGTAAAGCCTCCGCCTCTATAAATCCCGTTTTATATCCACTTCTGTTCAATTTGTTTTGAAAATCATAATCTTCTCCGGCGATAATTTTTTCATTAAAACCGCCTATTTTCGCGTGAACTTCTCTTTTTATAAATCGTGCCGATGAATGCGTAAGGTCATATTTATACATATCAACTTCAAATTTTCGCACCTTTGCAATCCATGAAACGGTTACGTCAGGAGAGTTGTGCACCACGATAGCATCATAGCCTTTTGCAGCTTCGGCAACACATTGCTCAACAACTTTATCATCCAAAACGAAGTCAGAATCAACCTTATAAACATATTTGCCACTAGCCTTAGTGACTCCATAATTAACCTGTGCACTTCGTTCCGGTCCGTAGTTAAAAACCTTGTCGGTATATTTCTTTGCAATCTCTTTTGTATCGTCGGTGCTGTTATTATCGACCACGATCAGCTCGATATTTTTGTAGCTTTGGTTTTTTATCGACTTCAAACATGCTTCAAGCGTTCTTGAAGAATTTTTTGTGGGAATAATGACCGAGACAAGAGGATTATCCATTGATTTTCTCCATGAACTGCCGATAGGAATTTTCAAAATTAATCTCTTTACTCCATTCCCAGCCGTTTTTTTGCAGTCGTTCGTATTCTTCCTTATTTTTCAAGAGTTTTATAATGTTTTCCGCCAGATTTTTAGGCGTATTCGTTTCACACATGATTCCCGTTTTCCCGTTTTTTACGCTATCACATAAACCGTCCGCGTTGTAAATTACTGCCGCCGTTCCCTGGCTGGCCGCTTCGGTAACAGTAAGCCCCCAGCCTTCCTTTACGGCAGCCGCGGCAATAATGTGACTTTTTTGCATAAGCTCAATTTTCTTTTCCTTGCTTACCTTGCCTAAATATTTGACTGAAGAAGCATAGCGAGAATTTTTTATGTGCGTGAGAATTTTTGCTCCATATCGACCATTGGCGTCCCCAGCAATAACAAGTTCCAGATTGGGAGTGGACGCTTTCGCGACTTCAAACGCTTTGACTATATGGCTGGTGCGCTTCATGGCGCGAACAGAGCCAAGCGCGAGAATGGTGGGATTCTCGTATTTTTGCGCCGATTCAAGATTAGGCACGGGCTCAATTTCTATTCCCTCGCTTATTATAGCAACATTGTCGGGCTTAAAGCCATAACGCGCCAGATCTTTTTTTGTGCTCTCCGATACCGTTATAACTTTTATGTCCGAAAGTAACCATAGATAGATTGGCTCAATCACATACCCTAGAACATTCAACGGAAACGGCATTTCGTAAAACCAAATTTCGCGACAAAGCTGGTGTATAAACAGAATATTCTTTTCCTTAACGTAAAACTTGCAAAAAAACGGTAAAGTATTTACTTCGTCAATCGCCAAGTTTGCCCAGCTGCGCAGGTTTTTCCTATAGTAACGATATGCCTTCCAATATACGCTCCACCGATTACCGAGCCGCACTACGCGGTAACCGTCAATTTTTTCTTCGGGCAGACATCCTTTAAATCCCCCGACTAAAAAAATCACCTCATGCCCATCGCGCACGAGCCGCTTCGCAATTTCCTCATTGACAACCTCTGCTCCCCCGCTTAAAGGATGCGCCCGGTCTTTCCATGTAAACCATAAAATTTTCATACCAAATTCCCGATGATTGAGGAAACATTTATAATTTCTTTTTTCGTATCACGTACATCGGCCGGTTTGTGGTCTCGTTCTGTATATTCTCAATGTAGAGCGCGACAACCCCGAGACACATAAGAACAATGCCGATAAGAAATACATTGATAATGGCAAGCTGGGCGGAACCCGAAATATGCCAGCTCAAAGCATCATGGAAAACATAACGCTCAAAGAATACCGCTATGCCGAGCAGTCCTGAACAGAAAGTGATAAAAGTCCCAAGGTAGCCCGCGATACGAAGGGGAAACAGGCTATGGGAAACAAAGGAATACATTGCCAAATGAAAAAGCTTTCCCAAAGAATATTTTGCTTGCCCGTTCGCCCGTTCGTTCGCGTTAAACTCAATGTATTCCCGCCTAAACCCAAGCCAGTCAATTAGCGCCCTGGTGTTTCTTTGGCGTTCCGTAAAGGTATTAAAAGCATCAGCGACCGAGCGGTTAATGAGCCGGAAATCGGTTTCCCGCGGAACCATAGCGGTATTGGAAATCGCACCTATAAGTTTGTAATACAGTGTCGCGCCACACTTCTTTATCAGGGAATAGCTTTTATTGTTCGCCCGGACGCCCACGACCACCTCTGCGCCATTTTGCCATTTCTCCAAAAAAAGCGGAATAAGTTCGGGAGGATGCTGAAGGTCGGCGTCAAGCATAATAACGGCGGCTCCGCGGGCATGGCGGATGCCGGCAGAGGTTGCTATTTCCTTGCCAAAATTCCTGGAAAAAGAAATAAGCTTAACCCGGAGGTCGCTTTGGGTCAATTTTTCTATCTCTGCGGCAGTACCGTCCGCGCTGCCGTCGTCAATAAACAAAAACTCGGCATCGTAGCGGGAGTTGAGGGATACAAAAACGCCCGTGAGCGCTTGGTGTAAGCGCGACAGATTGTCCTTTTCGTTATAGCAGGGAATAACGACTGAAATAAGCGGATGTTCCATATTTTGTATTATATACCTACAATAGGCTGGGCTTCAAGGAATCGTTTTTTCCCGGACCACAGATTTAAACAAAGGACTAAAACGTAACCGCACATAAATGCCATAGTGATTGCCAGCGCTATCTCACGGATGCTCGCGTGGAAAAGAGCGACGCCGGACGCGGCGAGCGCAATGGTGGCAAGGAGCGCAAACGAAACCCAATAAAGGTGCCGCGCGTACGCAAAGTTCGCTTCAAGCGTAAGAATGGAAAGAAAAAAGGTTAGCGGGCCAAAAAGCCAGAGGTCGTTTGCCACGGAAAGATATTTTGCGCCAAAAAGCATATGTACCGTAAGGCTTGGAAAAACAGCAAAAAGTAAAGAGCCGCCCGCGCTTATTACCGCAATGGCTCCATAGGCGAACAAAACGGTCTTTAAGCCCGCCCTTTGTCCTTCGTGTCCCGCGGCATACACGCTCGGCAATACGGAAGCGATAACCGCCGCGTTTAACGTCAGAATAACGGTCCCCAGGGTATGGAGCGCACCGTAAAATCCGGTCATCTCCGAGGATGTCAGGTTTTTCACCAAAAAAATATCTATATTGCCGAGCAGGATCATGAGCAGGGTAAAAATAAAGACATGCCGCATCTCCCGCCGGAAATTAAATTTCGCGTAATACGTTTGCTGCCAGTCGCCGCTGGGCGCCTCTTTTGTTTTTCCGCCGGGAAAATATAGCTTATAAAATAAAATGTAAGACAAAAGCCCGACGGCAGATCCAATAACAAACGAAAAAAGTACGGCGGACGCAGTAGGAAAAAATAAAACAATGATATAACCGGCAACCAGCTTTCCGGCCGCGCCTAAAATTCCCGCCAGGCCCACCGGAAGAAAATGTTCCCAGCCGGTAAGCGCTGAACTGTATATGGATATATATATGCCACCGAGAGAGGCGATTATTATAAAGATAAGCCCGTAATAACCGGACAAATGGAGTACCAGTACAATAAACGGTGTAAGTACAAGCAAAAGCCCAAAATATATAAAAACCCCTTTGTTGATTTTTGCCCTTGCCCACTCCATAAAGGCTTGGTTAGAGGCAAAATCTTTCGCTTTCCAAAAAACGGGAAAAAACTTGAGAAAGAGATAGCCCAGCATTGATGCTACGGCGCCTGTTGTAAGAAACAGCGAATTCAGACTCTGAAATTCGCCATACCCGGCAACGGTCAGCCTTCGCGAAATTACGAATTGAAAAAAATAACCAAAAACCCCGGCAATAAGAGCTCCGAGGCTTAAGATGACGCTGTTCTTTACGAGCTTGTCTTTTAAAAAAAATTGGCGCATAGGTGCCTTTAAAAACGAAATTACGGCCCGGGGAATTTATTAGTGACGTAGAGCGAGTGAAAGTTATCCGCCTGAGGCGGATAACTTTCCGAGCCGAGGAGCTAATACAGGTTCAATACTTCGCAGCTCTGCTTCGAGGAACCTTTATATTTTATTTATATTTTTGTCCAATAATACTAGGCGAGCAAAAAAGGAAAATTTGTCAAAAAAGTTATCCACAGCCCAGAAAATAGACATTGGTAGTTAAAAGGTTTATAATAAATTAAAGCTTAATAATACTTATAACTAATTTATACTACAATGGTCAAAAAAGCAAGAGATTTTTTTTCTAGTGAAACGCGTGTCGCCAGAGTTATTTATGGCGGCTTAATGTTGGTTATTTTTGGTTTTGTTTTTGGTCCATCGGTGATGGCTCAATTTTATCGCAATACACAGACAACCGGTTATGGCTATGGAACCGGTTATGGTTATGGCTACGGCTCCGGTCCTGATGGTGGTGCAAATGGATATAGGATTAATGGTAGCGCACCACTTACTGAATACGGCTACGGCTACGGATTTGGAGCGGAACCGGTCGTTGCGTTTACCAGTACCTATAGCCAGACCGTTACCGTCGGAAGCGTCGCTACCTTTACCGCGCACGCCACGGATACTGATGTCACCACTCCGGGTGTTGCCATTGCCTATAACTCCAGCGACAAGCCCGCTGGCGCTACCCTCAATTCCTCGACAGGCGCGTTCTCATGGGACACGACCGGAATTACACCTAACCCCTATACTTTCACGGTGACGGCGGCCGGCAACACCGGCGGCTTGGCTAGCCAGAGTGTCACTATTACCGTCAACGCGGTTTCAAACAGCGGCGGTAATAACGGTAGCAGCGGCGGCGGTAGCAGCGGCGGCGGCTATGCCATGCCAACGGCCAGTTTTACTACCAATTACAGCCAGATAATTTTGGGACAATCCGCTACTTTGACATGGACAACCACTAACGCCACTGCCGTTAGCATCAACCAAGGCATTGGGACTGTCGGTACTTCCGGCACAACAATCGTTACTCCTACCAGCACCACCACTTATATTTTAACCGCTACCGGTTCCGGCGGGACCACAACTCAAACGGTAACTGTGACCATAGGTTCAAGTATGGTGGTATCTACTCCTGCAAACCCTTCTTCGGGGCTCCAATTGCCGGGCGCAGGTGTTGCCGGGGCGCACACTCCGGGATCGGTAATTTTGACCACGGACGGGACAGTTTGGTTCATTACATTGGACAATACCCGCCGAGCCTTTACTTCGGCCGGAGCGTTTCTGTCATACGGCTACTTGTCATTCAGTCAGGTAGTTGACGCTAACGCGGTGGATTTGACTTTGCCGCAAGGCACGTTTATTCCTCCTATGGATGGTAAAGTTGTCTGTTCGGACCGCAACGACTCCTATGCCGTAAAAGGCACCTGCTATTTAATAACCAACGGCGAAAAGGCGGCTTTTACTTCCGCTAAAGTCTTTACCGCTTTGGGTTTTAAGTTCAGCCATACAACCAAAGGCGATGTATCATTCTTGACCCCAGATGCAAATATAAGCAATGTAGCCTTAGCACACCGCCCGGGCGTATTGGTTAATAACAAAGGCACTGTCCAGCTAGTTGGAATGAACGGCTTAATGGGTATCCCTACCATGAGTGTGCTTGGTTCTTGGGGCTACACTTTGGCCGACGTTGTCCCGGCCAATGCCGCGGATAAAGCCATAACCCAATCCGGCGTTATGCCTACCCGTATAACCGGACAGCTTAGCCCGTAGAAAGTAGAAATTGAGAAATTGGATTAACCCCGCCCCGAGCGAAGTCGAGGGGCGGGGTTTTGATATTGTGGCATTGATTTTTTCTTTAATTTTTGCTATAATTAGAGCAGAATTAAAGAAAATTCCATAGCATTATGCCTCGTAATTGGTCTGCTGACGAAGCAAAAATTAAAGAAAAAGGACAACGAACACATACCATTTGGAAATTGGAACAGATGGTGAATTTTGGTTTGGTGAACGGGGAAAAAATCAAAGCGTCTGAACTTAGGAAATATTGGAAGAATTTAAATTTGGACAAAGAGCGCAAAAAAACGGTGGAATTTTTAATGAACAATTAGAATGCAAAATAAAATATTAACCGCAGAACAAATTGCAATCCTGGAATATTTGGGGAAAGACAAATTTTTTGCCAAACAATTTTATTTGACCGGCGGCACCCCATTGGCCGCTTTTTATTTGCGTCATAGGTACAGCGAAGATTTGGATTTTTTTTCCGAACAGGAAGTAGATCCGGTTTCTGTTAGAGTCTTGCTGAAAGGCTTCAAAGCGGGCGCGGGGATAACGAGAATAGATTTTCAGCAAAGCATGAACAGGAATTTATTTTTTTTAGAGTTCGGCAAAGATACTCTTAAGACAGAGTTTACTTACTTTCCTTTTCCCAGGATTGAAAAAGGAAGGGTGAAATACGGCCTAAGCGTGGATAGCGCGATAGACATTGCCGTCAATAAACTTTTTACCATTTATCAGCGCAATAAAGCCAGGGACTACATTGATTTGTATATGCTATGTAAAAATTATGAGTTTGGCATAGTGGATTTAATCAAATTGGCCAAATTAAAGTTTGACTGGCATATTGAACCTATACAGTTAGCCACCCAGTTTTTAAAAGCGGAAACAGCGGCGGAATACCCGAGAATGCTGGTTAAGATGCCGGATGCGGAATGGCAAGATTTTTTTCGTGGAGAAGCAAAAAAAATAAAACCGGAAATAATTCAGTAATTAACGCCAATGCCGCGGATAAAACCATCCAGCAGTCCGGCGTTATGTCTGCCCGCATAACCGGACAGCTTAGCCCGTAGAAAGTAGAAATTGAGAAATAAGGAAATTGAGAAATTGGATAAACAAGGTAATAATGGACATCGTTGTGCCGCACAGTGATGCCCATTATTCACATAGGATTATTGACACGGTTTTAGTAAGGCGATACAATAAGTAGGCAATTAAATACAAAATTATGGAATTAACCAGGGAACATTTTGATAAAGCCGTAAAAGATTTGGCTACTCAAGAGAGTGTGGAAGATTTGGGTAAAACCGTAGCTCAAATTAATTTGACTGTTAATACTCATACTGCCGGCTTTAAACAACTTGACGGGAAAGCTGATCGCACCGCCGTGTTGGCCGCTAACCTGGTAGAAGAATTCCATGAAGTTCCGGCAACCCTTAAATCAATCGTGCGAACTCTGGATAGCCACACCGCTGTTTTAGAGCAGCGTCTTTCAAAAAAGAAAGCCAAAGATGAAGAAAAAACTGTATCCGTTGAACGATTTGACCGTTTGGAACATTGGGCAGCCTTAGTCGGCAAAAAACTTGGCATTAAGCTGGAATTATAAATGAACAAAAAATTTGTTTCTTTTGTGTTTATCGGTTTGGTGGCTTTGACTTTGCTGACCCCTTTTTGGGTATTTAAAGATTTGTTGTTTCCATTTGTAACCTCCAAAGCTTTTTATTTGCGCATTTTGGTGGAATTAACCCTGCCGTTTTATTTATTTTTATTTTTGCGTTATCCCGAATACCGGCCTTCATTTAAAAACCCCTTGACCATTTCCGTATTGGCCTTTTTTTTGTTTAACTTAATTTCCGGCTTGTTTGGGGTTAACCCGTTGCGAAGTATTTGGGGGAACTTTGAACGTATGGGCGGCGTGTTTTATTTAGGCCATTTAGTATTGCTTTATTTTTATGTGCTTATGATTGGCCAGATGAATGCCCGTTATTTGCGTTTATTTTTGCAGATTTTAGTCGGCATTGGAGTTACTTTGTCTTTAGACGGAGCAATGGTTCAACTGACGCATAACAATTTTTTGCTCAACGATCCTTCTTACCCGCGGGTTTCCGGCACCTTTGGCAACCCAATTTTTATTGCCAGCTTTTTGGTTATTCCAATGTTTTTGGCCGCATTTTTTGCCGTATCGGAAGAGGCGGTTTGGAAAAAAATTATGTATTGGATTTTTGTTTTGCTTCAGGCCTGGGTTATATTTTTAAGCGGAACCCGTGGTAGCATAGTGGGCTTGGGTATTGGTATATTTGTAGCTGCGGTTTTGTTTGTAATTTTAAACCCGGTGAAAAAAATAAGACTTTGGGGCGGAACCGGAGTGGCTGGATTCGGGCTGGTTGTTGTTATGCTGTTTGCTTTCCACTCGCATTTGCCGCAAGGGGGGATGCTCCACCGCGTGTTTAATCTTAAAGACACCAACACCGAAGCCCGGTTGGTGCAGTGGGGCGTGGCTTTAAAGGGTTATAAAGACCATCCGCTGCTTGGCGTAGGGCCGGAAAACTATTATTTTATTGCTAATAAATATTACAATCCCCAAATTTATCAGTATGACCCAAGCTGGTTTGACAAGCCGCACAATTATTTAATAGAAGTTTTGGTGACCAGCGGGATTTTTGGTTTTGCGGCGTACGCGGCTATACTGGGACTGTCTTTATGGGCGCTGTGGGCGGCGTTTAGAAAAAATATTTTGTTGTTAAGCGAATTTTGTTTGTTGGTTTGCGGGCTTATAGTTTACCAAATCCAGAATATGTTTGTGTTCGATACTGTGGGCGCCAGTATGGCCTTCTTTCTTTACATTGGTTTTATGGGTTATTTATGGCATGAGGCGTACGCGGGGGATGGGGATGCTAAAAAGAAATCTTCGGGTTTAAATTCCCTGTTTTGCAATGTGGTCTTTGGCGTCTCGGCTGTAGTAATGTTGTACGTAGTTTATTTGGGTAATATTACCGGAATGCAGGTTGCCAAAGACGTAAATTATGGCTATGCCTACGCCACCGTAGATCCGCAAATTGCCAAGGGTTATTTTACGCAGGGACAGAATTCACCGTTTAATTTTGATCCTGTCCAGTTTTCCTCAAAGTACGCGGATTTTGCCGTTACGCTTTCTACAAACCCTCCCACGGGCACCACAGGGCAGTTTATTAGCCAAAACCTGCAGGATGCGATTAACGCCCAGCAGGAGGCCATAAACCGCGTGCCTAACGACCCAACGGCCTGGCAGTCGCTGTCCAATTTATATTTGGCCGCCTCGGTTTATAACAAAACCGCTTTAGACCCCAAAGCGGTACAGGCCGCGCAAACCGCTATGGATTTGGCTCCCAGGCGGCCGGAGCCGGAAGAAATGATGGCTCGCCTTGATATTTCGCAAAATAATCTTACCGCGGCCGCGAGTCTGTATGAAAAAATTGTTTCCGACATTCCTCAAAATAATCAGGCCAAACTTCAGTTGGCTATGATTTATTATTATGCCGGCCAGCAGGACAAAGCCCTGCCGCTGGGATTGGCAGTTTTGGATTCCGGGTACGCGCCAACTCAAACCAGCCAAATTAACTGGATGGGAATTATATACGACAAGCAAAACAATTTTGCCATGGCCGCGAACATTTACGAACTTGCCGTAAAAATTGACTCAACCGACTTGCAGGACCAGTGGGCTCTGGCGCAAGACTACGCTAAAATCGGCAAAAAAGACCAGGCCATAGCCATTGCCCAGTCTTTAATAACCGCCGACCCAACCGACGCCCAGCATTTTAAGGACTTTATAAATTCGTTAAAGTAATCTCCACAGATACACGGATAGGGACAGATGGCACAGATAAAAAATAGCACGATTTTAACCTGCCTCGCCGGCAAGGCGGCCGGCCGTTAAAATCGTGCTATTTTAAAATAGGTTCATATTTTTTTATCAAAAGCTTATAAACCTCTTCCGTTTCCGCGAACATTTTTTCTTCGGTAAAAAGGCTGGCTCTTTCCCGCGCCAATCGGGAAAGGACTGATCTTTTTTCTTGATCATCGGCAATCTTCACAATAGCCTCAGTTAAAGCTTGTGGGTTTTCGGGATCGATTAAAATTCCCGCGTTGCCCAAAGCCTCCGGAATTCCACCCACATTAGTGGCAATTATGGGCAGACCCGCCTGTATGGCTTCCAGTAGGGCATAGGGGAACCCTTCCTTGCGAGAAGGCATAATAAGGCAGTCAAAGGCTTTTAGATACCTACCCGCTTCCGAAATTTTTCCTAACAGGGTTACATTGTTTCCTAATTCATAATTCATAATTCTTAATTCAAGTTCCCTGCGTTCCGGCCCATCGCCAATAATCACAAATTGGCATTTGTCGCGCGTTTCTTTTCCTAATACGGCTATGGCTTGCAGTAACACGTCCAGCCCCTTGGTCTTGTAAAAACTGGCCACGGTGCCGAAGGTTAATTTACCTTTAAAACCCTCACCCCGGCCCTCTCCCAAAGGGAGAGGGAGGGGAACAGGGGACAAGTTTAACGCGCCTCTGGCTTCGTCAGCCGTAAAAAAATCTATTGGGCCAATGCCGTTGTGAACGATTTGAATTTTCTCGGGCGCGATTAAATTATATTCCAGCGCGGAACTTCTGTCGGCGTCGGAAACGGTAATAATAAAATCGCGGAAACTGGAAGCGGTTTTTTCCAAAGAAAGATACAGTGATTTAATTGACCAGGGAAGAGTTTCGTTGAAGATAAATCCGTGAGCGGTAAACACGGTTTTCTTTTTTAGTCCCATAGCGGCAAAGCTTCCCAATATTCCGGCTTTGGAGGAATTTAAATGCACAATATCGGGTTCGTAAGTTTTAATCAGTTCACGAATTTCCCAGACCGCCAAAACGTCCTGCCAAGGGTCAATCCTCCGTTTTAAATGTTTTAATTCAAAAGTTTTTAGTCCGGCTCTTTGAGCATCAATAAAAAGCTTGCCGGCTTCGTTGCTCGCAGAGTCTGAGCCCGCCCTATGACCCGCCGCTATTGCCCCGTTAAAATGTTTGGCCAAAGCTAAAGTATAATTTTGTGCCCCGCCGCCATCGGCTTGAGTTATGATATATAGAATTTTCATTAATCTAATTGTACCCTATATTTATTTGATTTAAAAGGCCATAAATGGTAAAATTTAGTAAGTCGTTGATTAATTAATTAAATTTTTTATGAAAATATTTTTAGATTCAGCAAATTTAGAAGCGCTTAAACAATACCTGGTAATTGAGGGGATGACCACAAATCCCACCATAATGTTTAAAGCCGGGGTTACGGATTACCAGGGGTTTGCCAAAACCGTGCTTTCAGCCGTTGGTGATATGCCAATTTCCTTTGAGGTTTTTGCCGACGATTTTCCGGAAATGGAGCGCCAAGCCAGGCTAATAAACAGCTGGGGAGGGAATGTCTACATTAAAATTCCTATTACCAACACCAAAGGAGAAAGTTCACTGCCCCTGATAAGGACTCTTTTGGATAGCGGATTAAAACTAAATGTAACGGCAATTTTAACCGAACAGCAGGTAGAGTCCCTTCATTCTATTATGAATTCCAAAGACGATGTCATTGTTTCTATTTTTGCCGGACGAATCGCGGACACTGGACTGGATCCGGAACCTTTAATGAAGCAGTCCGTGGAAAAGTATAAAGATTTACCAAAGGCCAAAATACTTTGGGCCAGCTGTAGGGAAGTACTTAATATTTACCAGGCCCAAAATTGTGGTTGCCATATTATTACCGTGCCCGAAGACTACTTAAAGAAATTACAAATGAAAGGCAAAAATTTGGCCGAGCTTTCTTTGGATACCGTTAAAATGTTCTACGCCGATTCGCAAAAGGCCGGGTTTAAGCTGTAATAAAGTGAAGAGTTCTTAATTACGATTTTACTTGGGTATAGTTTTGGGAATCCTCTCTTGTGTCATGCCGACCGACGACGAGTGCATCCGAGGAGGAGCGGAGGGACCCCTTATCCTCTAATTATTAAGGGATTCCTCGGCTCGTCTGACTCGCTCGGAATGACACACTGGCTGGAGTCGGTGCTTTTTAATCTTTTATAATGAAACTTATAAGTCTAAATTTGTGGGGCGGATATCAGGGCCAGGTTTTGTTCGATTTTCTTAAAGAACAATCCGCGGACACTGATATTTTTTGTTTCCAGGAAGTTTTTCGGTCCTCATTTAAGCAAAGCCCTGAAGGTTTTTCGGGTCGAGCAAATTTATTTTCGGAACTGTGCGAATTGTTGCCGGATCACGAAGGTCATTTTGAAAAAACTTCGCAAAATCACGATAACCTAAAACTAAAAATGGTGGATTTCCCCGTGGACGGAGGGCAGGCGATATTCGTAAAAAAAGTTCTTAAGGCCGCGGCTCAAAACACTGTTAAAATTTACGAAGGAATGGGTCGGCCGGTAGATCCAACCAAGGAAAATTTGCCTACCTCTTTACAAAATGTAGAAATAAAAATAAACGGGAAACTTTTACAGGTTTATAATTATCACGGTATTACTTTTCCCGGCAATAAGCTGGATACGCCCGAAAGGCTGGAGCAATCAAGTAAAATTGTAAAGGCCATTTCAGTCGCGGAAGGCGAAAAAATTTTGTGCGGGGATTTTAATTTAACAATTAACACCGAAAGTGTAAACATTTTGGCGTCCGCGATGAAAGATCTTATAAAAGAGTTTTATATTAAGAACACTCGAAACGAAATTTCCTGGAAAATATATAACAACAAACAGAATTTTGCGGATTTTACTTTTGTCTCCCTGGGTGTAAAAGCCAAAAATTTTGAAGTCCCATATACTCTTATTTCCGACCATTTGCCGATGATATTAGAGTTTGATATTATATAAAGGTTCATTGGAGAACTGACAAGGTATTGGACCTTTCTTAGCCCCTCGGTTCGGTCCCGCCTCGGCGGGACACTCGTTCTACGAAACTCAATAGACATAACTTTATGAAAAAAACCATATTAATCACAGGGGGCGCGGGTTTTTTGGGTAAAAAGCTGGGACTGTTCCTGAAAGAGAATTACAACGTAGTTCTGGGCTCGCGGGACAATAAATTAAATTTTTTGGCCGGCCAGGTTACGGGTTGCACGGTAACGCCTTTGGACGTAACCAACATTGAATCTGTCAGGGATGCGGTTAACGAGTTCAAGCCGGATATAATTATTCATGCCGCGGCCACAAAATTTGTCGACCTTTCGGAAAAATTCCCAATGGAGTGCGTGGATATAAATATTTTAGGTTCGCAAAACGTGGCCAGGGTGGCGGTTGATAAAAAAGTCGGGGTGGTAATCGGCATTTCCACGGACAAGGCTTCTCCGCCGGTCCGTAACATTTACGGAATGTCAAAAGCGGTAATGGAAAGGATTTTTTGTTCAATGAACGAAAAAGCGGAAACAAAATTCGCCTGCGTCCGCTATGGGAACGTGGCATGGTCTACTGGTTCGGTTTTGCCCATTTGGAGCGAGATGCATAAGAACACTGGAGTCGTTGGCACCACGGGCCCTGAAATGCGCAGGTTCTTTTTTACCGTGGATGAAGCGGTGCAACTGGTAAATACGGCATTGGAGAATATAGAAGAAGTTAAAGGGAAAGTTTTGTCTCGGGAAATGAAGTCCGCCCAAATTGAGGATATTTTAAAAGTTTGGGTAAAGAGCAAGGGCGGCAGGTATGAAAAAATTGTGGGACGCCCGGGGGAGAGGAATGACGAATATTTAATCGGCGAAATTGAACTGCCGTATACCACGGAAAAAACTTTTAACGGCATTAAGCATTTTATTATCAGCTTTAACCAAAAAGCCAAAAAGCCTTTGGCGCAGGTTTATTCTTCCGCGAATGCCAAAAGGCTGAGCGATAAAGAAATACTGCAGTTAATTACTAATATTCCTTCCAATGTTTAAAAATCTTGTGGTAATGGCCGCGGGACGTTCGGTACGGATGTGGCCGCTTACGGAATATGTTCCCAAAGCCATGGCTTTGGCCGACGGCAAAACTCTTTTGCAGACCACGGTGGAAAAATTCAGCGGGCAGGGAATAAATATTCATTTGACGGTTGGTTACAAAAGCGAAGTTTTGGCGCCTTACGCGCTTTCGCTTGGCGTAAATACTTTGGTCAATACAAACGGCCAGGGTAATTCCTGGTGGATTTACAACACTGTCCTTTCGGAATTGAGCGAGCCGATTATGGTTTTGACTTGTGACAGTTTAATGGATATCGATGTTAAAAAGCTGGAAGCGGATTACAAAAAGTTCGGCGAGCCCGCGTGCATGCTTTTGCCGGTGCATCCCAAAGAGGGGTTTGAAGGCGACTTTATTCATCAGGAGCAGGGGAGAGTGACTGCATTGGACCGAAAGCAAAAAACCGACCTATATGGTTCGGGCTGTCAGGTTTTAAACCCCAAGAAAATCGCGGCGCTCACAAAGCCGGCCGACGACTTTTTGGGCGTTTGGTCCCAGCTTATTGCCCAAAAGCAGCTTTACTGCGCCGGCTTTACGGCGGAAAACTGGTTTACTTTTGACAGCGTGGAGCAGTTGAAGATTTATAGATCCCAAAAAAATATTTAACTTACCGTTTGAACCACCGTAATGGACCAATTGCCTTTTTACATTATTACATCCGACGCCACTTCGGGAATTTTGCCGGCCGCGGGTTATTTATACAACAAGTACTGGCAGCCGGACGGCGGCCAGAAATTTAAAGTCTTGGGGAACCATCCACCTGCACAAAAATTGGCGGATAATTTTGAGTTTGTAAAAATCAAAGACGAGAATAACATCCAAAAATGGACGCGGTACATTTACGACTACATTGCCAAAAACAATACGGCTGAATATTTTGTTTTGGCTTTGGATGACTATTTGCCCAACCAAAAATTGCGCCCGGAAATTTTAAGCGGTTTATTATCTTATGCCAAAAACCATGGGAAAGTCGGGCGTATTGAACTAGGGCAATGGGAAGAGTGGAGGTATGAGCCTGTTGAAAAATTGGAAAATTATGAAATTGTGAAATTAAAAAACAACGCGCGGTATCGGACGTTACAAATAAAACCGAGCGCTAATTACCGGATTTCGCCGCAAATTTCCGTGTGGAACCGGGAATACTTTTTGAAATATTTTAACCATGACTGGACGCCGTGGCAGCTTGAGCTTACAGGCTCGGAGCTTGCGCGCAACGACGGCTGGGAGGTTATTGCTGCCATAAACGGCAGTCCGTTTGACTGGGTGGCGGAAAGCGCGCTTTCCGGCCGTTGGCCTGGCATGGTGAATATTTTAGGCATGCCTGGGCAGGATGTTAAGGAATTGATAGATTTAAAATTCTTTGACCCCGCTACGCTCCAATACGGCATTTGGTACGAATGCAGAATCCCGTTTTTATCCAGGTTTCAGTCAATTTCCAAAAAACTTACCCGCATACCAAAATTTTTAGAAATTGGATATGAGTTTGACTGGGATATGATAAGATTATCCGTGAGAAGCAGGACACTGCAGAGGTTGCAGAAACATTACAAAAATGTTTACGAGGAATAATTTAAAACTTACGCATCGCGTAGAGGCAAGTCTTAAATCTGAAAAACCGGTAGCTTTATACTCAACATGACTTTCAACTCCTTAGCATTTTTTATTTTCTTCCCGGTAGTTACCATTTTTTATTTTTACCTGCCTCACAAGTGGCGCTGGCTTTTTTTGCTTTTGGCCAGCTGCGTGTTTTATATGTTTTTAATTCCGGTTTATATTTTAATTTTGGCCGGAACCATTGTTATAGACTACATTGCGGGAATTTTAATTGAAAATTCCCGGGGGCATCGCAGAAAAATATTTTTAATAGTTAGTATTATTTCCAACGTAGGGGTTTTGGGATTTTTTAAATACTTTAATTTTTTTACCTCAAATTTTAACCACGTTGCCTCCCTTGTCCACTGGAATTATTCCCTGCCGCTTTTGGCCATAATTTTGCCTATTGGGCTGTCTTTCCATACTTTTCAGGCCATGAGCTACACCATCGAAGTTTACCGCGGAAAACAGAAAGCCGAGCGACATTTTGGAATTTATGCGCTTTATGTTATGTTTTTTCCGCAGTTGGTGGCCGGGCCCATTGAACGGCCGCAGAATTTATTGCACCAGTTTTATGAGCCGCACCAATTTGAATACAAACGGGTAACGGACGGTTTAAAGCGCGTTGGCGTGGGGCTGTTTAAGAAAGTTGTTATAGCCGACAGGCTTGCTGTATTGGTGAATCACGTTTACGGCAATGTCCACGCTTACTCGGGACCCTCGTTGGTTTTGGCCGTGATATTTTTTAGCTACCAGATTTATTGCGATTTTTCCGGATACTCCGACATTGCCATAGGCACGGCCCAGGTTTTGGGTTTTAATTTAATGGAGAATTTTAAGCGGCCTTATTATTCCAAATCCATTGCCGAATTTTGGCGGCGCTGGCACATTTCACTTTCCAGCTGGTTTCGGGATTATGTTTATATTCCTTTAGGCGGCAGCCGTGTGTCTTTGGGGAAGTGGGTATTCAATACTTTGGTGGTGTTTATGCTTTCGGGACTTTGGCACGGCGCCAACTGGACATTTGTTATTTGGGGGGGCCTGCACGGCGCCATGATTGCCCTGTCCAGGATTACAGAACCGCTTCGCCAGAAAGCCGTAAATTTTTTCCATTTAGCACAAACGGAATTTTATAAAATTTTCCAGATTGGGATAACTTTTTTGCTGGTCAGTCTGGCTTGGATACTGTTCCGCGCCAATAGCCTGGGCGACGCGGTTTATGTTTTTACCCATTTGCTCGCGGGGAACTGGAATATTTTTAGTCTGAATCAAGTCAGGCTGCTGCTTGGGGGAATGGGTTTTACGTTTGACGCATTTTTGCTTAGCATTTGCGCTATTTTGGTTTTGGAACTGGTCCAGCTAAAACAGCGGCAAAATTCTATTTTAGAAGTTTTGGCCGGACAGCCGGTATGGCTGCGGTGGGGAATATACTACGTGGTGGTTTTGGCGCTGTTATTTTTTGGCGTCCAGGGCGGTTCGAAATTTATTTATTTTCAATTTTAACTATGGCCGAACAGAACCGGGATATTAAAAAATTTGTTACCAGGGCAATTTTATTTGCGTTGCCTTTTTTGCTGGTAATATTTGCCGAGGTTATATTTTTACCTATTGACGCGTTTACTTTCCGTGTTTGGGAAGCGGCAGAAGTCGGTGCCCTGGGAAAGGCATTGCTTCCCGGGACTTATTATCCTACTCTTCATATAATCAAAAATGAAGTGGGGGACTTGGGTCCGCATACCAAATATGCCGTAAAAAGAAACGTGGTTTGGAATACCGACCAATTTGGTTACCGGACCGAAAATTCTACCACCACGCCTGAAGTTGTTATTGTGGGGGATTCCACCATTGTGGGCACCGGCCTTTCGCAGCCGGATATTCTTTCGGAAGTTTTACAAAAGAAAACCGGACTCGCTACCTATCCTTTGGCCGCTTCCGGAATAGACCAATTTTTGGCAAGTCCGAGGTTTATTAACCATCCGCCAAAAGTAGTTGTACTGGCGTCCATAGAACGCAGTATTGTAAATACGCCAATGGCCCCATACTCAGGCCTTAGCGGCAAACTTAAAACATTTGTCAGGGATTTTGCTCAAACCAAATTTGTGGCGGCTTTGCGTCCGGTTACGATTTTTGTGGACAGACTGCTAAAGCAAAATATGTACCATTATTTTAAAGCCAGAATAGAAAGCGTAATGGTTCCTTCTTCTTTGCTCGTCTATAACACTCCAAAGCCAATGCTATTTTTGCAGGGCGATGCCGCTAATTTGCCGGTTCCAAACACGGACACCAACAGGGTTGCCCAAAGCCTCAAGCAGCTTAAAATTTTACTGGCAGCCCGCGGCATCAGGTTTATATTTTTACCGGTTCCCGACAAAGAAGATATTTATTGGCAATATATGCCGGCAAAAAAGCAGCCGATTTTTTTGCCGCAACTGATAAAGGAGCTTAAGGCCAATGGGGTCGAAGTGGTTGATACCCAGGCAATTTTTTCCGAGGAGTTAGCCAAAAACCAAACCCAGCTTTACCAGACCGACGACACACACTGGAACGCCGCAGGCGTCGAGCTTACAGCAGAAGCTCTTGCCCGCATGTTAAAACCTTAATTCATTCTCAAACGACGCTGTTTATGCTAAAATTTACTATATTATAAGCTAATTGGCTGTGTCGGCTTGTGGAATAAAATAGTATGGATAGCGCGTCGCTTTCTTATAAGACACTAAAAAATGTCAGTTACAGTTTAGTCGGCTATGTTTGGCCGATAGTCTTTTCCATTTTTGTTACCCCAATAGTCCTGCATAGGCTAGGGCTGGCAAATTACGGCATTTATGTTTTGGTAAATACGATTATCGGCTTTTTAACCTTGCTCGATTTGGGTCTCGCTTCCGCGCTTATCAAATACATTGCCGAATATCAGGCGGCCGGCAACGAGGAAGGTTTGAGAAAATTGCTTAACTCGGCCCATACCCTGTATCTTTTCATAGCATTTATTGGTTTGGCGGTTTTTCTTTTTTTGGGAAAGTTTTTTTTGCCGATATTTCATATTACCGGCATGACGACTTCCCATATTTTTGTGGTATTTGCTTTGGCTGGTGCCGCTTTTTTTGTTATTACTTGGGGGTATGTTTACGCCGCTGTGCCGGCGGCTCTTCAGCGTTATGATATTACCACCAAGCTTAGTATGTTCCAGCTGACATTTTTTAATTTGGGTATGCTGGCGCTGGTGATAATGGGTTTCCAACTCAAAGCTATTATGACTCTGTATTTATTTTTTAATATAATTTTGGTTTTGGTTTTCCGCTATTATTTTAAACAATTATTGCCCGGGTTTGAGCTGTCTTTTGGCTGGGACCGGAAAGAACTGAAAAAATCTTACAGGTTTGGGGTGTTTGCCGCAATTACCAATTTATCCGCCACTTCGCTGTTCCAGCTGGACCGTTTTTTAATCCCCATATTTTTGGGACCGGCTTTGCTGACTTACTACACCCTCCCCGGCAATGTGGCCCAAAAGGTTTCGGGCGTATCGAGCAGCTTAACTCAAGTTCTTTTTCCATTATCCAGTTCTTTGTTCGGCAGCGGAGAACAGGAAAAAGTCGGCATGGTTTACCGACGCACCGTGCGTAATTTGGCGGTTGTGGCCGCCGCGGGCTCAACCGCTTGCGTGCTTTTTGCCTATCCCATTTTGCTGTTTTGGCTGGGGCGGGATTTCGCCGACCAGGGCTGGAAAATATTAATTATTTTGGCAGCCACACACTATCTTTTGTCTTTGTATAGTCCGGTATATTTTTGTCTAATGGGTTTGGGCAAATCCAAGTTTTTAATGTATTTGTCTTTGTTTCTGGCCGTTGTTAATATTGCATTCCTTATAATTTTAGTGCCGCACTACGGAATAGTAGGAGCAGCCTGGGCTTATTTGGCCGGCGTTCTGCCCATACCGTTTTTGGCCGCTTGGGTGGAGCAAAAATATTTGGGGCTTAAGGGAATCGCGGCGTTTTATTTAAAGCTTTACGCGAAGCTGTTTTTTACCGCCGGCGCGGTATATGTTTTGGTCAGGTTTGTACTGATGAAGTTCGCGGTTAGCCTTTACTCGCTAATGGCTGTTGGCCTGCTTTCGGCTGCGCTTTATTTGCTGTTTTATAAACTGTTTGGTTTTATGGAAACGGAAGACTGGGTACTGCTTAAATCTTTTATCCTAAAAATTAAGCAAAAAGTTATTCCTGTAAAAGTTTAATTTAACAAACGTGATTTTATGAAGCTCACAGTCGTTATTCCTGTTTATAACCAGCCGGAACTTTGCCGGCAGTGCCTGCGGAGTTTAAAGTCGCAAACTTTCCGCGATTTTGGAATTGTTTTGGTGGACGACGGCGGGAGCAGGGACTATAAAGGTTTAATTAAAGAGTTTCCGGAACAGCAAATTAATTATGAGAGAAACGAGAAAAATTTAGGCGCGATTTTAAATATTTTTTACACAATTTTTTATCCCGTGCAAACCGAGTACGTTATGTCCATGCACGAAGACGATCTATTGCACCCGAGCTTTTTGGAACGGGCTGTTAATGTGCTGGATACCCATCCGCAGAGCGAGTTTGCGGGAAGCAAAGGTATTTTTTTTGACGAAGAGGCGGAAGCGTTAAAATTGGCGGCCAAAAACGAATTACCCGTAAAAGTTTCGGAATTTGGTGCAGCGGATTTTGTCAGGTTTATTTTAGGAGGCAGCCCTTTTATGCTGGGTTCCGCGGTTTATCGAAGTCAGGCATTGCTAACAGCGCCAAAGCCAAATTTGGCAGGCCTTTCGGTTTCCTGCGACCGCCCGTTTCTGGTAGACTTGATAGGGGATAACACCTGTCTGGTTTTTAATGAACCGATGTTTTACTCCCGAAGGCACGGCAAGAAGGATATGCGCGGCAAAGACATGGACTGGCAACAAGTATTTGGGCTTTATGAATATTACAGAAGCCGTTTGCCACAGCCGCTTTCGTTAAAAGACCAAAGATTATTTTTAACCAGTTCCACAAATAATTTACTGCTTTCTTACCGAAGTTTGTTTCCGGACAAACGGCCTTCGCGTTTTTTATATATCGGGGAAGGGAAGAGGCGTGGCCTTATTAAATTCGACAAGCTTAACTCCAAAGGCAGTTTTGGTTTGCTCTCCATGTGTTTAGGTTCCACATTTTCCTTTTATTTATTAAAAGCCGTCCAGGGGTTGCGGCAGAAAATTAAACCGAGCCCTTATCAGACATAACGATTTATGAATAACCCAACAGCGCATAAATTTATTTGGAGGCTAAAGTGGTTAAAAAAAAGTTTTTTTCCTTTGTTGGCCGCAGTAATTTTTGATTTTTCCAAACAACCCTGGAGATATATTCTTGACTATCCTGTTTTGCCGGCCAGTGCCCGCTATTTAAAGTCCGAGTATTATTTGCGTAAATATTTTAAATACCAGGACCAGGGTGATTCCATTTTTGTGGACTTCCACGGTTTGAAATTTAAAATTGAAAAAAAGTTTGTCAGTACCCCTGAGCAGTTAAACTGTTTGCTGGTGGAATATTTTGACATTATTTATGCTTCCGAAGTTAGTTTCCCTATACCCGGGGTAATGCCGGAAGGTCCTTATGAAAAGGATCCAGTAAAGCTTGAACCTGGCGACGTGGTTATTGACGGCGGCGCTAATTTTGGCTACTTTTCATTTTTTGCCGCAAATAAAATCGGGCCGGGCGGCAAAGTTTACGCCTTTGAACCGATTTCTTACTTGGGTGAGAGTTTGGAAAGCAACAAGGCCCAAAACAAAAACGGCAATATTATTACCAGCTGCCGGTATGCCTTAGGCAACTCGCAGGATGACTTGGAATTCAGTTTTTCTTTTGAAAATATCGGCAGCGCATCCGCGTCTTTTAAAGGCAGTGAAAAAATAAAAGTCAGCCAGACCACCATAGACGACTTTGTGCAAAAAAATTCTTTGGACAAGGTCTCGTTCATAAAAATGGACATAGAGGGGATGGAGAGGGATGCTTTGGGGGGGGCTTTCTCTACCATTAAGCGCTTCAAGCCAAAATTGGCTATTTGCACCTACCACTATAAGGAAGACAGAGAATTGCTCACACAAATTATTAAAGGCATAAGGCCGGATTATAATTTTGCATATTCCGACATGAAACTGTTTGCCCGGTAAAAATGTAATTTAGGACGGAAAAGCCTATGAAAAAAATTGTTATTATTCCGGCAAAAAATGAGGAATGGATATTAGTAAAAACTCTTGAAGCCATGAGCCTTTTTGCCGACCATATTATTGTCGCCGACGCCAATTCTTGGGATCGCACTAAAGAAATTTGCCTAAAATTCCCAAAAGTTGTTTGGGTGGAAGCGGAAAAGGAATTTTCCACCACCGAAAATCGCAGGCAAATTTTAATAAACAAAGCCAGGGAATTCGGTTCCGATAACCTGATTTTTGCTTTTGACGCCGATGAAATACCAACGGCCAATATTTTTTTCGACCAAAAATTTTGGGAGACGGTAAATAATTTAAAACCCGGCCGGAGTTTGGCTTTGGCCTGGGTCATGCTGTGGAAATCGGCTACTCATTACCGAGTGGATAAATCGGTTTGGACCGATAATTATAAACCGGTAATTTTTCGCGACGACGGCAAGACCAATTATGCCCCCGGAAATGTGCACGAAAGCCGAGTGCCTGCAGGCTTTGACGAAACGGCCGTGAATTACGAGGCGGTAAAAATTTTGCATTACAGTTTTGCGCTTTGGGACAGAATGCTTTCCAAGCAAGCTCATTGGCGGATAATGGAGTTTTTAAAAATGGGCCGCAGCCCGCTCAAAATAAATTTTCGTTATGGGATTACCAAAGAAGAAAAAGGCATAAAACTCGCCGCCCTGCCCGAAACTTGGGTTGGTGTTTACAAAGAAAAGGGGATAGACGTTAATCATTTTGACGACCGGCAGCTATATTGGTTTGATGTGGAGGTATTGCGCCTGTTTGAAAAAAATGGCGCGGCACATTTCCGCTGGCTGGATATTTGGGATATAAACTGGGAACAAAAAAGGACAAAAGCTTTGGCGCTGAGTTATGCCGGAGTCCCTAAAAATCCAATTAAGGATCCAAGAGGAGCGGTAATTAAGTTTTATCATTGGCTGTTAAGGTTGTTGCCCATTGGGACAATCCTTGCCTGGTACAGCTCACTTAAAGGCGTTTTTACAAGACATGGAAAAGCATAATATATTATTTTTTCACGAATCAGGCCTTTTTTACGGCAGTACGGAAAAACTTCTCCAATTATTTGCCAAACATTTGGCAGGGGGATTTAACGTTTATTTTGCTTACAGTCCAAAATTAGGCGAACAGCAAAAAAGTTTTTTGGGAAATACAGATGTTAAGATGGTGCCGTTTAGTATTGCCGAAAAACAACAATATGAGCCATATACCCTTTTTGGGATGGAGCCGGATTTAGCAGCCATTATTTTTGACAATCGTATTGAGTGTGTAATCACAATTGTCTCTGCCCATTATCAATTTCCCATTAACGCAATACCCGCCAGTATTCCGGTAGTTCTTATTTCGCCGTTCGGCCATTGGGCAACTAACGGAGCGGTATTTAAAACTTACGTTTCAGGGGTAGAAAATCTTGAACGTTTAAAAAAACGCGGAGTTAAAAGCGCGGAAATGCTGTTTAATCCGTTGGAAGATTTTTCTGCGGAAGTTTTACATAAAGAATTGGTAGGGGACAAAGTAGTCTTTGGCAGGATAGGTAGGGGGGATGATCAAATTTTTGACCCCATCGCAGTTTACGCATTTAAAAAACTAGAAGAAAAGTATGGTGAAAAAGTTAAATATATAGTTGCTAATCCATCGTCTGGCTGGATAAAGTTGGCTAATCAGTTGGGAATAAGACAAATGGAGTTCCTGCCGAGGTTAAACGAACAGGAGTTAGCGCAGTTTTACCATAATATAGATATATTCGCGCATGCGCGAAAGGATGGCGAGACAATAGGGATTGCCATTGCAGAGGCAATGATGGCCGGCAACCCTATAGTTACACATAAATCCCATTTTCATAATGAGCATTTAAGATTATTGGACGTATCCTTTGCGCGCTGGTGCGAGGTTGATGATGTTGAGGCTTATTTTAAGAATATGGAATGGTTTGTCGAACACAAAGAAAAAATTAGAGAAATGGGAGCGCTAGCCCGCAAAAAATCGCTTTCCATTTTTGGCATGGATGTCCAGTTACCCGAGTTCACTAAGACTATTACAGAGGCTTGTAAGAAATGCACGCATTATAATGGTAAGTGGGCAACGGTCAAAGGTTACGCTAGGCTTTATTGGGAAAATTTTAAAGTTACTCCGTTCAGGATCGGCAAAATGCTGACAAATAAATTTCCCGGAACATACAAAATATTAAGAAAATTTTATTATGAATAAGCCCCGCACCACTTTTTTGTTATAATGGTGGCTAGAAGTAAATTTTACAATATAAATTTTATTAAAATGGATAATAAATTGGGAAAAGTGGTGCGGGGTAAAGCCGTATTTTGGGACAGGGACGGGGTGTTAAACCACGTGGAAGAACACCGTGCTGACGGGAAAAAATTTGTTTCACCCCAAAAATTTGAAAATTTTAAATTAATCCCGGACGTGGCCGGGGTTTTGGACTATGTAAAAGCCAAAGGTTATTTGAATATTATTGCCACCAAACAACCGGATATTGCCCGCAGTAAAATGTCCTGGGAAGAATTGAATAAGATGCACGATTTTTTAAAGGCCAATGTTCCGTCCATTGACGCCATCTATATTTGTCCCCACGACGACAAAGACAATTGCAATTGCCGCAAGCCCAAGCCCGGCCTTTTGCTGGATGCTGCCAAAGATTACCATCTTAATCTTTCGCAGTGCTTTATGGTCGGGGACAGTCAAAACGACATAGACGCAGGCAAAAACGCGGGCAGCGTAAAAACCATTCTTATTGCCGCGCCTTACAACAAAGGGGTGGTTAATTTTGATTTTAAGGTAAACAGTTCGAAAGAAATAAAAAAGATAATAAGTTTGTAAAGCCGTATAAAATATGGTAAAATTAACCGGTAAATCATTCATTTTTCGGTTAAAAACATGGATAAAAAAGTTGTTATTACCGGCGTGGCTGGGTTTATTGGAAGCAATTTGGCCGACCGGCTTTTGGCGGAAGGATTTGAAGTTTTTGGAATTGACAACCTTTCTCACGGCATAAAAGATCAGGTTCCGGCAGGAGTAAAATTTTACCCGTTTGATATTAGGTCCCGGGACATATACCCGCTTTTTGCAGGGGCAGAAGCGGTTTTTCATCTGGCCGCAAAAAACTGCATTTCCGATTGCGAGAAAGACCCGGCGGAAACCGCGGATATAAATGTGCGCGGTACTGTTAATGTTTTGGAAGCTTCAAAAAACGCAAAAGTAAAAAAAGTTATTTTGGCTGAAAGTTCCGCGGTGTACGAAGGGACGGATGTCTTTCCCACGCCAGAATCCGCGCCGGCAGCGCCAATTAGCTTTTACGCGGACAGCAAAATGGCCACGCATTTTTTTGCCCAAAGCTTTAGCCAAAATCACGGCCTTCCGGTAACCTCGGTGCGCTATTTTAATGTTTACGGTCCCAGGCAGGATTTCCGTAGGACCGAGCGCCCCATAATGAGCGAATTTATTATCCAGTTGTTAACCGGAAAAAAACCGGTTTTGTACGGTAAAGGGCTTCGGAGTAAAGATTATATTTATATAGACGACGTAAACGATTTTCATTTGGAAATTTTAAAAAACGAAAAGGCTGACGGCAGGACATTTAACGTGGGTAGCGGACAGGCGGTTACTTATAAAGAGCTTTTGGAAACCCTGCAGGATATTTTAAAAACCAACATAGAGCCCGAGCAAAGGCCGTCATTGACCGGCGGGGTATTAAAAACTCAGGCCGATATTACAAGTGCCAAAGCTTTAGGCTGGGTTCCCAAAACACCCCTTAGGGAAGGCCTGCTAAAAAGCATTGAGTATATTAAAAAAGAAGTTCTGTCTAAAATATGAAAACAGTAATTATTGCCGGAGGGCTCAGCACCAGGCTTCGTCCGTTAACCAATTTCACGCCAAAGCCGTTGCTCGAAATTAACGGCAAGAAAATTTTGGATAGGACTTTGGAGCAGTTAATGCTGGCAGGTATTGACAACGTGATTTTAAATATTGGCTACTTGTCCGAACAGTTCCAAAAATATTATGGCGACGGCCACGGGGCAGGCCTTAAAATAGAATATTTTTTGGAACAGGAATTAAACGGTACGGCCGGCGCGGTAAAAAAAATGGCCGGCATCCTTGGCGACGAACAGATTTTGGTGGTTTACGGCGATAATTTGTTTAATATGGACTTTAAAAAAATAATCCAAAAGCCTTTGGCAAAAGAGTCGCTTGGAAGGATAATCTTGTTTGACCGGACTAAAAGCGCTTACAGCGGAATAGCCGGCGGAGCGGTGGTGCTAGATGAACACGGGATGATACAAAAGTTTATTGAAGGCCCGGAGAGCGCGGAACTTCCTTTGGTAAATGCCGGGGCTTACCTGCTGAAGCCTGAAATTTTAAATTATATTCCGGAAGGTGCCGCCTGCGATTTTGGCAAACATCTTTTTCCGCTGGTTTTAGAGGCAGGTAAAAAAATTGAAGGTTATGTTATTTTTTCGGAAGAATCCGTTTTTGGCATAGACACGCTGCAAACATTGGAAACCACCAAAAATTATTATTTAAAAAACAAATTATGATAATTACCAGGACACCGTTTCGCGTCCCGCTTGGGGGAGGGGGAACCGATTTGCCGGGGTTTTACAAAAAGCACGGCGGGTTTATTTTTAGCGCTACCATAGACAAGTACATGTACCTGACGCTTAACCGTCCGGTGCTTGATTCTTTAATCAGAATTAAATATTCCGATTCGGAAACCGTTGCTTCAGTGAATGAAATTAAGCACGAGTTGGCGCGGGAAGCGCTAAGAATAACCGGCGTTTTGGACAGTGTTGAGGTAACATCTTTTGCCGACCTGCCCTCCGGTACAGGAATGGGGTCTTCTTCCAGTTATTTAATTGGGTTGCTTAAAGCATTGCATGTCATGCAAAGAACCGAAATGAGCGCGGAAGCTTTGGCCGAGGAGGCCTGCCATATTGAAATGGAAATTTTAAAAAGTCCGGTCGGCAAGCAGGACCAATACTTGGCCGCCTTTGGCGGATTTGTGGAAATGCACATTGGCAAAGACGGCAAAGTGGAAGTTAAGCGCCCAAAAATTAGCCTGGATACCACGGAAGAATTGCGCTTTAAAGTGGGAATATTTTTTACCAACAAGTTCCATAAGACTTCGGAAATTTTAAGCGGCCAAAACCGCGAAGCCGCGGTTGCGGAAAGCCAGGTGGAAAAGGCATTGCTGAGAATTAAGGAAATCGGGCTGCAGATAAAAAGTGAAATGGAAAAGGGTGACCTTTCCAATTTTGGAAAACTGCTGGATGAGCACTGGAAAGTAAAGAAAACTATGTCCAATAAAATTTCTGACCCTGAGCTCGATAAAATTTATGAGCTGGCTAAACAGCACGGAGCCGAAGGCGGCAAAATTATGGGCAGCGGCGGCGGCGGTTTGTTCTTCTTTTTCTGTCCCGAAGGCAAAAAGAAAATAAAAAATGTTTTGGAACAGCAAGGGCTGCGGGAGATGCCGTACGACTTTGAATCCGAAGGGTCAAAAGTGCTTTTAAATATTTACCAACAGCCGTTATAAATTATGGAGTCTCCCAAAGATTTTAAAAATAAAGTTGTGGTTATTACCGGCGGGGCCGGGGGGATTGGGCAAGCCGTGTCAGCAGGCTTTGGTTTTTTGGGTGCCAGAATAATTATTCTGGGAAAGTCACGGGGGAATTTTAAAATCCTGCAAAAAAACCTGGGCAAAAAAATTAAACTTGAATTTTATGCTGTGGAAGTTAGCAAGGAACGGCAGGTTTGGGAGGCGGTTAAAAAAATTATTGCCAAGCATCATAAAATAGATGTGTTAATTAACGCGGCCGGAATTTTAGGGCCGGTGGGGCAATTTCATACCAATCCTCTTAAAGACTGGAGCAGGGTCATTAGCGTAAATTTAATCGGCACCGCTAATGTTTGCCACGCGGTGCTGCCTTATATGGTAAAACAAAAACAGGGAAAAATTATTAATTTTTCCGGCGGCGGATCTGTGAATCCGTTCCCGAATTTCAGCGGCTACGCGGTTTCCAAAGCTGCCATTGTCCGGTTTACGGAAAATCTCGCTGCGGAGTACAGGGCCAGTAATATCCAGGTTAACGCGGTGGCGCCCGGCGCGGTGAATACCAAGTTTTTAAAAAACACGCTGGCGGCAGGTAAAAAACAAGCCGGGGAAAGCTATTACACTAAAGCTTTGGCCCAAAAACAGAATGGTGGCGATTCACCGCTTTTGGCGGCCGGACTTATTGATTTTTTATGCCGGCCGGACAACCTTTTAACCGGCAAGTTAATTAGCGCGAAGTGGGACGACTGGAAAAAATTCACGGCAAAAGATATAGAGCTGTTAAACAACAATTCGGAATATACTTTAAGGAGAATAGACAATCAATTTTTTAAAGAGATAAAAAAGTCATGAAAAATTTAAAAGTCGCAATAATTGGCGCGGGCTTTATTGGCAAAAAACGGGCGGATTCAATTAAGGAATTGGGGCAGGACAAAATTGTCGGCGTTTATGACATTGACCCGGCCAGGTGCAGCGCTTTGGCGGAATATTGCAAAGTACCCACGTTTAATAATTTAAAAGATTTGTTAAATATAGACGGACTCGACGCCGTAATTATTGCCACTTTCCCCAAAGCCGCCGTGGGTTTGGTTAAGCTGGCATTAAAGCACAAAAAGCACGTGTTGGTGGAAAAGCCGTTGGGGTACAACAGCAAAGACGCCAAGGAAGTGGCGCGACTGGTAAAATCTTCCGGGAAATTGCTCAAAGTGGGTTTTAACCATCGCTACCATCCTGCTGTCAGTTTGGCGCACAAACTTTTTAAGGAAGGCGAGATCGGCAAAATTATGCACATCCGCGCGGTATATGGGCATGGCGCACGTCCGGGTTACGATTTGGAATGGAGGATGCAAAAGAAATTCAGCCGCGGCGGCGAACTTTTTGACCAAGGAGTGCATGTTATAGATATGGCGCATTGGTTTTTGGGGGACTTTTCCAAAGCGCAGGCCATTTTGCAAAATTCTTTTTGGAAAAAAAGCCCGTTTGAGGACAACGCCTTTTGCCTGCTCCAAACCGCAAAAGGGCAAACCGCGCAATTCCATGTCAGCATTACCGAATGGAAAAATAAATTTGTTTTTGAAATTTTCGGCGAAAAGGGGTATTTGTTCATTAACGGCCTGGGCAGGAGTTACGGGGCGGAGACTTTAACTTTGGGACAGGAAGAGAAGCTCGGCAGGCCGTATAAAGAAAAGCAGTGGGTGTTCCCGCCGGAAGATATTTCCTGGAAAAAAGAATGGGAAGATTTTCGCGCTATGAGCTTGGGCAAAAAATCGTTTGAAGTTGCGGCCAAAGAAAACATCGCGGTAATGAAATCCCTGGATGCTTTGTATAAATCCGGACAGCAACATAAAATAATCACAATACCAAATAATTAAATTTAAAAATATGGCTAACGAATTTATTTCCACGTATTTGTCCGAAGTTTCCGGGATTGCCCAAAAAATCAACCAGGAATCGGTAAACAAATTAGCGGAGCTTCTTGTGGAAGTCAGGGGACGCGGGGGTAGGCTGTTTATTTTGGGAGTAGGGGGCAGCGCGGGCAACGCTTCCCACGCCGTAAATGATTTCAGGAAAATTACGGGCATTGAAGCCTACGCTCCAACAGACAATGTCTCCGAGCTGACGGCCCGGACAAACGACGAAGGCTGGGAAAGCGTGTTTGCCGCGTGGCTCAAAGGCAGCAGGCTTTGCGCCAAGGACATGGTTTTGGTTTTCTCGGTCGGCGGCGGCAACGCGAAAAAAAACGTCAGCGCGAATTTAGTCTCCGCGCTTAAGCTTGCCAAGCAGGTTGGTGCGGCAGTTGGCGGCATAGTCGGCCCAAAGGGCGGCTACACAGCGGAGGTTGCCGATGCCTGTGTTATAATTCCAGAAGCCGATGCCTCGCGCATTACTCCTCATTCCGAAAGTTTCCAGGCTGTTATTTGGCATTTATTGGTCTCCGACCCGAGGCTGAAAACGACCCAAACCAAATGGGAGTCATTGGCAAAGTAGATTATATTATTAAAATATATTATGTATAAAGCAGTCTACGCTTTTTTGAATTTTATTGGAGCGGTAACCGGAAAGAAATTCATTTATATTCCCAAATCCAGGTCCGGTAAATACAATACCGCCGTAAAATCTGACCTGGGATTTTGGTATGCGGGCAATATTATGTCGCAGTCGGACATAGCCTACGGAATCCTGTATAACGGCATAACCGAGCAATCTGGCACCGACTTGGTAAAAATTTGCCTGCAAAATTTAATCGAAAGCGGTAAAAATATTTGTTTTTACGATATTGGCGCTAATACCGGATATTATGGGATTTTGGCCGCTTTTATGGGCAAAGGCAAAATAATAAGCCACGCATTTGAACCTGTGGAGGAATTTACAAAAGTTGAACAGGATTCAGTATTTTTGAACCGTCTTGAAAATTGTTGTTTTGTTCATAACATGGCAATTGGAAATGAGAATAAGAAAACTGAAATTTTTGTTGTAGGCACCGGAACAACATTAATAAAGGATTTTTTGGGCGGCGAGAAAGCGAAAAAAAGGGAAGTACAGCAGGTTAGGCTGGACGACTTTGCGGTCCAAGAAAATTTGACCAATCCAGATTTTATAAAAATTGACGTTGAAGGTTTTGAATGCGAGGTATTTTTGGGAAGCCTTGGTTTAATAAAAAAAAGTCTGCCGATAATCTGGTATGAATCGGCCTCTGAGCTGAAAAATCGGCATTTTAAAAATGAACATTTTTTGGAAAGCCAAAAATTATTGCAAGACGCAGGATACGAAATTTTTGCCTGCCGCGAAAGTGATTTGGTTTCCGTAGCCGGTATTGAAAAATTTGATGATATTGCAATGTATCTGGCTCTCCATAAAGAAAAACACCAATCACTAAGGAAGATTTTACAGGCCAAGTACAACCTGTCTTAGGGGAAGGGGATAGAAGTAATTAAAAAATAAAACAATTTGGGATTATGGTAATTAAAAATTTTTTTAAAAAAATTTCCGCACGGTTTCAAACCAGTAAAGAAAGCTATAGGCGCCACAACGCCGAATTTTTAGTGAAGGGCAAATTGGAGAGTGAGCGTTTGGGTGTAAAGCGGCTAAAAGAGCAGGATATGTTTAGCCATCCGGATAATAAATTCGGCTTTCTGCTTAATAAATACCCCAATGTTCGCGGCTTTGCCGTTGATATTGGGTCAGGCAACGGCTGGCTTTCCGCCGAGTTATCTGCGTATTTTAAGAAGGTCATAGGAATTGAGCCTTCAAAAATGGGGATTGAAATCGCGAAACAATTATTTCCTCTATCTAGCTATCCTCAAATTGAATGGAAGGAGGGGTTTGCCGAAGAAGTACTGCCCACTCTTAATTTTTCCGAACCTGTGCTGTTTGTTACCGGGTGCGTATTAAGTCATTTACGGGATAAAGAAGTCGCGGATATTTGTAGGGTGATTAACGACAAAGCGCCGGTTGGTTCTATTCTCGGGTTTAGCGAATGCTGGGGCGAAGAGTGGCACCAAATACGCTGGCATGTAAGAACCAAAGAGTGGTGGCAGAAAAATTTAAATAATTGGGACATTGACTTCCACGGACCCCAGGTGGAAGTGCCTGGGCGCCATAAAGGCTTTCACGCCGTAAAGGTAAAGTGAAAAGGGAATTAAGATATTTGGAAATTGGTGAAATTGATTTAAAAGCATGATAAATATTATTTCAAAAAGCCATAATCGTTTGTTGGCTTCCGGACCCAAGAAGGTCGTGGACAATTTAATTAAGGGTTTGGATGCTATTGGTTATCCGTATGCCATAAATCGGCGCTTGGACGCCTGCCAAAGGCTTTGGATACACGACGATTTAGACGCCCTGTGGCAAATAAAAAAATTACCCACGGAGATTAAGGTGGCTATTGGACCGAATTTGTTTGTAAAGCCCTCGCAGGTGCCAAAGGGTTTGGATTTGTCGCGCGCGGTTTATTTGCAGCCTTCGCGCTGGACAGCGGACTTTTGGCAAAAGTTTGGCTTTAACGGCTGTCCGGTGGATGTTTGGCCCACGGGAATAGATACCACGGAATTTTCTCCTGCTTTGGGCGACAAAAGTTTTGTGCTGGTTTATTTTAAGCAGCGTTCAGCCGCGGAGCTGGAGTTTGTAAAGCAGGAGCTTGTAAGCCGGGGGCTTCATCATAAAGTTGTGCAGTATCCAAAATACCGGGAATCGGAATATAAAAAAATGCTTGCCCAGGCGCGTTATATGATTTGGCTGGGCGGTCAGGAAAGCCAGGGGCTAGCGCTTCTTGAGGGCTTGAGCTGTAATATTCCCATGCTGGTCTGCGACGTAGGACGAATTGGCGACAGCGTTGTATCAAAAAAAAATACCGGCCTGTTTACCGGGGAAGAAAGTGTTTTTCCCGCCACTAGTGCGGAATATTTTGACAGCCGTTGCGGTATAAAAATAAAACAGTTAAAAGAGTTGCCTTCCGCTTTGGACCGAATGGAAAAAGAATGGAAAGCTTTTAACCCGCGTGAATATATTTTACAAAGTTTAAGCTTGGAAAAACAGGCCAAAGATTTTGTGGAAATTTACCAAAAGCATTTTGGTTTGGGTTTTGGGGAGGGATTTGGTGAAAAATTGTTGAATCGGGGCAAGTGGAAAAACGACATTTGGCGGTATAAGGCTGTCGGATGGGCTAAAGACTGTATTAAAATTTTGCAAAGAGCCGTATGACCGGATTAAGTATGTGTTACACGTTTAAAAGTCCGTTCGGCAACAGGCTCTGTATAAAAGATAGGTTATTGTGCATTGAAAATACCGAGGAAATCAGCTATAATTTTTTTAAGTTAAAGAAATAAGGTGGCAATTTGCCTGGAAAGCCAATTTTATGTTTAATATCGGCGTTGATGTTATAGAAATAAGCCGGTTTAGGTCAATAGAAAATTTAGAACGTGCAGCGGAATTTTTTTTGCTGGAAGAGGAACTGGAGATGGCTCGCCAGGCACCCGACATTTATCAGCATCTGGCTTCGCGATTTGCCTTAAAAGAGGCGGTTATTAAAGCCATGCCGGAGGCGATTTTTTACCATGATTTTCAAATAGTTAAGCAGGGGACGGCGCCCAAAGTCAAATTGTTGAAAGAGCACTTAAAAGAATACCAGGTTGCCGTGAGTTTGGCTCACACCGAAACTTCCGCCATTGGTTTTGCCATGGTTAATTTTTAAAATATGGACTCGTTAACTTACTTTAAACTCGCAAATTCATTGCCCGAATTAAATCCCGGAGATTTTTCCCAGAAAATTAAAGTTAATTTGCTGACTAATTTTACCGATGACATTCTTGCAAAAATGCTCACCGGCGCTTTTATAAATGTAGGAATTTATCCGGAATTTTTTAAAGTCCCTTATAAGCAGTATGTGGTTTATTTAAAGAATAAAGATAGTAAATTATTTTCCGCTCCGGCGCAGGTCACTTATATTTTTTTTGACATTAGTTCGTATATGCCTTCGGAATTGGCGGCACAGAGCGGCGAGGAATTTCCAGGTTTGTTGGAAGACATCAAGGATTATTGCCAAAAACAACAGGGGATTGTGGTCATGAATAGTTTTATTAGGCCATATGTAAGTGCTTATGGGAACTTATATGGGGACAACCCATTATTTAATTTGGTTGGTAGTTTTAATGACCGGTTACAGAAGCTCGCTGCGGAGTTACCAAATTTTTACGTTTTTGATACAAATCAGCTTATCCATTCAGTGGGGGAGGATAGTGCCCGCGACATGCGGGGCATGTATGCTTTTGACATACCCTTCAAAACGGATTTTTTTGAGCAACTGACAAGGCACTGGATAAATTACGCCTTAAATTTGTTGGGAAGGGTGAAAAAATGCATAGTTCTGGATTTGGATAACGTGCTCTGGGGAGGAGTTTTGGGCGAGGTTGGTGTTGATGGAATTGCCTTGGGTCCTACTTATCCGGGCGTTGCTTTCCAGAATTTTCAGCGTGCCCTATTGGAATATTATGAGCGGGGTGTTTTACTCGCCATAAACAGCCGTAACAATGAGCGGGATGTGGAGGAGGTTTTTAGCCAGCATCCTTATATGCTGCTTAAGCCTCAGCATTTTGCGGCTTCCAGGATAAACTGGAAAAATAAGGCGGATAATTTTTTGGAAATCGCCAAGGAATTGAATTTAGGATTGGACAGTATGGTTTTTTTGGATGACGATCCGGTAAACCGGGATTGGGTCCGGCAAAATGTCGGCCAGGTTTTAGTGCCGGAATTCAGTCTGGAGCCCGAGTATTATTCCAAAACCTTGCATGACCTGCCGGTATTCACGCCTTTTAACCTGACTGCGGAAGATAAATTAAAAGGGCAAATGTATTCGCAGGAGAAGCGAAGGACGTCGGCGCAGGCCGCCTCGCAGACTTTTGATGACTACCTGAAGCAGCTATTGGTCAAATTGGAGATCTCACTTAATAACGCATCGCAGATTCCCAGACTATCGCAAATGACTTTAAAGACCAATCAGTTTAATTTTACCACCAAAAGATATACGGAAAAGGACATTGAAAAATTAATGCAGGAGGGTTTGGTTTTTGCCGCCGATATTTCCGACAAATTTGGCGGTTACGGGATAACGGCTTTGGCCATTATCACCAAAGATCCCGGCAAAGAAGGCGGCGCGATTTTGGATTCCTTTTTGTTAAGTTGTCGCGTGCTCGGCAGAGGCGTGGAACGTTCTTTTTTTGATTTTCTAATCGGACAAGCATTCGCCGCCGGTTTTAAGGTTTTGAGTGTGCCCTTTTTTGCTTCTGCAAAAAACGTCCCGGCAAGAGAGTTTTTAGACAAGTTGGGGTTGTCTGTTGAGTTGGAAACTAACGAAAGCCTTATCCGCCGTGTCGTTATTCCGGAATATTTGTCCAACTTGGCCGAGCCGGAATCTATAACCATTAATTATGAAAAAAAGATATGAGCAAATTGTCCAAAATTTTTTCCTCTGTTTTGAACATTGATGAAAGCAAAATCGTTCCCGAACTTTCCCCTCAAAACACTTCGTCTTGGGATTCCCTCAACGCCATAATTTTGATTACAGAAATTGAAAAAGTTTTTAATATAAAGTTTAATTATGATGAAGCCATGGATGTAAAAAATTATAACGACGTTTTAGTCCTGGTTAAGGCAAAAGGGGGAGACACTAATGCCTAAAGCCTCGATAGCAATCACTTTTGCTCAACTGCGGGTGGGAGATGTGGCGGGTTTTGCACAAAAATTTTCGCCAAAGATGGTCGCCGGTTTTGCCAAACTGTCGGGTAATTATAACCCGCTTCATACCGACCCCGTTTTTGCCGCGAAAACGGAATTTAAAAAACCAATTGCCTATGGCATGCAGGCGGGCGCGCTTTTTTCCCGATTGCTCGGAATGTATTTACCCGGCAAATACGGAATATGCCTGTCACAAACTTTGTCTTTCCATAAACCCATTTATTTTAACACCAAAGTTTCAGTGGAAGGCAAAGTTTTGCAAAAGGTAGAAAGCCTGCATTTGGCTAAAATTGAAACTAAAATATTTAACTCGGCCGATAATGAGTTATTGGTTTCCGGAGAGGCCTTGGTAAAATTGCTTAAATGACTTTTAACTCTCCCCAGTTTGTACTTTTTTTTATCGCGGTAGCGACTGCCTATTTTTTGATGCCCTACCGTTTTCGCTGGCTGCTGCTGCTGGGGGCCAGTTGCTATTTTTACATGGCGTTTATTCCGGCCTACGTCCTAATATTATTGGCTATGGTTGTAATAGACTATTTTGCAGGAATATTTATTGAAAAAAGTAGCGGCCACAGAAGAAAGTTTTTTTTAATTTTAAGTATATGTTCCAATATTGGAATTTTGGCATTTTTTAAGTATTTTAATTTTTTTTCCGTTAACCTCACCGTTTTAGCCCGATTCTTGGACTGGAATTATAGTCTTCCGCTTCTGTCTTTGGCTCTTCCGTTGGGTTTGTCATTCCATACTTTTCAAGCTTTGAGCTACACTATTGAAGTCTATCGCGGCAAGCATAAAGCCGAGCGGCATTTTGGCATTTATGCCCTATATGTCATGTTCTTCCCCCAACTGGTGGCTGGACCAATTGAGAGGCCTCAGCATTTATTGCCTCAACTCCACCAAAATCACGATTTTGATTACGAACGGGTTACCACCGGTTTAAAACGCATGGCTTGGGGATTTTTTAAAAAAATGGTAGTGGCAGACCATCTCGCGATTATGGTTAATATTGTTTACGGCAACCCCCAAAAGTTTTCCGGCCCGGCTTTAATTTTAGCCACTGTCTTTTTCGCTTTCCAGCTTTACTCCGACTTTTCCGCTTACACGGATATTGCCTTGGGTTCCGCCCAAGTGCTCGGAATAAAACTGGTGGAAAATTTTGAAAGGCCGTTCTTTTCCAAATCCATTGCCGAGTTTTGGCGCCGCTGGCACATCTCCCTGTCGACTTGGTTCAGGGATTATGTTTTTTATCCGTTGGCTTTTGGTTCCAAAAATACCACGCGCCTGAAATTATACTTTGCCATTATGGCCACCTTCCTCCTAAGCGGCCTCTGGCACGGGGCCGGCTGGACTTACGTGGTAATGGGCGGCCTGTACGGATTTTTTATTTGTTTTTCCCAGGCCACCAAAGCTTATCGGGACAGTATTATTCATTTTTTTAGACTGGACCGCGCCCCGGCGTTATTGCGGTTGTTGCGGGTTGGCACGACTTTTGTTTTGGCTTGCATAGCCTGGATTTTTTTTCGCGCGGTAAATTTAACGGATGCCTGGTACATCCTATTCCATTTGGGTTCGGGGCTGGGTTCTTTTTTGGACCGGTTTTACAGTTATTATGTCTGGAAAAATCTTCTTTCTCTAAATGGTGCAATGACAGACAGGAAAACAATAATAGTTTGTCTTTTGGGGATAGCGGTAATTATGCTTTCGGAGTTGCTCCAGCGGCAGGCTTCCTTATGGCAGTGGCTGCCTGCGCAACCAGCTTATGCCAGATGGCCTTTGTATTACTTAGTCGTGGGTTCTATTTTGTTGTTTGGCGTGTTCGGCGCGAAGCAGTTTATTTATTTCCAATTCTGAGGTATTATGAAAAGATTCTTTTTAAAAGTTTTTGCCTTGTGTCTGCCTTTTATTTTGCTTTTGGCTTTTCCTCTGCTCGTCCAGCTTAAGTCCGGAGAGCTTTTATCCGCTCAGGATGTAATTAAGCAACAAATTTCAAAACAGCGGCAAGTATTATACGGACCCGCCTACAGCAATCAGAACGATTATTATAAGCTAACAATGGCCAGCCGGTTGAAACCGGAAATTTTGGCTTTAGGGGATTCTAAAGTTTTGGGGTTTAGGGCCGGGTTTTTTAAACAGCCCGGACAGTTTTATAATGCCAACTCCGTAATTTACGCGCCGAACGAATTTAAAGATTTTGTTTCCGCGTTGCCTCAAAAGCCAAAGCTATTGATTATCAATATCGATCCGGTTGAATACGATCCCGGTCTCCCAACCAGCACAAGCGACATTACTAAGCAGTTTACGGTCGGATCGGTTTGGGACAACGACACTAACATTTTTTTTAACAGCTTTTTGTCGGTTTATACCGATTATTTCAAAAATAAATTTTCCCTGCGGCAGCTGTTCCAAAACCAGGGAGTGAAAAAAATTGGCTTGACTGCGTTAATAAACGGACAGGGAATAAGGAATGACGGTAGTTACTATTTCGGGTCGGATTCGGCAGACCCAACCCATGCCGGCAACATTAGCCGCGTGGCTCACATAGTAGATTTTGTTCAGCACAACGGAGGCAGTCCCAGTGGCAATAATTTTTCCGAAGCCGGTGTATTGCAGCTGGAAGACTTCTTTAATTATTGTCAGAAAAATAATATTTACGTTATCGGCTACATCTCGCCCCAACCGCATGCGGTCGTAGAAGCATATAAAAATAATCCGGTTTACGCTTATATGTTTTTGACGGATTCAAAAATCAGGCCGCTGTTTGAAAAATTTCATTTTGGGTTTTTCAACTATTTTGACTTAGCATCGCTCAGCGCGCCGGACTCCGAATCGTACGACGGTTATCACATTACTGAAAAAGCCACCCTGCGAATACTTATTAAAATGGCCCAGCAAGATCCGGTTTTGCAGCAGCAGGTCGATTTGAAATTCTTGCAGAAAACTCTGGCTGAAGCAAAGGGGCAGAACGATGTTTTAGCGGATCCTGCCGCCAATTAGAGCCCTTTGTTTCGGGATTTAAAATTGCCTGTCGTTCTGTTCGTCTGATTAATCATTTAAATCAAATCTATGCCCAAAGTTTCCATAATAATGTCAACCTATAACGACGCCGAGTTTTTGCCTGAGGCCATGCAAAGCGTTTTGGGGCAGAGTTTTAATGACTTTGAATTTTTAATAGTTGACGATAATTCTTCAGATACAACAAAAAATATTCTGGCAGATTATCAGGTTAAAGACCCCAGGATTATTTTTTGGAGCAACCCTGTTAACCAAGGCTTGACCAAAAATTTAAATGCCGCCCTGGCTAAGGCCAGGGGAGAATTTATGGCTCGCCTGGACAGTGATGACGCCTGGTTGGATAAAAATAAGCTTAAAAAACAATTGGACTTTCTGGACAAGAATCCAAATTATTGTTTAGTTGGCTGTTGGGCGGAGGTATGCGGCCCAAAGAACAAGAAACTTTATGACTTAAAATATCCTGCCGGGGACGGGGAGATCCGCGAACAGTTACTGGTTAGGAATTGTTTTGTTCACAGCGGTATTTTGGCCAGGACAAACGCTGTTAAAGAAGCGGGTGTTTACGGCGCAGGCCGTCAATATATAGAGGATTACGCACTATGGCTGGAGCTTGGAAAGAGGTATAAGTTTGGCAATATTCCGGAGATTATGGTAAGCTACCGCGTGAATGATTTGGGCATAACCCGGACAAAAAATAAAGAACAAATTAAAGCGGTACTGTCTTTAATTAAGGAATACCGCAATGCCTACCCTAACTATGCTTTGGCATTACTTAAGTGGTCTTTACAATACGCCTTAAGTTTTGTAGGCTTAACAGGAAGAGTAAATGTCTTAAAAAAAATCTTTAAGAAAGAGATCTAATGCAGGGAAGCAAGGGGCTAATAAAATTTTGGTTAATTTTTGTGCCGGTGACGGCGTTGTTTTATGTTGGCCTATGGCTGTCGATAATTTTTAGATACCAGGACACCCTGGGGCACGCTTCGACCGCACAGCTATTGCAAACATTCAGCTATATTTTTTTGCTGTGGCTGGTTGTGTTTTTTATTCACGGCCTGTTTGAGGTCGGGGTGTTTCGTCGTTATACCGGAATGGTGTTTAGTTTGGCCTCGGCTATGGCAGTCAATGTTCTTATCGCGGTTATTTATTTTTACTTCCAACCCAACCTAATTCTTACCCCGAGGCGTTTTTTGCTTATTGATGTAATTATAACTTTTATTTTGCTGCTCGTTTGGTATTTATTAATGAAGTATTTTTTGCAAAATAAGCTGGTGGAAGGAATTTATATTTTTTCTTTTGACGGAGAGCTGTGGGAATTGGAGAAAGAAATATTGGCACACGGTTATTTGGGGTATAAAGTTTTAGGCCGTCTTACAGGAGGTTCTCTGGGTGAGGCTAAGGTTGAAAAAAATTCCATTATTATTCTGCCCGATAATTTGCATTCTACTCCTCAGGTCAGCGAACAGCTTTACCGTTTAAGGACGAGCGGGGTAATATTTTACAATCATAAGGATTTTTACGAACTGCTTCTCCGCCGGATTTATCTTTCCGATTTAAACGAGTTGTGGTTTTTGGAAAATATCGATTACCAGGAAAAAAGGTTTTACAATATCGGCAAAAGGATTGTGGATATAGCGCTGGGTTTTATTGGCATATTTTTTTTCCTTCTTAGCTATCCTTTCTGCGCATTGGCCATTAAGCTAAACAGCGCGGGGCCGACTTTATTTGTGCAGGAGCGGGTGGGCAAGCAGGGGAAACTGTTTAAGGTATATAAATATAGAAGCATGAGCGGCGGATCGACCAATACCTGGACGCAGGTGGACGACCCCAGAATTACCCGAGCGGGAAAATTTTTGCGCAAAAGCAGAATAGACGAATGGCCGCAGTTTATTAACCTTCTGCTCGGACATATTAGTTTGGTCGGGCCGCGTCCAGAACAACCGCATATTGTTGAACAGTTAAAAACCCAAATTCCGTTTTACGACGAAAGGCATCTTGTAAAACCCGGCATTACCGGTTGGGCACAGCTCAACATTTACGCCGGAAGCCTGGAAGAAAGCAAACTCAAACTCCAATACGACCTTTACTACATTAAGCACCGCAGTTTTCTGTTTGATTTGGAAATAATTCTTAAGACAATTTATTACATATTCACGTGGCAAGGACGATAATTAAATATATCTGTGTAAAACTTTCTTAAACACAAGCAAAATATCAGCTTTTTGCTTATTTGACGGCAGTTTTTAAAAAGGTATAATTTAAATAGTGGGTTAAAATAAAGGTTCCTCGCAGCATAACTGACGAGGTATTACTGCAAGGGAACAAACTATCATTTCGGAGCAAAGCTCCGAGGTATTGAACCTGTATTAGCTCCTCGGCTCGGAGATAAACAAGCAAGCTTGTTTATCTCTCTCGCCCTACGTCGCGAATAAAACCATTTTTAAACAAAATAACATTAACCAAAAGACGTCCCAGAGCCGCCCCCAGGCGGTTTTAATTTTAAAATAATTAACCTCCCAAAATTTCTTTTAGAAGTTTAGGTGGGTAAAGAACAAAATTTATGACAAAAATGCAAAAAGTTTGGTTAGGCATATTCCTGGCAATGTTCATCGTGCCAGAGGTGCTGTGGAGTCCAATATATAAATTTTGGTATAGCTTAAAAAATCCAACCATTGGCGGGAATTATGCAATTATTAGACAAAATATTTTGGATAACAGCGGAAATGCTGGTCTATGGAGCAATTTGCTTTTACTGCAATTTTTCGGACTAGCTTTTGCAGCAATCTATTTGGTAGTTATCAGAAAATCTATTACCCATAAATGGGTTGCTTGGTTGTTCTCTTTGATTTTCATGTTAGCTGGGTTGTATGTTTTGTGGACGTATGCGCTATCAACAATAAGTATTAAGATTTTATAAATGTTATGCTAAAAAAATTATTTTATATAATTTTATTCTCCAGTTTGATTTTTGCTCCTTTAGCCCATGCCTGGATGATGGTGCAGTTTTTTGACATCACTGTTAATGAAAATTCTGTAGGAGGAGATGCTAATTTTAGTTTTCATATTCAAGAGTACAGTCATGATCAATATAATAATTTAGTATTATCTTTAAATAAAGATTTTAATATCCAAACTAGCGGGGGCTCGGGCTCTAATTTTACAAGTACTGTGACTGGCAGTAGCTATTATATTACCCAAGATCCTTTGCCTGGCTGGCAGAATATCGGCATAGCATGTCTAAGCGATAATCCTCTAGTAACCACAACACCCATAACTAATGGAGTTTTAATAACCCCTGTTTCTTTTAGTTCCATTACCTGCAATTTTACCAATTCCAAACAAAATTCTAAAACGCCAGTGTTAATAATCCCTGGAACATTGGGAACGGAAATTTGGAATGGGGGAGAAAGACTTTGGTTTAATTTGGACAAAATGAAAAATCCGTTAGACGGCAACTCGTTTATGGATCCGCTGGCATTTAAGCCCGATGGAACGCCGTTAATCACAGGTCTAATTGCAAATCCAGTTTTGGGACAACCTGTAGAGTCTTTTGATTACTCCAAAGCCTTAATTACCGACCTTCAAAACCAAGGCTATACTTTAAACAAAGACTTGTTTTTATTCCCGTATGATTGGCGGGATGAAATTGCCAAGAATGCCAATACGTTTTTGAAACAGCAGATAGACAGTATTTTGGCCTCCACTACGGCATCTAGTCTAAATGTAATCGCACATAGCCAGGGTGGCTTGCTCATAAAAAAGTTGCTTTACGACAACCCTAATTATGAGCAAAAGATTAATAAATTAATTTTTGTCGGCACGCCAAACCTGGGAACGCCAAGTTCGGCAAAAATTTTATTTTACGGCGATGATTTAGGGGTTGCAAAAGCGGGCATTGCGTTACTTAACCCCATGGAAGTAAAGAAAATAAGCCAAAATATGCCCGCTATTTATGAAATGTTGCCAAGCCGGGAATACTTTAATCATAGCAATGGTTACTTGGGGCAGCATGGCCTTTTTGGCGGAGAGATTAACAATTATGATAATAGTAAAAATTTGCTTAAGTCATCCATCTACGGACTTAATAGTGGTTTAATTGATTCTGCAGAAAATTTTCACACATCGGCTTTTGACAACTTTGATTTGACCAACAGTGGTATTAAAACCTATAGCATTATGGGTTGTGAATCTCCGACCATAGGAAGGGTATTTGTAAACGGGGCGGACTATGATAATAATTTGCAATATGTCCCGGGCGATGGAACCGTACCTTTGGTTTCCGCAAGCAACATTGGCGGGGCGACCGATTATTTTATTTTAAACCCAGACGATATCCACTCCACAATGCTGACATTAGACAGTAGCAGAAAAAAAATTGAAAATATTCTTGAAGACGATACATCATCTGTTGCAGGTATTACCACTAACCCAGCCCTTTGTGTTTATAAAGGAAATAAAGTTTCGGTTCACAGCCCGGCGAATTTAGAGATTTATGACGAGAACGGCGACCATGTGGGGCCAAACCCGGATGGGACTTTTGATTATCAAATTCCTGAAGTAAAGTACGATATTTTAGACCATAGTAAATTCGCTTTTTTACCGGAGGGTCATACCTATACCATTAAATTGGTTGCCACAAATTCCGGTTCTTTCGGTTTTTATTCTTCTCAAATTAACGGAAGCCAAACAGATAACACTGCTTATTACGATTCCATCCTTATCACCGCCAGCTCTACGGCAACGGTGGTACTGAATGCTCAAAATAATCAGACGATACAACTTGATGTTAATGGTAATGGCAACAACATCCAAACCATTCAACCTTCATCAATTTTAAACTCCAATCAATCCCAAGACCTCACCCCTCCCATTTCCACTTCCACCACAACAGGAACTATGGGGAGCCCAGGGTTTTATCGGACGGATGTAAAAATAAATATTTCCGCCCTAGACCCTGTAGTAGACAACAATGCCTCCACAACATCAGGAGTCCTTAAAACAGTGTACTCTCTGGACAACACAGCCACCACAACCTATCAGAGTACTATACCTGTCACCTCCGAAGGCCGGCACACAATCAGTTTCTTCTCTACAGATAAAGCCGGCAATAACGAACTCCCCCAAATCATTACCTTTACCATAGACAAAACCTCTCCTGAAGCGGTTATCCAGTTTAATTCCACTCTTAAAGATATCCAGTTCACCGGCACAGATAACATATCAACTACCTCAAAAGTCACAGTCCTTGATAGCATTAACGATATCCTGCTCACAGATCAGGCAGGGAATACCACGGACATTAAACTTAAGGAAAAGAACCGCAAAGTCAGTATGCAGTCTACCATCCAGTTTTTAAGCTATAACACAGTAGCCCAGGATGTTAGCAAAAACACTTTGGCTTTCTTGTGGACATATGATAAAACTGGTAGTTTAACCATGCTTTCCCAGAATGTAGCCGCCAAGAAGACCTATGTCATTTTAGCCATATATAACGGAAAAAAGACTTCCTTAGTGGGTATAGACAAAACCGGTGTTATTCTTAAATCCATTACCGGCCTCGACTTACTTAAAGTTACCACCAGCAAAGGGGATTTAAACTGGAGCTATTAATTAAGTCAACGAGTGCTTATTCGCACGAATAAGCACTCGGAGGAATTTATGAAAGAATTAGAAAAACAATTAAAAGCTTTGGCAAACGCAAGAAGGCTTAAAATTTTAAAATATCTGGAAAAGGTTAACAAGGCTTCGGTTGGTGATATTGCCAGGGAAATTAAACTTTCGTTTAAATCCACTTCCCGGCATTTGGCGGTTTTAAGAGCCGCGGAAATGGTGTTTGCCGATCAGCAGAGTTTGATGGTTTTTTATAGTTTGGTAAATCCGAAACCTTTAATTGTCAGACAAATTCTTGACCAGTGCTAATTCGCACGAATTAGCACCAGAAGGGATAATAAAATATATTTGATCTCGCAAAGAGGGCGGAATTCAGGTTTAATACCTCGTGGCTTGTCTCGAGGAAGCTTTATTTTGAGTTTTTATCTTCTTATGTTATAATAATTGGGCGAATAAAGTAAAAGGAAACAAAAATAGCTACAATGGAGACACTACAGAAAGCTACAGAAGGAACACTAAGTTCTGTAGGCATCTGTAGTGGGTTCTCATGTAGCTTCTGTAGCCTATGGACAAACAAGAGCTAAATACGGCTTTAAAACAAAATAAAATCTTAACCGAGGATAAGCTGAAAATTTTGGAATCGGAACTTTCCCAGGTCAAAATCCCTACTCCGTGGGAAGATTTTTTAATTGAAAAAAAGGCTGTCACCGAACAGCAGCTATTGGCGCTTAAAAGCCAATTACTTTCGGTTTCGGTGATAGATTTAACAACCCTGCAAATTCCCCAGGACGTGCTGAATTTGGTGCCCGAGCCAATTGCCCACCGCCATCAGGTAATTAGTTTTGCCAAAACTAAAGATGATTTGTCTCTTGCCATGTCCGACCCCGAAGATATTCAAACCAAAGAGTTTATCCAAAAAAAGACCGGCCTGAAAATTAAGACTTTTTTAATTGGCCGCACCAGTTTGGATTTTGGCTTATCCAAATATCATTCCTCTCTGGAAAAAGAAATAAAACATTTGTTTACGCCGTCGTCCAAGCCGCTGTCCGCCAAAGCAGAAGGGGAGAGCGCCAAAGACGACAGCTTAAAAAAAATGGCCGAAGAAATTCCGGTTATTCGCGTGGTGGACACGCTTTTGGAATACGCGGTGTTTGAAAAGGCCAGCGATATTCACATAGAACCCCAGGAAAACGCCGTGACCGTGCGCTACCGCATAGACGGGGTCTTGCACGATGTTATGACCCTGCCAAAAGTTATCCAGGCGGCCATTGCCGCGCGTATAAAGGTGCTATCCAATTTAAAAATAGACGAGCACCGCCTGCCGCAGGATGGACGCTTTAAAATAGAAAAAGACGGCTATAAATTTTCTTTGCGCGTTTCCACCATCCCGATTTTTGACGGTGAAAAAGTTGTCATTCGTCTTTTGGACGAATCGGCCAAAGCCATGTCTTTGGACGAGCTGGGTTTTGAAAAAGAATCGTATGAAGTTATTAACCGCAACATAAAAAAACCGCATGGCATGCTTTTGGTAACCGGCCCGACCGGCAGCGGGAAATCCACCACGCTGTATACCGTACTGTCCATGCTTAACACCAAAAGCGTGAATATTTCCACCATTGAAGATCCCGTGGAATACCGAATAATTGGCGCCAACCAAATGCAGGTTAATCCTAAAATCGGCCTGACTTTTGATGTTGGGCTGCGGGCTCTGCTTAGGCAGGACCCGAACATTATTATGATTGGTGAAATTCGCGACAGGGAAACCGCCGAAGAAGCGGTTCATGCCGCTATGACCGGGCATATTGTGTTTTCCACTTTACACACCAACGACGCGGCCGCGGCTCTGCCGAGGCTCCTGGATATTGGCGTGGAGCCTTACTTAATTGCCTCTACCATAAACGCCGTGTTGGCGCAAAGGCTGGTGAGGACAATTTGTAAAGATTGCCAAAAACCCCTTACGCTAGATGACGCGGCTATAGACGCACTGGCCAAAGAATTCCATCTGGACAAGCTTTTGCCAATATTAATTCGGGTTGGCGCGGCACCGGCCAAATGTAAAAGCTTAAAAGACGTAAAATTTTATAAAGGCGAGGGCTGCGATAAATGCTCCAACACCGGTTACCGCGGTCGTATGGGAATTCACGAAATACTGGAAGTAACTCCAACCGTGGGACAAATGATAATGGCTCATAAAAGTTCCCAGGAAATTCAGGAGCAGGGTGAAAAGGAAGGTATGGTGCTAATGTGGGAAGACGGTTTTATAAAAGCGACAAAAGGCATAACCACGATTGATGAGCTGGTGAGAGTAAGTAAAGAGTAATGACAAAATTGAACAAAATTAAATAAAATTGACAAAATTAGGGAACAAGAAAAGTAAGATCTACCTATAACATCCCAGTGTTCCATCCCGGAATTTTTTACGTTTAAGCAAATCATCAGCCGTAAAAATATCCGGGATCCAGGAAAAAAGTAAAAATAAAGTTTACCACAGAACCGGGCCTCGGATATTTTTCAGACGATAATAATCCGGAAGCTGAAAAATTCCGGAGTGACACAGAAAATAAATATGAAAAGTTTTAGTTTGCAACCAAATACGGCAAAAACAAGTTTACTAGCATGGAGTGCGCTTTGGAGTGTGCTTTTAGGATTTCTAATTGATGCAGTTTTAGAATTTATGTATTTTGGAAGATCGTGGGACTGTGGAGATGCAGTCGATTCGCTTAAATGTTATGAAAGGGTTAATAAGGTATTTTTTCCTTTAGGTTATGGTTAGCTTTATGGTTTAATCTTTTGGATTTTAGTAGTTTTAATCGTCTTAAATTTAATCAGATATTTTAAATTTAGAAAAACTGTCACTAATCAGGCTTCAGCGTCTAATCAGCGTCCTTATCAGCGTTAACCCCGTTAGATATCTCGGGGGGAAAGTTATTCATTAAAAAAGATTTTTACCAATAAATATTATCGATCATTTTAGTCTAGAATCTAACGGGGTTAATTCAGCGGTATATGGAATTCACATACACAGCAATCGGCAAAGACGGCCGCAAGGAGAGCGCCTCAATTGAGGCGGCAAATTTGGCCACGGCGGGGCACATGCTTAAAGACCAGGGTCTTTTGCCAACGGAAATTCACGAACACGGGCGGAAAAGCACGCTGTCTTTTTTAAGCGGGATGTCTTTTATTTCGTTGTCCGAAAAAATTAACTTTGTACAGAATTTGGGTGTAATGCTTAAAGCCGGAATATCCATAAGCCGGTGTCTGCAAATCTTGGTCAAGCAAACCCACAACAATAAATTTAAGAGCATTTTGAGCGACGTTTACAGCCAGGTCCAGCAGGGGAAAGGCCTGGCCGAAGCCTTGTCCAAATATCCCAGTGTTTTTCCCAATATAGTAAGCAGTATGATAAAAATCGGCGAGCTGTCCGGAAATTTGGACAAGAGCCTGGAATATTTAAGCATCCAGCTCGAGCGTGAAGCCGATTTAAAAAGTAAGGTCAGGGGAGCCATGATGTACCCTTCGGTTATTGTGGGCGCTATGGTAATTATTGGCGTATTGTTATCGATTTTTGTTTTGCCGAATTTAATGTCTATTTTTACCGAACAGGGAGTGACTTTGCCCCTTAGCACTCGGATTGTTATTGCCATATCAAATTTTATGAGCGGCCACTCCGTGTTGGCCATTGGAAGCATGGTGGGAATTATTGTGGTGTCCGTATTGTTTTTCCGCACCCCGGCCGGCAAGCGAACTTTTAGTATTTTTAGCCTCAACATGTTTGTCATTAAAGAAATTACGAAAAAAATAAATTTGGCTCGGTTTGCCAGAATTTTAAGCTCAATGTTAAAAAGCGGTATTCCCATAGTACAGGGACTTGAAGTGGTTTCGGAATCTTTGGACAATGTTTTATATAAGGAGCTTTTGGCGCAGGCCGCCACCGACGTCAGGCTTGGCAAGCCATTGGCCGAATCTTTAGGTAGGAACCAAAAACTTTTTCCCGTTTTGGTGCAGCAAATGGTAGCCGTGGGAGAAGAGAGCGGCAGTACGCAGGAAATTTTGGAGCAACTGGCCATCCATTACGAATCCGACGTAGACGACACGTTAAGGAATTTGGCTTCGGTAATTGAGCCTTTGTTAATTTTGGTTATTGGAGCAATTGTCGGGATGCTGGCTTTGGCTTTAATTACTCCCATTTACAGCATTTATCAGGGTTCGTCTTAAAATTATGAAATTTAATTTTCTTTCAAAAACTTTACCCAGCATTGGACTGGATGTCAGCGGCAATTCTTTAAAAGTTGTCCAGCTGGAACAAAAAACAAAACAGCTTAGGCTGAAAAGTTTCCATGAGGCTCTTTTACCCAAGGGCTTAATTATTAACGATGCCATAGTCGATACCAAAACTTTTGATTTTTTGTTAAAACAGTCTTTGGATAAACCCGGATACGGACGGTTTGATACCAGCCATGTTATTGCCAGTTTGCCGGAATCTAAATCTTTTGTGCGCGTTATCCAAATTCCTCAAATGAGCGACGGTGAAGCCAATAATGCCGTGCCGTTTGAGGCGGAGAGTTTTATCCCGTTGCCAATAGACCAAGTTTATTTGGACTGGCAAAAAATTCCCGGGCAGGCTGGGAACCAAACAGGATTGGGCGCTTCGGCCGAACCGGGGAAAATGAATATTTTAATGATAGCTTCTCCCAAGGAATTTGTGGATCGATATTTGGAAATTTTAGACAAGACCGGGCTGAAAGTTGTGGCGTTCGAAGTGGAATCGCAGAGTTGTTTAAGAGCGGCTATAGGCACAGGCAGTCGGGAGACTTCGCTTTTGGTGGAACTGGGCGGTTTGCGCAGCAGTTTAATTATGGTTGAGGAGGGCAATTTACAGTTTACCTCCACAATTCCAATTGCCGGTAACACGTTTACCGAGAGCATTGCGCGGGCTCTTGGAGTGTCGAGCAGTAAGGCTGAAGAAATTAAGAAAAAAGTCGGCATTACCAACACCGCCGAGTATCCTAATATTAAAACCGAATTATTGCCGGTGCTATACAACCTGGCCGCGGAAATAAAAAATATTTTAAAATTTCACGGCGAGCATTCCTCGAACCAGGTTGCCAGGGTAATTATTGCGGGCGGCAGCGCCCGGCTAAAAAATTTATCGGAATTTTTGGCCAACCAGCTTTTTGAGGCCGGCGTGCCCAAGGTGGATTTGGCAAATCCAATACAGAATTTAAACATTACCAACACCGAACATTTGGATCCTTTGGAAAGTTTAAGCTTTACGGCGGCCATAGGTCTTGCCGCCCGGGGAGTGGACTACAAGGCCGATTAAAACCTTATTCACTATTACTTAAAGCAATGAAGACTATAAATCTTTTACCTAAAGCAAAACAGCAGGAGCTTCGTTACGAAATTATTCTGCACGGCCTATGGGTTGTGGTGAACCTTTCTTTGGTCAGTTTTGTTTTGGTATTTTTAGTTCAGTTTGCCACAAAGTTTTATTTGCAGTATGAAAATTATTCCATTAAAGATCAGGTCGCGCAGTTGCAGGGTCAGGTGAACAAACAGCAAAATACCGAAATAAAGGCTAAAATTGAGGCGGTGAACAATTTAGTTTCAGATTACCAAAATTTAGCCAGCAGCTCGCCGCATTGGTCCAACGTTATTAAAGCCTTCGCCCCTTTGCCTCCAGCCGGCCTGAAAATTAGCAGTTTTTCTATAGATCCCGATAAAAGAACAGTGAGCATTAACGGGCTTAGTCCGACGCGCGATTTGGTAATTTTACTTTACAATAATATTTTAAAAGATACCAATGATTTTTACGGCATAGATTACCCGCTGGAGAATGTGGTCAATCCGGTTAACGTAAGTTTCCATTTTACATTTAACATCCAGGACAAACTTTTACAGGATTAATCCTGAATATTCAAAGAATGAAAAAATTATCCGCAAAAAATAAAATTATTATTCTTCTGTTGGCGTGGCTAATTCTAACCGCCGCCATGTTTTCGCAACTCTTTAAAATATTGGACAGCCAGAACCAGGCGACGTTGGATTCCATGGCGCAGGAAAGGAAAGACTTGGTGCTTTTACAAGACCAGGACGCCAGTTATAAAAAGGCACAGGCCGATTTGCAGGAGTTGGACGGAAAGAATTATCAGCCGGAGATTTTTTTTACCAGTGACATTTCTTTGGTAAATGAAATTCAAACATTGGAAGGTTTGGCAACAAAATATAACTTAAAAATGCAGCTTTCGGGGGTTGCGGGGACAATTGGCACTTTGACTAACGCGGGGACAATTACGGCCATAGGCGTAGTCCCATACGGCATAACTTTAAACGGGGATTTCTATCAGGTGGTTAATTTTATAGAGAGTTTGGAACACTTGAGTTTTATTACCAACCCCACCGATCTTTCCATTCGAGCCGCCGATAACGGAAATGTTAGCGCCAATATGACGGCGAATTTTTACTTAAAAAAGTAATTTACCATCCAAAAATTTTTCAATTTTTCTCAAGTTAGTAATAAGCTAATAAAATAAACAGTCCCTTGAATAATTAAATTTTGCTAAATACAGGCAAAAAACTTAGGCGAAAAAATGCCAAAAAATATAACTCTCAATTTTGGGGATTTAAAAAACTTCTCCGGAAAATTAATTCAGAATCTAAGGTGGGTATTTTTTGCCGTGTTTTTGCTTATATTGGCGCTCGAAGCCTTTCAGGTTAAAAATTCTTTTTCCGTGGCGCTTAACATTAATCAGGAGGTGCCGGTTGTGGGGTCTGTCAGAGAGGTTAGAATTAATTTTGACAATTACAATCAGGCCATAAATAGAATACAGCAGGCCGCTAATTATGTGCCAACCGGGGGGGTAACCAAAAATCCTTTTGCCGTTCAAGTTGTGCTTCAGCCGGCGCAATAATTCTTAATTTTGACGCAAAGACTCTATAAAAAAAGACAGTCTTTCATTGGTAAAGATTGCCATTTTTGGTTATAATAATAGCTGTATTCTGACCTCGTAGCTCATTTGGATAGAGCGCTTGGCTTCGAACCAAGAGGCAGCAAGTTCGAATCTTGCCGAGGTCACCACTTTTTTGGGGAGCAAAAAAGTGCTCTGTACCCGTCGGCCTTTAGGTTTGAGTTATACAGGGCTGAGCACCTATTGAAAAAAGGCACAGTTTAGTGTAAAATATCAGTTATTGGGTTGGTAGCTCAGTTGGTAGAGCAGCGGACTCTTAATCCGCTTGTCGAGGGTTCGATCCCCTCCCAACCCACCAAGATATTACACAAAGGAATTTTTCCAACTTTCCCAAGGGCTGCGCTTAGCGCAGCCCATTGTGTTTGTGGGGTGAATTCAATTTTTTGATTTTTTAAAAACAGGTGCGAGCCGAAGATTTTTTGTGCAGCGGATTTTTTGGGGTGCAGTTCGGGCGAAAGCGTTATTTCGCCCAAGTTTTGTGCGTCTTTTAAGAAGTTTTTGAGAGGTGCGAGCCAAGCGTTCTGCTTTTGTTCCAAGCGGGCTATTTGCTCCGTGAGCGTCTTTTTTTCTAAGGTTAGTTTGTTCTTCTCCTGTCTGTACTTTTCAGGATCAATATCCTGTTCTAAGTAGCCCTGAAACAGGCGATCCTGCTTGCGGTCAATGTCTTGTATTTTTAACCGCAAGTCCTGGACAAAAACCGCGGTGGTTTGCAAGGCTTTATCCTTGTCCCTGTCAGCCATAGCTTCCAACTCCTTGCCCCACTCTTTAGGCATAATAAAGCTTTTAAGGACACTAGACAACTGCTTGTCCAGTTCCTCTGATCTGATATGTAGCTGGGAACAGGTAGTGTTTTTTTTGGTACAACGGTAATACAGATAGTGGTGGACATTACCATTTTTTTGATGTTTGGTCTTAGTTTCAGCGGTAATGCTCCTGCCGCACTCCCCGCAGTGAAATAGGCCGCATAAGGGTTTCGGGTCACTGACTTGGCGGCTGGCTTTACCCCGCTGTTTTAAGACTTCCTGTACTTGATCAAATAGTTGCTTGGTAACAATGGGCTGATGTTTGCCTTGGTGGAGTTCCCCGCCATACCGGAACAAGCCACAATAAAAAGGATTGGATAAAATATAACAGGCTTGGTCACGCTTCATGGAATTACCGCCCGCGCTTTGCCAACGCATGGTGGCTTTGGTTTCAATCCCATTGGCAAAAAAGAATGTAGCTATATCTTCCAAGCTATATCGGCTCTCGGCATACCGTTCAAAGGCTTGTTTGACTATTGGTGCTGTATTTTTATCCAGGGTTATAGTCTTGCTCCGTAAGTCATTAAAATAACCCAAAGGAGCAAGACCCGGGTATTCCCCGCGCTTAGCTTTTTGGTAAAGTCCTCGCTTGGTGTTAGTGCTTAGATCGCGGACGTACTGATTGGCTATGCCGAATTCAACGTTCATGAGCATGACGTTATCGTTAGAGTAATAGCCGCGTTCAGGAGTTTGAATATGCTTTACAGTTCCTTCCTGTAACAACCATTCAATCTGGGCTGCGTCCACGGGATTGCGGGCTAGCCTATCTAATTTCCAGCAGATAATCCCAAGAGCCTCACCCTTTTGTATGCGGGCAAGCATATCGGCAAAGGCAGGGCGGCCCGGCCGTTTGGCTGATTGTTTTTCGATAAATTCAGCGGAAATGGTTAATCCTTGCTCTTTTGCCAGCAATCTTAAAACAGCAAGCTGGTCTTCTATTGACCGGACTTGCTTGTCTTCCACGTCAGTGGATTTACGGGCGTATAAAAAGTAATTCGACATTTTTTAAAATTCTTTCCTTAAAACCCCAATAACTTTCCCCTGTACCTCAACATTTTTTTCATAAAATGGTTTCATGGTCTTGTTAGCAGGAACAAGCTTAATACGATTTTTTTCGTGGAAAATCTTTTTGAGAGTAACGGAGTTTTGGTCTGGTAAATAAGCAACTGCCTTTTCCCCGTCATTAACTGTTGACTGCTCGCGGACAATAACGACATCCCCGTCAGAAATTCCCTCCTCAATCATACTCGTGCCTGACACTTTCAAGGCGTAATGGTTAGCTCCTCTTGAGAGCATACTACGCGGCACTTCTATTGGTTCGGGGTTCCTGATTACCTCAATTGGCCCACCGGCGGCAATAAGACCCATAAGTGGTATCTCTACTAAATCGCCCTTGCGGTCATTGAAGGCTTGGATTGAGCGCCTCCTGCCCTTATGAAAGGCGAGAAGCTTCTTTTTGCGTAAATAGGAAACATGCTGGTGAACCGTTGGAATGGAAATATCAAAATTGTTGGCAATTTCACCAAGAGAAGGGGCATAGCCTTTTTCTCTTTGAAATTTTATGATAAATTCTAAAATTTCGGCCTGTCTTTTCGATGGCTTGATTGTCCAAATACTTGACTGATTTTCCATAATGGTATTATACTACCTAAAGATAACCTAAACAAGTGTGCGTTATCCACAATGCATAAAAAGCTAATTTGGATAAAAAATTAATTTTTTAAACTATATATGGCATACGAAGTTGACTATCTTCCCGTAGGGGAAGGACAAAGATCCGGGGACGCAATAGTTTTGCGGTTTGGTAATTTTACCGGCCCCAGAGACCAGCAATATATCATTGTTATAGACGGCGGGTACAAGGAGTCTGGCGAGGCTCTGGTTAAGCATATTAACTATTACTATGGAACCAATGAAGTAAACTTAGTGATTTCCACACACCCTGACATAGACCATGCGTCAGGCCTGTGTAGCATTCTCGAAAATATGGATGTTAAAGAGCTGTGGATGCATAAACCTTGGGAACATGCCCAGGACATAAAGAACTTTTTCAAAAATGGCCAAATTACCGCCTCCGGTCTTCAAGAAAAAATTGAAAAATCGCTCCAATATGCCAGCGACTTGGACTCTATAGCCCAAAAAAAGCGCATACCAATTTTTGAACCTTTCCAAGGCCTCAATGCTGGAGGTGTTATCCAAGTCCTTGGCCCTTCAAAAGATTACTATCAAAATTTATTACCGCACCTCAAGGATATGCCAGCACCGAAACCATCCCTCGGCATATTTGCTCCGCTCATCAAAAAAGCAGAGGAAGCGGTCGAATGGATAGAGGATAATATGAACGTGGATTTGCTAAATGACGATGATGATGCAACCTCCGCCAGCAACAACACGAGCACGATTATTCTCTTTAATCTCGACGGGCACAAACTCCTTTTTACAGGGGACGCGGGTAAAACCGCTTTGTTCAATGCCATCACATACGCGGAAAGCCTGCCAACCCCAATTCTGCTTTCCGACCTCCATTTTCTAGATGTTCCCCATCACGGGAGCAAGCGCAATATCAGTAGCAAAATTTTGAGAAAAATCAAAACCCAGACCGCCTTCGTTTCCGCCCCAAAAGATTCGGATAAGCACCCCGCCAAAAAGACCACCAACGCCCTGCAAAAGCACGGCGCATATGTTTTTGTAACCCGCGGAACGTCATTACTACAGCATAACCAAGGAAACGCGCGTGGCTGGGGCAATGCTCAAGCTGAACCGTTTCACCCTAAGGTAGAAGTATAAAATATGAAGGAGCTATTAGATAAACTAACGTCCTACAACCTTTTTAATTACCTCCTGCCCGGAGTGTTATTTGTTACACTTTCGGGCAAACTTTCAGCCAACTCCTTGACTCTAGGTGACGCTATGGTCGGGGCTTTCGTCTGCTACTTTATTGGTTTAATAATCAGCCGATTCGGCTCGCTTATTATTGGGCCGACACTAAAAAAAATTTCTTTTGTAAAATTTACCGGCTACTCGGCTTACGTTTCCGCCTCCAAACAGGATCCAACCCTCGAAACCCTCTCGGAGGTAAATAATATGTACCGGACACTAAGTTCAATGCTTGTCCTTTTAGCATTATTTAAATTTTATGAATGGATTGAGCTACAGCTACCCGGCCTAAAGGCATGGAATAATTACATTCTCATCGCACTGCTCTTAATTCTTTTTCTATATTCTTATAGAAAGCAAACCCAGTTTATTACAAATAGAATTAAAGCAAATAACGGACAATAAATTTTTTAATTTTGTTTCCCATGCGTCTTGCGTTCTGCGCCCTGCGTCCCCCAAAAAATCCGCTGCACAAAAAATCTTCGGCTCGCACCTGTTTTTAAAAAATCAAAAACATGATTACCCTGCTTTTAGGTTCAGACGACTTTTCCAAGAAAAATTTTATAGACGCTCTCGTTTTAAACAAGGGGGCGTTTTTATCCGTGTTTTCTGAAGCCACCGAAATTCCGGAAACCGGCGCCCTTTTGGAATCGGACTTGTTTTCCAAACCCAAGGTTTTTGTTTTGCAAAATATAATGCCGGATTTTGGGTCTGTGAATTTGGAGAAGTGTATTTTAACCCTAAATCAAATTGTAATTTCCCTAAAGTCCCTGGACAAAAGAAAGAAAGAAAACAAGGAACTGCTCTCAAATCCAAAAATTACTGTAAAAGAATTTTCTTTGCCGCACGGCAGGGAGTTGGACAAGTGGATACAAAACCGCGTTTCTTTTTACAAGGGTAAAATTTCGCAAAACGCGACCGAAGCTTTGGCTGTCCGTTTGGGTCGGGATAACGGCAAGGAAACCAAAGTCGCAGGCAAGGTTATAGCCGTGGAAGAAGTTTTTGATTTGTGGCAGGCGGACAGCGAAATCCAAAAGCTTTTGGCCTTTGCAGAAGGAGGGGAAATTAGCCGCCAGGCAGTTTTGGATTTGGTCCCGGAGAACGCGGAAGTGGATGTATTTGATTTAACCAATGCCATTGCCGATAATCAAAAACAAAAAACTATGGAACTTTTGGGGCGTTTTTTAAAAGAGCAAACCGGCGGTGACGAGAAGGGCTCCATAATCCAGTTAAACGCCTTGCTTGGCGAGCAGTTTCGCAATGTAGCCATAGTTCAAGATTTTATGGCCGTAAAAAAACCCGAAAATGAAATTTTGGACGCTACTGGTTGGAAACCAGGCAGGTTGTTTGTAATGAAAAAAATTGCCTCGCGTTTTCCCGCGAAAAAAATTATCGATCTGCTTAACAAACTGGAAGCCCTGGATGAAGAACTAAAAAGTTCCAGCATCCCTCCCAGGGTATTGCTAGATTTAATTTTATCGCAACTATTTATTTAATTTAAAATGCTCTTCGTTGGTAGAGCGTTTTAAAACGTCGATCCTTTTGCATTATTGTACTAGTACGCTAGTGCAAAAGGACTCATAGTTGGAATTTTTGATAATAGTTATTTTCTTTCCGAACGCTTTCTTTCGGTGGCGTTTAAGATTTTTTTGCGAATTCTAATCGACTGCGGAGTAACTTCCACCAGTTCGTCGGCGCCTACGTATTCCAAAGCAAAGTCCAGTTCTACCGGGCGGTGGGGGGTTAAAATTATGGCTTCGTCGGTTCCGGAGGAGCGGATGTTGGTGAGTTTTTTGGTTTTGCAGACGTTAAGCTCAATATCGCTGTCCAGCGCGTTTCTGCCCACAACCATGCCCTCGTAAATTTCCACGGCAGGGCCTATAAACAAAATTCCGCGCTCCTGGGCGTTGTTAAGGCCGTAGGAGTTAGAAAGTCCCGTTTCGCTGGAAACAAGGCTGCCGTGCTCGTTGGCTTTGGTATCTATTTCGTGTGCCGGCTTATAGCTGTCAAAAATATTGTTAATAACCGCTGTGCCGCGCGTGCGCGTCATCATCAGGTTTTTAAGGCCAATCAGCCCCCGCGTAGGGATTAAATATTCCGCGTGAATGTCGCCGGAAGGGTTGGTGTCCAGGTGCTGCATTTGTCCGCCGCGGCGGCCAAGCTCTTCTATAATTACTCCTTGATGCTCTGCGGGCACATCAATAGTCACGATTTCATACGGTTCCATTTTTATAGCATCTTTGTCATTAGAATCCGTTGGGATGTAGTGCAGGCCATCGGCCTGCTTGGTGTGGAGGCCAGTGGCCTCCGCTACATCAACCTTCTTCATATAATGGTAAATAACTTCGGGCTGGGAAACTTGCAGTTCAAAACCTTCGCGTCTCATGGTTTCCACCAAAACCGCCAAGTGTAATTCACCTCGGCCGGAGACTAAAAAAGAATCCGAGCCTTGTTCAAGGCCGTCTACTTTTAAGGCAACGTTGGTTTCCAGTTCTTTAATTAAACGTTCACGAAGCTGACGGGAGGTGACAAACTTTCCTTCGCGTCCGGCAAACGGGGAAGTGTTAACGCCAAAAGTCATTTTAATGGTCGGCGGTTCAATTTCCACCGGGGGAAGGATTTTTGGATTTATGGGGTCGGTAAGGGTATCGCCAATATGGATGTCGTCAAAACCGCCAATGGCAACTATGTCGCCGGCCACGGCTTCTTCCACGTCTATTTGTTTTAAACCCTCATACATTTGCAGGGCGGAAATTTTATCGGTCTTTTTTGTGCCGTCCGCTTTAATTAAAAGAGTATTTTGGCCTTTTTTTACGCTGCCGGACTGCACTTTGCCAATTCCCAAACGTCCTTTGTAGTTGTCGTAAGCCAGAGCCAAAATTTGTATGGCAAACACGTCATCCATTTCCACATTCGGCGCGGGGATATGTTTAATAATCGCTTCAAAAAGCGGGGAGATGTCGGGCGGAGTGTTAGGGTCCGCAATTTTTGTAAGTAAATCTTCTGCGGAATCGCTGGCCAGCCCGCGGATGCCGGAAGAATATATAATAGGAAAATCCAGCTGTTTGTGGGTGGCGTTTAATTTTACGAATAAATCAAAAGTATGATTAACGGTGTGGTCAATTTGCGCATCGGGCTTATCTATTTTGTTTATGACCACAATGGCCTGCAGGCCAAGTTCCAAAGCCTTTTTTAACACGAATTTGGTTTGGGGCATTGGGCCTTCTTTGGCGTCTACCAGTAACAGCACGCCATCAGCCATCTTTAAAGTACGCTCGACCTCGCCGCCAAAATCCGCGTGGCCCGGAGTGTCCACAATATTAATTTTGTAATCTTTGTAAATTAAGCTGGCGTTTTTGGCCTTAATGGTAATGCCGCGTTCGCGTTCAAGGTCCATGCTGTCCATTATTAAATCCTTGGTCTCGGGGCTGTCCTTGACCGTGTGGGTTTGTTTGAGCATAGCGTCCACCATTGTGGTTTTGCCGTGGTCAACGTGGGCGATTATAGCGATGTTGCGGATGTTGTCTCTTTTCATTAACGAAGTTCCTTACAATGAGTTAAGGCTATAAAAAGCTGATCAGCGTGTGATCAGCGTTGGAGTTTAAATCAGCGTGAGATCAGCGGTTGCCGGAAAATGCATTACAAATATAGCATAAATATTGAGGTTTTGTCAAGGATTGACGGAATGGGGAAGGTGATAATGTGCTAAGTTTTTTGGGGAGAAGGGGAACACTAGAAAAAATGCACTGTGCCCAAATATTTGCTATAATATAGTAAATCGTTAAATGGTAGCTTCCGCGTGTAATCCGCGCTGCTATCCGCGTCAATATCCGCGGTATATGAAACAAAAATCTCAAACTATTGGTTTCTTTATTTTGCTGGGCGTGGCCGGGCTGGCTGTCCTTTATATATTTCGACCGTTTTGGGAATTGCTGGCTTTTGCCGTTATTTTGGCAGTGCTGTTCCATCCGCTTTACAACCGCATTGAGCGGGAAACAAAAATGCCAAATATGTCCTCCGGGTTTGTGGTGTTTATTATGGCATTAATAATTGCCGGACCCGTGCTGCTAATTGGCCAGCAGGTTTTTTATGAATTGGCGGATTTTTATAGGTCTTTAAATTTGGTCAGTTTGGCCGGACAGTCGGGTAATTTTGTTTCCAGCCTGCCGGCGCCGTTTCAGCAATTGGCCATCAGTTTTAATGTAGACTTTCATGCGTGGCTGTCGCAGTTAACCGGCCAGGCCTTTACATCGCTTTCAGGTTTGCTCACTGGTTTGGGCTGGTTTTTTGGTTCTCTGATCGTTGTGGCCTTTAGTGCGTTTTTTTTACTGCGCGATGGGGAGAAAATTAAAAAATTGTTAATAGATATTTTGCCGCTTTCCGAGGCCAACGAGAATATTTTATTTAACAAGCTGACCCTGGCGGTAAACGGCGTGGTCAAGGGGCAGTTTTTGGTAGTGTTGGCTATTTCAACCGCGTCATTTGTCGGCTTTTATCTTTTTAATCTGCCTAACAGTTTACTGTGGGCGTGCGCAATGTTTGTTGCGGCCTTTGTGCCGACGTTTGGCACATCCTTGGTTTGGGCACCAGCCGTAATATTTTTGTATGTCACTGGACACGGCGGAGCGGCTTTTGGTTTGGCGGTTTGGGCCTGCGTTTGTGTGGCTTTAATAGATAATGTTTTGGCGGCCAAGCTAATTTCTTCCCGGGTTCGTTTGCATCCGCTTTTAACCATATTCGCCATTTTAGGCGGCATCGTAAGCTTTGGTTTTTTTGGAGTCCTGCTTGGCCCAATCTTAATGGCCATTTTTGTGGCGCTGGTGGAAATTTACAGGACGGATATTAAGGGCGCAAACAATTAACAATTGACGATTAACAGCCAAGTTACTTGTTAATAGTCAATTGTTTTTATTAGCGACGTAGAGCGAGAGAAATGATCTCCTGCATATCATTTCCGAGCCCAAGGAGTCTTAATACAGGTTCAATACTTCGTCCCGCCGACGGCGGGACTGCGAAACGCAGGCAGCTCATTGCACTAATACCTCGAGAGCTTAAGCTCCGAGGAACCTTTATATATCTATTTCCAGCCTGCTTTTTCCCCAGTGAACCCTGTTCCAGGCGCGTTCATGGAGAAAATAAATTAGACCGCTCACTAAATTTGTCAGCAAAATAATGCTGATGGTAATTTGGTATTGGTGGGTGATAAAAAATACAACCACCATATCGGCTAAAATAATCAAAGCCTGGAAGGCTATAGTCTTAACAATAGAGCGTTTATGATGTTCGTAATAGCTCATGGAATAAAAATTGGTTAATGTTTGGTTAATTATAGCATAAGCCAGCGGTAACAATGGTGCCCATTGTTCTCTGACAGGCTTTTTTGTGGTATATTTAGTAGGTAACCTATGCTAAAATTCAATCCACATTCTGAACCGGTAAGCCAAAGCCTGCCGCCGACAATCCTCACAATTTTTGGCGCGACAGGGGATCTTTCGGCCGATTATTTAATCCCGGCGCTTTTGCATATGGATGAGCATAAATTGCTCCCAAAAATATTTAAACTTGTCTGCGTCGGGCGGCGGGAGTTCACGGCCAAAAGCTATTTGGATTTTATTTTAAAAAAATCGCACGTTATTAAAAAAATCAGCCCGGCCAAAAAAGCCAGATTTTTAAAGCACCTAATTTACTACGCGGGAGACTTTGAACACGTTGAGCATTTTACGGAATTGGCCAAGGTTTTGGCCGACCAGGAAAAGCCGAAACATGTTTGCTATAACCGTCTTTTCTATTTTGCCACCAGCCCTCAGCAGTTCGCGGCCATAACCCAAATTTTAAAATCCGCCGGGCTTCTTAACGCCTGCGTGGCCCACGAGCGAAAAACCAGGATATTGGTGGAAAAGCCGTTTGGCTTTAACCTAAAATCCGCGCAAAGCTTAAACGGGCTGCTTTTGAAGTATTTTACCGAAGACCAAATTTACCGCATCGACCATTACGTAGGCAAGGAAACCATCCAAAATTTAATGGTGGTGCGTTTTGCCAATTCCTTGTTTGAACCGTTATGGAATAATCGGTTTATAGACCATGTAGAAATAAGCGTTTTGGAAAAAGACGGCGCTGGCGGCCGGATAAATTTTTACAACCAAACCGGAGCCATAAAAGATTTTTTGCAAAACCACATTTTGCAAATGCTGGCGCTTATTGCCATGGAAGAACCGTATAATTTAACCGCGGAAATGATCCGCGACGAAAAATTACGGGTGCTGGAAGCTCTGGAGCCGGTTACCAAAGAAAAATTGTTGCTGCGAATGGTTAAGGGACAGTATAAAGGCTATGTCAAGGAAGCCGCCTCGGCTTCGCTCGGGACAAGCGGGCCGAACAACACAGAAACCTTTTTTGCGTTAAAAACTTATTTAAATTTGCCGCGCTGGTCCGGTGTGCCGTTTTATTTAAGAACCGGCAAAAAGCTTAATAAAAAGCTTACGCAAATTAGCATTCATTTCCGCGAGCCCGTAAGGTGCCTGTTTGTGGGCTGTAGCGCCAATGTTTTAACTTTCCAAATCCAGCCGGACGAAAGCGTGCATTTGCAAATTAACAACAAAATTCCGGGCTTCGGCATTAAGCTTCACCAGGGAGATTTGGAATTTGGCTACGGAAAAGTGTTTAAAGGGGAAATTCCCGGCGCGTACGAGCGTTTGCTTTTGGATTTTATGGAAGGCGACCAGCGCCTGTTTATCCGCAGTGACGAAATAGAAGCGGCTTGGAAATTCGTGGACAGCATTACGGAAAACCCAGAGTTTAACAAGCTCCCTCTCCATCAATATATCCCCGGCAAAAATGGGCCAAAAGAAGCGGATGAATGGATAAAGAAGGATATGAAAGAGTGGTGGACGCGATAGCGGCCATCTCGAGCGAGCCTTTTAGCAAAACTTAACTGGCGAGTCGAGAGGTGGACGAAGTAGATTAAAGATTTAAGTGTAGTGTGCCGATTTATCGGTGTTTAAGAATTATTTTATGGAGATAGAACAGGAAATTTTAAAAATTAAAGAGCGGAATGTAAGGGTGGATACGGATAAGGCTTGGGAGAGGAGCTGGACGCGCAGACTGACCATCACAATTTTTACTTATATAATCGCCGAGGCGTGGTTGTTAATTATCAACGAGCCTAATTCCTGGTGGAAGGCTTTTGTGCCCGTGGGTGGTTACATTCTTTCCACGCTCTCCTTGCCGCCGATAAAAAAGTTTTGGGTAAATAAATTAAAAGTGTAGTTTGCCCATCCCGTGACGGAGCACGGGACATGTTTATGGGCCATTAGATAGGCCGATAAATCCGCCTCGGCTCGCGCCGAGCGAGACGGGTCGGCAGACTACAGCTAATAATGAAAACAATAAACATTATGCAAATTTCAGTTTTTGGTTTGGGAAAAATGGGCAACCAGATTGCCAGAAGGCTGCAAAAAAAAGGGTTTGATGTTTTAGCCTGGAACAGGGGAGAGGAAGCCAGGACAGAGGTTGCCAAAACCGGAGTTAAAACTTTTGGCGATGTAGAAGAGCTAATTAAACAGACAACCGGGAAGCCTCGCGTGTTTTGGCTTATGTTGCCTCAGGCAATAGTGCACGATTTTATTTTTGGGGAGCAGGGGTTAATGCGCTTTTTAAAAGAAGGCGATATTGTTATTGACGGCGGAAATTCTTTTTACAAAGAGTCCATAAAATTGGCGGCTTTGCTTAACGCTCACGGCATTAATTTTTTTGATTGCGGCACCAGCGGGGGAGTATGGGGTTACGACAATGGTTTCGCGCTTATGGTCGGCGGCTCAAAAGAACATTGGCCTTCTGTTGAACCTATATTTAAAGCCCTGTCTGCCGGTGAAAATTATGGCCTTGTCGGTGAAAATGGTGCCGGGCATTTTGTAAAAATGGTTCATAACGGAATTGAATACGGCATGATGGAAGCCATTGCCGAAGGTTATGCCATAATGCAAGCCAGCCATTTTAAACCCGATTTAAAAGCAGTTACAAAAATTTATCAGGAAGGCAGCGTGGTTCGCAGTTGGCTCATAGACCTTATGGCAAATATTTACGAACATGAGGATGTGGAAAATACTTCCGGTTATATTAATCAGCTTGGCGAAGGACGCTGGACAGCGGATGCCGCCAAAGAGCTCGGGGTAGATGCCCGGGTTATTGAAGATTCGGTTAATGTCCGCGATGAGTCTTCCGACCCAAAAAACCAGAATAAATATTCCAATAAGATTGTCGCGTTGCTCCGAAAGCAGTTTGGCGGCCACTCGATAAGTAAAAAGTGACGCTACCCTTGAAATTTATAGTGGCGTCATCCCGAGTGCAACCGAGGGATTACTTAAAGTAAATATCGTGTACAATCAAGCAGAAATAAAACTTTTTAAAAAATTGGATTCACCAAAAAAAATCCAGGATTTTTTAAATTCCCTGGAATTTAACTTTGAAAAAAATGGGGAAACGTGTTTCTGTCCTCGAATGGTTTTAAAACATTCTAAAGCTCATTGTATGGAAGGGGCAATGCTGGCGGCGGCAATTTTGGAATTCCATGGACACAAACCTCTGGTGGTGGACTTGCGCTCGGTAAAGCCGCATGACGACGACCACGTAGTGGCTATATTTAAGCAGTTCGGCTGTTTTGGCGCAGTCAGCAAGACCAATCACGCCGTATTACGGTATCGGGAGCCAATATATAAAACTATCCGTGAATTGGCGCTTTCATATTTCCATGAATATTTTTTGGAAAGCGGTAAAAAAACTTTGCGAGAGTATTCGGAGCCGTTTGATTTGAGATATTTTGATCGTGTGAAAAAAATAAACCCTCACCCCGGCCCCTCTCCCAGAGGGAGAGGGGGGGATCGCAACTGGCGCACAACGGAGAAAAACTTGTTTGAAATTCCGCATCATTTAGACAAGGTAAAACACTATAAAATTTTATCCCCAGCTCAAATAAAAAATTTAAGAAAAGCCGACCGGATTGAAATCAAGGCTGGTAAATTAATAGAGTGGAAAAAATAAAAATTACGTTTTTTCCCACAATTGTGGGAAAAAACGTAATTTTTATTTTTTTGAAATTTTGCGACTTGACTAATCGCCCAACCCAACTGTTTTTTTGCAAGTTTCTGTGTAGTACTTTAAATATTGTTTTACTATAACTTCCGCGGAGAAGTGCTCGCGGGATCTTTTAAGTGCGTTTTGGCCAAGCGTTTTGGCGGCAGCCGGATTATCCAATAATAATTCCAATTTTTTTGCAAAGCCTTTAACGTCGCCAAGTTTTAGTAAAAACCCGTCTTGGCCGTCTCTCATAACTTCCGGAATGCCGCCGGTTTTAGTGGCGAGCACCGGTTTACCGTAGCTCATTGTTTCCAGCATACCCATTCCGAAGCTCTCTGTCTCCGAAGTATAAATTCCGGCATCGGCGGCATTTAAATAATTTTTTATGTCCTTAACGTTTTCTTTAACTATGACATTCTTCAGACGCAATTTTTTCATTAGCGGCAAATATTGCGCAAAAGGCTCGCCGGCTAAAATTAAGAGCTTAAAATTTTTGCGTGTCTTTAGCAGAGTCGCGATTTTTAACAAATCGGGAATGCGTTTTACAGGACGGAGGTTTGAGAGATGGATTGCCAAAAAATCATCATCCCTTATCCTTAATCCTTTACGGATTGATGTCCTCGATTTTGTCGGCGGCAGGGGAGTATAAAAATTATAAATAACATTAATTGGTTTGTCGGTTTTTAAGACTTGAAGGGTTTCGTCTTTAAGGCTTTGTGACACGGCGGTCACGCAGTGGGAGCGTTCTATGGAATATTTAATAATTTCCAGTAAGTTTTTGTCGTGAGCCAAAAGGGTGATGTCTGTGCCGTGCAGGGTGGTAACAATTTTTGGCAAGGGAATGTTGTTTTGCCTCATAATTCGCCGCGCCAAAAGCGCTGCCGTGGCGTGAGGCACGGCGTAGTGTACGTGAATAACATCCAACTGATATTTTTTTTGCACCTGTTCAATGGTTACGGCCAAAGGTAAAGTATAGTCCGGGTACTTAAACAGGCCGTAGGTGTTTATGTTAACTTTGTGGAAATGGACGTTAGGCGCTTTTAGGTTTAACAAGAACGGCTGGTCATAGGAAATAAAATGTACTTGGTGTCCCAAGCGAGCCAGTTCGTTTCCCAAATTTGTCGCCACAATTCCGCTCCCGCCAATGGACGGGTAGCAGACTATGCCGATTTTCAGGAGTTTGTGGTTTGTAGTTGGTAGTTTGTAGGACATAGCCATTACATTAGTAGTTGCGTGAAGATAAGGTTAAGTCGGAAATGTTATCAAGATGAATGGGATCGTTTGACCAAAGAGCCAGGGCGTATTCTGTACGGATGGATTTGCCCAAAGCGTGAGCCCTGGTGTTTATTAGTTCCAAATAAGATTTGGTCTTCATTTGGCTTTTGTGGCATTCCATGGCCACTACCCATTTTTTGTGAACCCCTGTTACATCAATAATTATATCGGGAGGGCTTTCAAAGTCCACAGCGCTGCGGTAATAGTAAAGCGCCCCAATTTGATGGGTCGGGTATTTTTTAAGTTCCTTTAGACCGCCGTATCTCGCAAAGCGGGAAGCATCGCGCGTCATTCGCGCAACAGCGGAATGGTCCGGGTGCTGGTTTTCCGTTAGCAGGGGGGCCAAGATAATTTCCGGTTTGAATTTTCTGATTATTTCCGCAATTTTAAAGCCATTTTTTGGGCTATTGATTATATTGCAATCGCCGCCCATATTTAAAAATTCAATGTCGGCCCCCACCAACTTTGCGGCATCTTGCGATTCTTTTTTCCGGCCTAAAGCTGTACCGCTTGAGCCGGCTTCGCCGAGCGAGCATACGACATATTTTATTTGGCTGCCTTTTTCCGCTTCTTTAATCATTAAGCCGCCGCAACCGAATTCTATGTCATCCGGATGAGCGCCTATTGCTAAAATTTTTGTCATAAAATTTTAAAATTCGAAATCCGACTATCGAAATCCGAAACAATAATTAATTTATAAATAATAATTTTAAATACAAGGTTTAAATATTTAAATTTTAAAATTCGAATTTGTTTCGAATTTCGTATTTTATGCTTCGGATTTATTCCAACCATGCGTAATCTGACTGGTCAATTTTTTCGCGAACAATAAATTCTACATCGGGGAAACTATTTTTTTTCAAATAATCGCTTTCCGCTTCGCCGGTTACATAGTGAGTGCAATGAATTACCGACTGCATCCAACCGAACCTCTGGTCGCGGCCGGGACTTTTTTGCCATTTTTCAATATTTGCCGGCATGGGGATTTCCGTATATTTGCCTCCTCCTTCATGCAATTGGAGTTTACCATCAATCAACTGCCCTCTGACAATTTCGCCTTGGTATTCTACATCGGCAAAGTAGTCTGTGGCAAGGTCGGGAGCCTTGAGCCTGAAGTCCTGGTCGGACGATCTTAAAATTTCCACTCCTTCCAAAAGCCCCATTTTTTTGTACATCTCCAGGCAGAAGTCGGCGACGAATTTTTGATCAACTGATTTAAAAATTTCAGCCAACCCCCCTCCCCCAGCCCCTCCCGCAAGGGGAGGGGAAACTGCAGATTTCTCACCCTTGATGGGAGAGGCTAGAGCCTGTCCTGAGCTTGTCGAAGGGTGGGGGCGATTAACCGCGATAAATCTCGGAAGCTGTTTTAAAATTTCTTCCTTCCATCCTTCCGGAACTCGTTTCTTGTAAAGAGGGGAGAAATTTTTTTGTATTTTATTTTCCTGGGTAAAATTTAAACGAACCTCTGCGCCGCTTTGCCGGTCGGTCATAATTGTAATTGTCTCGCGGTAGTCGGCATCTGAATCGTGATAAAAAAAGACTATTTTCCCGCCAAGTTTTTTTTGAAGCTCCCGGGCTTTATGAATTTTTGCGATCAAAAACCGCTTCGGAAAGAACCCGCACGGCTGTTGGCCAAAACAAATAGTGGGCATACAGGTATGTTACCATTTATATGGACTTACATCAAAGGTCTTTTTTTGGTCTTTTTGGGAAAATTGACAAAATATGCTAAAATAGATTAAAGGATCATTAAATAAAAATCAATGACAAAAAAAATTTGGCTTAGTTTGGGAATGTCCGGAGTTATGTTTTTTCTGGCCGGACAAGCGCTGGCCGCGGCTTACGCTCCCGGCACAATGATGAACAACACACAGTCGGGCACAACGATTACGGGCACTATGCCGAACGCCCAGGTTTGGCAACAGGACAGTCAACAATTACAAGCTTATAAAAATAAGCTGGTGCAGGGCACTTTGTCGCCGCAGGACCAAATGGCAATGTATCAATTATTGGAAAGTATGAATTCAATGAATATTGCCGGAGGGGCAAGTTTAAACAATGTTGCCTACACTTCTTTACCAACTCAGCTGACGGGCGGATCAATGATGGCCTCTTATGCCAACGAACGGGTGGTTTGGATGGGTTTGGTTTCTATTATTACCACGATTCTTATTTGGATTGTTTTAATCCAGTTGATATTTGTCCTTTACCACTGGCTAAAAAAGCACAAGCATTAATTAAATTTTGTAAATAAATCGATAAATCAACATAGTAGGACTTACGCAATGAGACAATTTCGAGGCATTTTCCGAGGATTTTGTGAGGCGTACTTAACGTACGCCGAATAAAACCGCAGGAAAATAACGAAGAAATTGGCCAGAGCCGCTTTTAAGGATCCGGCTCAAAAGCGATGACTTTTGGCTCCGCCAAAAGGCAAGCTCGTTCCGCCGGTCCTAAAAGCGGCGGTGCGTAAGTCCTA
>PLYC01000012.1 GCA_003151625.1 Candidatus Doudnabacteria bacterium
TCCATAGTGAGATTGGTCATGGTTGGTTTTAAGGTTAAGAATAATGGGTATATATAATAGACCAACTTGGCTAACCCGCCAACTAATAAAACCCGAAGTGTGATTAAATGTTTTAAAAAACCGTTCTTGCAACAAGAACGGTTTTTTATATTGCCGCTTTAGAACTCCCTAGAAAGCCCGCGTTTCTAAGGTTTTACCAAAACTTTAATTTCTTTCCGCTCATCCATGTCTTTGTAACCTTGGGCAATATCTGAAAGCGGGATGGTTTTTGTAAAGATGGCTGACACGTCCAGTTTTCCCGAGAGTACGTCCGGCATGAGCTCTGGAATATAATGGGCGGCAGGCGATCCGCTGCCTTTGACGCCGATGTTAGTGGAAAAGAGTTTGGAGATGGCAATATCCGGAACATTGTGCGGGACTCCTACCATGCCAATGTTGCCGCCAATCCGTACCACGCCGAAGGCTATTTGCCAAGATTCGGGTGTGCCTACGCATTCCAGCGCGCAATCTACACCGAGAGTATTGGTTTTTAATTTTACTTGGCTAATTGCCTCATCACCGCGTGCCTCTATAATATCAGTCGCGCCGAACTTTTTACCAATGGCCGCACGGTCTTTATGAGTGCTGATGAGAAAAATCCTTGACGCACCTAATCGCTTGCTTGCCGCAACCGCACACAGTCCTACTGCCCCGTCGCCGACAACTGCTACTGTAGACCCTTCTTTAACTTCCCCACACACGGCAGCGTGATGCCCGGTACACAGCACGTCTGACAGAGGCAACAATGCCCTCATCATGTGCTCATCCAGTTTATCTTTAGGAATTGCAAACAATGTTCCATTAGCCATAGGCACACGCACTTTCTCTCCTTGGCCGGCATCATTCCCTTTGGAACCCCAAAACATAAAGTTGCGGCAGAAGCGGGTTTCTCCCGCGCGGCATACTGGGCATGTGCCGTCGGAAATGACAAACGGAGCGACAACTAAATCGCCGGGCTTAACATTTTTCACATCTTCTCCGACCGCTTCCACAATACCCATAAACTCATGGCCAATGCGGCTACCGGCATCACGTGGCTCTAGACCTCGATACGGCCACAAATCTGAGCCGCAAATGCAGCAATAGGTTACTTTGACAATGGCATCGTCTGGTTTTTGAATAACTGGATCCGGCACTTCCTGCACCTCAATCTTACCAGATCCTTGAAAAATAGTAGCTTTCATAAAATTTTATGATTAATTATGTAAATATTGTTGGTCGCTGACTTTTTCCATCCAGTCAACAGCTTTGCCATCTAGAGCCTCCTGAATGGCAATGTGTGTCATCGTAGTAGTCGGTGCCGCGCCATGCCAATGCTTTTCTCCGGGCTGTATCCAGACAACATCTCCCGGATGGATTTCCTGTATAGGTTCGCCTTCGAGCTGAACTCGACCACTGCCTGCCGTGACAATGAGGACTTGGCCTAAGGGATGAGTGTGCCATGCGGTACGTGCGCCGGTATCAAATGTAACAGCATTGCCAGCCGCGCGCGCCGGGTCGTGTACCGGGAACAACGGGTCTATGCGCACCGTGCCAGTAAACCATTCTGCCGGTCCGTTGCCAGAAGACTGTGAGCCACTTCGTTTAATGTCCATAATGTAGTTCCTTATTTTTTAATAATACAATACACATAAACCATCTATAAAGTATTATATCACCGATGCCGGATAAGACAGTAGCTATACTAAAACTTCCTTAGAAATGCCCGGTTTCTAATCCCTTAGAATCTCAAAAATTTAGTATGAACCGCTTTGCGATTTTGGGTTAGCTGTACTTTTCCAGGCTTTTTTGGTATGCTAAGTCATTAAAATCGTAAGTTACAAATCTAAAAGAGGGAAAAGTATGGAAAATAGTATGGAAGCCCAGTTTGCGACTGTGTGTGCGCTATTGAGGCAGGCCGAGGAGAGGCTCCGCCAATTGGCGTCGATCAGTCATTTACGTATACTGCCCCCATCCGTATGGAATTTAAGCGTTGAGGTTCAACGCATAAATTGCACTCTGGATAAAGCACGGGCAATCATGGAAACGAGACAACTTCCGGCTGTTGTGCCGGCTGAAATTCCACCGAGCTAAGGAATATCCTCGGTCGGAATCCTCTAAGGAAAAGGAGGCAGTAATGACGGTACCTCGATGCCTGGTGATTATTCCCGACCGTAACCGCACTTGGGCCAAGTCCATGGGCCTGCCGGAAATATGGGGACACACCAAGGGAGTGGAAAATTCCCGCCAGATTATCCGTGCTGCCTTCGACTCCGGAGTGCAGCATGTCGTTCTCTGGGCGGCTTCGGAACTTAACCTGAAAAAACGGCCACTGGTGGAAATACGCCACTTATTCAGGCTGCTGAAACTTGAACTCCGCCGCCGTTTGCGCCAGCCGGAAGAAATCGGTTTTCGTTTGATCGGCACATGGCAGCAACACCACCCCGATCCGGAACTGTCCCGTTTGGCCGCGGAGCTGGAAAACAGAACATCTGGCTTTACCGACAAGCAATTGACCATTCTGTTTGGCTACAGCGGCCTGACAGAACTGATTTATGCTTTCAACAGCGCCGTCAGTGCTCGGACAGAAGTCACCAAGGAGTCCCTTCACCAGCATTTCTGGACGGGTTTTCTGCCGGACATTGACCTAATCATCCGCACCGGCGTGGATAATGACCTGCATTGGTCAGACTGGTTGCTATTGCTCCAGATGGGCAATGCGGTAATCTATCCATCAGCCCTTCGCTGGCCGGAGTTTTCGGTCGCGGAGCTGAACAAGGCTTTCGAATACTATGGCAAACACCCCCGCAAACTGGGGGCTTAAATGCCAAACTTCGCGACGGGCGTCCTCTTGAGACGTCCGTTGCTTTCTTTTTATTTTGGGACTAAGCCTAACTAAAAAGCTGAAATTTTTGGTATAATTAAAATAGTATGAATCATTTTCAATTATTCGCCCAACCTTGGTGGGTTAATCTGCTGGTTTTAATACCTTTTGCGGCTTACTATTTTTTTAGAAAACAACGGCTATCTATTACAAAAAGTCAGTTGTTGTTTTTAGCTTGTTTTGGAACTGCTTTTGGTTTTGTGGAAGCTGCGGTCGTAGTTTATCTCCGCACGGTCTTGGGCTTTCCCGCTAACTATACCCCCGTTATTAGTCAGCAAATGCAATTATTTACGGGCTTGCCAAAAACCTTGTTAACCATTGAGTTTTTTCGCGAACTGGCGACCCTGGTAATGTTAATTAGCGTTGCTTTAGTCGCTGTCCAAAAGACTAAGGAACGTTGGGCGGTATTCCTCTGGATTTTTGCCCTTTGGGACTTATTTTACTATATTGGACTCTGGTTAACCGTCCGCTGGCCGAGTTCGCTGACTACGACTGATGTGCTGTTTTTGGTTCCCGTGCCTTGGTACGCCCAAGTTTGGTTTCCGATTTTGGTCAGTTTACTGAGTATTGGCGTTATAATATTTCATTGACCTGCCTAATTACCATCAAGGAGTTCACTCGCTCGTAGTTGAGCGGGATTTTTGTTGGGAAAACGGATGGCGTAGACGAATCGGGAAATCCTACGATAGTTTTTATGGTAATAATGACATCCTCCCCGGGCTAAAGCCCGGGGTTTCCTTTTCTGCACATAAAAACCAAGCTTGGGGTAGTTAAGCTTGGTTAAAATAGTTTGCTTGTCTGGGGCAGTTCTTTCTTGTTTTGCCATTCAATGTACTTTTTGACCTGGTGTTCGTCGAGTCCTACGGGGGCGTAAGGCCATGACGACCCATACCTTACAGATAGCATAATACTGGCCAGCATCAGGCCTGCTGACAAAAAAATATTGCTAACTTCTATTCCCCGTGATACCTACTACCAGTCCAACCAAGGAGAAAAGATCAATGCTGTTTTTCCGGCAGGTTTTGATACCAACAGCCAAACTATTACCAGCCAGAATATAGAAAGCGGCGGAGCGACAGCGGAAGCAGCTATCGGCAAACTTAGTGACGAAACTGTCCCGTATTTTGTTTCCATGGATTTTCAAGGTTTTGTTGATGCCGTCAATCGGGTGGATGGCCTTCAGATAAATGTGCAAAATACTTTTACCGATAACCAGTATCCTAATACGGGAAGTTGATAACTAAACCTCAAAAAGCCTTATTAAAGCTTGTTTTTGAGACAATTTTCACCGTTATTTTGAAGATTTAACCTTCATTCAAAAAATTTGGCGGGTGGGATTTTTTTGCGCATAGATTCAAACTTTCGGGTTAATTGTTAAATTTTTCGGACTAATTCCCCGCTAGCCCTGGTATAGTGGTGGCTGGAGGTTTTTATGAATTGCCGTTGTTGCAGTTGCCAGGTATATTGGTCTACGGTAACTATGCCGTTATTAAGGGTAATAACATTAAAGGCGTTTGGCTCTCCCCGGTACCGCACTGAGGTAGCCGTTCCGGCTTGGACCAAGAGGGCTGAATAATTTTGGTTTTTGTGGGAATGGCCCAGTTTTTCGCTAAAGCTCCTATGCCCGTGTCCAGACAAAAAAACACTTACCCCCAATCGCATAAGCGATTCTAAAATTTCTTTGCCGCGCAGCTCCTTAAGCGGATGGTGGGTTACTACTATTTTTAAAACCGCGCCCGGTAGTCCCGTTATTTTTTCTTTAACAGAGGCAAGTTGCGCCTTATTAATTTTACCGCCCTTAAACACTAGGGACCGGCTTGTGTTTAAGCCAATTACTGCCATTTCGTCATCGTAGTAGAAAGGTTCGAGCAATGGATTGATATTTTTTTTAAACTTTTTATAAGGGTTGTTAAAACGGCGCCAAATGTTATATAAAGGCACATCATGGTTTCCGGGAACAATTATTTGGGGGCACGGGAAAGAATTCAAGAATTTTTGGGCTTGCAAAAATTCTGCTTCTTTGGCGCGCTGGGTTAAATCCCCGGAAATGACTAAAACATCTGGTTGTAAAGTTAAAATAAAACCCTCTAAGGCGCTGAGAATTTCAGCGTCAGTTTTCCCAAAATGCAGGTCTGAAAGTTGTGCAATAGTTTTCATGGTTTCGACATTGCTGGCTGTGGTTCTAAGTTAAACAAAATGGTCATATTTTTGGCACCAGCACTTTTAGGGCAGCCGGCAAAATGGAATACTCCAAAGGTGCAGGCAGGGTAATTACTTCACCGTCCAAAGCCACGGCTAAAAATTTTTTTGTTGTATCTACGCGTGCCCGATTTGTGGAGTAGACGTCAAAGTCCGGATGGCTGGCCAAGCCGCCAAACAAGGCGTGACCGGCTAAAATTACCAGACCCCATTTTGTAGAGTGCCGTAAAACTAAAACGCTAAGTTCCCCGCCATTAATGTTTTGCCTCACCCCTAAATTTAATCCCTCAACTTCATATTTATTATTCCCGACAAAAATAAAGGGGCTTTTTAAGGCAATATCCTTTCCTTTAATTTCTACACGGACGTTGTAAAACGAATAGCGCCAGAATATGCCGCCAAGGGCAAGCAAGAAAGCCAGCCATTTGTCTTTTCCCAAATTTTGGTGTCGTTCGCGTAATAGCGCCAACTTAGGGTATAATCCAATACCGGAGTTATTCATAAAAATTTTTCCGTTAACCTGAGCGGCGTCTATGGTAGCAATCCTTCCAAAAAGAAGAGTTTCAATAGCGTGCTTTAGATCTAAGGAAATTTTAAGGTCCTTGGCTAAGTGGTTTAAAGTACCCATGGGTAAAATGCCAAGAACAGCGCCAGCGCGCAAAACTTCCGCGGCAACGGCGTTAACAGTACCGTCGCCACCCGCAGCTGCCAGCATTTTGTAGCCTTCGGCTAAAGCTTTTTGGACGGCAGAAGCAAGGGCCTGCCCGCCATGCGCCAAAAAAATTTTGGGGTTTAAGCGGTAGGGGGAGAACGCCTCCCGCAGTTGGCGCAATTTTTCTTCCGTTTGCTTGTTGCCGGAGCCGGCATTTAAAATAACCGCAAAAGAGTCAGGCATTGAAAGAAGTTTTTAGTTTATAATATTGTAGAATATATGGCATATTTTTTTCTTAAGCAATCTGACCATGTAGCCTTTAGTTTTATTAGCGACGTAGAACGAGAGAAAATAAAAAGTTTTACATTCCTCATATGTCACAGTGGAGATCCTTGAAAATAGGGAGAGGCAGATGGGGTTCTAACTGAAATTTGGTCTTATTTGGAGCAGTCCAATTATTGGCCTTTGACCCAGTAACCCCGTACTGTGTAAACCACCAAAAGCGCTTTTTTTTATTGTTTACATATGGTAACATAAATATACAAATTTTACTGGAATATAATCTGTCTCATTTAAAGAATGGTGTTATTTTAATATGGGCTTTAACTGGAAATTGTTTATAAAAAAGCGGCTGGAGCGCGGAGCCTTTACCGGATTGCCGCTTACTATTTTTGTTGTAATTTTTCTTATCCTCCTGGGGACTTTTATTGGAATAACCACCTCAATTGTAGAGTCCTCGCCAATAGTCAAACTAGATAACAGCTTTGCCCAGTTCCTCTACGTCCAGCGCGTCCCCTGGGTGGCGCAAGTGTTTTATTTTATTACCGGTTTTGCAAACCAACTTACAATAGTAATTCTCGCCTCAATTTTCCTTATATATTTATTATTTAAAAAGGAGACGGCTTACCTCTATGCTGCCCTTGTGGCCATTTTAGGGGACGAAGCCAGTGTCTATCTTATAAAAATATTTATTAACCGACCCCGCCCAATTTTAGATATTACTTACTACATAGAGAAGTCCCAATCGTTTCCAAGCGGGCATGCTGGCATAGCCGTTGCTTTTTTTGGATTTATTACCTACTACCTTATAAGCCATACTTCGGAAAGAAATAAAAAGTCTATCGTAGTACTGCTTGGCATACTGCTTGTATTATTAATAGGCTTTTCCCGGCTCTATTTAATTGTGCATTTTTTAAGCGATGTCCTAGGCGGCTTTTTAATAGGCGGCCTTTGGCTTGTAGCCGGCATTGTTTTTCGTGAGCATCATTTTTACACCAGCACACTTAAAAAGGGGGAAAAATAATTCTTAAAGAAGTCAAATTAAGATACAAGCAATTTTTTCTTTTTGGGCCAACTTTTAAGGGAATAACTGACGCTCCTCGGTCTATACGATAACGAGAGTTGGTGGCTGGCCGCCTTTGAAGCGGATCCCATCGCGGTAGTTGTTGACCCGCTCCGAGAGCTGGTCGAACGCCGCTTCCTGCGGCTTTCCGTTGCCCTTGTTGAGATTCAGCTTGGCACCGGGCGGAAGGCAGATAGCGCAAACTACGAGTGGGTTCGAAGCGATGGGTAACAAGCTCCTCACCCTCTTGAGCCATATAGTTATTGGCTCTCACCAAGGGGCAGTCACACATAGGGTTAGACCCTCTTTCCAATTTAATTTTCAAGGTCAGACAGCAACCTGAATTATCCAAATCATAAACCAACAGAGAGAGTCACTGGAAGGATTTTTTAACCAATGCAAGCTTTTTTAAAATTAAGGAGCTGTTAAACTTTATTATAAAACCAATACTGATTACCGACATTTTTTTGGCTTCATACAGAGCTACATCGGAGTAATGCAATAATTGCGACGCTTTATTCGCATCGGTTGGGTATATCGCAACACCAATACTGACTGTAATCCTAATAGTCTTTTTGCCAATTTTTAAGGGCTTCTGAAAAATTTTAAGAACTTTTTCTACAAAATTTTTAATTTCCTGCGCATCAGTAAAGCCCGGGGCTAGAACAACAAATTCATCTCCGCCCAACCTGGCCGCTAAGTCAGTAATGCGGATGCCTTTGGTAAGCCGCGCCGCTATCTGCACCAACACTAAATAGCCAAAACGGTGCCCTTGCTGGTCATTGATGTGTTTAAAGTTGTTAAAATCAAGAAACAGAACGGCTACCAAGTTTTTTTTGTTGTTATCTATAGCTTCCAACAAATTTTGTTCAAACAGCCTGCGGTTGGGCAAGCCAGTCAAATAGTCATGGGTGGAACGATGCATTATAATCTGCTGTAGGTTCTTTTCTTCGGTTACGTCCCCTCATTATCATGGAAAAGCCTTGATGGGTTCCTTTTTTATCAATGGCGGAAGTCAGCACTTCGGTTCCCCAATATTCTTTGCCATTTTTTCCATAAATATAAAAATAAAGTTAATTGAAGCGCCGCGGCTCGGCGAATTTTTTTACTTTCGCAGAGCCGTTGGGCGAAATAATCCACTCGTTCTATATTGAAATAAAAAGCCCCCGCTCTAGCAAGGGCTTAATAGCTACTTAGTTGGAGTAGGAGCCGCTGGTTTTTGGTCAACGGGCTTGGTCTCAACAAATGTAGTAGGTGCTGGCATACCTGTCGTAGGTTTTGTGTCTTCGTTCATAAATTTTCTTTCATTGTAAACCTATATAGGCATACAAAACAAATTATTAACGACCTTTTAAGCATATTCTCTATTATTAGTCCTGTATATAGC
>PLYC01000013.1 GCA_003151625.1 Candidatus Doudnabacteria bacterium
AGGAGGGAGAGGAGGAGTTTTTTGATTTTTTGTGGCATTCGTTTTAATTTTTTATGTTGAAAGGCTTTGGGCGTTGAGGAGATCCTTCGCCCGACTTTGAATTGCAGGAAGTGGGCTCAGGATGACACTGCTAAGGCAGTGTCAATTTGGGCTCAAAAAATTTAAGGGGTTATAAGTATAGCCGTAAGGCACTTTGTAATTGCCGTAAACGCTTTTGTACTTTCCCTGGCTTACTCCAAAACCCAGGGCGTCATAAACTCCAAAATGCAAGTGGTATCCCCTTTCCGGCCCATAAATTAAACGCGTAGTGTTGCCGGTATTACCCTCGTAACCAATTAAATCTCCCTGTGACAGATGTTGCCCGACCGTTACTTTAAAACTTTGCATATGACCGTAAAGTGTGACAATTTGAGCCGCACCTTTGGCTGTGGTTATTGTGCTTTTTAAAGCCACCCAATTTCCGAAATCCGCGTCGCTTTGGTCGGTATAAAGTACGTCGCCGTCAGCCGCGGCGTAAATTGGCTGTCCTGGCGGTCCGGCAACGTCTATGCCATTGTGAAAATTATAGCCCAAAGACGTAAAACCGGTATTACCGTAACTTTGGGTAATTATCCCGTCTATCGGCCAAGCTAAAAGTCCAGGGCTACCGGTTATAGTATTTTTACCAACTTTAGCGGCGGCTTGCGCGTCTAAATCTTCAATTTCTTTTTGTAAATTTGCGGCATCCTGTTTGCTGGAGGTTAAAAGCTTTTGGAAATTTTTTTCTAACCCTTGGGTTTGATTCAGGAGCTGTTGTTTTTGATCCCTAATTGTGGTTAAGGAATTTTGGCTAACCTGCAGTTGGTTTTTAGCCTGTTCGAGTTGAGTAACCTGAATTTGCAGGTCGTGTTGTTCTCCCTGCAGTTGGGTTTTTAAATCCTCAATTTTTTTTACCAGTTGGTAGATTTTACCCTGAAGATTCTGCGTGTATTGGATTTGATCCAAAAAATCGGATAAATTATTGCTGGCAACGCTGGTTCTAAGCGCATATTGGTCGTCGTATTCGTTTAGCTCCACAATTAATTGTCCAAGTACTTTTTTATTGTCCGAAATTTCTTTGGTTTTAGCGTCGATTAGCTCTTGTAATTGAGTAATTTGTAAATTTGCGTTGTCAATTTTAGTTTGATTGGCTTCTATTTCAAGTTCCAAAGATGAAATTTGATCGTTATAAATGGAAACTTCATTTTTTAGAGAACTGGATTTGGCCTGGGTGTCCGCAACCTGCTGTTGATAACCCTTAATTTGTTGGTTTAATTGTTGAAGTTTTTGCTGGCTGGCTGCCAGTTTGTCGGAAGTGTCATCGGCCAAAACCAAATGGAAAGCAAAAGCCAAGCTTAAGGCGAAAATAATCCCAAGTACATATTTAGCTTGTATTTTTGTGTCAATTCCATAAAACATTATCAGTATTATACCAAAAATAGGCTATTTTAGCAAAAAAATTAAAGTTGTAGTAACAATGGGCACCATTGGATAAAGGTGTTACTTAGACCAATGGTGTCCATTGTTTAAAGGTAGTTTGTTTAGCCTAGTTTTACTACCGCTGTATTGAGCCTTTTTATTATTTCTTCTTTCCCCAAAGCCAAAGCCAAAGTCGCGGCGACTTCAAAAGGTCCGGGGCTTTTGTCCAAACCGGTTAAAGAGACCCTTAGTGGCCACAAAACGCTGCCGTTGTCATAATTTTTGTCGGCTATCATTTTTTTGACCCACTTTTCTATAGTCTCGGCGGTAACCGAGACAAAATGTAGAGGGTCATCCGCCGTAGCTTTAGCGAAGGCGGATAAGTCCATATTTTCGAATAAGATTACTAAATCAGATAAAGCCTGTTTGGTTTTTTCCTTATCAGATTTTTTCCATATCAGCAGACTTGCGTCATAATCCGGTGCCTCAAAAAAATACTTAGTCCTCTCCCCTATCTCGGAGAGCTTTTTTAAACGCTCTTTTTCTAAGGCAGCAATGGCCTTTAGATATTCTTCGCTGAATTTAGCAACTTTAATCCCCGCTTCCTGCCAAAATGGTTTTAGCAATTCAGCAATTTCTTTTCCGGTTTTTGTTTTAATGTACTGTCCGCTAATCCAATCGAGTTTGTTTTTATCAAGTACGGCGTTAGACTTATTGACTTTCGCCAGGTCAAATTGTTCTATAAGTTGTTGTAATGAAAAAATTTCTTGTTCCGTTTTTGGATTCCAGCCAAGCATTACAATAAAATTTATAAGTACCTCCGGTGAATAGCCGGCTTTTAAATAATCCTCAACAGCCACATCGCCTTGACGTTTGGATAATTTAGTTTTATCGGGATTAACTATAAGTGGCAAATGGGCAAACTCGGTTGGTTGCCAGCCCAGAGCCTCATAGATTAATAAGTGCTTTGGGGTGGAAGGAATCCATTCTTCGCCGCGAATAACGTGGGAAATTTCCATAAAATGATCATCCACAACTACGGCAAGATGGTAAGTCGGGAATCCGTCGGCTTTTAAAATAATTTGGTCGTCTAAAATTTTATTTTCATAGGTGATATCGCCATAAATTAAATCGTGTATTACGGTACTTCCTTCCAGTGGAATGGCGAAACGTATTACTGGATTTTTTCCGGCTAGATTAAAGTCGGCCAATTGTTTTTGAATATCATCAGCCGTTAAATTTCTGCAGCGGCGGTCATACATTGGAGGTTTTTTTAAGGCAACCTGTTCTTTGCGCATTTCGTCCAGCCGTTCTTCACTGCAAAAACAATAGTAGGCTTTTTTTTCGGCCACTAACTGCTCGGCATATTTTTGGTACAACCCCTGCTCTTTCCTTTCCGATTGAATATAAGGCCCGTATTCCCCTTTTTGCTTAATTTTTCCGTTTTCAACATAAGGACCTTCATCAAATTCAATGCCCATTGTTTGGAAAACCGAGAGCATGTTTTCCAAAGACCCCTCTACAAGCCGGTTTTGGTCTGTGTCTTCAATGCGGAGTAAGTTTGTCCCGTGTTTACTGCGCGCGAATAAAAAAGCGAACAGCGCCGTGCGCAAACCGCCAATATGAACAAAGCCCGTGGGGCTGGGGGCGAAGCGCGTGCGAATAGTTTTAGTTTGAATCATATAAGTCGATTTGTCTCATAAGCCCTATATGACCTATAAATCATGATTAACCTTTAGATTATAGCCTTTTCTTGCATTTCTTTCAAATCCTGTAAGGCTATTGTTGCCACTTGCTGTTTTTGCGGATGGACCGCAGTAACTAAATTTTCCAGGCTGACCCATTTGTAATCCACGAGTTCGTCGGTATCCAAATTTATTTCTTTTTCATCACCAAAAAATTTAAAATAAACCACGTGCTGGCTCTGCCCTCTGTATTGATAACGCTTTTTTACAAACAGCGGCCTTTGGGCCGAGTCTTCCCATTGGTAGGAATAAGTTTTTTCCGAAGTTTTTAAATAACGGACACTGTGCATCGCGGTTTCTTCCTCGAGTTCCCTTTTGGCCGCCTCTATGGCGTTCTCATTTCCTTCCATTCCACCCTGGGGAAGTTGCCAAAAATTATTATAATTATCCCGAGCATAGCCCAGCGTCCTTAAAACTTTTTTTTCAGGATTAAATTTGGCAATAAAGACCTCATTTTTTTGGTTTATAACCACGCTAACAACATTTTTTCTGTATGGAAGATGCAAAAAAATTTTATAACGTAAAAGTGCCGAGGCCAAACCTAAGGTCGCGTTATAAATTCTTTTGTAACGTTTTGGCTGGGTAAATAGGCGCCACAGCCATTCCATGCCAATTTTACGAATGAATTGTGGGGGCTGAGGCTGTTTGCCCGCCAGGTAATCAAAAGTTCCGCCCAATCCAATAGCCAGCTTAAAATTAAGTTTAGGCAAGTTTTGTAAAATCCATTTTTCCTGTTTAATCGGGCCAAATGCCACAAAAAGAATATCGGGAGAGGTTTTGTTGATGTCGTCTATGATTGTCGGGTCGGCAGAATTTTTATTTGACCATCCCGCGATTTTTAAATACTTGCTAAAATCACGACCGTGATTTATCCTAGTAGATATTTTTTTCGAAGCTATTTCTGATGTGTCGCCAAAACCGCCTAAAAAATAAACTGATAAATTATTATCGGCGGCTAATTTGGTCAAGTCCCAAATTAAATCACTTCCCGATATTTTCTCCGGCAAAACGGATTTTATCCACTTTGGATAAAAAAGTATTGCCGCCAAACTGTATTTTATTTGCCAAATGGCTTGCAAAATTTTCCCCCAATAGCTTTTGGCCGTAAGCGGAATTTCCAAATATTTTTTTGCCCAAAACATTCCAATCCCATCGGCCACGGCAAAATCGGCCTGGTTTAAAACATCCATCACCCGGCTGTCCATTAAACCCGCATGCAAAAATTCCGAATACGGCGTAGTAACCCAGGTTTTTTGGTTACTTTTAATCCTGGCGGCCAGCTGTTCTAATAAATCAGCCTTGGTTGTGGAATCAATTTTTAGCCCGGCAATATCAACCTTATTCACCCCGTTAGACATAAAAGTTAGTTTGATAGTTAAGGTTTTTTAGTACAGTGGAAATTAAAAATGTTTACCCTAAGGCATAGTGATGTCTAACGGGAGTTTATAAATCCATTATACCTCATTTTATGCCTGTTTAATAGGCAAAATACAAAAAATACTATATAATAGGCACATGGAATCTTTTAGGAAAATTGCCAAATTTGAAAAGAAGAAGACGGAAAAGCAGAAGCCAAGCCCGCATTTGCACTCCCCCAACCACCTATTGGCCGATGAGTTGTCCGTGAAATTAAACGACAAAAAGCATTTTGCGTTTTATTTAAAGATGGCAGTTTTGTATAATCACGACTACTTGCGAAGTCTGGCCGGGCAGATTATGGAGAACAAGAATGCCAAGACGCCGGGAAGATTATTTGCGTATTTGATTAAGAAAAATAATCAGGAGAAAAGAGAATTAACCTAATTGGTCTAATTATTCTAATTGACCTAATTAAACCCCAATGCCCAATTCCGAAAATTTTAAAATTAGACATTTGAGTTTGTTTAGAATAATTAGGTCAATTAGAAATTAGAATAATTTGCAACTTTAATTTATGGTATTGCCAATAATTACCTACCCGAATAAAATATTGCGACAACCTGCGGAACCAGTTACTTTTCCGTTGTCCAAGGAGATGGTAAAGCTGACGCAGGATATGGTGGACACTGTGCGTAAAGCGGACGGCATTGGGCTTGCGGCTCCCCAGGTTGGGAAATCGGTGAAGCTGATTATAGTCAATTTGGAAAAAAGCGGTGTTCCCACTTTAGTACTTTATAACCCAAAGATTGTGACTAAAAGTTTCGTAAAGACTGAAATTGAAGAGGGGTGTCTTTCCATTCCGGGAGTTTTTGGCAATGTTAAAAGGCCAAAAAAAGTTACCATAGAAGCGCAAACCGCGGAAGGTAAAACTGTTCAGTTCACAGATGACGGATGGGTTGCCCGCGTTGCTCAACACGAAATAGACCACATTAACGGCCGCTTGATTATCGACCTAATTAAAAAATACACCCAGGGCGCGGAGATTGTTAAAGAGTGGAGAACAAAAAAATTATTATAGATCGCAGTTCGAACGCAGATAACGCAGATGTCGCAAATCGCGATTGCGAAATCCGCGACATCTGCGGCTAATCAGTGATCTATGAAATTTATTAAAGACATTTTATTTTTCGAAATCCAAACTACCGGGCACGATCCGGATAAAGATTTAATAATCCAACTTTCCGCGGTTTTACTGGATAAGGACAATTTATTGGAAAAAAATAATTTTAATACTTTTATCCGGGTAAGTTATTTGGACAGCATTATAAACGAGCATGCCAAGATTTTGCATACAGATTACGAGACCCTCCGCAAAAGCCCAAAAGTTTTTGACGCCATAAAAAGTTTTCATACTAAATTCGGGAATGATTTGCTTTTGGCCACGCACAGCTCCAATAATTTATGGTTTTTGAAGAATGCTTTTAAAAAGGCGGCTGTGACGTATAATTATGATTATCATGTTATCCAGCTTTGGACTTTGGGCTATATTTACACATTGAATTATGGTTTAAATAAAATGCCGACGTTCCAAACTTTGCTTGATTATTTTAGGTTAAAACAAAAAACGCCTTACGATATGAGAGAAAAAGTCAGGCTCGAGGCCGAAGTGTTTAGGAAGATAATTAAAGAAGTATAATAAATCGAATCTACGAATGGAACCAATCAACGAATAACTACGAATTTATAAATTCGTATATTCGTAGATATCCGCAGATTCGCCTGCCCGCTATAGCCTTTCGTAGTTAGTTTGATGAGTATTGGTATTTTAATTAACTGTCAACAATCGCCTAAACTTAAATGACAGGCAAAGGCAGGCGGGTCTAATTCGCAGATTCGATATATTTATGAATTTTAAAAAGGACATTCTTCTAATCGACACCGAATTTAGCGGTTTTGACGTGCCAAAAAAACACGACCTGCTTCAAATAGCGGCCGTGTTACTCGACAAAAAAACTTTGAAAGAAAAAAAATCTTTTAATACATACATAAAGCCTTTCAAATGGAAAAGCCGAGACATGGAATCTATGGCGGTAAACAAAATTACCTGGGACATGGTAAAAGATGCGCCGACATTATCAGCCGCCATTAAAAAGTTCAACAAAGCTTTTCCTAAAAACGTCATTCAGGCTTTTTACGTGGGCTATAATGACAAACGGATTTTAACGGATGCATATAATCGCGCCGGAGTAAAATGGCCGTTCGATTACCATTATTTTGATTTGTGGGCGTTGTGTTATGCATATTTAGCGAAGCATAATATGTTAAAATCAAAAAAAGATTTTGCCGGGTTTGGTTTGGAGAGTTTGATTAAAACGCTAAAGATCGATATTAATAAAAATCAGATGCACGATGCTTTGGTTGATTGCAGGCTGGAGGGGGAAGTTTTAAGAAAAATAATGGGAAAATTATGAATAAGAATATGCCCGCCGGAGGCGGGTCCGCCTTCGGCGGAAAAATTGTTTTTTTTGGCACGGCGAATGTGGCTTTGCCTATATTGGAAGCTTTACTTAAACAGCACGAAGTTGTTGCTGTCGTTACCAAGCCAGATGCGGAAGCAGGCAGGTCGCAAGGTTTGCGGGAAAGCCCTGTTTCGGCATTGGCAAAAGACTTAAAGTTGGCAACTTTTAAGCCGGAAACCGTTCAAAATAATTCCGAATTTTTCGGTCAATTGCAAGGTTTAAAGGCGGATATTTTTGTGGTTGTTGCTTACGGCAAAATATTGCCAATGGAAATTATTAATCTGCCTCAATACAAGACAATCAACATTCATTTTTCGGTCTTGCCAAAATACCGAGGGCCTTCGCCCATCCAGTCTGCTTTGCTTAACGGCGACGAGCAAACCGGAACTTCCGTATTCATCTTAGACCAAAAGGTTGACGATGGGTCATTGCTGGCTCAGGAAATTATTGGCATAGAACCAGATGATAATTATTTTACGTTGTCGGATAAGCTGGCTAAGCTTTCCGCCGGGATAATTAATCGGGTTATACAAGATTATACCAGCGGGCTTGTTACTCCCCTGCCCCAGGACGAAACCCGTGCGTCTTTTACAAAAATAATCGCCAAAGCGGACGGAAAAATTAACTGGCAGAATTCAGCGGCAGAAATATATAACCGGTTCCGTGCCTTTTATATTTGGCCCGGGATTTGGACTACTTGGAACGGGAAGATAATTAAAATTACAGACTGCTTGCCCGATCCGGATCTACAGACAGAATCCGGATCTGCGGATAACTACGGATGCGGGAAAATGCTAGAGGGCGGGGTTGTGGCTTGCGGAAATGAGACTTTTTTGCAGATTAAACAATTGCAACTCGAAGGAAAGTCGGAAGTCGCGACCGCGGATTTTTTAAATGGTTATCCGGCATTTGTTGGAAGTAAGTTGGAATAAAAGAATACAAAGAGACTCTTTGCGCTACGCAAAGAGTCTCTTTGTAGCTTACTACTTTAAATACTTTTGCTTATTTTTTAAATGTTCATCGTAAGTTGCCGCAAACACGGCGCGGCCCGTTTCGGGAATGGTTAAAAAATAGAAATTATTGCTGTCCGTCGGATACAGCGCGGCCATTATGGAGTTAAGTCCCGGATTACATATTGGTCCAGGTGGCAAACCTTTATATTTATAGGTATTGTATGGTGAATCTATTAGCGTATCGGCAGTGGAGATTGGCGAAGTTTCGGTAACAAAACTTACGGTGGCATCGCTTTCTAGCGGCATGCCGGCTTTAAGGCGATTATAAAACACTCCGGCAATAGTTTTGCGGTCGTCCTGGTTTGCTCCCGACTCTTTTTCTATTATAGAGGCCAGGGTAATAATTTTATACAAATCCATTCCGTCCAATGCCGCCTGCTGGTTCATAGTTGGCGTTATTTTTTTGGAAAAATTATCCAGAGTTTTTTGGATAATTATGCCAGCCATTTCTTTGCTGGTGCTGGCGGTTTTGGGAATAAAGTAAGTGTCCGGAAATAAAAAACCTTCCAGGCCTTGGTCTTTTGGTTTGGAAAGCAAATCTACATATTCAGAAGTATCAAAATTTTTAGTAGCGTCTAGAAAATCCGCGGAAGCAACTATTTGGTTTTTTTCCAAATACGCGGCTATATCTTTGTTGTTCCATCCTTCCAGAAGCGTAATGCTTGTTTGCGGCGCTTTTGCGCTAAGTTTTTGTCGGGCGGCTCCGTCCTTTGATTTAATAGCTCCGTAAATGCCAATACCGCCAAAAATTATCAGTAGTAATGCAAAAATTGTCAGGATTTTTTTTATCATTTTTAAAACAATAACTTTCCGAGCCGAGGAGCTAATCAGGTTCAATACTTCGTAGCTCTGCTACGAAATGCAGTCTGCTCCTTGGGTTCAATATCTCGGAGTTCTACTTCGAGGAATCTTTATAATTATAAACTAAAATTGAATTTTTTGCTAAGAACCCATTTTAAAAATTCTTTGGGCTGCAATTCCAGCATTTTGGCGCCTTGGCCTTAAAAATTTATCTCTTCGGGACCCTGAGGGCTCCTCAGAGCCTCGAACGGCCGCTTAGCTCTGGCTAAACGTTCCGCCGGAGGCGGATCTACCTCTGGTACGACAAAATTTATTAAGAGCCAATCCGCTCAAGCCGCCTTAGGCGGATTGCCTACAAATTATTTTTAAATTGGATTCTAAGATTTTAGCCCATTTTCTATACTGTCAAGTACTTTTTTGGCGTGGTCCCTGCCACTCAAGCCAAAAGCCAATCCTCCCGCTATGGCCAGCATTGCGACTATGGCGCGGAATAAATCCTGTAAAAATGCGGTAGCGATTTGAAGTTGGGATAAGGCGGCTATTATGGTAAAAGCGACAATAGACCATTTGGTCAGAGTCCCTAAAGATTCTCCTTTGTGCAGACCGCTGGCCTTGACTGTGGCGACCACAATTTCAGCAAAGAAATTAGCCGCCAGAATTCCTAACAGCAGAATTGCCATGGCGACAACTACATGCCCAGCATAGTTGAGCACATCCTGGTAGAGGAAGGTGGAAACTTCCTGGAGCCCTAAAATGTCGGCCGCGGCAATAAAGCTGCCTAAAAAGAAGAACCATTTTACCAGCCACGCGCCTAACGCAGCCAAGCTTAATTTTGTGTCTGTTTTTTCCGAGAGGCTTTTTAATCCGAGCTGATTGGCCAGATGGTCAATTTTTATAATGTCCAATATTTTACGGACAACACTGCTTAAGAATATGGCCAACAGCCAGCCAAGAATAACCACTATAATTGCGGCAACAAGATTAGGCAGGTAGGTTAAGGTTTTAGAATATAAATCTCCCAAAGCCTGAACAACCACAGCCTGATATGTTGGGTAATCCATTTTGTTTTCCTTTCCTTATATTTTGTTTTAATTTATGTGTCTTGTTTGAGATTTTATCTTAAGATCGACCGCTTAAGAGGTCAAAGACCGCGTATCCGCGGATGAACGCGGATAAAACCGTGCTATATGTTCCCAATCCGCGTATCCGCGGTCTATTAGACTATTCGCCTAAAACTTTAATTTGAACTTCACGGCTTCTGCCGCCGTCTAATTCCACAAAAAAAATGCTTTGTTTGGTGCCTAACAGCAATTCGCCTTTTTCAACCGGCAAAGTTTCGGAAGATCCTAATAAAAAAGCTTTAACGTGCGCGTGACCGTTACTCCGCTCATTCGGCGCCACATTTTGCCTGACTTCGAATAAATCATGGCTGTAGCTGGTATCTATGGGCACGAGCCGGTAAAGCATCTTCATAATGTCCTGCATAAGCAAGGGCTCATTGTGGTTGAGCCTTATGGCGGCTGTAGTATGCGGACAAAAAATTACCGCTATGCCATTTTTTATGCCGCTATCAGTAACAGTTTTCTTTACGTGTTCGGTTATATCTATTATTTCAAACTGTTTTTTTGTTTCTAAAGTAATTTTTTTCAATGAATTTTGCATTTATTTTGATTTCCATCGGTTTAAGAATTTTCTACATTATACCATAAAGTTGGAATAATAAAAACCCCTGGCTCTTTTTTGAGAAGTGGCAGGGGTTTTTAAAATTTAAATTACAAGATAGCGTCTTTGGCCTGTTTGGCAACACGGAATTTTAACACAGTTTTAGCCGGAATTTGAATGGAGGCACCAGTAGCCGGATTGCGGCCCATTCTGGCATCGCGGTGCTTTTTTTGCAGTTTACCCATTCCAGGGATTACGAATTCACCTTCTTTTTTGGTAACAGCGTAAGCCATTTCGACCATGGCATCCATGAATTCACTAACCTGTTTGCGGGTCATTCCCAGCTTTTCAGCTAGGGCCTGCAAGATTTCTGACTTTGTCATATTTTTGTCTCCCATTAGTGGGCCGGTAACCGACCCTTGATTAATTTGTTTAACGATTTCATATTAACTAAAAAAGCCAATAAAATCAAGGATTTTTTTGCGAATGTCAAGACATTTGGTTAAGCATTGTCAATAAAAAAAGATTTAATATATATTTAGTGCTTATTTATAACCTTTTTTAAAAATGACGATTTAACTTGATTAAATTTTGTTAAAAAATATCCACAGGCAATTAGGGCAATATTACCATCCCATCACCGAAAGAAAAAAATCTAAAACGTTTTTTTATTGCCTTTTCATATAGCTCCAGAATTTTTTCCCTGCCGGTTAGTGCGGAGACTAGCATAAGCAGGCTTGATTTGGGGACGTGAAAGTTTGTAATTAGGCCGTCTATAAAATTAAATTTGTAGCCGGACTGAATAAATAAATCGGTGTTGCCCTGTAGCGCCGGCTCCTGGCCGACTTGCCGATGATTCTTAAATGCCGATTCTAAGGTCCGTAAAGTCGTGGTGCCTACCGCGATAATTGGCCGACCCTGTTTTTTTGCGTTGTCGAGAAAAGCGGCAGTTTTGTTATCGATGGAATAAAATTCCCGATGCAGTTTTCCGGTTTTTAAATTATCATCGCGTAGCGGGGTAAAGGTGCCCAGGCCGACGTCTAATCTTATAAACCTGATGTCAATTCCCTGCCGGCCCAGACTTTTTATCAGCTCTTTGGTAAAATGCAAACTCGCGGTAGGCGCGGCCACGGATAAGCCGGTTTTGGCAAAAACCGTTTGGTATTGCTCGCGCCTTTGTTTTTCCGTCAACGGCGAGTTTTTTATGTACGGCGGCAGCGGCGTGAGGCCGTAAGTTTTAAGGACAGACAAAATTTGGGAAATCGGGAAAGACGGTTTTAGATAGTAAAATTGTTTAGATTTTTTAATTACTTTTAATTGTTGAATTTTCTCGTACGTACGACAAAGTTCAACAAAATTATTAACCGGTAAAGGGCGGTCGGAAAGCATCTTTATAAATTTGTCATCGTGGCTAATATAAAGAAGCCTTGCTTTACCCCCGGTCGGTTTTATTACCTCAAGCCGTGCTGGCCAGACTTTGGTTTGGTTAAAGACCAACACCGCGTTTTTGGGCAGGTGCCGGCCGAGGTTTTTAAAAGTATCAAATTTGGTTTTTTTATCGCGCAGGCCAAAAACCAAAAGCCGCGCGGCATCGCGCGGCCGGCTGGGCTTTTGGGCTATAAGCGCGGCCGGCAATTGGTAATCGTATTGTTTTAGAACTTTTTGTAAATCCATTACGGTATCAGCATTTTTAAACCCTCAATAACGGCAAAAGTTGCCAGGCCGATGAATGCCACAGTTCCGGCAAAAGTTATCCATTGGTTTTTAAAGAATTTAACGGTGGCATCGGGGCTGGCGAACAGCCCGATATTCAAAAGCATATGCGCGGCCATAACCCCCAGGGCGAACCCAAAAACATTAACAACGGAGAACAAAGGGACGTATCCGGCAAAATCATCCAGACCCAATATAAAGGGCGTAGTCAGGGCAAAAATAAGCAAAGCCGTCCATTTTAAGGTGCGGCCGTTCAAGGTTTTGGAAAAATTCGGCATGATCTTTGAAGTAACCGGCCTGGTGAATTTTAAAATTCCGTCCAAAACTGTTTTTAAAAAACCGTAGAGCTTTGCTTTTATGCCCAAACGAAGGCGCCACGAGCTTATGTGTTCCAAACCGCTTTCCGCCAGTTCAAACAAAACCAGGGCGGAGAGCAAAATCATGATGGCGAGCAAAAAATGTAGCTGCCTGAAAATGGCCCAAAAGCACAAAATTATAATGGTACCGGTGCCGTTGCCAAAAGCAGTACCGAGCTCAATGGCGATGCGGTTTTTCCAGCCGGGATTTTGGCGCATAAGCAGGCCGATTAAAATGGCAAAATCCACCGAAGTTTTAAAGTAAATGGTCGCGCCAATAATTACATCGCGCCAGCGGAAATGCAGGGAGATTTGGTTGGCAGGCAGGAATTTATTTATCAGTTGTAAAGTAAAAAAAAGCGCCACCGCAAGAGCGCCAAAGACAGCAACGGTCAGGCCAATTGGGATTAATTGTTCAAATAAAGGGCTAGCTTTTGGTCTTGAGAATATTTTCATAATCTAATTACTCAGATATTTTTTCCCTTTTAATTTTTCCGGCAAATAATCATCGGCGTCATATTTTTCATACCCTTCGCCGTATTTTAGTTCTTTCATTAATTTGGTGGGAGCATTTCTGATTTTGAGCGGCACCGGCAAGTTGCCAAACTCTTTAACGTCAGTTTGGGCAACTCTTAATGCGTTATAAGATGAGCGATTTTTTTTGCATTGGCACAAATATGCCACGCCGTGTGCAAGGTTTATGGCACATTCGGGATAGCCAATGGTCTCGCAGGCGCGAAATACGGCGTTAGCCACCACAAGAGCCGTGGGCTGGGCTAAGCCGATGTCTTCAGAGGCGAATATCACCATTCTGCGGGCTATAAACAGCGGATCTTCCCCCGCCTCCACCATTCTGGCCAAATAATACATAGCGGCGTCCGGCTGGCTTGCCCTCATGGACTTTATAAAGGCGCTAATAATGTTGTAGTGTTCTTCACCAGCTTTGTCGTAGCGCAGGAATTTAGATTGCAGGGTATTTTTTAAAGTCTCAATTGTAATTTTATCGTATAGGGAAGAAGTGTTCTCTACCATGGCTATGGCCTGGCGAGCATCGCCGTTAGCCATTTTAACCAGCCAGTCACGCGCGTCCTTTTTTAGTTTATAGCCCGTGCTTTCTATTATTTGTTTAATGTTGTCATCGGTGAGTTCATTTAGCACGAACACGCGACAGCGAGATAGTAGCGCAGGAATAACTTCGAAAGAAGGATTTTCCGTAGTGGCGCCAATTAAATAGAGTTTGCCTGTTTCCACAAACGGCAGTAAATAATCCTGCTGGGCTTTATTGAAACGATGGATTTCATCAAGGAACAAAATTTTTGGCTGGCCCAACATTGAAGGCTTGTCCACGATCGACCGGATGTCATCTTTGCCTGCCGAAACGGCGGAAAGCTCGTGGTATTCCGCGTTCACAGCCTTGGCGTAAATCCTGGCCAGTGTGGTCTTTCCCACTCCGGGCGGTCCCCACAAAAGAAAGCTGAACAAATGTTTTTGTTCAACGGCAATCCTCAAGGGCTTGTCTGCCCCCACCAAATGTTCCTGCCCGACAAATTCTTTAAGCGATGTGGGCCGAATTTTGTTAGCCAGCGGTTCCATATAGACGCGGATTTTACGCTGATCTTACTGCGGCCGCGGATCCAACGCGGATATATGTATAGTATACAACCGTTCACTTTAAATCAAGGCGGCTGCTTGTGGATTAACTAAAGTTTGATAATCGGCCGATTTTATGGCCACGCTAAAGCCCCGGTCCCCAACGTTAAAGACGATTTTTTCGTTTAGGAATAGGGAGGGGTCGGCATAGACATCCAGGTTAAATAAATTGCCAAAAGGCGGAACGCCGCCAATCTGCACCCCGCCTGTTAGCTCCCCCACCTCGGCTTCCGTGGCAAAGCGGAGATTTTTTACGCCCAAAACCTCTTTGACTTTAGCGGAATCAAATTTTTGGTTCGCGGGAAAAACCAGCATAACAAACTTTCCATCGGATTTTGATTTGTAAGCTTTTATAATCATCGCTTTGGCTCCATCGCTCAAAGTATATCCTGGGCGCGTCAAAGCCGCCTGCTCGCTGGTTTTAACAGGCTCATGTTCAAAAGTTTCAAGCCAGCAGTTATTTTGTTTGAGCAGATCGATAATTTTTTGGACAACGGGATGGTAAGTATTCATGCAGGTTCAGCTTCAGACCGATAAAATAAAAACATAAACAGGGCGGACAGTGCGGTTAGGATGTGCCAGAGAGCGTGTCCCTGGAGTAGACTGTTTGGCAAACAAAAAATTTTAGTAATGTCGGCAATCCAAACGGCAAACCCTAACGCAAATAAGCCAATTGCCGAATATAAAAAATTTTTGTTGGGCAAAACCTGCCGGTGTTTATGAATTTGGTACTCTATAAAGAGTACAATTATTACCCCTAAGGCAAATAAATATCTGCGGGTTTCCGGGTATATATACTGGATAATACCCAAAAAGATATTTGTCAAAACATAGTAGGATAAAATTAGCCACGATTTAATTTTAATAAAATTTGTTATTCTGTAGAAAAAAATTGCGGAAATAATCAGGTACATGCCAAAGTTGTCCAGGAATTGCCCCAGAAAGTTTAGCCGAGCATGATAATACATTGAGCCCAGACCAACAAGAACCATCAGCAGTCCGTAAAACATGCCATAAGGAGAAAAATTTTTTAAATTGGCAGATTTTTTCCTGTCGGCCGTCGCTATTGCCAGAACCAAGATTCCTAAAATAATAAATGCCGCGCTCGACCAAGTGTCGCTCGGTTGGGCAATTCCAACCGGCCTGATGGATTCACAAAAGCAATTATTTGGTAAACATGTGGCTGGCATCATAGTATAATTATTTTTTCCACTCCCCCATTGTCCGGCGCATTAAAACAAACTCCCCAATATGGTAGGCATTATGGTCAATTACCAGCATTGCCTCGCGGAAGATAGTTTGGCCTTCGCCGTGAGGAATTTTAGCCAGAAGATTAGTTTTGGGATTTTTTATGATTTTAATCAGAGTTTGAAAATCTTTTTGAAAACTCTTTATACTTTTGTCCCAAGTTTTTTTATTGGCTAATTTATTTGGAGTCGGCCAATAATCTTTAGGCCAGTCTTTATATTTATATTTTGGGTTCTGGACAAAATCCACAATATCGTTTTGCGTAATGCGGATATGCTCCAGCAGCGCCCAAAAAGAATAAGGTACATTAACCGGTTTTTCATTGATTAGCTTAATTGGGAAGCCTTTTGTGGCATCCTCAAGCAAAGCATGCGCGTGCTGCCCCTGCAAATAGTCCAATAGTTGTTTCCGTAATTGTTGGTCGGTCTCCATATAATTTTCCCTTTCATTGATGAAAATGATGCATAATTATTATATCATTTTTCCAACAAAAAAGCGCCTGGGTTTGCGCTTAAATTTCTTCATCACCCTCCCCTTCAGAAAGGGAAAAACTGCACTAGGAAAGTTGCTCTTTATAGTATTGTTAAATCCACAATTTGGTCTATGCGGATTTGCTGGACAAAGTCGGGAATGTGGGAGACTATTATCATGCCGCCTTCATAGGAGTCCAGGGCTTTGGCGATTACGGGCAGATGGCGGAAGTTTATGTGGTTGGTGGGTTCATCGAGTATTAACAAACCGGGTTTCATCAGCACTAATCTGGCAAACGATAATAGCCCTTTTTGTCCTTCGGATAAACTTTTAATTGGATGGTCTAAAACTCTGCCGTCCAGAAGGAACGAAGCGGCGGTGGCGCGCAGAATATGCTCGTCTTTTTTTTGCATCACTTCCGAAAGAGCGTCGTAAGCTTTTTGTTCAGAATCTCCGCCGGAGGCGGATCCGCCTCCGGCGGAAAAGTGTCCAAAATCCTGTTTGTAGTAACCAATTTTTATATCATCTGGAATCATCGCCCCGAGGGCAGTGCGTTCGGCCAGCGCGTGCAAAAAAGTGCTCTTCCCTGCTCCGTTGGGGCCGCTTATTAGCACATGGGTGTCTTTGCGAATTGTGAGATCAATAATTTTGTCTACAGGCACATGATTCTCGAATACTTTTATAGCGTCAATTTGCGCAAGAAGTCCGTTAAAAAAAGGTTCAAATTCCTGTAAGGGAATTGTAAAATTATGGATGGTTTTGTCTTCGCGCCTGACTTCCACAATACTTTCTTCCGCTTCTTCCGCGGCTTCGCGCATGCGCTTGGCCACGCCTCTAAGCTTGCCGCCCTTGTGGGCAAAAACTTCGGCTTGTGAGAGCTTTTTTTTAATTTCCGTTTCCATGCGGGCGTTCTGCAAATTTTCCCGCTCGATGCGGGCTTTAATTTCTTCCACCACATCAAAATAATTTCCCGTATATTGTTCGGTGTGGTGGGTAAAAACATCCAAGTAAACCACGCCGTCGGTAAACGCGTTCAAAAATTCCGCGTCATGGGAAATAACCATACAGGTTTTTTCATACATCATTAAAAACCCGGTTAAGTGTTCTATGCCAGTTTGGTCAAGATTATTGGTAGGCTCATCGAGCAGTAAAATATCGGGACTCTGAATTAAGGCATAAGCCAAAAGCAGGCGCGCTTGTTGTCCGCCGGAAAAAGATTTAATAATTCTATCCAATGGAGCATTTAAATTAACCGCTTCTAAGACATTACGAATGTATTTATCGAGATCGTATTTTTTTTCGGCAAAAGCTGTGGCAAAATAGCCGCGCACAGTTAAGTCCATTTGCCCCTGTGGAATAACCTGGCGCGCAATGCCAATGGTGGTTTCTTTGGGCGTTAAATAAATTCCGCCTTCACGGGCTCGGAGCTCTTTGGTAATTAGTTTAAAAATGGTGCTCTTGCCCGCGCCGTTTTGCCCCATTAAAGCAACCTTGCTACCGCTGCGGATAGAAAAGCTGGCTTCATTTAAAATTTCCTTATTGTGTCCGAAATCAAAAAGAACATCGGAAAACCTTAGCACTACATCGTTATTGGCCATATAGCTACAGAGTTTAGATAATTCTTATTCCAAAACAAACCTACTCAAAACTTCAGAACTAAAACCAAAGCGGTTCTTTTGCCGCTTTGTGTAGTGATTATAACAAATAAGTCAGGGTTTTTCAAGTTTGATTAAGGCGTCTGTTGTCCTCTCCTCTCCACAAATTGCTTGTGCCAATTTCGGCAACTCTGCAGGCTTTGAGGTATAGAAATAGCTGCATCTTGTAGGCGGTCAGGCTTTTTAAAATTAGGTTAAAAAACCATATGGTTCTGGGCTGGCTGTTGTCCGTGCCGAATAAATTGACTTCAGCTTTAAGCTCGGTATCGGTAATTTTTGAAAAAATATTTTTTAGCTCTTCTGCCTGTTCATCCATCATCGGTAAAAAATCTTCCGCAGGCATTTGGTAAGCCGTTATCATTGCCGTTTTAAAATCAACGGCTTTGCCCGTGTAGACCGCAGCGGCTTCAACTTTGGCAAAATGGCTCAGATATTGCAAAAGCTCCAACATTGAGCGCTGCTTTTCAGACGGACGGTAAGAAAGCATCTCCGGCGTCACTTTTCCGTAAAGATGCTTAATAATTTGGATTTCGTTTAGGCATGAGTCCAGGAATTGTCGTTTGGTAATCATTTTTGTAAGTCTTCCATAGCCTGTACCGATCCGGCCATGCGTTTGGCCAGGGGTTCTATTTTTGTAATTAAAAATTGCGCCAAGTCGTACATTTTTTGCAGTTCAGCTTTTGTAGTAATAGTGCCACTATGGAATATAATTAGCTTATTGCCGTTAAATTCCAAATTAAATTCCGGCCAATCTGCCAGCATTTTTTCCATAAAATCCGGACTAAAAACTTGTAGCGCCTCTATCTCAAATTCTTTTTTGGTGTACAGGTCAAAGTTTTTGTCAAAATCCCCTTCCGGCTTAATTTTTTCCCAGCCACTGAATAAGCCAACAATCCCTCCAAAGTATTGATTATCTACCACTAACAGAATCGGCGGCAATACGGACGGGTATTCTACTCGGAAAACAGAGTCGCAGTAGGTTTGTTTATTTTTGCCGCCACCGATTACATAGGTATAATTAAACAGGAGCAAGGGGTTGCCATCGTATGTTCCGGTAATAATGTCTTGCGTGCTGTGGTTGTGACCTAAGTTAAACAGTGCACCCGTAAGATCCAGCAGGCCGGTTTTTTGATAGTGGAAGTTGTTGGCTAGAGCAAACTGCTGGTAAAATAGATGCTTGATTTTGTTTTGGATTACGAGCCAAAAGCCAAACAACAAAAATAGCGGAGGAATAAGAATAGCAAAAATCACGCGGCCGTCGGTTATGGGCGAAGCTAAATAAAAGGTCGCCATTATCCAAATTACCGCGGCCATTAACACCATTACAGTGTAGGTAAAATGGGTATTAAAAACATATTTAGTCGTTGCCGAACTTACATCTGTAATACTATCGTCCAAAACCAAGGCATTTTGCCTGGCGGCCTTAGGAGGGGTGATTATAGTTTGCTGGATAACTTCGCTCATAACCAAAGTATACCATAAAAAACAATGGGCATCATTGTGCTGCACAATGGTGCCCATTGTTGGTACTCTGTAGCACTAAAATCCCAAAACTTCTTTTACTAAAATTATGGTAATTCTGTTCGGGTTAAAGGCTCTGTAAAAGGTCAGGATAAAACTTACAAAACTGCCTGCAGTAATGTTGTATAGTTTGTTGAGGCGCGTGCTTTCCAGCGGGAGCACGTAGTCATAAATCCTTTTTTTGGCTTCTTCTTCATTGGGAACAATTTTTTGCGCTCCCACAACCCAAATAACGTGGCTGGCGCCGTTTGAGTCGGCCGGTAACTGGCTCCCGGTATTGGAAGCAATTAAGATTTTGCCGTCTTCGGTAACCGCGTGGACGCTTCCTAAGGCATAGTCGGGCGTAGAGCCGAGTATTTGCATTTCTTTGGCCTGCGTTTTTTTGTCCAGTTTATTTAGTTCAGCGCGAACCGATTTGTAGTTGCCGCTTTCGTCGATTTCTTTGGTAATGCCCGTGGTTTGTAAGGTAACGGAGCTTAGGGCAAAAGCCTGCGCCCCATTGGGTACCAATTCCAAAACTTTGGCTTTGGCCTCGGCTCCATTTTCGGCGACAAGAACTTGATAGCCGTTTTTTTCTAGAGCCACCTTGGTGGCCTCTAAAGTTTCGCTAGATGCTAATTTTGAGTAATCCATATTTTATTTCCTTTTTACTAATCACCAAAGCATTTATAAGAGGCTTGCGGTTTTTAGGTATTTAATGATATACTTTTGTTACTAAGTATATTATATATACCTTTAAAAATTTTGGCAAGCCCCTATTAATGTGATACTATAGTTTTACCCTACTTTATGAAACATCCGCAAAAAAATTGTGATTTCGTGCAAATAACAGTAAAAGTCGTTGGTGGCAAGTGGAAGCCGCCTATTTTGTATTTGCTCGGCACCGGTACTATGCGTTTTAGCCAGTTAAAAGCGGCAATTGACGGGATAACTCAAAAAATGTTGGCTCAAGAATTAAGGAATATGGAAAAAGACGGCTTAGTAAGAAGGAAAGTTTACCCTGTGGTGCCACCAAAAGTGGAATATTCGCTGACAACTTACGGTAAAAGTTTGGAGCCGATTTTAAAGGGTATGTCGGAATGGGGGGTAAGGCATAAAAATAGAGTTTAATAAAAAACTTCCGAGATTGCGGAAGTTTTTTAATTTTGGAGTTTGATGGGAGTCTTCTTACTCCAAAAGTAGTTAGCTGATATTTATTGGTCAATGCAAAAAAAAGTTATTGTTGTGTCAATAACGAAGACTCCCATCAAACACATCAAACACTAAAATCCATCTTTCGATTTCGCTCAAGACCTTCGGCTTTATGCAAAACCTCCCCTCGACTGCGCTCGGGACGGATTCTCTATATATTAAATCGGAGAGAATCCGCCGGCCTGGATTTGCCACAATTTTTGGTAGGTGCCCTGTTCAATTTTAAGCAGTTCCTGGTGCTTGCCTGCTTCGGTAATTTTGCCGTTTTCTAAAACTATAATGCGGTCCATTTGCATAATTGTGGACAAGCGATGCGCAATAACAATTACTGTTTTATCTTTCATTAAATTTTTTAACGCGTCCTGAATGTAACGCTCGCTTTCGCTGTCAAGCGATGAAGTGGCTTCGTCCAAAACTAAAATGGGAGCGTTTTTTAGTATGGCTCGGGCAATTGCCACTCTTTGGCGTTCCCCGCCGGACAGCTTAATCCCCCGCTCCCCGACTAAGGTTTGGTAGCCCTGGGGGAATTTGGAAATAAATTCGTCGGCATGAGCCAGCTTGGCAGCGGCAATTACCTCCTGCTCGCCGGCGTCGGACTTCCCGTAACGGATATTTTCCAGTAGGGAGCGATGAAAAAGAATTGGCTCCTGCGGCACCAAAGCAATGTTCCCACGCAAACTATTTTGAGTAACTTTGGCAATATTTTGCCCATCAATCAAAATTTTGCCGCCTTGAATTTCAGAAAAACGTAAAAGCAATTTTACAATGGTAGATTTGCCGCCGCCCGATGGGCCAATTAGTGCCACCCGCTCGCCGGGCGCAATAGTAAGATTTAAATTTTCCAGCACTGGCGTATTGCCTTCGTAAGAAAAGTTTACGTCGCGCAATTCTATTTTCCCTTTTTCAATTTTTAAATTGGCCGCCCCAGGGGCGTCGAGAATCTCGTGCGGCGTTTCCAGAATTTCTGTCATTTCATTGGCATCGGCCAAGCTTTCATAAATGCGCCGCACAAAACGGCCAAAGTTCCAGAGCTGTTGAAAAATTTGCAAAAGATACGCCTGCAGAAGAGCAAAATCACCTACGGTCAGCTTTCTCTGCTTCCAGAGCAAGACCGCCCCATACATAACCGCGAATTCTAAAATTACCACCAAAAAACCCTGCACGGTTTCCGAAACCGTGCCTAAATTCCAGCCTAGCCTTCTTAGCCGGAACAGCTCACCGGTCATGTCTTTGTACTCTTGGTATTCTTTGTCAAAACCGTTAAACAATTTGAGGTTTATGTTATTGGTTATGGAGTCGGCGAGCCGGCCGCTGACCTTGGTGTCCTGCGCTGCCCTGGCAACATCATATTTTATTTTCCAAATGGCAAAGCGATAGTTAAAGTAAACATAAACCGCGGACCACAACAAAATTATCCAAGCCAGCGGCGGGAAGTAAAAAAACATCACAATAATAATAATGCCGATTTGCAGAGTCGTCTGGCTAAGATTTTGAAATAAAATGTCGGCTAAGTCTTCAAAGGTGCGGGAGTAGCGGTTGATTTTTCGCACTAAGCTTCCGGCAAAATTATTGGAGAAAAAAGTGTAGGAATGCTGTTGCATGTAGGCAAAGCAGGTGTTAAGCAAATCGGACATAACCCGAGCTTCGTATTTACTTAAAAACCAGCCCGAAAGACGCCAGGCCGCCCAGGAGCCCAGACCGATAAAGAAAATTTGCCAGACAATAATCAACATTGCCGGCACGGCTCCGGTTTGGCCTGCGGCAAGCAAGTTAAATAAGGCTTTAAATAAAAACGGCTGATAAGTGTCAAAGCCTACGCCAAAAACCAACCCGAGCATCATAAATACAACCGTTTTTTTGTACGGCCTTGAATGCTGGGCAAAAATATTAAAAGTTTTTCGGCTAAGCGATTGCATATTTATTAATTATAACGGGTATTTGGGGTGTTGACAAAGACGGCAAAAATTGGGCTTTTGCTGGGTTGCGGTACACCTCAAATTGACTGCCGAAGTTAAAATTAAGTTAATTTATTTGTCGGTAAATCTTTTGGCGCTCCGGGGAATTTATCAATCCTCAGTTCTTTTGGAAAATTATAGTCAACTTGAAGCTTGCCGGAGAACTTTCCGTTAACCGAGTCCCGCCACGCTTCCATTTCTTCCCTTTTCAGCGGAATGTCATTTTGATCCAATGCCCAAAGTTCGGTTAACATTGTGGAGTCGGGTCCCATTAAACGGTAATTTTTTCTAAGAATATGGTAAAGCATCCCGGGATTTTTAACTATAAAATCCCAAGCATGGTGAAACCTTTCCACCCAAAAATCCACTCCTTCGATTTTTACTTCTTTTGCCAAAGCCCTGTGGACAGCCTGGTCAGAAAAGTCCCCTTCTATTACTTTATGATTTAGTTTGGGCGAAATGATTTTGTTCGGCAGAGGTAAATGATTATCGGTAAGGCAGACAGATACAGATTTTTTTACCAATCCTTTAAGGTCATTGGCAAGATTATAACCAGGACCCCCTATTTCGACCATGATCAATTCGCCGGTTTTATTGGGAAACCGACTTTTTAGAAAGTCGGGCAAAGACTTCCCTTTCAGCACTTCTTTAAAGGAGATGGCAAAGGAAGACTCTCCTTCATCGTAAAAATTCCAACCTGTTGGTTCCCCGGCTGCCTGGTCAAGGTAGGCCGCCCTCTTAATATTTTGCTTTTGGCCTTCTCTGAATTGGGCAAATTCTTGTCTATTTTTAGAAAAGTGCGTTTCCGACATTTAGTTAAAATTGTTTATGATTAAACTTTTTCCTGTCATCGAGACAGGTTTTTTTAGTTTAAGAAGTTCTAAGATGGTAGGGGCGAGGTCGGCTAGGGTGCCGGGGGAAGGTGTTAGGTTATAGGTGTTAGGTTTTAGGACTGCATCGGATGAGACCAAAATAAACGGGACCATGTTTGTGGTGTGGGCGGTGTGCTTTTCGCCGGTGGCGGGATCGATATTTGTTTCCGCGTTGCCGTGGTCCGCGGTAATTAGTGCAATGCCGTTGAGCATCAGAATTTTTTCTACCACCCGGCTCAATTGTTTGTCCACAAATTCCACGGCTTTAATAATTGCCGGCACGTTGGCCGTGTGTCCGACCATGTCGGCATTAGCGAAGTTCATTACCAAAAAATCATCGCCGGCTTCCAGCCGTTCTATGGCTTTGTCCGCAATTTCTTTTGCGCGCATTTCGGGGGCTAAATCGTGGGTCGGGATATCGCGGCGGCTTTCTATTAAAAAAAAGTGTTCATTTTTATGCGGTTGTTCATGGCCGCCGTTAAAAAAATAAGTGACGTGTGCGTATTTTTCGGTTTCCGCTATGTGCGACTGTGTAAGTGCGGCCAGAGATATTTCCGCGGCTAAAGATGTGTCTATTTTGTTTTGCGGGAAAGCGACAAGGGTTTCAAAGGTTTCATCGTATTGCGTGAGCGTGACAAAACAAAGGTTGTGGGTATGTTTTTTATCCAGGATTTTTTTGGAAAGCTGCCTGGCACGGTCGGGGCGGAAATTAAAAAAGAACACGCCGTCGTTTTGCGAAATTGACCAGCCTTTGCCCGTCTCGTCAAGGAACACCATTGGCTCAATGTGCTCGTCTACCACCCCTTTTTTGTAAAGTTCGGCTAAAATATCGGAAGGTTTTTTTGTCCGGTGGGTCTGACCTTTGCCCTCAAAAATCGCGTCTTCTGTTTTGGCCAGGCGTTCCCAGTTTTTGTCGCGATCCATAGCGTAAAAGCGCCCGTGCATAGTGGCAATAAAGCCAATTTGTAAATCTGATAAAACCTTTTCCAGATTTTTTAAATGTCCCGCTCCGCTTTGCGGCGGCAAATCGCGCCCATCGGTTATGGCGTGGATGGCGACTTTTGTTACGCCGGCCTGTTTTGCGGCTTTTAAAAATTCGTGCAAGTGATCCTGGTGGCTGTGGACTCCGCCGGGACTGACCAAACCTAGAATATGAAGTGTAGAGTTGAATTTTTTAACGTGATCAAAAATTTGCAGGAAAGCGGGGTTAGTATGGAATTCACCGTTTGCGGCCGCTTTGTTGATTTTTACCAAATCCACATCCAGGACTCTTCCGGTGCCCATTGTCATATGCCCAATTTCACTGTTGCCAATTTGTCCACCCGGCAAACCCACGTGCTCCTCGCTGGCGTTGAGCAAAGTGTGAGGATATTTTTTTATAAGGGAATCAAAAAAAGGCGTCCTGGCCTGCGCAATGGCGTTATTTTTTTTGTTGTCACTATGGCCCCAACCATCGAGGATTATTAAAACAATAGGATTGCGTTTGTCCATAAATTTTTGTGAAGAGGTTTTAAAAAGTGGATGATTTTTACGGCCGAGAAATTTATCCACTTTCTGCGAGCCGCGACAGGTTTCTTTGCATCAAGTTTACATCATGGCTTCCGGCTTTTCGGAATTTATAAGATCGGCAACTTTTTCCGCTACCTGTTCGGGAGTATTTACTTCCGGCGATGGTCTTTGGTTGTCGCGGTTGCCTGCCCAGGGAGACCGTCCGATTGAGTTTTTGCCAAAATTACTGCTGGTCATTTTGGGATGGAAGACGCTGACAGTTATGTTTTCTTTTTCCAGTTCGGCTCGCGCGGTTAGTGATAATGCGTTCACAGCGTATTTCGTGGAGGCATAGGCGGACAGCGCCGGGAAATAATTTTTGGATACCCGAGAGCTAATGTTTAAAATCATTCCGCCTCCCTGTTTTCTCATTTGTGGTATTACAGCCTGCATTGCCCGCAAAACGCCGAACACATTAAGTTCCATAATTTCTTTATATTTTTCAATATCAACGGTTTCCAATGGGCCATACATCCCCTGTCCCGCGTTGTTGATTAGAATATCTACCCGCCCAAACTTTTTTACTGTTTCGTCGACCAGATTTTTAACATCGGCAGGCTTTCGCATGTCTGTCGGCATTGCAAAAGACCCCGGTAGTTCTTGCGCCAGTTTTTCTATAATGTCCTTAGACCTTGCGGCCAGGACAACCTTAGCCCCCATTTTTGCCAAAAGTTTAGCTACCGCCTCTCCAATCCCCTGCGAAGCCCCTGTAATAATCACTACTTTATTTTTTATATCCATAACCCCATTATATCAAAAAATCTCCTTCATTTAAAGAGGAGATTTTTTGGCAATTCCTATGGGAGGAGGTTAAAACAATTTTGCAAAATACCTAAATGTTCTTATTATTTTTGTGTATATATCCAACACTATCATTGCCAACGACTTCAACGCTTATATCAGTTTTATTTAAATTAACAAGAGCATAACTTTCACTTGGAATACCCGCGTTTTTGAAATTTTCCACTAAAGATTGAATGGTGAAGTAGGGAATTCCATTATGAATATCCATTCTATTCCAGTGATTGTGCCCACAAAAAACCGCAACTACTTTTTTTGAATCCTCCAAAATTACCCTGACTTCCTCTCTATTGCTAATCAAAGATCGGTGAGGTTTACCCTCAAACCAAATATTCCCTGTTAAATCCTGGTCGGACAATAAGTGATGAATAAACACAACTGTGGGTTTATTGGTCTTGGCCAAATCTTGTTTCAACCACTCAATTTGTTTTGGTGAAATAGTTGGGGTCACTTTCTCATAGTCTTCTGAAAATAAGGCTATAAAATGATTATCTCCTACATCAAAAGAATAATATAAATAATCTAAAGCTAGGATAGTCTGAAGCTCTTCTTTTTTTAAACATCTTTGTTCATGATTGCCCGCTAAATTATAAAATGGGCAGCTTAACTTCTTCATCTCCGAAAGAACAATGTTTAGATTTTTTATATCTTCTTCCGGAGAGGCATCGTTAATTGCATCCCCTAAATTTACTACAAATTCGGGCTTAAAATTAGTGTTCATTTTTTGAACAAAATCATTTAAAAAAAGCAAAGAATACCGAGACATCTTCTGGACGACTCCTTTAAACTCCGCTTCTCTACCTAAATGTATATCTGTGATAACTGCAAATTTCATTTTTTTTATTTAAATTTATACTTTGAGTATATCAAAAAACCTGCTCAGTTACGAGCAGTCCTTTTGGCAGCGCTAGTGAAGGATGTTAAAACTACATTACAGCAATCTAAAGGTTATTTTTATATTCCAAATTTTAATTCCGAACAGCTGGTTTGAGTTTTGCAATTACACTATCCAATATCTTAAGGTAGTTCTCTTTGCGAGACTCTATCCAGAATTGAGAGTTCTTTTCCATCAACGTATTAATATCTTTTCTGGCGTATTCCGCTGATTGTCGGAGGTTTTCAGTAATTTCAAAAACTAAAATAGCAGCACGTGGGTTCTTTTTTACCATAGTTAACAAATCTAAAACTCTATTCCAACTTCGCTGGTACGATTCTTCATTAGAGTCTATTTGCCAAGTGCTTGGACCAAAACCTTCGCCCACTTTGGCCAAAGCCGAAGTCCGTCCAGTTAAAATATATTCTTTTATATAACCGCCTTTTGCTGCTTCCATATACACAGCGAGTTTTTTAGATTCGTCGGCTAGTCCTTTTTCGTTATTGGGGTCAAGCCGTTGGCAACCCGTTATTATTTGTTCTAAGCCGCCGATAAGTTCCACTGCTCGTGGGTCTAATTTTTCTACGTCGTATTCTTCCTTAAGTTGTTCTGTTAAGCTATTTAAGACTGTTTTTAAACCCTCAGTTTGTGAAGCACTGATGGTCTCTGAGTCTAAAGCTGATACATACTCTAAAAAACGATTGTGATCAGCAAGATTTATGCGCAACTTAGAGGTATCGATTTGCTCATTGTTCATAAATACCGCTGATGAACCATCGACAGTCTCTAATGACACGCCAGATTTTTCCAAATAAATCCCATAAGTTTTATTTACCCTGTCTACGAAAGCCTTCTGACCCTCTTTTTGTCCTTCCTCGCTCAAACCAGTTTCTTCCTCCGACTCCGCACGAATGCCCTGCAAAATGGCCCTGCTCATCATCCGACCCATGCCAAAATGCTGATTGTACTGCTCAATCTCTTTAGCAACTACGCTTAGGTCAATTTTCCTTAATTCTTCGTTGGCAAACTCTTGATTTTTAAAATAATCTGACATATTTATACGAATTAATTTTTACCATTAATATTATACACTATTTAGTTCGATTTCCACATCCCCATCAAAAAAACTCCTCTAATGTAAGAGAAGTTTCTTTGGCAGGGGGTGAAGGAGTCGAACCTTCGCATACGGTTTTGGAGACCGTAGTACTACCGTTATACGAACCCCCCAAGAGGGTAATCGCCTATAAAGTTTCAACTTTAATTTCTTTGACCGCTTTTAATTTTTTGTCATTAGTATAAAATTTTGTCGCGCCGGAGTCTATGGCGGTGGCAATGTGGACGGCATCAGCAGTGTGCAGGCCATATTTAGCTCTTAAGTCGGAAGACAAATCTATAATGTTTAAATTAAGATTTTTTAACATAAGATTCGGGAAGTCCCAAATTTTTTGTTTGTACTCAAAAGCCAGATCCCCACGATTGCGTTTTTTTGGACCTGTCAGCAGTTCAATCAGACCTATTGAGGAAAATATGCCCTTTGCGTTTCCGGCCAAAAGTGGGGTAAGTGCTTTTTTTGAAGATTCGTAGAACTCCTTATTATCCTCGAAGACATATATAAATACTGATACGTCGTAAGCAATTATTTGTCCCATGAGCTTCTCTCTTCTTTTAGATATTTATCCGCCCCGCCCAAGCTGTCCCAAACTTCCTTGCCCAAACCCCTCATTGATTCTACATAGTCTTTTTGAGCCGGATGTTTAGTCAAAATGGCGTGATTATCATCAACGGCATAGAGAGTCACGGACGCTCCTTTGCGCAGGTTAAGGCGCTCCCTGACCAGGGAGGGAATGACTATTTGGTTTTTTGAAGAAATTTTAATTTTAGGCATAAATTTATCTTTAATTATCTCCTTTACATTTTAATGCAAAGTAAAGCGCCTGTCAACTTTAAAAATGCGGCCATAAGAGCCGCATTTTTGCTATTTTGTTTCTTTGTGCAAAGTTTTCTTTTTGCAGAATTTGCAGAACTTTTGCAGTTCCAGGCGCTTTGCGGTATTTTTTTTGTTCTTTTGGGTTTGATAATTTAAATTATGGCAAACCGTGCATTCCAGGTTTATTAGATGATCTTGAAACATATTCTAAGTTTATTAATGTTAAGATTTCCGCCAAAGGCGGAGCCGCCTCCCTTCGAGGGTCTGATGACCCCTCAGGGTCTCGAATGACCGGCGGAAAGGATTTAAGATTGAAAACCAATTTAGATAATCCTGGGCGTCAGGAAAATCTGTTTGCATCATCGGATGACCCAAACGCGATGCCGCCCCTCGACTCGTCCCACTTTGCGGGACTCGCTCGGGGCACTTTTCGCTGCGCGAAAAGTGGAGCCAGCTGTCGGACTCGAACCGACCACCTACGGTTTACAAAACCGTTGCTCTACCAGATGAGCTAAGCTGGCATTTAAGTAATCGATTGTGCAAACTCTATATATTTTACTATAAATCGATTAAATTGTCCACAGCACTTCCGTGGTTGGAAGCTCGAGTGTTGCGTGTGACGGCAGAAATATCGTGACTTTAAATGTTGCGCAATAAATTGCACTTGCATTATCAACAGATAACAAAAACACCCTAAAAATCAATTTGGGGTGTTTTTGTGAGAAACAAAATATTTGGGGCATTAAATTTTGCCCTTGTTGATCCCGCTCTGTGTTTGGCGTTTTGGGCCTTTGTTGAAGAGAGGGGGTTAGGAGGAGTGGGAACAAGACTGCTTGTTCTCGCACCCCCTCCTAGCCTCCTGGCTTTAACAAAAATTATCTTTTAAAAGACTCTTGTATAAATAATCTCATTCGAAATTTTGGAAATCTGCTGTAGAAAGATTGCCTAAGGCTTTGCGGCCGTGTTGAAAAACCGCCGAAACCGCGAACGCCAACTCCGGTTCTGGACCAACCGCGACGGCCGTATGGAACAGTATTTGGAGAAGTCGCGGTGGCGCTTGTTCGGCTAACGCTAAAGCTAGCGCCGTCGTAACCCAGCGCCGATGGAGTTGCTAAAGTTTGCTGGCTGGTATTGACCATAGTCATAGATTGCGCGCTGGCCTGGGCGATGGTTAAGTTTTGGCCATTTTTTACCGTTGAACTGGAATTTATTTGTATTGTCCCAAAATTATCCAAAGGAATAAACGCGCCGCTCCCCTGGCTCGGCATTTCTTCTATCCACTCCGCGGAGTTCATTAACGAAACGTAGGGCACAACAGTTTGAAAGTTTTGGCCGTTGGTATTGTTCCTAAGCGTAATTGCCCACTGATTTTGAGATTGTTCGCTAATGGTCGCGGTAATTGAGTCTCCGGGGTTAACGGTAATTGATATCGGCTGCGAAAATCCCGGCAAAGCTTCGTACCAGGCTTGGTAAGATACTGCCGAACCATTGGAATTTGTAATCGCCTGGGTTCCGGTTTGAATTAAATCGCTACTGCCTACCCCACCTATGCCCACCCAAGTGGCGTCACCGGTTAGTGATGAGGTAACAGGAATTTGCGGGATTACCCAACTGCCCGTAACCGTGGTAAATGTTCCGCCCGTAGCCACATAGCCGACCCAGTTATATGAAGAGTTTATCCCAGCTCCGGAATTAGGCGCAGTAGATTGCGTGGTTTGGGCAAAAGCCGTATTTTGGCTAAGCATTAGCGGGGTTGCCAAAAGCAAGCTTATGATTAAAGCAGCATTTAAATTTTTTGGTTTAAATTTCATAGTTAGGTGAAATCCTTGTACCAGTTTATACGTAACTGGCTAAAAAATTGTTTCACTTTTTTTATGGCTTAAGTTGGAACAAAAATTAATTTCAAAGGCTTTCATAAAAAAAACTTTTTTGCTATAATAGCAATCTAAACAATTATTTAAGTATTAAAGGAGAACAACTATGATTGTCATACGTGAAGTGTTTGTTGCCAAACCGGGTATGGCCGGTAAAATGGCAAAAATGATGAAAAGTGTAATGCAGGGAATGCCCAATTTTCAGGGGAGAGTACTTACTGATATGACCGGGCAATTTAACCGAGTTGTGCTTGAGACCGAATTAGAAAATCTTTCGGCCTTTGAACAACGAATGAAAGATTACGCCCAAAATGCGAGTTTGCGAGAAAAAATGTCCGGCTATGCCGAAATGTACAAAACCGGCAAGCGCGAGATTTTTCAAATTATATAGGTTTCTCAACCAAAAAATCGTCCATGGAAATTTGGGCGGTTTTTTGGTATAATGGATCAAACCCGCCAAAATTTTGCGTCGGCTGGTTTTTAAATCTTGTTATTGAATTAGTTCGAATATTTATATTTGCCCATTGGTTTGGGCAAAATTTAGGCGGGTAAATGAAGCTTAAGGAAAAATATTGGCACGAATTTTTTGTAATAAGCATTTGTATTAAAACCCTAACCGGCTTGGTGGAGACGGTTAGCGGGTTTTTACTTTTATGGATGAGCCCGGCCGCTTTGACTTTAGTGTTAAACAGATTTTCCCGTGGAGAGCAGATGGAAGATCCGCAGGACTTTTTTTTAATTTACGCGCATCAATATCTGCAGCATTTGACTTCAGGAACAAAAGTTTTTGCCGGTTTATACATTTTATCGCACGGACTTATAAATTTGGTTCTGGTCGCCGGGTTAATTAAAGAAAAAACCTGGGCTTATTTGGTGGCCATTGGGGTTTTAATTTCCTTTATGACTTATCAGATTTTTAGGGTTGCTATGAATCATTCTTTGCCACTCGCGGTGTTAACTGTATTTGACGCATTTTTCGTGGTGATTATTTGGCACGAGTATAATTATTTAACCTCAAAATTGGCAAACTCTAAGTAGTTTTTATACAATGGTGCCCATTGTATCGAGTTACGCCATCGCCACAAATCAAAATTTTTGGTATAATCTTTAAGTATTAATACATTAAGAAAAAAATAATGCACAAAGTTAAAGACATAAAATTGGCGCCACAGGGCAAGCTTAAAATTGCCTGGGCCGAAGGAGAAATGCCGGTACTGGAAATTATAAAAAAAGAATTTGCCAAAACCAAACCGTTTAAAGAGTTGACTCTGGCTGCGTGTTTGCACGTAACCAAAGAGACCGCCGTGCTTATGAAAGTTTTGGCGGCCGGAGGAGCTAAGATCGCTTTGTGCGGCAGTAATCCCCTTTCCACCCAAGACGACGTGGCCGCGGCTTTGGTTTCCGAGGGCATAAATGTTTTTGCCTGGAAGCATATTTCCAACGCCGACTATTACAAATGTTTAAACCAGCTTTTGGATTTTAAACCCCAGCTTACAATTGATGATGGCGCGGATGTAATTTCGCTTATCCATTCCGACCGCCCCGAGCAGTTAAAAACCGTTTGGGCCGGCCAGGAAGAGACCACTACCGGAGTTATCCGCCTAAAAGCCATGGCTAAAGATGGTGCGCTGAAGTATCCGGTTGTGGCGGTAAACGACACGCCGACCAAACATATGTTCGACAACTATTACGGCACTGGGCAGTCAACCTTGGACGCGCTGATGAGAGTTTCCAATATTTTACTGCCAGGCAAGTGCGTGGTGGTTGTAGGCTACGGTTATTGCGGCAAAGGCATAGCGCTAAGGGCACGCGGCCTTGGAGCCAGGGTGATTGTGACGGAAGTTGATTCCCTGCCCGGACTTCAGGCCGTTATGGACGGTTTCGAGGTAATGCCTATGAACCGCGCGGCTAGAATCGGCGACGTATTTTTAACCGCAACAGGAGATAAGGACGTTATAACCGTCCAGCACCTTAAACTGATGAAGAATGGGGTAATTTTAGGCAATAGCGGTCACTTTAACGTGGAAATCAATGTGCCGGATTTGGAAAAGCTGTCTTCCACAAAAAGGATTATGCGCGATGAATTGGTGGAATATAAGCTCAAAGATGGACGCCGCATACATTTAATCGCTGAAGGCCGTCTTATGAATCTTGCCGCGGCCGAGGGGCATCCTTCTTCGGTAATGGATTTGTCGTTTGCGGATCAGGCCTTAACAGCGGTTTGGCTGGTCAAAAATCACAAAAATCTTTCGGCTAAAGTTTATGATGTTCCAGCTGAAATTGATGAGCGCGTGGCCAAATTAAAATTGGCCTCTATGGGCGTGAAAATTGACACGCTTACTCCGGAGCAGAAAAAGTATCTGTCTTCATGGCAGGAAGGAACTTAGAATAGCTGATGTTATTTAAACTCCAAGCTGTGTCATCCCGACCGACCGAATGCATCTGCCTTTCGACTGGGCTCAAGGTACCCTGAGCGAAGCCGAATGGGTGAAGGAGCGGAGGAGCCCCTTAACGATTGTAATTCATCAAATTGTAAAAGTTAAGGGATTCCTCGACTCGCAAAAGTGCTTAGATAATTCTATTCGCTCGGAATGACAAACAATTGTTAATAATAAATTATAGAATGATAAAGATCATCTGATTTTTTAAACAAAGATGCATTGTTACAAAGCAGTCCTAATTAACTGTATGGACCCGCGCCTGCAGGGCGAAAACGAAATTAAAATTGCCACTGCCGCCGGCTTAAAGCAGGGCGAATACGAGGTGCTGGATTATGCCAGTCCCTCGCTTTGGATGACCAATCCGCACCAGCCCAGCCACACCGAAACCTTTTGGTGGGAGTTTGAAAATGTTTCCCTTCATGTGCACCATATTTCCAGCGTTGTTATAGTCGGTCACAGCAATTGCGGTGGCTTTGCATTAAAAGGCACGCCCCAAGAACCCGAAGCCGAAAAAGCCGCCATCGTCCAATCCCTAAAATCCGCGGCAGTTGTAATTAAGCAAAAATATCCCCATCTGGAAATCAAGCTGTTATTCGTAACTATCGGCCCGGAGCCTGAAGACGGCCTTCCCGAGATAAATCCGGAAATAATTTAGTCTTGTTAGCCTTCGAGTTCACCACGCTTCGCGTGGCTTCACACAGCACAAAAAATCCCAAAGCTTGAAAGCTTTGGGATTTTTTGGTGGGCACTGTTTGACAAAGTTGGAATCGAAATAATGCAATTGGGGCCGCCGTTCTTGCTAAATGAAGAGCGCACATCGTTGCCGGTTAGGGCGAACGTGTGCGCTCGGTTGTGCCGTTAGGCATGACTTGGTGGGTTGTGGCCGGCTCTCGCGCTCGGCCGTTTAGCTGGCGCATATGGCGTGGAAAGTGCGGACGAACGCCCAGCCGAAGCATGAGCTGACCGCCAGCACGGCCATCCACGCAGGTAGCGTGGCGCGCTTTTCCCGTGGGATAAACCAGCAACAGGTTTTCATCCCCATGAGAAGCGAAATGACAACTAGAAACGCAATCGCGATTGCGGCGTCGACAGAGTTAACAGCGTTGATGAGGTGCATGTTTTCCTTTCTACTTCAGGTATGTGTAAGTCAGCCAGCTATGGACTGACACTTGGTCGTTGCCGGTGGACTCGGAGATGATGCGGTCAATCTCTTTCCGCATGATTTCCAGAACTCTCTCGTGGGGGTAGTGAGCGCGGAGTAAAGCGTAGGCTCCAAACAGCCGGTCTTGAAGCTCTTCGGGAGTTGGGTAGCCTATAAGCGTGATTAGCGTGTTGGGCGGCTGAAGGTTCAGCAAATCGTCAACTATCTTTTGCAGACCGGTTGACACATTTAACTGAATTTTCTCCCAAGTCGTTTGCGTATTGACCATTCGACCTCCGTTTTGTCCCTAACTTCAGGACACTCAATACTATCAGGAAAATACAGAAAAGTCCAACGCACCAAACTCAAATTTGGCTTTTCCCTTTATTTGGAGCATAATTTAGTTATGCGGCCAAATATTGGACAAATAAAAAATGAATTGGACGAGCTTTTTAAAGCCGTTTTAGAGAAACCGGCTGGTCTTGATTTTTGAAAACTATTTTTACCTTGAATCAAAATCCGCTGCTTAATTAGTAACGGATTTTGTTAAATGGGATTATTGAATTAAAAAATTTTTGAGCATTTGTCTTAGAACGGTTTTGCCTTTGGTAGTTTTAAAATATCGTTCACGTTTTAATGCATCAAATTTATTTGGAAAAGCTTCGTAAAAAACTAGCTCCAAAGGTCTACGATTCTTTGTTGATAAGTTTTTCCCTGAATTATGATCTTTAACCCTTTGCCTCAAATCTTCTGAGTAACCAATATAAAACAGCCCATCTTTAAGGCTGCGGAGTACGTATACATAATGGAATTTTATTGGCATTTTTTTTGTTTTAGAGAGATTCTGGCCCTGAACCACTCAGGCCTAAAGGCCTTCGGGTACAGGGCATGAACCAGTCGCACATACGACGACGCTCACATTAGACTTTTTCTAGATCGTGGCAGCGCCATGAACCGGAGCGAATCTGATGAGCGACTGGTTCATGGTGGGCAGGATAGGATTCGAACCTATGAAGACGTAAAGTCAACTGATTTACAGTCAGTCCCCGTTGACCGCTTGGGTACCTGCCCAGACATTTATTTGTTTGACTTTAGATATTTTATCAGCTTTTTAGGATTTTAACAAGGAGCGGGAGCGTTTTTTGTAGTGCGCTGATTTATCGGCAATGTAGTTGCTCGATTCATCGAGCCTTTGAGCCTGATAAATCAGACAGCTACATTTAGAGTAATCATCGTTTGCTCGTGAACGGGAATGCCACAATATCCATCAAGCCTTTTCAAAGTTAACCCGAAGTGCGTTTAGGATTACGGCTACGTCCAGGAGTTCCTGGAGCAGGGCGCCATAAATAGGCTGAATGTAGCCGAGCGCGGCAATTATCATTAAGATAATGCTTACGCCAATGCCAATGAGTATGCTTTGTTTGGCAATTCTTATGGTCCTTTTGGCAATTTTTAAGGCCATGCCGACGCGGGAGAGGTCGTCTTTGGTAATTACGATATCGGCGGATTCCGATGACGCGGTACTGCCGTGCCCGCCAATGGCGATGCTGACATCGGCCACGGCCAGAGCCGGCGCGTCGTTGACCCCATCCCCTACCATACAGACCGAACCGAATTCTTTTTTATGCTCTCGCACTTCGTTGACCTTATCTGCCGGCAAACATTCTGCGTGGATGTCCGTAAGTCCCAATTGCCCGGCAATAATATCGGCCACATTTTTTTTGTCCCCCGTAAGCATAACTATTTTATCCAACCCCATTGTCTTCATTTCCGCAAACAGAGTTTTTATTTCCGGCCTGACGACATCGGAAAAAATTATCGCGCCAAGCAGCAGGTTTCCACTTCCCAAATAGACGGCAATTTTTCCCTGTTTTTGGATTTCTCCATGCTCGAAAATCCTCTGTTCGTTAAACACAACTCCCTGGTTTTGTAAAAAAGCAAGTTTGCCGAAAATATATTTTTGGCCGTTAATTTTACCCATAACTCCGTCGCCAAAAGTTTCTTCAAAATCCGTTGGGTATTCCAGCTTGACGTTTTTTTTGCCGGCTAAAATTCGCAGGGAGCGGGCTAAAATATGGGCGGAAAGTTGGTCTAAAGAAGCGGCCAATTCAAGGATTTTATCGTTTTTAAAAGCGGATTCAAAAGCTTTAACCTCGGACACCTCCGGGGTTCCAAGAGTTAATGTGCCGGTTTTATCAAAAATAAATGCCCTAACTTCGGCCAGCTTTTCCAGAGCGCCGCCGCTTTTAACAATAATTCCGCGGCTGGCCGAACGGCTGACACCGGACATAATAGCAATGGGCGTGGCCAGTATTAATGGGCACGGAGTAGCTACAACCAAAACGGCTAAAAGACGGATTGGGTCATGAGCCAATTGCCAGGCGGCCGCGGCTAAAAGAAACGTTACGGCCGTAAACCAGACACTGTAGCGGTCGGCTAAGCGTACCACTGGCGCGCGGCTTTCACTGGCCTGCTTAACCAATTGGATGATTTTTTCGTAAGTGCTTTCTTTGCTGGTCCTTATGGCTTTTATTTCCAGAGCGCCGTCTTGGCTTACGCTGCCGCTGTAAATTTGCCTGCCCGGCCGTTTTTGTGAAGGGAGAGGCTCGCCGGTAATTGCCGATTCATCCACATTACCGGTGCCCAATACCACAAGTCCGTCGGCCGGCACAACCTCGCCGGGTTTTACCACAAAAACATCTCCAGGCTTAAGTTCTGACGCCGGGATATCTTTTAAATTACCGCTGGTTTTTAAATGTGCCAGGCTTGGCAAATGAGAAAGCAACGCCGTTAATTCGCGGCGTGCCCTTTGTAGCGCGTAAATTTCGAGCCCCTCGCCCCCGGACAACATTAATAAAATTACCGCTCCGGCCAAATATTGTTTCAAAAAAAATGACGCCAGAATTGCCGTAATAGCAATTACATCAACGCCATAGTGCCCGGCAAATATATCTTTAAACATCCGATAGAACAGAGGTATGGTGCCTAAAATTAGAATAACTTTTAGCGTGGTTTCGGCAAAAATCAAAAATCCTGCTAAGTAAAAAATTAAAGATAAAAGTAGCCCAGTCAACACGGAAAATGGAATTAAATAATGCTGGGATTTATCGTTCATTATTATATTTTAGCACAATTATTAACTATAAAAAAACCGCTTCCGAAGCGATTTGTAATAGACACGTGTCTTATATAGCCAACTGATATTTAAGCATCTGATGTCAATTATCTAATGCCTTACTATTGGCAGAAGGTTCCCGTCGGACTATGTTATTTATGATGGAAAAAGAACTCATAATCTTTTTTAAAAAAGTATTTTGCCATGTTAAAAATCCCGTAGGTAATAAAAAAGGCGGAAAAGACGTCTATGGAATAATGCAAATGTCCGAGTAAAACGGCTCCGCCAAAAAATACCGAAGCAGCCAGGAACAGCACCCGTAAATATTTATTATTCCAAAAAATTAATGCCATTAAAAATGGAAATCCGGTGTGGCCGGAAAAAAACAAATCATCTCCCGATCCGGAAAGGAGTTTTTCAAAAAAGCTGACCGAATTTACATTAATTGTATGGAGCGGCGGCGCCAGGTGCGTGAGTGTAATAAAAATGGCTCGGGTAAAAATAAATAAAGCGGAAGCTTTAAGAACAAAAGGAATGCGGCTGGGCTTGTGGAGACATAAAATAACCACCAGGCCGATAAAAATCATAAAGCCTTCCAGAAAGATAACGCCGACATTTTTTGAAGGGATATTGTCCAAAATAATGTCGCTGACATAGTTGCTGTAATGGATGGCTGTGTATTTTTGCGCAAAGTAGTTAAAAAACAGGCTGATGAAAAATAAAAAAATCCCTGTAACTAATTGCAGGTAAAAAACTTTGTGGGATTTTAGCGACACATACCTTTCGAATGTTTTGTTCATTTTGTGGGAATGATTGTCTCTACATTATAGCATAAAATATAGCATAAAACAATATCCCGCCTCAAATAAGAGGCGGGACATTACAACTGTTTTTCCTTTATTGTCCGGGTATTCCGGGTGGTGTTCCGGGTGGTGTGGAGCTTGCGGTTCTGATTTGCACGTTTTGGGCTGTTAAGCTGCCGTCTGAGTTTGCACTGCCGGTAACAACTATTTGATTGCCCACTATTATGTCGTCGGCGGTTCCCCCGACAGTTTTGTTAATGCTGGTTGAGCCGGAGTATAAAACAATCTTTGAGCTGCCGTTTTGCATTTTTACGGTAAAGCTCTGGGCGTCCTTACTCAATACTACGCCGTTAATAAATTGGCTGCCTGCTGCCGCTCCTGCGCGTCCGGCCCCCCCAAAGGCCTGGCCTCTTTGCCCGGCCGCTCCAGCCGCCCTAACAGGTGTTTTGCTTTGCGCGTACTTCATTCCGCCAAAAAATCCACCCCCGGCAAAAACTATTGCCACAACTACTAATGTAACCCATTGTTTGGTGTTCATATTCTTTTAGTTAATTATTTGCTTAAACCAAATTAGTTATAAATTCGAAGCACGAAATCCGAAATCCGAAACGAATTCAAATATCAAAATTTTAAATTCAAATCCCCCAGATGTTCCTGTTTAGATATTAAATATTCAAGTTTTGATATTGTTTCGGCTTTCGATATTCGATATTCGAATTTTATTATTCATACCTCAAAGCTTCTATCGGGTTTAATTTTGACGCCCTGACAGCGGGATAATAGCCGAATAAAATACCAATCCCGGCCGAAACTCCAAAAGCAAGAAGAATAGAATTTACCGAAACCTGCGTGGTAATTGCAAAAAATCTGGTAACCCCCCATGAAACCAGCCAGCCCAGCATGATGCCAATTATCCCTCCCAGTACGGTCAAGACAACAGCCTCGGCCAAAAATTGCGTGGTAATATCTGTCCTTTGCGCGCCAATGGCTTTGCGGAGCCCGATTTCGCGCGTGCGTTCGGTTACTGTGGTAAGCATCATGTTCATAATCCCAATCCCGCCAACAACCAAAGAAATTCCGGCGACTGCGGCAAGAAGCGCGGTAAAGGTGCCGGTGACAGAGGAAGCGGTGGAAGCGATGTCTGCCTGATTGATAATATTAAAATCGGCTTTGGTGGGATCGGTTATTTTGTGGCGTGCCAACAAAGCGTTGGTAACTTCCGTTGTTACCGTGTCCATAACGCCTTGGCTGGCTGCTTCAATGGAAATGCTGCCGACATAAACGCTCCCTGTTATAAATTGTTGCGCCGTGGAAAGTGGAATGTAAATATTGTTGTCGGTGTTGCCAAACCCGCTTCCGCCTTTGCTGGCGGTAATCCCGATAATCGTAAATGGCAGGCCGTTAATCCTAATGTTTTGCCCAATAACGGTACTGGTAGCAGTGCCGTTAAATAAATCCCCCTGCACAGTAGGGCCGATTACCGCGACTTTGGCAAAGCCGGAAACCTGGGAATCGGTAAACCACAAGCCCTGGTCAACGCTCATATTGTGGACTTCCGGGTAAGCCGAGACGGCGCCAATGACGCTGGTGTTGGTGTTACTGGTGCTGGAAACAATTTGCTCGCGGTTGGTTGATTCCGGAGAAACCGCCTTTACTCCGGAAAGGGAAGTTAAGGAGGTCGCATCGTCTTTGGTTAAGGTTTGGGCATTGCCCCTTCCGGCATTAACAGTTGAGCCAAAAGTTCTGGGCGCTCCGGGCTGTACGGTTAACAAGTTGGCTCCCAGCGATGAAATACGGGCTTCTATGGAGCTTTGAGCGCCTGTACCAATGGCAACCATGGCAATAACCGAGGCAATACCAATAATAATTCCGAGCATGGTTAAGCCGGATCTGGTTTTGTTGGAAGAAACAGCGGAAAAAGTTTCCTCAATTAAATCCACTACTTTTATGGTTGTTTTTGGTATGGATGTTTCAGCCATAGGATAAAAAGTTATTTTATCTTCTCGTCTTTTATTATTTCCCCGTCTTTAATATGGATAATGCGTCTGGCATGCTTGGCCACGTCTTCTTCGTGGGTAATTAATATAATTGTGTGGCCCTGCTCGTTTAGTTTTTCAAAAGTTTGAAGGACAATTTCCCCGGTTTTGGTGTCCAAATTTCCGGTTGGCTCGTCGGCCAGCAAGAGACTCGGGTTATTGACCAGCGCCCTGGCAATAGCCACGCGCTGCATTTGTCCGCCGGACAGCTGGTTGGAAAGATGGTTGAATCTGGCTTCGTCAAAACCGGCTTGGATTAATGCTTTTTTTGCAATTTTTTCCCGTTCTTGTTTTGGCACGCCGGCGTAAACCAAAGGCAGGGCAACATTGCGGACTACGGTGGCGCGGGGCAATAAATTAAATGCCTGGAACACAAAGCCGACTTTTTCTTTGCGAATGTCCGCCAGCTCGTGATCGCCTAGCTTGGAAACATCTTTACCGTCTAGAAAATAAGTGCCGCTGGTTGGGGTGTCCAGCGCCCCTAAAATATGCATTAGGGTGGACTTCCCGCTGCCGGAAGGCCCCATAATGGCAACATATTCGCCGTCATTTATTGTAAAGGTGAGCCCTTTAAGCACCTGGGTTGTTTCGTCCCCGGTTTTGTATTCTTTTTTTATATCTTTACATTCAATCATTTAGTTACCCCCCGGCGCGCGGAACCCGGCGGCGCCGCCTCCGCCTGCGCCAAGGGTTTGCAAAACCGACCTGGATGCGGCCGGAGTGGCGCTGGTTTTGCTTGCCGATCCGGTAATGGTTTGGGTTACCACTTCATCCCCTGCCGCAATTCCGGTGCCGGAAATTTCCGTGTTGGTATCGTTAGAGAGGCCGACTGTTACGGTGACTTGCGAAATCGCGCCATTTTTTAAAATTTCCACATAGCTAGACCCGTTGCTCGTGTGTACGGCCGCTATGGGTACGGTTAAAATATCCTGGCTGGATGCGGTAATAACGCTGGCCGTTACGCTCATGCCGGGTTTTATGGTGGGGTCTTGGGTATCGAGCACAATTTTTACGGTAAAATTAACCACGTTTTGCGAAACAGTGCCGATGTTGTCCACATCCGCCACGGTTCCGGTAAGAGTTAAATCCGGCACAGCCGAAAAAGTCAGAGTGGCTTTTTGGCCGACTTTAACTTTGGCCGCGTCGACTTCGTTTAAAGAAATTTTGGCAACCTGCTGTTTGGTAATAACCGTCGCAATTACGGTGCCGGCGGTAACTTTGTCGCCGGCTGAAAACAGGACAGATGCAATAACACCGTCAAACGGGGCCTTTAAAATAGTGCTGTCGTAGGCGGTTTGGGCGTTTTGCAACTGGGCCTGGGCCGAGGTAATTTGGGCCTTGGCCGAAGCAATATCCGAGGCGGTTGGCGGCTCAACGGTAGTGGCCAGCGAGAGGTTGGCCTTGTCCAATGCGTTTTGCGCGGAGGTAATTTGGTCTTGGGCGCTTTGCAACGATTGCTGCTGGTTTAAAACCGCCGTATTATACGCATCCAAATTATTTAAATAACCGCTCGATTTAATATTGGGAACATTTACGGTCCAAGTGGTGCCGGTGTTTATGGTGCCGGTGCTTGAAAAGGTAACATACAGGCTGTTGCCGATTGGCTGGGCAAGGCCTTTGTTAATAACGCCGCCGCCGGAGCCAAGGCCTGAAACACTGTAGCTCATGCCGCTTCCTGTTTGGTACAGGCTAATGGTATAAGAGCCTTTGTCGGTACCGGTATAATTTCCGGTAACCGTTACCGCAGCCGTGCTGTTGTTGTCGCTGGGGTCTGCCGAGAGGCCGGAGTTTAACAGGTTTGAGTAGGATTTATCTACCGCCTGCTGCTGCTGGGTTTTAGTGTCTTTAAGGTTTTGGTTGGCCTGATCCAGCTGGGCTTGGGCCGATGCAATGGAGAGCTTTTGGCTTTGGATGCTCAGGTCGGTGGCGCCGGACATTAATTTGTCGTAGCTGGCCTGGGCCTGTTCCAAATTACCCCGAGCCTGCGCCACGCTGTTGGCGGCCGATTGCTGGTCGATAATTGCTAAAACATCGCCGGATTTGACCTGCTGGTTTTCTTTTATGTTTAGCGAAGTAATTCTACCGTCGGTTTGCGGCTTAATGTCCATTTGGTCCGAGGCTTCAACCTGGCCGGTGCCGGAAACAGAAGTGGTAATAGTCCCTTGGGTTACAGCTGATGTTACATATTGGGTGGCGGTGGCTCCGGGTTGGGTTTTTTTGTATATAAAATAACCCCCAATTAAAACAACAATAATAATTAAAGTGTAAAACCTTTTTTTATTCGTGTATAAAGATTTAAAAAATTCTTTCATAGTTTTTTTGGCGTTTAATTAAAAAGCTATTTTTGTTCTAAAACCCTGATTAATTTTGCTTCAATTTGTCCCTGAGGGTTGGGCTCGCCAATAACTACAGTTTCCTCGCCGGTCTTTATATCGGCCGGCTGCAAATTTTGAAAATTTAATCGGATCACGGTACTTGGAGAAATTAAAACTATTTTTTCCGTGTTGTCCTCATCTTTAATAACCAAAGTATTTTTATCAATGCTTAAAACAGTTCCATCCAAATCATGAGGATTAAAAAATGCTCCGCTTGGCGGCGGTTGTATTAAAGTTCTTCTCTCGCCAAAATTATTAATGTAATTTTGCGTCCAGGCGGAAGTAAAATTAGCCTTTTTGAAACCGATTTTAATGCCCAACGAAAAAACCCCGACTAAAAGAATTAGTTCAACCAAAAAAACAACCACAAATTTAAATATTCTGGAATGTGGGATTTTGGGGAATTCCACATTTATGCCAGAATTTGCTGGTTTTTCACTGACTTGGCTTTTTTCCGTTCCGTTGGAGTTTTCCATATAAGTGATAAGTGGCTTGGTTAAATTTAATTCAATGGTTATTTCTAATTGTTATTACAACTGAGACCCATAATGAATTGCGTGCAGTGCTTTACGAAAATTTAAAAGACGGTGAGTGGCAAAGTCTACTAGCAAAATACTGCCCAGTAAACAGGATAACAGCAGCGCTAAGGCACCCAAAGGCAGACTTTCCAAAATTCCCAAAGAGTAATCCTGCCAATTTGCCATTATTAAACCAAAATCGGTAAACATTAAAGAAAAATAGTGTGAAGTGGGAGTCTGAACAAAAGTCATAAAGGAGACATCAAGGGCGAGAGCCAGCAAACCCAAGCCTGCCAAAAAAATCCCAACTGCCGTCCAAAGTTTGGGTTTTAAAATTTTAAGTTCACGTTCATAATTTAAGCGGTTTAGGATTTTATTTAAAAGGTAATTGTTAAAATCCGGCAATTTATTTTGCTCATAATGCCTTTTTATCGCTTGTTCTAAGGCAACGTGGTCGGATTTTGCAAGATTTGGTTCAGTAATCATGGGCGTTGTTAGTTGTTAATTATACGAGATATCCAGCTTTTTGGTGCAAATTCTTGCTTTAATTACCCTCAAAACCTCCCCTTATTATAAGTAAAGCCCGCCTGTAGCGGCTTTTAATAGTGTTTATAGATTCATTCAATACGTCCGAAATTTCCTGAAAAGTTAAATCGTGTTGGAGGTGCAGGACCACAACCGTCTCATAAATTTTCGGCAAACTGCCAATTGCCGTTTCTAATTTTTTGGAAAACTCCGCAGCCAAAAATAACTCATCCGGCAGTGGGGCGTTATCGGTCATTCGCTCCAGGTTTTCCGCCATTTGCTGTTCATCGAGAGAGTCCGGCGCCACAAAATTTTTGTGTTTCCTTAAAAAGTCGATGCAGGTATTTTTTGTGATTTGGAATACCCAGGTCTTAAATTTTTTGTCGTGATCAAATTTTTTTAAATTTTTCCAGGCTTTGACAAAAACTTCCTGGGCAATATCTTCCGCTTCGGCGTCATTTTTTACGTAAGTCTTTGCAAAAAAGAACACCTGCTTAAAATAGCGCTTGATCAAGGCATCCAGCGCCCCTTCATTTTTATTAAAATATTGCTTAATTAGCTCTGAATCGGAAAATTCATCCATACTGCTAACTATATCATCAAATTAGGCTCTGTTTCAACAGATGCTCAGACTGTCTTAATAATATTTTGCACTCTCCCCACTTCCCCGCTTTTTAGACGGACTTTGATGCCGTGGGGGTGGAATGGAGAATTGGTTAGAATATCGCGCACTATTCCTGGGGTCAGTTTGCCGCTCCCTTGGTCTTGCTTAAGCACAATATCAACCTTTTGCCCGACGGTTATGTCTTGTCTATTTTGTGGATTCATCGCAATGTTTTTTGGAGAGCCTGTTTAATTTTAAATAGATCCTGCCCCTGTTGTGAATTGGGAAAATGGTCAAAAAGTCCGAGTAAAAAATCTTTGCCAACAATATAGACATTCTCAATTGGTTCATAGCCAAAATGCATGCTGGCAAACGGGCTCGAAAATACCAGAGCCGAATGGATGTGTATGTCTGCGCCGGTTTGCTGTTTGAGGAAATTTTTTAATGCCCAAGTCTGGCCATGAACCTGGCGCAGGAAACTTTTGTCCGTAAAAGACCGCCCATTTAAGGTTAGCTCGTAGCCGTTATAACCAATTTCGCCTTTGTGGCTTTTGACTTCAATGATAAAAAGCCCCGGCGGTCCCAGTACCACAAAATCCAAGTTGCCCTTCCCCTCTCCTATGGTTACGTCCTGGAATACGCTAAAACTATCCGCTAATTTTTTTAGCTCATTTTTTATTAATTGTTCGCCGCCGGAACCACGGTAGTATTGGTTCGACTTGCGCCTAAAAAAATTTAAAAACGGGTCCGCAAGAAAAATTACAAACACGATGCCAATAAGGGCTACAATGCTTATTGTCCCCTGCGGCAGGAATTTCATGGCAACCCAAACAAACAGAACAACGGCCAATAGTAATAAAATGCTAAAAGAAAAATATTTAAATTCTTTTTTTATAAGATAACCACTGTTTTTTCCGTAAAATTGAGCCATGCGTCTGCAATAAATTATTTTAAAATTTCATTTGCTAATTCGTTTACGCCAATTTTCTTTTCTGCTGAATAGGGAATTATTTTGTAATTGCCAATAGCATTTTGAATTTCCTTGAGTTGTTTTATGTACGATGATTTTTTTATTTTGTCTATTTTATTGGCAACTATTACGACATCTTTATTTGCTTCGGTTAGGCTGTGGAGCATTTGCATATCGTTATTGGTGGGTCCCAGTTCGGCGTCTATTATTAGCACAACTTTTTTTTGCTGGTATTGCGAATCAAGTAAATACCAAAATATTAAGGACTGGATTTTTGCCTGGTCTTCCTTGGATCCTTTGGCAAAACCGTAGCCCGGTAAATCCACCAAATAAAAAGTGTTGCCGCCGGTAAAGTTTCCGCCTTTGGCGGAAATTAAAAAAACGTTTATTTGCTGGGTGCGTCCGGGAAATGAGCTGGTTTTTGCCAGATCTTTTTTGTTAGTCAGGGTGTTTATGACGCTGGATTTGCCTACATTGGAGCGGCCAATAAATGCGATTTGCGGAATGCCGTCTTCCAAAATTTCGTCCGGTTCCACCACACCCTTAATAAATTTTGCTGATGTTATGTTCATACAATGTATAATAGCAAAAAACGAACCTTTTGTCCGTTGTTATTGCCTAATTATTAGCGACGTAGAGCGAGTGAAAGTTATCCGCCTAAGACGAATAACTTTCCGAGCCGAGAAGCTAATACAGGTTCAATACCTCGGAGTTCTGCTCCGAGGAACCTTTATTTTTTAGGTTTTGGTAGCGGCAACGCCGCAACGGTTATAGAAATTAACTCCGCTAAAAATTGGCGGTCGTCAAACAAGTCCCCGCTTATGTACATGGAAGCTTTGGCCCCTTTGTAGGCAAAGCCCTCTTTATATTTTTTACCCACGAATTTTTTTCCAGGTCCTGTAATTTTTACAAACAGCTCGTCGTCGCAAACCAAACCCACAACCTTGCCCTGGCAATATAAAGCGTACTCGCCAAACATTTTTCTGGCGCTGACATTTGTCACTTCCGATAATTGGTCCAGCAGGTAATCTATTGTGGATTGTTTTGTTGCCATTGGGCTACTTGTTTAATTGCCAAATGGAATAATTAAGTAAAGATGCAAAACTGACCCAGGTAATATATGGCATCATTAACCAGCCGGCCAGGGGTACGGCCATAAAAAAAGATACTACGGATAAAACAATAAAGACCCACATAAGGACAATTTCAAAAAATGCCCAACCCAGTTTTTTGGCGCCAAAGAACAACGGAGTCCAAATGGCATTTAAAATTAACTGGATAAGAAAAAATATTAAACCAATTTTTGCCAAAGGCCGCTGCTGGTTTTGATAAACAAGGTAAGCGGATAAACCCATAAGGGCGTAAAGAAACGTCCACACAGGTCCGAATATCCAGTTTGGAGGGCGGAAGGAAGGTTGGCGCAATTTTTCGTACCAGGTTGGAATGGCCTTAGCCGTAAAAAACGATCCGGCAATGCCAACTGCTTCGCAAATAATAATAAATAAAATCAATTGGGGCCAAGAAGATATGCTCATAAGAATGGTTTAATTGTTACTTATAATTATACACTAAAAAAGCCATTCGCAAATTGCGAATGACTTCAGGGCAGTCCCGATTGACTGCCCTTTGCAGATTGTTCCCGTTTTATTCCTTGGCGTTCTTGAAATCCTCCCCGGCCATGACTAGAGTGCGACAGGTTTCCCGTTCTTGTAAATCGCGGGAATGGATCAGATTGTATCCGCCCGCTTTTAGAACCTCCAGCCATAGCTCGTCCGATGGCCGCCGGTAGGCAACCACAACTTTGCTCTTTCCTGAAATCCGCAGGACGTCTTTCCAGGAGACTTCCCTTCCTATGTATCTCTCGGTCAAAATGACCGCGAACGGTATTTTGTTTGCCAGTTTCTTTTTGGCTTTCTCGAGCGTCTCCACAAAGACAAAGCCAAACCGCGTCCCTTCGAAGAATTTAAGTAGTAGACTGGGGTCGTCACACCGATCATTCTTCCTGAGACCCACACACAGCACCTTCACCCTTTTTGCGGGGAGATTCAAATCTTTCAACGACACTTTTTTACTTCCTCCTCTGTATTTGTGCTCACTCTTTTATCACATCAAAAAAAGTGGCAATATATATTACCACTTTTTTTGATTAGAGTCAATGCAAGTATTATCCTATTTTGTCACTGACGAATCTTTTATCTGCACACCGACAACGGACACGCTTCCGGACAGATGTTTGCCCCAAACTCTTAAGGAGTCGCCGACATTATATTCGTTTAGCTGTATTGGTTTGCCATTTTTGCTTTGTAAGGTCGCGCCGGATAAATCGACTCCGTAAATTACATTGCCGTTGCCAATTACCGTAAAGTACGAACCGTTTTTAATGGAGAGCGTGCCGGTAAAATAAATGCTTATTAACCTATAAGCCCCGTTAACCGTCAAGGCGAAAATATTTGAGTTGCTCCTGTCCCACTGGCCTTTCACCGAGGCGGTCATCCCCAAAATTAAATCTTTAAAAGTCGCGCTGGAACCGTTTTTGGTAAACGAAGTAAAATTATTGGTATGAATGGTTTGGCTGCCGTAAGTTTTGCTATCCATAACAAAACTTGAGTCTGTAGTATTGATTGAGGAAATTTTTCCGGAAAAAGTGCTGGTGTGAGCGTAAAGGGAAAGGTCCCGAATTGATGTGGCGCTTATGCTGTTGTCTCCCCACAAAGTTCCTTTTACTTCTATTTTATCGCCGGTTAAAATTTCCGAAAGTTGCATGGTCGCGCCGTTTTTGCGCAAAAGCTGAGCGTTGCCGGCATCGGCAGCATACTTGGCCGCGCTGGTGGCCGAAAACATTATTTGATTGCCAACCAAACCGGTTACCGTACCGGTTAAAGTTTTTGGAGCGGCTGCTAAGCTCGCCAAAGGCACTAAAAAACAGACGGCCGCGGCCGCTGCGAGCGCCAAACAGACTTTTTTCATATTTTTGTTTCCTTTGTGGTTTGTCAAAATAAACCCACAACTGACGTTCTCAAACCTTATTTGACGTTCACAAAATAATTATATCCATAGAGTATACCTTCGTTCACCATTTGTCAAATAGCCCTTGTGGATAAGTCTTAATTTACTGTAATTTTTTTGTTTTATGCTTTAGACCGGCCACAACCGGAAGAATAAAAATGGATTTATATTCCCATAACTCCAAATAACTTTCCAATGCCATAAGTGATGGCCATAGCCAGCATGCCCCCGACCACCACGCGAATAGTGGCCTTGGTTTTGCTGGATCCCCCGGAGTGGGCGCTTAGCGTGCCGGTAATTATTAGCGCGATTAAAACACCAAAAAAAGTTATGGGTATTCTTAACGGCGCGGGGGCAATGAGTATCATAATTATTGGGATAATAGCGCCGCTAAAAAACGCTGCGGTGGAGGCAAAAGTCGCATGCCATGGGTTAGTTAAATTGTGGAGGTCTATACCTAATTCGGCGTCGGCATGGGCAGTAACCGGGCCATGAGCCATAAGCTCTTCGGCTACTTTGCGTGCTATTGGTTCCGATAAACCTTTGCCGCGATAAATTTCTGCCAGCTCCGCCATTTCGTGAATGGGGTTGTTTTTTATCTCCTCACGTTCTTTGTCTATTAGCGCCTGTTCCGTGTCGAGTTGGGTACTGACCGAGACATATTCCCCAACTCCCATGCTAAGCGCTCCTGCTACAAGGCCGGCCACGCCGGCCGTTAAAATAAAACGGAGGGAGCTGGAAGCTCCGGCCACGCCCACGACAATAGAAGCCGTAGACACAATGCCATCGTTTGCACCCAGCACCGCCGCCCGTAGCCAATTTAATTTTTGTCTCGATTTTTGTGCCGATATATCCGATTGTTTTTTTGGATTTTCCATACAATTAATTATAACACTAATCCCCAGATGGTACTCATTTGGGGACTGCAGGAGTCATTGTGATAAATTAAATTATTTTAAATATACTTCAAGTGCCCCGTCTCCGCCGTTGTGGAGTTTGGCGACATCAAAATGGATATCCCGGTTTTTCAGGAAGTTGCTAACAAACGTTCTCATAACCGGACCGGTTTCGCGGAACGTCCCTTTGCCGGTTATTATTCGGACGTGCCGATACTCCCCCGCCTCAATAAGCTCGTCCAAAATTTCCCCGGCTTCCCGGGTAGTATAGCCGTGCAAATCCAATATAAATTCTGGGATCCGTTCGTATTTGTTCATAAGACTATTTTATATGGCTCGGGCAAACCACAGTGCATTTGTTATTTAAGCAAAGCGATGTAAACGGGCAGCGCGACAAGATGGCGTATTCCATGGGCGTAACACACTCGCTGTCCTGGGTGCAGGAAGTTTCAGTAATTTTTTCCAAAGAATAATTCGCAAGTGTGTATCCTATCGGCAAGCTGTTGTTTAGGCTTTGCGGTTTTGGGGTAAGCTCGTTATTTGAATAAACCAGATACATACTTTTCCCGAGTGAAGGCCGCACGGAAAAATCTTCCCCCGGGTTCCTGTCTGCGTAATTAACAATTATTTCTCCGTTTTGGATTTGGTTATTTTGCGGCGCTATGCGGTCGCCGAGCAGTACGGCGTTTGTGCCTTTGTAGCCGCCTTCGGTCTTAATAGCCGCGGCAATGTAATAAAAGGTTCCGCTACCACCGGAGTTTTGTGTTAAAATTACGGCTGTGTCCGCAAGGCCGTCGCCGTTTATGTCGCCCTGGGTATTGGCCTCAAAAATTTTTGTAATCGTTTGGGAAGCGCCGGCGCTTGGGTCGTTTGTTTGAGCCGTGCCATCCTTTAAAGTTACTGTTTTGCCTTCTATGGTATAGGTGGCGCTGGCTGGGTTTAGTGCTGCGACGGCCACGGTTCCGCATCCACTGGTCGGCATTTGTGCACTGGGGTGGCCATGTTGTACCCATTGTCCGTTTTGGCAGATCCAAACATCCTCGTTCATCCTAGCCGCAAACAAAGCCGCGCCAATAGCCAAAACCGCGACAACTCCAATCAAAAGTATTTTATTTTTTGTTCCAATAATCATTCAGTACCTTTCAATTAATTTTATCATAAATATCTGGAGCCTATTCGCGCGAATAGCTACCAGGTTACAAAAGCGCAAGAACTTGCTTGAGCAGTATGGTTTTTTGTTCCGGTAAAAAATAAAACACGTGCAAGCTTTGTTGCTGGCTGTCTACAAAATCCACCGTTGATAAAACCCTTAAATGTTTGGAGGTAGATTTAATCCCCAATTTAATTTCTCTGGCAATATCGCCCACCGAGGCTTTTCGGAAGCTCTTAAGATATTTTAGAATTGCCAGCCTTCTTTTATTTGCCAAAGCTTTGTATTGTTTTTCCAATTCCTTCATTTTAGATAAATTACGTAATTTTAGGTGGCTGCTTAATTATATCATTTTTTATATTTGGCGCATATTCGCACGAATAGTAACCAAATAACATGGAGAGTATTTTTCTTTGACATAAAAAATTAGGCGATATATGGTTGATGAGTAACGGATATGTACCAGGACAACCTGCTGGCTGAATTTCCCCCGGACCTTAAAAGGTTTGGCCACAAGCTTTGGCATAAAGCCCGCAAACCTAAAATTCCGGCGCATCCCTAAAATCCCCGAAAGCGCTTAGTATGCGCTTTCGGGGATGCTTTATTAAAAAATCCGCTGGATCAGTATAAAACCTGACCCAACGGCGGCGCGCCAAAAATGGCAGCTCTACTTTTTACGACTATGCTTACTACGCGGTTTGGGTTTTGCTTCGAGCCCAATCCGGACAGTCAGAGCCAAATGCCGGGCAATCTGCTCGTAAACTTCGGGGTTTATAACCATCCCAAGGTGTGACGACCAAACCTCGACGTCCACACCTTTTTTGCCAGTCAGACAAAACCGCCAATCCACCAAGCCGTCGATGGTCGAAAACACGGCAGTTTGGCGTACCGACTTCGGCCATTGACGTGTCAACGAACGGCCAAAACAACAACAGCAACGGCTGGTACCGCATACTGCGGGCAGTTTTGGATCCCGTTGGTGAATTAGGCTGTGCACCAAACCGCCAACCGTGAATACCAGCTTGTGAGCCACCAACCCGCGAAACGGCGAGCCGAGGGTTATAACCGAAGCAATCTGCTCCGGCCAGCGGACAACGGCGGAGCGGGCAAAAATGCCGCCCAAGCTGTGACCGATAATGTGGACGCGGCGTCCGGTTTCGACAAAAGCTTTTCCGATGGTCTCGTGAAGCTTTTCCGATAGCCTCTGCGGGCAGTCGGCCATTAAGCCGACTCCGGAAAAATAAGGGCGGTACCCAATTCGGTCCAGCCAGAGATACATCTCCAGCATGTATTCATCCAAGCCTGCAAGGCCAGGGATTAATACGACCGCGGAACCGTCCCCGTGTGGAATTCCCAATCCGTAATACGCCGGCGTAAAATGCAACACTAAAAATTCCAGCGGGAACAACAGCTCCCACCCAAACGGAGTGGGTTCCGAAAACTCTCCATGGCGCCGAAAGGCCTGCACTTGATGTGTCGTATAAATCCCCCTTTGGACAAGTATATACCGTCAACCGGTAAAGACCTAATTTCCCAAAAAATCCGCTCATTTACGAGCGGAAAAATTCTGCTTAAGAACAAGTTGCTGTATTTTTGACATCCCAAACTTTGACAAGGCCGGATCCATAATTTAAATAAAGTTTGATGGCAAAATAGTTTTCTTTTTGCCCAGCTGGGAAATTCGCTCCTGCCCGTAGTGGACCAAAGGTTCTACTACTGGGGCAAATTAGAGCTCATCCAAAGTGGATTTAATAATGGATTTTAGAGGGCGGTTTAAGGAATAAAACATACAAAGGTTAACCTGCTCTCGTTCCAAAATATCCGCCGCGCGCAAAATGCCAAGGTGTTTGGATGTGGCTTTAAAGGACAGTTTAATTTGTTTTGCTATGTCCCCAACCGAAGCTTTTGTAGTAGAATTTAAAAATTTTAAAATAGCCAGCCGACGGCTGTTTGCCAAAGCCTTTAAAATTTTTTCCGTTTCCTTCATAAAGTTTATATTTATATTTTAACATAAAATTATCAATTCTCATATTCGCGCGAATTAGAGAACGGAAGGGGTGGGATGGTTTTTAATGTTTCTTGCGGGAGGGGTGTTTGGCTTCCTTATAAGACCGTTGACAAGATTAAGGTTATGCTTATAATGGAGCGGAAGGAGGATTGCGCATGTCATACGGAACTCGCGATAAACTGGAAGGCCTTTCAATGCTTGCAGAGCTCATACTGCTAATTGGGGTGACGTTTTTGGTCTTCCGATGGACCGGCGGATTTGGGGACGCCTGGCAGTTAAGCATTTTCTGGCGGGTGTTGGCAATACCCGCTATAAGTGGCTTTGTTGTTCTCTTGCTTGGGGCCTGGGGCGTCTGGGGAGATGACGACTACATTAGAGCCCTCAACTGGCGGTGTTACTTTCCCATTCAGTTTTTAGTTTTAAGCGGAACAAGCTTTTACGCGCTTTTTGCGCTGTTGTTCCACCACTACAAGCTACACAACCCAAAGCTGGTCGGCGCGGGCGCGGACATGTTTGTGATGTTTTTTATTTCCGCCGCGCTGGGCTTTGGTTCGCTTTCCTTGGGCGCTTGGCTTGGGGAAAAGATTGGCAAGACGCTGGCGCGGCGCTAGCCACAGCCGGAACAAACTTCAGCAGCGGTCGGGACTCACTTCCCGACCGCTGTATTCTTTTAATGGGTCATGTCCCCACTGTTTTATTCATATGTTAACTTACTTTTTCTTCCAAAAACTTTTTGCCTTTTTTTCCATCGCCTTGAGCCTGGTATAATAATCAGGAAATTCGTTTAAATGCGCGAGCGCGATTTTACCGGTAAGGATATCATTATCACCGGTCACATTGGTATGTGGATCTACTGTACCGTGCTCCAGCTCCACTATAAGGCCCATTCTAAATTGATTAATGTCAAACTTATCCCACAAAATGCCAAGTCGGCTCCCAATCCTCTTGGCGTCTTGGCTAGTGAATTTTTTGGCAATATGATGTTTCATAAATTTGTGATTATAAATTATTGAAATAAAAGGCTCCCGACCCTTTTTTCAGTTTCATTGTTTGTTTATGGCCATATTTTTAACTTTTAAAAATTTAAATTAAAGGTTCCTGACATCTTTTCTATTACATTGTACAAGCCACCGGCCCCGGCTCCTGTTTCCCCTTCCCGCATCCCGCTGCAAGCAAAACAAAACCAACTATAATAAATAATGTTTTTTTCATAAAATTACCTATTCCCTTGGACAACTCCATCCGGAGGGATAAAACTATTAAGAAGTTTTGTGTATTTCAGCTGAAGATCCTTTGAAATTTGAGGGTGGTTGAATGCCTCCATTATGCCTTGATTTTCAACAATAGTTGCAGCTTTATCAAAGTAAAAGCCTTCTGGTGTTGCAAGAAAGAGATATGACGGCTTCCATGACTCAAACATCCGTTTTGCATCAAGAAGAATTCGGTCAGCTCTAGGCGACATCATATATTTTACTTCTATCAAATGAACCTCATGCGTTTCGTTATTAATCACAACAAAATCAGGCGCTCGTCTAATAATTTCCATTGTTTCCTGAGCATGGATGTCGCGCTGACGATGGGCCAATTCTGGCAGTACGCTTTCATAACCAAAAGCAAGTATGGTAAAGCACCCTGTATCCCGAAGCATCTGCTCAAATAATGTCTCTGCTATCCTTCCTTTGACCAGATTTTTTGAAAAATATATTGGGTCACTATTTATCATAATTCTGTTAAATTATTTTTTTAACCAATTTATACAGACTAGTTTATTATTTACCGGGTACACTAAGAGGGAAATTTTGGAAAACCTTCTTTTACAACTTCATTGATTGCTTTTACATAAATTAAAGGTTCCTGACACCTTTTCCGTTCCCTGACACCTTTTCCGTTCCTTTCTTAATCATCACGTGTCCCCGGTATTGAGCCAGGGTTGGCATAGTGTGTTCGTATCCAAACGGGATAACTGTAAATTTTTCTTCTTCTCGAAACATTTGCTCGAAAATTACTTCCGCTACCTTTCCTTTAATCAAATCTTTGGAAAATTCTATTTCATTGCGCATAAATTTTTAATTACTATTTCAAATTTATAATTAATGGGTCTTGTCCCCATTTTTATTATTTCTCAATAGTTTTGTTGGTTTCGTAAAGCTCTGCAAATTTAGCTGTCATTGTAGGATTGCCGCGCGTTAGCCTTTTGATTGTCAGGTCTTCTGCTTTATTATTAGCGAGACGAAGGTTATTTTCAGAAGACAGGAGAGCCTCTTTGGTTTTTTGGAGATGGTCGATGGTTTTGTCGATTTCACCTACGGCTGTTTTAAAGCGACTAGAGGCAAGCTCAAAATTTTTGTTAAAACCATCTTTGAACTTATTCATATTTTCCTCAAAGTTGGTGATGTCGATATTTTGGTTCCTTACCAAGGCAAGCTCAGCTTTATATTTAAGGGAGTTCATGGCCGCGTTGCGTAGCAGTGTTATTATAGGGATGAAAAATTGTGGGCGAACTACATACATTTTGGGATATTTGTGGGAGACATCGACGATGCCAGTGTTATATAGCTCATTCTCGGCTTCCAGCAGTGTAACAAGGACAGCGTACTCACACTTCTTCTCTGTGCGATCTTTGTCGAGCTCTTTGAAGTAGTCTTCATTCTTATGTTTGGTTGCAGTGGTGTCTTGCTCATTCTTCATTTCAAACATAATGGAGATAATTTCGTTGCCGGATTCGTCGGCCTCGCGGTATATATAGTCGCCTTTACTGCCAGTTCTGGAATCATTATCCTTTTCAAAGTATGCATTTTGGAAGCCCGTAGCACGGAGTTTATTAAACTCAGTCTCACAATGCTGCTCTAAGGTTTCGCCAACCATTTTAGTACTGAGTTTTAATTTAACGTCCTTATAGCGTTCGATCATTTCGTCTTTTAGTCTCAATTCGTTTTCATATTTTTCTTTTTGTGAGGATACAAGAAGTTGATTTTCACTATCTTTGCTTTGGAGCTTAGCGGTGAGGCCATCACGTTCTTTTTCGACAGAATTGACCGCTTCGGTGATGGCAAGTTTTTTCTCAAGCGCTGCATTGTTGATTTTTGATTTCATTTCGGCTATTTCGGTATCCTTCTTTGCAAGGTTTGTTTGTAGCGCATTTTTAAAATTAGCCTCCGCAAACTCTACGGCATTTTCTTTATCTTTTTCGAGAATTTCCATACGCTCATGCAGTTCTTTTTCAAACTCATGGTCGTGGATCTGCTTTAGAATATCGGCAAATCCTGCCTCGTCTACCTTGAAAGTTTTTTTACAATGTGGACATATAATTTCATTCATATTGATTATTTTAATTTTAATTTGTACCCCGTTGCCTAACAAGCTAAAATAAATTAATTAATGACTCCTGATCCATTTCTGATTTGCTAAATTAACTTAACGGCTCCTGACCCCTTTTCCGTTCCCATCATTTATTCTAAATATTTTTTCACATCATTCGATGGAAATGAACTCATTAATTCATTATCTGGTTTTTATTTCATTGTCCAATTTGTCATAATTTAAATAGAATTATAAAAAAATCCTTACCAATCAAAGAATCTCTTGTACCACCCCTTGAACAGTATCGCCCTCCTCGGGTGTTATTGGCATATGGCTTTTGTTTGTGCTTTTGGGTAAAAGTATTCTACGCCCACCCTTTTTATTATACATTTTAATTGTTACATTATCACCCAGCAAAGAAACAACCCTATCTCCCGAATAAGCTTTTATTTGTTGCCGACACAAAACTAAATCACCGTCCTCAATTCCGGCCAAATTCATTGAATCCCCGCTAGCTCGTAGTACAAAATAATTATAACCAGACTTTATTTTAGTCGCGTTAACGTCAATGTAACCTTCGGTATTTTCTTCTGCATAAAAAGGATTACCACATGGTGCCATGCCTAATATCGGTACCCTAAATGTTTTTTTGACAAATTCTTCCACAAGCTGTTTAAATGGTTGCTTTTCGTGCGAAACATCAAAACCCTCTAGTCGACTTTTAAAATATTTTTCAGTTTCTTTATTTGTAAAATATACGTAACAGCCTTTCATTCCTCGCGACATAAGAACACGGTAAATATTTTTTACATGTTTTTCAAAATTTTCTTTATTCCTTTTTAACATCGGATCAGACGTTGCTTTTATGTCAGCTTCGAGTTTACTTTTTTCTGGATTGTATATTAAATCGTCCCCAACTATAACGCCAATATAATCAAATTCAAAACCTTGGGCAGTGTATATACAGCCAACTTGCTTAATCCCTTCTGGTTTGTATGCCCACTCAAACCATTTTGCGTAACCTGTTGGTGGCTTGATTTTATCATGGGTCTCCCAAGGCATTGAAAAATTTCCTATTTTTACATCTTTTACCAATTCTCCTTTTTCGTCTAATTCTTGCGACCATGGCCAACAGAAGCCGGCTACAAGACGAGCAAAATTTCCTTTTTTTGGATTTTCTTTCTTCCCCATTTTTTCTTTCTCTAAAAGTACAGCATATAAATCCTCAGGCGTGTCAAAAATTTTAAAATCGAACTTTTCCGTTTTTGAAAGCATTAACCTTTCTTGACTATATCCGAGCGTTGATTCCAGCCAGCTTAAATAATTATTTGATCCCATGCAACGAAATTGAGTTTCTAGAGTTATTTCGTCTATAGAACAATTAAATTTTTTTGCCGTTTCTCTAATGAGCTCTACGCTTCCTATCTCAAGTGACCTTATATTTTGCATATCATCAATAAAAAAGACCGATGTTTTTGCAAAACGAATTATTTGATCAATTTGTGGCATATCCGTTCGATGTTCGCGAGGTGTAAACTGATTATTGCTAGTTTTTCCAATTCTATGTGCTTCGTCAATCAATACTAAATCTCCCTCATTTTCCTTAACCTTTGACGGAATAAACCTATTTAAATTGGAAATTAATTTTTCTGCTTCTCCGCCCACTAAATTTACAAGGCCGCTAATAAAAGGCTTCGATTTACAAGCATAAAATGCTTTTAAATTTCTTTTTGTTGCTTCTGCTAAAATATTTAAAGCTATTACAGATTTTCCTGTACCGGGACCGTCGTGTATAATTATGACTGCTTTTTTTTTCTTTTTGTGTCTTTCTTATCTTTGACCAAATTACATTTTTTGCTACAAGTTGCTCATTTAGTAAAGAAAAAACTGCTTCATTAGAAATTATTTTTGAAACATTTTCCAAGAGTTTTTTTGAAGGTGTTATAGGACTTTGCATAAATCTATTAAACACCTCGAATCCGTCACCTTTTGAAAGAAGATATTTTATCTTGTCTGCTAATAATTGGGTATCATTTTTTGTATAAATAGGAAAATCTCTAACGATATCTTTATAGATAGGTGCAAAAAGGCCCTCATCATCTTGTTTGGGGTAATTATGACAATATGCGCAACTAAATAGACAAAGAGGTTGGTTCGTCTCAAATTCTGCAATAAAACTTTTTAAATATCCTTCATAACCTTTTACCTGTTGTGATGGATGTGGGACTATCCTTGTATTACCGCCTGTATATGTCTCAACGAAGTTACCTTCATCTTCAAGGGTTTGAACACTTGACCATTGTTTTAATTCTATAAGGACAGTATTGTCATTATCTGCCTCGTCTTTACCAAAAAGTAAACAATCAATTCTGTTTTGATTGTATGGTACTTCATATTCGAGTGCGACATTAATGTCTTGTAAATCTGCTATTTCAATCAAATCCTTAACTCTTGGTAAAGAATTTTGCCAGGAATTAATTTGGCTTTGCCCCGACCTTACTCCAAAAGAAGCCAAAAAAGCGTCGGACATTTTATCTGTAAGAACGTTATTTCTAATATCATTACAGAAAGTTTTGGCATCAGCTTTGTATATCAACATATCCTATAGCTCAGTATACTTATTATGTTTACCTTTTGCTTTTGCGATTGGATATTTTTTTTCATTCTTTTTCATCTTTCCGCTGAATATTTTAACCAAGTCAATATTCAAATCGTGTGCTATTAACAGTACCCAATATAAAGTATCTGCCAATTCTTCGCCAATATCGTTTTTATGTTTTTTTACATACTCAGCTACCTCTTTTTCATTCTTCCACTGAAAATGCTCTCCAACTTCTGCAGCCTCTAACATCAAAGACAAAGCCAAATCTTTCGGTTTATGGAATTGTTTCCAATCTCGGGCGTCTCGGAAAGCAATTATTTTTTTTGTTAGCTCTTTGATATCCGACATAAAATTAATGACTATTAATCTTTTTCACCGATCTATAAATCATCAAAATACTACCCAGGAAAACTAAACCAAAAAATATTTTTTGCAAATGGGTTTGGCAACAATAAATAGGGCAAACGAGAGGACGGTGAGGGGGAAATATAACTAAGGTAAGGGCAGAAATTTTTTTATGCCTTGGGGAGCCCCATCTCTGCGGACGAGGCAGGATATTTTCCGGCCAAAGGCAAATTACCTTGGAGGTAGCCGCTGGCGTTGGTGATAGGAATTTCCTGGCCTTTTAGGAAATCTTTGGTATATTGTTCGCCGTTTTCGGACATAAAGATCTTATTTTTCCAGATCTTCCGTTAAAATTCCCAAACTTCTTGCGGGCTTAGGCTCCTCCTTGGCCTGCTCTTTTGGGGCTGGATCAGACTTGGATTTAGGGAGGTCGTCAACATTCACCAAATCCGGTCCCCGGGTTTGCCGATTTTGATCAGCCTCGGTAAACATCCTTTTGCGGTCGTCCGGACCGATAGGCTTTTCCGTTTCTATCTTCATGGCAGCTTCAAGAGCGGCCCTTGCTTTGGCCGCCCGGGTATCCCAATGATCAGTTTCTTGATCGAATATACTGGATTGTTCTTTGGTTGGCATATGTTTATAATTAAAAATAGCCTTAATAAGGCTATTTTACTCCTTTTTTTAGGGTTTGCCAACAAAAATTTGGTGGGTTTGACAGGTTTTTGCCAATTCTATATTTATATTAAATTAAAGGTTCCTGACACCTTTTCCGTCTATTGGATAATTGGTCTAAAAATTTAAGGGGTATAAATATTTTTCGCTGTTTTCGGACAAAAAAAATTAATTTATCCTAACCGGGTATCCGAGCTCACATTCAGCAAGGAAGGCTTCCCGATAAACTTTATATTCGGCATCAGGCATACCGGAACCAACCTCCGCGCTTAACTTATCGGCCGCTTGTTTGATAATTTCCTCCGGCACCCGGTATCCCGGTTGGACTGGTATGTCTTTATTTTGGTGGAAAAAATTTTTCATGTAAGCTATCGCATCGCTTCTCGCCACTTCGGCCACGGCTTCCACAAGTTCTTTCCACTCTTGTGTTTGCTCTATTTCGTCCGAAAACGACTCAAAATCCGGATCGCCTTCTTTCATAAATATCTAATTAATAATACTCCAATTTTGCTTTAATTTCATGGGTTTTATCTTAGTTCTGGATCCCGGCTCCCAGCCTTCGCTAAAGCTACGGCGGGCAGGCGGAGGCCAGGATGACACAATCTAAGTATATACCCGGGAATATACTTTTGTAAAAAGTAAAAAAAAAGGCAGACTGCGCGACAGCCTGCCTCGATACGCTATTATTTTGTACACCGCTATTCCTTGTGGTGACGTTCGAGAGTCGGAAGAGAGAGCTGGGCGGCATGGCTGGCCTTCCGGTTGTCAGCTTTCCTGTTCTTTGCCGGCTGGCCAAAAAGCAGGCGCGCCGACACGCCCTCATGGTAAACACCTTTGGTCTTGTCGCTGGTCGGATGCTCCTTGGACTTCATCTTAGTGTACCACCGGTTACAGCCGGCCCGTTTTTGCGTCTTGGCCTCGGTCGGGTATTTGCCGAACGGCTTGCCGTAAAGCAGCGGTTGCCACTTGGCTTTGACCTTTAAGTCTTGTTCCCCCGCGCGCTTTAGGGCTCTCTTGTGGTTCTTATATAGCTTGGCAGTTAAGATTTCTGCCGTCACGTGTTCCCGATTTACATCCGGGTAGTGGTGGCAGAAGTTGTCTACTGCCTTCGCGGACGAAACCGCCTCCGTAATTTTCTTGGGCTTGCCGTTAACGAACACCAGGTACTTGAGCTTACCCAGCCTTTTCAGCTTTTTTTGTTCCTTTTGGTTGAGCTCATCGGTTAGGAGCACCGCACACAAACGTTCCTTTGCCTCGGGATTGTCAAAGTTCGGGTGGCGGCGGCAGACAAAGCCAATCGCCTCCTGGGGCGAGTTGGCGCAAGTTTTGTCTATTAGGACTTCTTCATAATAAACCAGGTACGGCGCGTTGCCGTTTGGTGTTATCAGCTGATTCTCCATCATCACATGCTCCTCCTTTAGGAGCGAACTTAAGCTGATTTTACACCCAATTTTTTGTGTTGACAAATCCTTTGCCAGGATTATTAAGAATTTTGCAGGCGTTTGCGTTCTTCAATAAGCTGCTGATATCGCATTCTTAATCGGCTCTCATTGTCTCGCATTTTTTCGCTCTCGTCAGGATCTGTAGATTCTATTACATTAATATGTAAGGCTAAAAATTGTTCTTCACATGCTCGGATTTCTTTTGCCAGTTCCAAAAGCCTCTGCTCATTTGTTTTAAAACCTCGGCCACCGTCTATGTTTATAATTTCTGCCATAAATCAAAATAAAATAGCCTTAATATAAGGCTATTTTTAACCTTTTTAGGGGTTTTGGCTATCTTGACTTCCGGATTTAGAGGTGCGGTAAAGAAGCTGGTCAAATAAGGAAGGTGACAAGATAACAATAGCAAAGCCGGAAGGACCTGCGTCCTCCCGGCTTAAATTATGGGTAGGTATAAATATTATTCGCTGTTTTCGGACATAAAAATTTTATTAGCGACGTAGAGCGAGTGTCCCGCCAAGGCGGGACCGAGCCGAGGAGCTAATACAGGTTCTATACCTCGCAGCTCTGCTCCGAGGAACCTTTATTTTTCCGGCTCTTCCGTTAAAACCCCAACACTTTTTTTGGGACGGCTTGAGGGCTTGGGTTGTGGTTCGTCTGCTACTTCCTTGGGAGCATAAGGATTTTTTCTTTCCGGCTCCCTGCGCGGGTTGCGCATTGCTTCCATTTCGGCTTCTAATTCTCTTCTTTTCTCAGGAGTTAAAGGCTTGGCGTCTTTTGGTTCGCTACCTGTTTCTGGTATTTGTTTGCGTAAATCTTTAACTCGCCAATCGATGCCTTCTTGTTTACTATCCATTTCACTTAATGTTGGCATATATTTGTAATTAAAAATAAGCCCTTTATAAGCTTATTTTACCCCAGTTAGGGCTTTATGACAAACACCAAGCTTGGGTATTTTGGGTTGCCTTGACTAAATTTTGCCCAAGCATATAATCAGTTTACCCCTAAAAGGAGGGGCAACAATGAAACGCTTGCAGATAGCTACCGCTACGCTGTTGGCAATTGCGCCGGCTTTTGCGGCTGACCCGCCGTCTAATGCCGGCAAAGTGGAATTGCAACTGGAATTCCGGTGGGGAGGAGATATTATTCCAAACCCCATTAAGCAATTTTCCAACATCCCGGCCTCGTACCGTACGGTGCCGTGGCATCCGGACGACGACCCGACCGGAAAACTAACCGCAACAATAGCCGACTCGACACTAAACCCAACTAGTCTGAGCTTTATTAGCTTCATGCCCGCCGTCGGCCTGACGTTTTACGATAGATTGACCCTGCGGATGGGCTTTGACTTCCAGCATTCGGGAGTAACCAAGGTTGGTACCGGCAACGACGGCATTGTCCGCGAAACGGAAATCCACAGCTACACCTTCTCGCGGCTGTATGGCACCTCTCTGGTTTACTATGCCATACCGCGCGCGCACTGGTCGTCCTTGCCCAACCCGACACCCGAAGTCGAGATCCGCCTTTGGAGCCAGATAGGGCTGCTCTGCGGAGGCTGGCGGAAGAATTTTACCTACAACATCCAGCGCGGCTGGGACCGGTACTCCGCTATGCAGGTTTTGGACAACACGCCGTTTGCCAACGTGGAGATGTACCATCCATATATTGGCATACGGCTTGCCTGGGCGAGCAGGGAAGATGACGGCCGGCCGTTTATTGGCGTTGTCTTTACTGTCGGCCCCACGATTTTGAAACCCCAATTCGTGGCCCAGGCTCAGGGCACAAAGTTCTCGGGCGACACCCGCGGCATAATGTTCAACGTGGCCTTCACTTTTGGCGGCGCTGTCATGGAGCTGGTCAAGTAAATGGCGCAAGCTTGCAATCACGCAACCCGGAAGCACTGTCTTCCGGGTTCGTTTTTTATATGCTAATTTTTTTGGAAGTTTGGTAATAAATGGTCTTGCCGTTAGAGCCGTTTGTGGAAAGATTTAAATACTCCGATTCAATTTTGTACAATTTGCCGGGGCGGGATTTTTTAAAGACTTTGCCATAGCAAAAGCCCCAGCCAGGGGCGGGGGCTTAAGCGTAAGCACCTTGGCCGCGGTGTTTAATTTTAATTACTGTTACCAAAAGTTCGTGTTTATAAATATCATAAATAATCCGGTAAGGCCATACTCTTACAGTATAAGATCCTTCGTACTTTCCTTTAAGCTTTTTTCCTATCCAAGGGTTATTGGCAATAGTTGAAAGGGTAATTTTAATCCGCTCGTTATAAGGGCTGGGAATTTTATTTAGTTGCTTTTCGGCCCTTGGGTCCAGTTTTAGTCGGAACGCCATATGGTTTTTTTGCTTTCTCGGCCAAAACAAAACCCTGCTTGGCCAATAATTCTTCCAGCGTAGTCCAATTTTTATGTTCACCTCTTTTAACAGCCGCGCGACTTTCTTTTAATTCCTTGTCTAGTTCGGGCATCTCCTCCATGACATCCATAGTTTCTATTATGGATTCGTATTCTTCGTAGGAAAGAATAACGGCTTTGGGTTTGCCGTTTTCGGTTAAAGTATAAATAACACCGGGGTTTTGCACATCTTGGGCAATATCAAAAATCTTCTTCCGAGCTTCGGTAATGGATAATGTGGTTTTAGAATTCATAAAATATTGATTAGATTTATATGTACATAATAACGTACATTAAAATGTAAGTCAAGTGGAAAACTGAAAGTACTCCAACCACCTCTCCCAGCTAGCGCTGGGTACTCCTCGCTTTTCAAGGAGGAGAGACTGCACTAAAATAAACTCTTTTCTTTTAAGCTTACATATCCCGCGCCGGTTACTATAACGTGATCTAAAATTTCTATGCCAAGCAAACGGCCGGCAGCGGTTAATCTTTTTGTGACGGCGATATCTTCGTCAGAAGGTTCTAAACTGCCGCTGGGGTGGTTGTGGGCGACAATGATGTGCGAGGTAAGGTGTTTTATGGCCGGTTCAAAGACTTCGCGGGGATGGATGAGGCTGGAGTTTAGGGTGCCAATGGATATTACTTCGCGTTTTATTTCCCGGTTTTGTGTGTCCAAAAAGAACACCACAAAATGCTCTTTTTTGCTTTCGCGGATTTCTTTTAACTGTTCCCAAACTTCGCGGGGAGAAAGAATTAATGCAGAGGGTTTGTCTTTAAGCAAGCGGCGTCCGAGCTCAAAACAGGCAATTAACTCCCCTGCCTTAACCGGGCCGATGCCGTTTATTTTTTTAAGTTCCTCAAACCCGGCATTGGCAAGGCTCGTGCCTTTGTATTTGCGCAGAGCGCTTTCCGCCACCCGAATAACGTTGCTTCCTTTTGGGCCGGTCCTTAAAATAATTGCCAAAAGCTCCTGAGTCCCAAGCTTTCCCGGCCCATATTTAACCAGCCGCTCTCTTGGCATTTCTATTTTGTGGTAATTTTTTATTGCCATTTTGTTTTGGTTAATAAACTTTTTAAATATTGACAAGCGCTTTGTAAGTGCTATAATAAATTTGTCCGAATACGTCCGTATGGTCGGTGTTTGTCCGCTTAAGGCGGGCAGAATAGGAACAGCCAACCTCTTAACAATGTTGGGTTGCCGGGTCATTGACAGCCCGGTTTTTGGTTGCCTAAAGTTTTTTAATTAAACCTGTTTTAATAGATTTGTCGTATAGTTTTTTCATATTGTTATCTCCTTCCAAAAAATCCCTAACAAAACCCGCTACTGCGTCTGCAAGGTGAATAATACAATTTGACTGGTCCGAAATTCCTCGGACTTTTTTAACTTGTATTTGTCTGCGGCGAAGTCCGGCGGCAACCCCGACCCTTTCTTTGCCTCCTAGCGCATCAATAAAAATAGATGCCTCGTAATTGGTTATTGGCGCAGTGGAAATAATAGCTTTAGCCGCAGCAATAATTGTCATTTCTTGGTAATCTCTCCGTCCAGAAAATGCGGCGTAATTGATTTTATTTATAAACAAGGGATTCTCAAGAATTTTTTCCAAATAAGCCAATCTCCTGATTAAGCTGGTCTTTTTCCATTTACTAATCCCTTTTAAAGTTTTCTTTTCTATTTTTTCCAGCTCCCGAATTAGCAACTCCCGTTCGGCGCCCGTAATAACAATTGCTACAAGAAAAAAACGTCATTGAGTATCCTGGCCGGTTTCGTCTACGTAGCAGTAAAGTTTTTGTTTTGGTTTTATAGACATTTTGTTAGATATTATTATAGTATACAATCGTTCACCTAATGTCAACATTAAAAAATAGCCCATTTTTAGGCTATTTTTAAAATTTATCCACAATTTAAGCTGCTTTGGCTAAGCGGTCAAAGATTGGATATTACGACTTATGTGCATTTTGTATTATTCGCTTTCTTCAGTACGCGTTTCGCCTGCAAGATGCCTTTTTGCTTTTTTTATTTTGTCTTCCAATTTAGGCGGCGGATTGGTCGGTTTTTCCAGGTCTTTAAATAGCCCAGGCTTGTATCCTGGCTCATCTCCAAATAAGTTGCCGGACTCCACCGGTTGCTGAGTCTCTTTTCTCATATATTTAAATTAAATATTCAATGTATCCCTATATTACCCTTTTTACATCCAATTTACAAATTTTATAGACTATTGTAATAAGGCAATTTTTGCGGATAAAGAAAAAAGGATATACTTTTGTATGTACTTTTTTCCAATTTCCCTAAATATTTCACGCTGCAGGCCTTTTTTGCCATTCTTGCGGTTCGGATTCAGCAGGTTTAGGTTGCAGTTTGGGTCGGATTGGTTTAACCACACCTAGTGTTGGCCTTGGTTCCGGTATAGGCACAAGCGGCTCAGTTAAGGGCGCGGGCTCATAAGTCCGCTCGACAGGATGTATCTCGCCGGTGATGTGCCAGTCCTTTTCCGCTAAAATTTTAAGCAGCAAATTTTTTTGTTCCTCGGCTTCATTGTTAAAAATAATTTTCACACCTTCTGTGCGCCCCGGGTCTGCCGCGGCCTTAACTGAAACCACTCGGCTGTATTCTTTATTAATAAAATCAATTACTTCGTCTCTAACCTCGGTGGCGGATTTCTTATCCGCTTTGGCAAACATAATATAATACGTTAGCCCTTTTACTCGTTCCTTTCTTGCCTGTAAAGCTTGCTCCACTGGATAGTGTTGTGCTTCATAGTCTATTTTTTTTTGCGCTCGGGCAAAGTCGGCCTCGGACATGCCGTTGTCTTCGTCGTTTGAAAGTTCGGAAGTTTGTTGCATATTATTATTCGCGACGTAGGCGAGACAAAGTAATGCCTTAAGGTATTACTTTGCGAGCCGAGGAGCTAAGAAAGGTTCAATACCTCGCGGCTTGCCCCGAGGAACCTTTATTTCCATCGTTCCAGATGTGGAACGCCTTTAACCATCCACCCGGCCAAAAAGCCCGGGAAGCCCATTTCTTTTAATTTTTCTTTACAAAAAGCTTGCATTTGCTGGGCGTTCCAGCCTGGGTTTTTAAACGCGCCGTTTTGGTAGCAATAAGAGCAATACATTGTGTTCTTTGTGCCGTCCGCGTTGGTTCCTCCGCCGGCAGGGTCTTTTTTCATTGGCATCCCGCAACTTTGACAATTTTTGTATGTTTGAGCCATAGATTGCGTATTTAAATGTTAATAACTTAGCCCAATTTAATTTTACTCCCAAATAAAACAAAAATCAAAAAAAATCGGCGCGCGGAAGGAAGATCCGCGCGCCACATGGTTAGAGAGTCGTGCTGCGCTAGCCTTTGAGATATTTGATGAAGCTCATTCGGGCGGCTTTATAAGATCGAGCCGCGCCTACAGCCTTATGGTACTTTTCCCCATGGAACACTAAGTTTGCGGTAAACATTAGTATCAAAAGGGTTACTGTTACAGTCCAGTTGAGCTTGAAACAGAAATAGCTCAACCAAAATGCAATACTCCCTAACGCAATGATCGTTGCCTGGTTGCACCAGATCCGTTTCTGACACCAGTAGTAGTAATTGCGTATGTTTGTGTCGTCCAAGGTTGGCCATTCCCCGCGAAGCGTCAATGTGAGGCTGGTTGTTACGATTGATGCAGCGACCGCGAGGGAGAACAAACTTTCTTGGACGGTAAGGTGTAGGGTGTACTTCATCCCCGCAACGCAGAACACAAACGCAAACACTTCGGCGGCTGACAGCACAAACACTCTTCTCATTCTTTATCTTTCTCCTCTTTTAGAATTTGATTTGGGAATAAATTATTTTACTACAGAATGAGACTAATGTAAAGGGGGCGGAAAATTTATAAAACAAAAAAACCCTTCGAAAATTAATTGAGGGGTTTAATTTAAAATTTTAGATCTTTTTTAACTCCAAACACATAAAGAGAGGGATTTCTTTTCTGGCCACATCTTCGGCGGCTTTACGCGGGCCTTTATCGGAAGTTTTGTGGGAGACCCATTCTTCCAAGCGAGTTACGCAAAGTCCGGCTTTGGCAAAAGCTTTAAAGTAAACCTGCAAAGGGTGGTGAAAGGACATAGTAAATCGCTTCTTTTTTTCATCAGTTATCCCCTGTGTCATATCTACTTCCTGTGTTATTTCGGAAAGATATTTATTGATATTGCGATACTGCGTACTGGTTTTTTCGTCGTATGCCCAAGATGAAGCGCCGGGTATTCTAAATGTGGGATGGTTTAAGACCAACACCAGCCTGCCGCCGGGTTTTAATACGCGCGATATTTCCGATATTGCCGCTTGTAAATTTTTTATATTTTGTAAAGCCAAAATGCAAATCGCCGCATCAAATCTGTTTGACGACAATGAAACCATTTTTTCTGCTGACAAAACCAAATATGTTTCGTTTTTTCCGGGGTGCTCTTTGGCCAACTTAATTAACTCCCCTGCTACATCCACTCCTACAACTTTTGCCCCGGCCCGAGCCAGCTCACGCGCAAAAAAACCCTGCCCGCATCCCACGTCCAAAATTTCCTCCCCGGGTTTTGGGGAAAGGATTCTTAAGAGATTTGGCTTTATAAGTTTTTCCTGGTAAGTGTCGTCGTTTTCTTCCAAATGCTGATTGTACCACCCGGCCACGTTGCCCCAGGACGTAGATTTCTTTTGCATAATTAAATCTCTTTATAAAACTTTTTAAAAGCTGCAATATATTTTTCGCGATTTTCTTCCGTCCACTTATAAATTGCCGCGGCTTTGTCGTAGTAGTCCGAAATAACCGCGTTATCAAGTTCGGGCTCATGCTTGCGGTCTGGCAATGAATCCATTTTTTTGCGAAGGACTACGTCCTGCTTAGCTGCGCTCTCCACAAGCTCATTATGCAATTGTTCCGGGGTAGTTATTTCATTTACGTCGCCCATATGAGTAATCGTTAATTAAAGGTATTTTAACTTAATTGGAACTAAAATACAATAAAAAACCTTTCAAATCCACCATCTGCAAGCCGGCAAGCTCCCTCGCGCCGGCTGTTGTATTTATAGTTATGGAATAATTAAAAAGATAAGCGCGCTTCGGGAGTGAAGCGCGCTGTGCGACCCGTCTAACGGGCGTGTGCAAGCGAAAAGGTGCGTTTGAATTGCACCCGCACGTCCCAGAGCCGGTTGTGGCTTGGCTGGGGACGGCAAAGGTCGGTGTAGGGGTACACCGAGAACCATGACCAGGCACTCTCGGGTTTGCCTATAGTATCGCCGATATTGACAATCGGGCCAACCATAAATTCAACCCAATGACCGCCTCCAGGGCCATTTATGTGCCAGTTTTCCATCTGCAGGGCGAGCCCCTGCAAAAACCGCGGCGTTCCCTTGGTTGGTCCGCGGATAGTTTGGATATGGCGATCTGCAAAACGGACTTTGGGGTCCGTGGGCGCCATCAGCTTTACCAAACTGGAAAATTGGAAGTAGCGTGTACGCCAGTTGCTGATGATAAGGGTAATTATCTGGTGGTTAAAGCCACCAAGATTACCCCTAGTGTCATAGTTGAACGCCGGACCGGCGGTTCCTGTAAGGTCGAACGACTTGCCGAAGCGGTGCGACCAGCCAAAGGTGGTGTTTCCGGTTGCCGTTGCGGCGTCCGATGTCTGCCGGCTCTGCTGGAGAACTGTAAATCCTGGAAAGGGAGTATCAAGGCCGGCGGTAAACACAAAAATCAGTTGCCTGTCGTGGCTGGCCGTGCCGGTTGCATCGCCGAACAGCCACACGGTCAGGGTGCTGGGTACAGCGGTTGGCTTTTTGACAGGGTTGCCCCCTTCCCCGCTTGCGAGCGGATCGGGAGCTTCCAATTCCAAAGCCTTTTCCTGTTGCTGGTCTGCCCGGCTGATTTTTAACAGTAGCTGTTGAGCGATTGCCGGACCGCCGCCGATTGTGGCAAAAGTAAAGCCGGCAAGCATTGTGGCAAAGCGGATGGTTCGTCGCCCTACAAGCCGTTCAAATGTCCAGCCCGTAGAAAGTCCTCGCTCTATAACAAGGACAACTAATGCCAATAATGTTAGCAGGAGCGAACGGGTAATCCTGTACCGCCACGTTCCGATGACTTCCGCGCGGAACCCCTGTTCCCATTCAATCTTTACTTTCTTGGAGTCTTCAAGGGAAAGTTTTTCAATAAGTTGGCGGTTTTCGGGCGAAGTAAAGCGGTCGCGGAAATTCATTATCCGGATTTCCAGATTCTGCATTTCCGAAAAAATCGGCGCCGGGGCTTCGTCAAATTCATACGTCAGCCCGCGGTCCTCCTCTTTGGAAATTGTCCGGAGCTGGATTTTGAACAGGCGGCTTTCCAGCGCAAAGCTGGCCTTAATTATTTCTTCGGCCGGAAGCTTTGACGCCCCAAGCGCTTGGCGTTCGCGTTCGATTTCCCGAATCAAGGAAACAGCTTCCATCTCGTGGATTTCTTCCCACGGATGGATAACATGTTTCGTGATTTTCGGGTAGTTGTCATAGAAGCTGCTCCAAAGCCAGTAGTTGGGGTCTTTTAAAAACCAACTCCCGATTGCGCAAACAAATAACAAGAGCGCAAGCAGGCGCGGTTTTGTAACTTTTCGCATAGTTTTCCTCCTGTGCGATTTGTGTTTGCCATCTGAACAATTCTTTGATCTTTGCCCAAGCAAAGACTAATGGCCGGGCGGTTGCCCTATGACGCTTAAAATAGGTTTTAGGCGCTAAGGAAAACCGGCGATTTTTGAACAATAACCCAAAATTATAGGAAAATTTGAGGAAAATGTCAATTATTAAAAAATCCCCTAAAGGGGATTTTAGTGGAGTGCCCATACAACGAGGTGCGAACTGACTTTGTTCAAAACTGCTGACCTTGCCCAGGGCTGTTTTTTGATTTAATATGTAGGCATAAACTAGTTGAACAGCTAGTTGAATGCGGGTTCAACCAGTAAAGCTGTTAAAGCCCTTAATTCCATTATCTTTGTCCTAACCCGCCATCCCTGACTATCACCACGATTTCCACTATACGACAAAGAAATAATAATACTAAAAACCAATAACTACTTACTAATACTAATCAATACTTAATACTAAATACTATACTCTAATCTAACTTAAATACTACCAACTAACCTAAAACACTGAAACAAATGGGGAAATGGGGGGGGTGGAGAACAAAAGGCAAAAAAATCAGAAGTGTGGGGGCAAGAGAGGCAAAAATGTAACTAATAAGGCAAATCTTGTATACTTAACTTATATGAATCTTGTCTGGCTTTTCCTGATTTACATTTTAATAGGGCTGGTTATGGTGCTATGGGATTTCCGTCCTAATAATACTCTACACGACCCGCCACGCTTTATCCAAGACCGTAGCATTAGCACGGCCACAATGTTTATATTGCTTTGGCCTTATAAGCTGTTAAGAAAGTTGTAATTTCGTCCTATCCCCGGCTCTATAAATAGGAGCTGGGGGTTTTTGTTATTGAACCTAAAAAGTGTTAAAATAAAGGAAATCTTTAAATACTACTAATAAGATGGCTTCCGATTCAACGTCAATAACAAATGAAGGTCAGAACACGCTCTCGGCGGCGTTAAAGGATATTTTGCCAAATTGTGACAGAGTTGACGCGCTCGTCGGGTATTTTTATTTTTCTGGTTTTCGGGATCTGCATAAAGAACTTCAGAGCAAAAAGATCCGAATTCTCGTAGGTATGGATATAGATAGGAAAATGATAGAAAAGATTTCTACTTTGAAGGATGCCAATCTTGACTCTTATCTCACGGATTCAAAAATTTCGTCGCGGGCAGGCGTAAAAGAAAATTATTTTGAGATTTTTTCTCGTGTTTTTAACGATACTGATTATTTTGATGATACAGAAGCCCAAGAAGCTTTTAAGAGTTTTTTGGAGAAAATCAAAGACGGAAGTTTGGAAATTAAGAAGTCGGCTAAAGCGAATCATTCGAAGTATTATATCTTGCACAATAAACCAGAGCTTTCAGCGAATGGCAGAACGCCAGGCGTTATTGTCACAGGTTCGAGCAACCTAACACTATCAGGGCTTAAGGGGCAAGGAGAAAATAATATAATCTTGCAGGAAAAGCATTACTACGATGACCACTTCAAACGATTTGAGGAACAATGGAATGATCCAGAAAATATCGGGATTGCAGATATAAATTCTGCTGATGAATTTATACAAGAAGTAAAACAGAGGGTTTGGCTTTATGCCCTACCGAAACCTCTCCATATGTTTTATAGGGTTCTTGATGAGTATTTTTCAGTAGACGATGTGGAAGATAGAAAGTCACCAGAAGAAATTACTTCCGGTAAATTCTATAACTTAAAATATCAACGGGATGCAATAAATTTAGGAATTGACAGAATTGAGAAATTCGGAGGAGTTATTATTGCGGATGTTGTAGGCCTAGGTAAAAGCATTGTCGCATCAGCCATTGCTCATAATCTTAATTTGCAGACAGTTATTATTGCCCCTCCACACCTTGAAAGTCAGTGGAAAGATTATATGTCTGATTTCGACTTCAAGGGTCAGGTGTATTCAACTGGAAAAATTAAAGAAGCACTTGAGCGACACGGAAGCGAGGGTGGAAAGTTATTGATAATTTTAGATGAAGCTCACAAGCATAGAAACGAAGATACTGATAATTATATTCTGCTTCATAAACTTTGCGCGGGCAATCGAGTTATGGCTCTTTCCGCTACTCCTTTTAACAATGACCCAAGGGACATTTATGCCCTTATAAAATTGTTCAGCACTCCCGGTCAATCCACTTTAAAAACTGTGGAAAATTTAAGTATGTCATTTCATCAGCTTTTCAAAAGTTATCGTGCGTTAAGAAGGAGTATGCGCCAGAGCGGGAAGAAGCAAGATGAAAGCGGTGTTGAGGAAATAACCAAGCGCAGTCAAGAAATCGCAAATGAATTACGGAAGATGATTGAACCACTGGTCATTCGCCGTTCAAGGTTGGATTTGGACGAGATTGAGGTTTATAGAAAAGATTTGAAAGAGCAAAATATTTCGTTTCCAAAAGTTAAAGACCCGGAATTACTTGAATATAAACTAGGCGAAATATCTGATCTGTATATAAGTACGTTAGAAAAAATTGCATCTGATGAGGAGCGAGCAAGTTTTCTCGGCACAAGATATAAATCTGCTAATTATATTCGACCGGGTTCGGATTTCTTTACGAAACTCATTGAGCAGGAAGAAACAACTGATGGCGAGTCACCCCAAGAGACTATTCAAAGAATGCAGCAGGCGCAAGTTAACATAGCCAAATTTATGCGGCGTCTACTAGTGAGGAGATTTGAAAGTTCCATAGCCTCTTTCAAAATCTCACTAAATAACATGATCACCTCGTCCGAGCTTATGTTGGACTGGTATCTAAATCGCGGCGAAGTGCCAATCTATAAAAAAGGAGATCTTCCTGACACTACCGATCTTGAAGATATGGAGCCATCTGAAGCAGAAGCGGCGCTTAATAAGCTAGAGGGCAAAGGACTTATCCTTATTCCAAAAGCTGAAATTGATCCACGTTTTGAAGAACACCTGCGACACGATATAGAGTTACTAAAAGGTATTTTGGCAAATTGGGATGGTGTAACAGCAGACCCAAAGTATGAATTCTTTGTTAAGAAAGTTACAGAATCTCTAGCGAAAGAAAATAAACGAAAGCTTGTTGTATTTACCGAATTTTCGGATACTGCGGATTATATATATGAAAAATTAAAGGCTGATGGTTTGCAACGAATTTTTAAATACACCTCGGGCGATGCTTCGGAAGCAAACAGAAAAACAATTAAAGCCAACTTTGACGCAAGTTTAGATTTATCAAAACAATCTAATGATTTTGATATTATAGTAGCAACGGATGCAATTTCTGAAGGGTTTAATTTGCATCGAGCAGGGACGGTTATAAATTATGATATTCCCTATAATCCTACACGAGTAATTCAGCGTGTCGGGCGCATTAATCGTATTAGTCAAAAAGTATTTGACGAACTTTTCATTTGGAACTTCTTCCCTACTCCGACGGGAGAATTTGAGACACATACACGGGCTATTTCTACATTAAAAATGAATATGATTCATTCGCTCCTTGGTGAAGATACGAGGATATTTACTAGCGACGAGGAGTTGAAAAATTATTTTGCAAAACAGTATACGGAAGAAAATAAAAAATTTGATGGGTCCTCATGGGATGCAAAATACAGGAATATCTGGCTGAATATAAAAGGCAATAAAAAAGTTATGGACGAAATTGCCAAGATACCGCGTCGGTCGAGAATTGCTAGGAAATCATTAAAAAATGGTGTTGTCGCATTCGCAAAGAACGGCGGTAGTTATGTTTTCGCTTATGGAAACACAGCAGAAGATGTGATGGTTATTTCTCCCGAAATTGCCCTACCATTATTTGAAGCTAGTGAGGTCGACAAAGCAGAGGAAACGACAACCAGCTTTGAGCCAATATACCAGGTCGCTAAAGATCATATATTTAAGAATAATACTCACGCTTCTGTTACCGGCGGGCGTAAACAAGATGCGCTAGGTAAATTAAAAGTGTTATCTGAAATGTATCAACCTGCAAAAGATTTATGTTTAGATGCTATCAAAACCATAAAAGACTTGGATGCTCTTCCGAACGGTATTCTAAAAGAAATCGCGGAATTATATTTAGATAAGGCAAACCTTGCCAAATCCTATACTATTCTCAAAGAGATGCTACCGCCAAAGTACCTTGAGGATATTTTTACAACAGCGAAAAGAGCCGAGGAAACGGCTCGGCTGATTGTGTTGTCTGAAGAGTTAATTGCATGATGAAATTTAATGAAAAATATAACCATGAGAGCTTCCTTGATTTTTTGAACAATTTTCTCCCTGAAGATTTTTTAGAAAAAGAAGAAGACATTGTTATAAACAAAGAAAGATATAAGGAAATAGCCAAAGCTAAAATATTGGGTTTTTCAGAGTGTTTAGATTTATATGTTTTAGAAATGGATCACTCCCGGGAAAATGATCCCAGAATTGCTATTGCAACGGACGCTTTTAAAATACTTGCTGACCATTGGATACACAGAGCCCTTGTAGTATTTAAAAATAAAGAATCAGAGAATTATAGACTTTCCTATTTAACCATTTCTCTCGATTTAAATGATAAAAATAAAGCTGTAAAAAGATACTCAAATGCTCGTAGATACTCTTTTTATCTTGGCCCTAATGCTAAAATAAACACCCCGACGAAGTTTCTTATTAGCAAAGGTAAAGTTACTGACTTTGACGATCTGAAAAGTAGATTTTCTATTGAGGTTGTTAATAAAGAATTTTACAAAGAAATATCCCAAGCATTTACTAAACTTATTGATGGATTACTTAAGCTCCCTTCGAATGAAGATAAAAATCAGACTAGCATAGAATTTGCGGTTCGTTTAATTGGCAGGATCATCTTTTGCTGGTTCTTACGCGAAAAAAAAAGCCAAACTGGGTCAGCTTTGATGCCGAAAGAACTATTGTCTCTGTCTGCTGTCCAGGAAAACAGCGACTATTATCACAGGATTCTTGAACCTATTTTTTTTGAAGTTCTCAATAAGCCTGTTAAATCCAGAATAGATGGTTTTGCCAAGGAGCCTTTTTCCTATGTGCCTTATTTGAATGGTGGTTTATTTTCACCTCAAGATAACGATTATTACAAACGCATTAATAGCGCTTTTCAATCGCAATATCAAAATAATTTAGTAATTCCTGACGATTGGCTTAAAGACTTTTTTGAAATCCTTGAGACTTATAATTTCACAATAGACGAAAATACTAGCTTTGATGAAGAACTTTCCATCGATCCGGAGATGCTTGGAAGAATTTTTGAAAACCTTCTTGCAGAAATAAACCCGGAAACAGGAGAATCTGCGCGTCAAAGTACGGGTAGTTTCTATACACCGAGGACAATTGTAGATTATATGATTGACGAAAGTTTGATGCTGTACCTAAAAAATCTAACACAGATTGAAGATAAAAAGCTAAAAGCTATTGTAAGTTATGATTTGAATGATGATGCGGCTAATCCACTCAATCTTGATGAGAAGCAAAAAATTGTTGATGCCCTCGAGAGAGTAAAGATACTTGATCCAGCTTGTGGTTCGGGAGCTTTTCCCATAGGTGCTCTTCAAAAAATAGTTTTCATTCTCCAGCAGGTAGATCCTGATGGGCAAATGTGGTTTACAAAACAAATTCAGAATACATCCCCAGAAATAAAAAGGGTAATAGAGCGCGAATTTGCTCATAAGAATTTTGATTATATTAGAAAACTTGGAATTATAAGAGAAAATATCTACGGTATTGATATTCAGTCAATCGCTATAGAGATATCTCGGCTAAGATGTTTTTTAACCTTAGTTGTCGACGAACGTATACAGGAGGACTTAGATAATAGAGGAATTGAGCCTTTACCAAATTTGGATTTTAAGTTTGTGGTCTCTAATACTCTTTTTGGTCTTCCAGGATCAGAGTCCTTAAGTCAATCTGAACTGTTCGAAGATGATGCTGGAATACAAGAATTAAAAGGGCTTAGGGACTTGTTCTTTAATGCTTCTGGGGTTGAACGAGATCAATTACAGCTTAAATTTGTCCAAGCTCAAAATAGAATGTTTCAACGTCTTATTAGTGAAGGCAGGAGGGGTTTGGGTCAATTAACCACTCAATTAACCACATGGGATCCATTTAGTCACAATCTTTCATCGTGGTTTGATTCTGAATGGATGTTCGGGATAAAGGACGGCTTTGATATTGTGATTGCTAACCCACCCTACGTATCGACAAAAGGAGTTGAAGAAAATTCAAAAGAACAACTTGAAAATAAATATGGTTTTGCAGATGACCTGTATTCCCATTTTTATTTTAGAGGTTTTGAACTATGCAAAGGCGGAGGCTTTCTTTCTTATATAACTAGTAAGACCTTCTGGGTCATTCAAACAAAAAAGAACCTTCGTGAATTATTGCTTAAAAATAATATTATTGATATTTATGATACCGCTAATCCGTTTGAAAGTGTGATGGTAGATACTTGTGTAGTTCTGGCTCAGAAAGAGAATAGGCAGGAAAATAAAATTAACTTCTTGAAAGCAGATAATGATTATTCGAATCCGATTCGGCTGGAAGTAGATAAGTCAATTTATGAAAATGCTGTAAATACAGTTATTTTTAGTCCGTCTCATGAAAATCTTGTGATATATCATAAATACAATACTGCAGTGAGTGAACTGATGAAAAAATGGTGGCCATTAATCAATACGAGTAAAAATATTACAAAATATGGCACACAGCTAACAAAATACAGAGATAATTTAAAATCAGGAGAGGTTACACTTTTAGGGTTAATTACAGATGGTGGACAAGGTCTCGCAACTGCAAACAATGGTAAATATGTTGGCGTGCTTTCCAGCACAAAGGAAGCAGTAAAAATAGAGGAAGCACGTATTAAGAAGTTTTTTGAATTTGTTACTCAGCGAACAATTAGTGAATATGGAACTAGTAAAGAATCTATTCGGGCAAATTTAAATAAATTATCAGAGCAACAACTTCGGGCACTTTTTGATACATTGAAAGATAAATATGGGCAAGATCTTTTCGGAAAAGGATTCCTGTACCGCATCGTTGATTCTAGAGAGATAAAGAATATAGATAAAATGACTGACAATGAAAAAGAAGACGGCCTAGTTGGTGATCAATCATTTGTACCGTATGATAAAGGAGACAAGGAAGGCAATCGATGGTATGTCCGTACGCCATATTATATTGATTGGAATAAGGTTAATGTAAGTTTTTTAAAAGAAAATACTGGTAAGAAAGGTAAAAATATGCCTGTTTTTCGAAATCCACAATTTTATTTTAAGGATGGATTCTCGTGGAATCTTATTAACGGGACCAGAACGACTAATGAACTTAAATTTACAATTACGGCACCTGCCGTAAATGATATGGCCTCGAATAAATTAACTTCCTTACTAGATAATGTATCTAACAAATACATCGCCACTGTTTGTAATTCTAGGTTTATAAACACATACACCGAAAATTTTATAAATTTTACATTAAATTTTCCTCATAATAGCACTCGTCAGGTACCCATAATTATTCCTACTGAAAAACAACTTGTCGACTTTGAAGATCTGTTTGACCGTGCCTATGCTATAAAAGTTAACCAGTTCGACGGAAAAATTACCGAGACTGCCGCAGGTCTAAAACTTCAAGAAATCCAAGAAGAATTAGATGAAAAAGTGTTAAAACTTTATGGCCTCACGTCCGAGGAGGTAGAGATTGTAAAAAATTAAATGACCCAAGGATACGTACTTAAAATCCCATTCGGCAGGCGTGCTATTTTTGCAGATAATATCGACGGTCAATTCGCTCAGCCCGTTCCAAGTTTTTCCCATGGCCGTGGCTCACCACTTGTGGTTTTTATCTCTGCAGAAGAAGGATGTATCACTCATTTAGCAACGGGGCGTCCGGGCGTAAACGCGGGGACTGATCTACGAAGATTAAACTTAGAAGAAATTCATGTCCCACAAACACCTTTACGATTTGCAGATATCTTAGAATATGTTCCTGCCAACGTACGGCGACATATTGCTAGTGTATTTGAACGCGGTGGAGTCTTACCGCCAGGAAGCTTTACTGGAGTAGTGGGCGCTATTCACGAACTAGACCCAAATATTAGTCCATTACTAACGCGATATGGGGTAGGGCGTGCAGAGGCAATTGCAAATTTACCTTTACGTGCTCGTGAGTCGTTAGCCGCACAAAAAGAAGCCGTGAATACGGCTCTGGGTTTAGCTAACTTTGATCGGAAGCCTCTACTTGAGTGGACTCCTAGTCCAACCGAGCAACGCACTTCATTTCTTGATGGATTGCCACAAGCATACTTACGAGAAGATCTCATGATTTTAAATGACCTGAATCATATTCCTGGGTTAAACCATATTAGGTCTTCAATTACCAGCACTGCACGTTTTGAGGGGCAAGGTGTAAGGTTGGATGTTATTTTGGCGAACCGCATGCGCCTAGAAGAACAAACAGGTGCAGACCTTATTTATTATAATGCAACATATCAGTCATTTGTTATGGTTCAATATAAGGCCATGGAGCAGGTTGAGAACGAGCATGGTCCCTCGTTTAGGCTTCCTAATTCTCAGCTGAACGCTGAAATTTTTCAAATGGATCGATTGATTGAGCAATTGAGGCCAGCCTCGCCCCCGTCTAACCGTGATGAGTATCGTTTTACTGAAAACCCTTTTTTTATAAAGTTGTGCCCTAGAATTATATTAGATCCAGATAATGTTGATCTAACACCAGGTATGTATTTCTCGCGAGATCATTGGCGCTTTCTTGAGGTTGATACTGATTTAGTTGGTCCTCGTGGTGGTCACAAAATTACCTATCAAAATATGCGGAGGTACCTCAATAACACACAGTTTGCTGACCTCGTGCAAAATGCTTGGGTTGGAACGACACCCGCGCAGAGCTCCATGCTGGAGGCAATCATCTCAGAAATCCTTCAAGAGGGAAAAGCAGTAATTATTGCCATAAAATCAAAAATCGAAATACAACTCACAGAAACAGAAGATAATTTATAAACTGTACAGTCTAGCAGGTTAAGAAAGAAGCCTAAAGGCGCTAGGCATTTAGGTTTCTTTTCGGCTCCACACTATTCATTTTTCGATATTAAATAGGGTTATTATAGTTATATAAAATAAAAGACCGTGGCTATTTTGGCCACGGTCTTTTTAAGACTTTGATTCCATTTTAATTTATGTTTATTTCTTTTTGCAACCAACTATTTCTGCCTGTTATAAGGTGACTGATTTGTTGGGTGAAGCGAGAAACCCAATTCAGAAGCTTTGGAATATACTGCTTCCGGCGTGCGCCCTAGTTTTAGAGCAATAACCCTTGTTGGTGTGTTCTCTTTTGCCATAGTTTTTAAGTTTCTCTCGTCTTGTTGTTCCCATTGCTTTCCAAAATTTTTTGGCCAAGTCATTGATTTAATTTCCTTTCAAATTTTAACTGTTCGACCTTTGCTTTTTGTTTCTGGCGTTTTTCCTCCGCCATTAACTATACATTAGTAAGTTTTTGAAAATCCGTCAAGTATTAAGGACTTATTGCATTTTTAAAATATTTATGTTAGTATGAGTTATGCACCAAATACAAGAAAAGTTATTAGAGCTGTCAAAAAGTCAAAATTTGGCTAAATTAAGCCTTAGAGATATGGCAAAGGCTATAGATTTACCTTTAGAATCCCCTCAAAAAATTAAGCACCATTTATTACAGCTTCAAAAAAAAGGTTTTTTGACGATTGATAGGGTAAAAGGCTTAATGGATAGAGCCGTAGATACGCCTATGTGGGCTTCAAAATTACTTAAAAAGACTACGAAGTTATTTTCTATCCCAATTATTGGCATGGCCAATTGCGGCCCGGCAGAAATCTTTGCAGAGCAAAATTTTCAAGGGTTTTTAAAAGTTTCCAGTAGGCTAATTCACCGTTCAAAGCCCGATGGCCTCTATGCCATAAAAACAGATGGCTCATCTATGAACCGAGCAGAAATAAACGGAAAACGAATAGAAGATGGGGATTTCGTAATTGTGGACGGGGAAGATAGGAACGCAGAAACCAACAATGTTGTTTTGGCTATTATTGATAATAAAGCTACAATCAAAAGACTTATACATGACACTCAAAATGGGCAAGTTGTTTTAAAAGCAGATTCGTCCTTTGACTACGAACCTATTTATCTGCACCCAGACGACAACTTTTTTATAAATGGTAAGGTGGTGGATGTAATAAAAAAACCGATGAAAAATTAATACAACTAAAATTATGGCATACGAAGTAGACTATATGCCGGTTGGTGAAGGAGAAAAAAGCGGCGACGCCATCGTCTTACGCTTTGGCAATCTCACAGGACCGCGTGAACAACAAACAGTTATCGTTATTGATGGGGGCTACCAGGAATCTGGCGAGCTACTTGTTAACCATATTAATGAGCATTATGGGACAAACGAAGTTAATTATGTTATTTTAACCCATCCTGATATAGATCACGCCTCCGGCCTTTGTGTTGTTCTTGAGAAAATGAAAGTTGGGGCACTTATTATGCATAAGCCATGGGAACACGCGGAAGATATAAAAAGCTTATTTCAAAATGGTAAAATAACCGCATCTGGCTTACAAGACAAAATTGAAAAGTCGCTTCAGCACGCTAGTGATTTAGAGTCTATGGCTCAAAAAAAAGGTATCCCAATTTACGAGCCCTTTGAAGGCACCTATTTAGATAATGTTTTTCACGTTCTTGGCCCTTCAAAAGATTATTATCAAAGCCTACTGCCTCATTTTAAAGATATGCCAGCACCCAAGATAAGCCTTGGAGCATTTGCACCTATTTTTAGAAAAGCTGAAGAAGTCGCGAACTGGATTCAAGATCATATAGGCATAGACTTGCTCGATGATGATAACGACACAACCTCCGCAAGTAATAATACTAGCGCAATTATAGTTTTTGTCATCGATGGTCACAAACTACTTTTTACCGGTGACGCTGGAAAAACAGCTTTACTTAATGCCATAGCTTATGCTGACAGTAAAGGGTTTTCACTTACTGACCTTAATTTTTTAGATGTGCCTCATCATGGGAGTAAGCGTAATCTCAGCAGTAAAATATTGAAAAAAATTAAAGCAACAACCGCTTTTATTTCAGCCCCAACGGATTCTCCCAAACATCCTGCAAAAAGAGTAACCAATGCTTTAAGAAAGCATGGTCATTCAGTTTATGTTACTCGTGGAAAATCAATTCTTCATCATAACCAAGGTAATGCGAGGGGGTGGGGAGATATAGAGTCAGAGCCCTTCCATGATAGATTTGAAGAATAAAAATATTACCGCTATGTTTGAAAAGATTAAAGAAAATTTTGATGATTATAATTTAAAAGCAAGGGTTTACCCGAGCCTAATAGCATTGGCTCCATTTTTTTTACTTGCCTATATTCTTATAAAAAATCAAGCAGGTCTTAATATAATTGCGAGCTTGGCCAGTAGCTCATTGATAACAATGCTTTTACTATTTTTCATTTCTGATATTGTAAGAAATTTAGGAAAATTTCTAGAATCGAAAGTATTTGGTAATGAGTTGTATTTCCCCACCACGGAAATTTTGTTGCACATAAATACGTATTTAACAGCCGAAAAAAGGCTTAAAATTTACGACAAGATCAGAAGCGACTTCCAATTTTCTCTTGCTACGGAAGTAGAAGAAAAAAACAATGAGAACCTCGCAAGGCAAAAGATAAAAGAAGCCGTAGGATTAGTTAGACAAAAAGTTACAAATGGAAGATTATTGCTTCAATTTAATATAAGATACGGGTTTTGGAGAAACCTAATAGGAGCCTCCCTATTTTCGTGCGCTTTTTGTATAGTAGACTTAGTTATTTTTTTACTATTTTATACAAGCTTTGCTAGTTCGTTTATAGCACTGATTTTATTTTTATTCTATTTATCAATTTTTTTATTTAGAAAGTTGTTGCTCAAGTTTTTTGGTTTTCAATATGCTGAACAGTTATTTTTGGAGTACCTAACTAAATAAAGTAAATATATTTTCCCATGCCACTTGAAGATTTGGGCGACGAAATAAGAATGGAGGTAGACGAAGACGGACTTAAGGAAGAATTGGCCGAGCAGATTAACAATGGCGACGCGGACGAGGCTTTACAAAGAATGGAAGATTTGGGAATAGATATTGACGAGTTAGATTTATAAAATTTTTACTAATTTTGAATTTATGAATAAGGAATACGAATTAGTTGTGAAGCCGTTGATTAAATGGTTTAAAAACCAAAAGTCTAATTGGCAACTGGAATTCCCCAAATACCATACTGCGGCCACGGGTTGGGATTTACAAGCAAGACGCAAAAACCAGGATTTACTCATTGAAGCTAAATATATCAAGGGGCGGTTTGTTTCTTATTTTGCTGGTATGGTTTGCGCGCCAATGTCCAACAAAAGACAGTCTTTTATGAAAAGAAAGGCTCATGGCTGGAACGAGGGCGTGTGCTGGGCAATAGGCACTTCGTTTAAGTCCAGAGATATAATGCAAATATTGCTAGATTATTTTTCCAGAAATTTGGTATTTTGGGAATTCTATGGCAAATATTTTAAAATGAAATATGTATTTTTTGTGAATGATTTGGAAGTCAAAAAAGTAGATTGGAATAAACTGATCTTTATTGCCGGTAAATATTTAGAAGCGCAAAATAAAAATAAATTGAGTTTATTAGAAAGAAGAACTTTGGCCGCTAAACTTTGCTCAATAAAGTAATTTTAAATTTTGTGCTGCAAACTTATTTCAAAAAAACTTTTAAAATTGAACTAAAGTTATTTTTGTTCGTTTTGTATATTGTTTATTTAGCCTTTTTATTAGTAAAAGGGTACGGCTGGAGATATGTACTCGTTACTCATATTTCGGCGGTATTAATCTACAGTATCTATAAATTTGGCTTGGAATTTTTATGGATTTTATTAGCGCCACTTATAGCAGTATTTACTTTTTTTGAAGTCTTGATTATTGAAAGGTACATAAAAAGTTTTCAACAAAATGTTCCGGCGGAAGTAGTTATTATTTTAGGACACTCCAATTGGCTAAAACTGGAGGCATGGATTAAGCCTAATGCTTCCTTGGATGATATTAAATTGCTGGTCAAATATTTAGAACTGAAAAAACAAGGCTTTTCGTTTTACCCTGATGCCAATACCTCGGAGGTAGAAAGTATTATGGCAAATGAAAAAGTAAAAGAAGTTTATTTTATGGGGCACGGAGCGTCCCATACTTTCCAATTAAATACTGACGAAATTTTGTATTATTGTGATTTTGCTGGAGCCAAATATGAGAAAGAGTTTGTTCATCAGGTACATTGTGGCACCCAGGACGGGAAAAGCCTAATTGATTATGTGGTCCCGGAAAGGAATAGGAACGGCTGCTTTTTAATTAGAAAGTCGATAAACTCATTTAGAATCCAAAAAGAATTTAAACAAAAAATCAAAATGTTAGAAAATTAAATTTTAACACTTCCACAAAAAACCACCTTACGGTGGTTTTTTCATAAAAAATTAAAACAAAACCTTTTTTGCTTCTTAGGGCTTCCCATTGTAACTCTGGGTTTTTGCCCGTCAAGGGTAAAACCTCTTTATCTGCCGTAAGCCATAAATCGGTTTTAATCCCGTTGACCGCCAAAACATTCCAGAGTTTTTTTGCTTGCCATAATAAGTAAGCAAAAAGGAGTTTTATGGAATATCAAGTAAATATTAGCTACCAGTTTAAAGCTGATAGCGACAACGAAGCTAACGAAAAAGCCAAAAGCTATATTAGCCAGAATTTGCAGGTTAAAGCTATTAAGGACGGCGTTTACAGCCCTTTGGAAATAGCCTCAAAGTGCAAGAATTTCAGGAAAGCTAAAAAAGAACACTTTTGCGTCTTTTTCCTGGATACCCAAAACAGGATTCTTGGCAAAGAAACCGTCAGCATTGGCACATTAAACACAAGCCTGATTCATCCCAGGGAGTGTTTTAGGACTGCTATATTAAAAAATTCTGCTTCTGTAATTTTCGTCCACAATCATCCAAGCGGGGGTTTAGAGCCGTCAGCGGAAGATCTTAATGTTACCAAGCGGTTAAAAGATGCCGGGAAACTCCTTGGCATAGAAGTTTTAGACCACGTGATTGTAACAACTGATTCTCACACCAGTTTGAAGGAACGACATTTATTATAAAAATTAAAACCCATCCAAATCATGAAATAAAGAAAAACGTCAGCGCCCGAAGGTGCTGACGTGCTCGGCTGACGAGCGTGAATGCGTGTTGTATTGGTTTGAACTTTGCCGTTCCGGATCTACGCCGGAAATATTTCCGCTTGCACCGTAATCCAGTCACTGCCCCTGCTGTCGTCGGCCTCCCGCGTAACCATGGCGGCGACACGCCCCTTCCCCTGGAAGTTGTACTGGACGTAATGGAGGAGCTTCCCTCCGAATTCCGGCTGGGCAAACCGAACGCGCATGGCGTGGATTTTGTGGCCTTCGTCGCCTTCCTGCAATATCGCCTCCACATCGACGATTTGCTTGAAGTGACGGGGGTGATATGTGCCGTGCTGGTCTGCTGTGATGTAGATCCATGCGTTGAAGAGCTTGCGAATGGCAGCAAAGTAGTCGACCGAAGTCGAGCTTTCATAGTTGTAAGCTGCCATCGCGTTGTCCAAAATCTCCGTGAGTTTCATTGCATCTTCCTCCTCAGGAATTGTAGGGATTTTTAACCCTTCCAAAGTCACAAAATAATTTATGAGCTTAGAAGAATGTCCGAGTTTAACCTCTCGGACGTAGGTCTTATGGTTTGTACCACGTTCCAGCACTGCCTGCTGGTTGGTTTTATGAATGTTGACTACTTCGTGACGGGCTCGATGGTCAGCCTGCAAAGCCACTGCCGCAGATCGGCGACGGCTTTGAGTTGCCAGCGTTCCTCGTCGGTCGAACTCTGTTCCTTGGGCCGGATATGGCCGCCGGAAATCTCCAGAAAGGCGCCCTTTTCATCGGGCATTTGAAGAATCGTCCGCTCGATGATCCGTTCGACTTCCTCGCCGGACGGAACTTTCTGTCCGCCCCACGCAGCGCCGCTGTATGCCTGAAAACTGACATGGCCGCTGTTCCTTAGCCTTACGAACACCCTACCATCTACAGCTTCCGGATCGAAGTCGGGCCGCCGCAGGCAGAGTTTGAACTCCATGCGACGTGCGACGTCATCGTAGTGATTGAAGACGAGCGGATTCCACTTCGGTTCCCACCGCATCATGGACAACTCGTTCAAGCTGTCCTCGTAGAGCCAGAGTAAGTTCGTGTCTCCAGTGACCTTGAGCGCTTCCGTCAGCATGTAATACCTCGTGGCCATTTTGCCGACGGTAAAGGCGAATCGCGATCTCTCGGAGCAGTCGATCAAGTGGTCGCGCATCATCTGGCTGTGGAAGTTGCCGCTCTTGGCTTCTTCGTTGAGCTTGCGCAGCGCTTTGGCGACGATTTCGGTTTGCCCACTGCGTTCCACCCACACTTGCCGTAACGCTTCGGCATACTTGGGATTCCACCAGTCCGCCATCTGAAGCAGCATGTCGAACTCCCAAGGGTCGTGGTCCATCCAGTGATAGACCTCGTCCTGCTGGGGAACCGAAGCCTTGGTTGCAGGCATCGAATACGGGGGAGAAAACTTCTCCTGCCATAAGATACCGGCAATTTCAGCCCCTTTCTTGTATTCGCAGTTGGCGGCCGCGAGAATGGCTTGGACGATAAGGGAACGCGGTTTGCTATCAACTGTCGCAGCGACCAGTTCGTCCAAAGTGAATTTATGACCGGCAGAACAAACTATGCTTCCGTCGATCATGAGAGTGGACCCGCAGCGCTTGCCGCGAGTGCGGCCAGCGAGGCCACATTTCATCTTCCCGTCCTCGACGTAAAACCGTTGACGGGTTGCAGATGTTTCCAACATTCAGAACCTCCTGTTTCGTTGTATTTCACTCCTGTTTGCACAGTGAGTGTCCCAGATTAAGGGAAAATTGAGCAGAAAACTAGAAATTTCCACGCACTTTTCCCCTAACATTGGAACTTACTATTTTACTGTTTTTATTATGTTTTGTCAAAGCCCAAAAATACACCAAATGTACTTTTCCTTTGCTTTCTTATGGCTTTCCATTTTACTGACCGTTTACGGCCGGTCAAGGGTAAAACCAATTTATTTCCCGTAGGGCATAAAAAGGTTTTAATCCCGTTGACTGCCATAACCTGCGGCCAGTTCTCCGGAGTCCATAATAATTAAGCAAAGAAAGGAGTTAATATGCCCAAGTTTCAAAAACAGGCAGTTAGCACCAAGCAGGGTTTAACGCCGGAGATGAAGTCAAATATCATCAAAGCGTCCTTGCAGAGAAGTATCAACTACTACTTAGAGTTGAGAAACTCCGTAGACCCTAAGAGCAGCGACTATCACGATTTCGGAAAGAAAGTTTCCGCGTATATCGCTGTTAAGCAACAGCTTTAAACAAACACAAAAACCCAAACAAAAACAAAAACAAAAATTCTTTCTTTAAATCATTAAACTAACACCAATGCCAAAAGCATACACCGTTTACTTTCAATACTTAATCACCTGCCCCTGCTGCCAAAATTGCTGGAGCGCCAACAGGCAGGAAATCATAGACCTGGACACCGTTACCTGTCCATCTTGCGGTTCCTGCAACTTAAACATTCAGAAGTATTTTGAAGTCTAAACCCAAAACAAGATTAAGCCACTCTGAAAAGGGTGGCTTTTTCTATGTTCAATAATAAAGCTTTTTTACACTAGCCCCTTCTTGCTTAAATAAGTCAACTCTGCTATTGTATCGTAAATAAGAGGAACTATGTCCTTAGCTGATCAGCAAAATCGGGCCAAAGATGCCCGCATTACCTTTACTCCGCTTAGGCAGGGACGGTACCGTTGCAACTGGAACGGTGCTGTTATAACGCATGGCGCAGTCCATGCCGCCCGCAACCGCCGCTGGAGCGAATTGCATCCGCACGTAGAGATGCCCGCTCCGGCTCCCAAACCGCTCATCACCACATACGTTGGACCGCCGCCACAGCCCAAGCCTACACTCAAAGAGGTTGTGGCCGACTCCACCGGTTACATCCGGTGCCCCAACTCATCTTACGGGTCGCTCTGCGGATCCTACAAGTTCGTCGGATACGCAGCTACCGGCGAGTATACCTGCAATAGCTGCTCCAAGCCGTTTCTCGTCGTTACAGCCGCCACTCAATCGGCGGCGAACCAACTCCGTGAAGCGGAAGCCATCAACGCCTACGGCGACGTGAACTGTCCCAACTGCCGCGGGATAAACACCGATGCGGTGCATGGAAACAAGCCCATGGAAGTCACGTGCGAGTATTGCCACCAGAAATTCCTCGCAAAACCGCGCACCGCCGTGTGACCCACGCCTCCTGGCACTGTAACCAACGTAATTGATCTGCTATAACCCAACCGGCGACTTTCCCCCCTGAAGGAAAGTCGCCGCTGTTGTTTTATTATTGTTCAGTATAAATTTTTTTAAAATAGTCGAAGATATTTTTATTTTTGCAAAAGTATTTCTGCAACATTGACTTTAGAAATTAACAAATCAGTAGTATTTTAAAACCAATACCCAAAACTAGATAAAGCCACTCCGCAAGGAATGGCTATTTCCATGAGCCATAATTGCCTAAATGTTGGTTTTTTTTCAAAATTTAATAGTAAGAGGCATTGACCCCAAAAAGAATTTCTGCTAAAATTTTGCCACCAGACATGCCATATGTTATATGTGTCTGACTACAATGTAAAGGAGATTAACGCCAATGGCAGGGCAACCGCAGGCTTACACTTTGCCCAAAGGGTATATCGTCAAAAACTTCGATGGTCGCTTTCTGACCCGGAGCATGAACTGGGCGCGCCACCATGGAAAACCGGATCGTGCATTCGTCCACCCGAAGGAATTGCTACTCGGGACGCAGGATTGGATGTCTGATGCCGACCAAGTCTACCTGGCACAATATAACCCCGTGCATGACCATACGGAGGTTGTCGGAAACGAGCCTCTCTCGTTCGAGAAGTTCGCCGCCTACATCAACTCCAATATCCCGTTGCCGGAGCAATTCAGGACAATCGTATGACACCGACAACGCCGCAAGCTTGGCAGAGCCAACTGCCGCGCATCAATGTAAACAGGCGAGGCGAGACGGACAAGATGAGGGTCTTGGCCCGTTTCAAGCACCAAGCCACGAACACCTACTTCTACGTCTTGCAGGGCGACTCTTGCAAGAACTTCTGGCTTTACTGGGGATTTGCCGTAGTGTCAGGGCGCCAGTTCCCGATTCAGGTCACCGTCTCCTCACACGATTTGGAGTCGGGAGTCTGGCTCGGCGGCGTACCGTGCGAAGTGGACACCAGCTTCCAGTCGGGCCAGTGGGTGGAATTCAAGAATCTTCATTTTCCACCTTCAGGGCCTCTTGCTGGTGGACGGATGAATGACCGCGGAAGCGGAAAACTCACGCACCCGCACGTCTTGCAGTAGCACAGATGGCGCATTGGCAACAATAACCGCTTTGCAACTCGCATTTTGAGTTGCCGCTGAAACACAAAAGTCGGTAAAGAAAGATTTTAGAAGACACCAAATCTAAATCACTTTACCGACTTTTTTAATTACTATTTATCTCTGTAAAAGTATTTCTGCAATGTTGGCCTGCTGATTGCTGTTTATGCACAAACATATTTGGCAGAATTTGACAACTCATAAAAAATCAAACAACTTTATTCGCCTGGAAGTATCCACCATCAATTTTACCGGCTTGGATAGCTTAACTGTTTCGCGGGTAGCGTAAATCTCGTCAACGAATTTATGCTGGTCTTTAAGTAATAAGGTGTTGGTAGTGGTAATCCTTAAGGTATTTAAAAGCTGTGGCCGGTTAGTATAAATATTTAGCCAAAAAGATTGTTCCATTTCGGGACTTTGAAAAATTATTCGTAAAGTCCTATTTTTAATTTGTTCCTGCTTAAGAAAATTCTTGTACCGTTCCACCTTGCGGAGCATGGCCAGTTTGCTTTTTTGGGTGCGTTCCAGTTCGCTGTAAACTATTTCCGTTTGGTTTGCGTGGGTATAGAACACTGTATAATCTGGAGTTAAGGCTTCTATGGTCTTATCGTCCATAAAGTCCGTTCCTTGGGAGGCTATTTCGCCCTTAAATTTAATGCCTAAATCCATTGTCTGGTTTTTTGCTTCCAAGCTGGCCAGTTCCACTATTTGCTTTTCATGCTCAAACAGGCCGGAAGAAAACAGGATTTTGGGCGAGGGGTATTTGGCCAGTTGGCTGGGGCTGTAAAGGTTATTCTGGGCCAAAACTTTTAGGCCTGACCGTGATAGCGTGTAGTATATGGGTATGCCAGCTAAAGAACCGCTAAAGAGCTTAAAGCTGTCTAAATATCCAGCTTGCCACATCCGACGGAGCTTGAGATAGATATACTTGCTTTGGTCGCGCTGCGACAGGAACCTAGCAATATGCCAACTTGCGGCTATCTTGAATTCAAAGACAAGGCCCAAAATTTCCAAAGTGGATTGGTTTAATTTTAGGTTATAGATTTTGGTTTCCTTGCGCGGATTTAACTGAATTTCCATACAGTTTGAATTAAGGGAATTTTATTACAAAAATTAAACTGATTCCGACTGGATGTCTCCCCTATCCGGCGCGGCAGCAGTCTTTTTTTTGTTCATGGCTTTGTTAAATTGCTCTTCGTTGTCGCTTGAGTAATATATGGAGTTTACAGCAGTGCGCTCCCAAACAATATCGTCTTGGGGTGTGCCGTATTTGTCCATAGCCTGGGATATGTAATAGTCTTCGGTTTCTTTGGCGTTGTCCGTGTGATGTTCGGTTTTTTGGATGTTTATGGACATAGCGTCCTGCGGCACGCCCTTAACCAGGGTTTTAATGTATGCCGTACCCGTGGGCAGATTAATAATGTCCTCAACCAAAGCCTTGCCGCCTAAAATCTTTTCGGCGATCTCGGCGTCATCTACCGACTGGGTGCGCATAAAGATTTTAGTGGCAATGTTGGATTCTATGGATTTTTGTATTCTTTGGTCCAACTGGCCCATAAATTGGTTACTAATAACTAATGCCGTGTTAAAAGCCCTGACTTCGGAAAACAGAGTTTCAAAAATATCACTGGCCACCCTTTGGAATTCGTCTACTACAAAAACCGTCGGTTTTCTCTGCTCGCTAGCCAGTCTGGCTTGGCCAAAGATAGCCTCGGCAATATGAGCGGTTAGGTAGACAGAATAGTACTTTTTCATCTGTTCGCTGGAAGAGCCTAAATTGGCGATAAATATCTTGCCCGTGTTAATCATGTCCTCAAAAGATATTTTGGCTTCTTTTCGGTCTACAATATTCATAAACTCCGGGTAGTCCAGGAATTTGCCCAGCTTGTTGTTAGTGGTGGCCAAGTATTTGGCCAAGTCATTATTACTACGCTTTAAAATTGAGGTAGACCAAAAGTTTTGTAAGCGTGGGGGCAAATAGGCTATCAGTCTGCCAATTTGCTCGGGCTGGTGAAGGAGCATGTCCAAACCGGACAGTGATTGTTCCGGCAAAATGTAGGCCGTGGCAAATAATTGCCTTAAGATGTTTTCCAGTTCCGGCCCCCAGGAGTAGGCGGAGTCAATTTGCACAAACCGTTTCATTATGGAGATTAAAAATTCCAGTTTTTCCTCGTCGGTTTTGCTGCCGGAAAACTTGGAAAAAAACGGAAAAGCCAAAGGCCTGTCTTTTTGCCTTTGGGGATTAAAGTAAATCACATCAGCTTTCCTGCTCTCGGGAATCATAGTTAATAAGTCCGTGGCAAAGTCGTTTTTGGGGTCGACAATCAACATGGCGGGTTTTTCGCCACCTTGTTTCTGTAAAAGACTGTGGAGAATAGTTTTTAGGGTTTCCGACTTTCCCGCTCCTGTGCCGCCTAAGATGTAGATGTGCTTTTTCATATCGTCCCAGGTGGCTATGCCGATGGGGGTTTCGTCTTGCATACGGAAGTTAGACTTCCCCAAGGACAGGAAAAAGTTGTCGGGATATCTTCTGATTTGCTGACTGGCAGGGAGTTTTTTAAAACGGGTAAGGTTAATGGAGGAAACAGTTTCCTCCTGGGTATTGGGCAAATGCCAAAAGGAGTAAAGCTCGCCGTCCGAAATCATCTGCCCGTAGTTTATGAATTTGGCAAAGGGCCACAGTAAAAATCGTCTTAAGCGGAGCACCGGCTTGGCGGCAACTATATCTGTCAGCCAGCCATTTTTCTCTAGATTGTCCACCTGTTTCGTAAATAGCAGCCTGTGCTTTAAGGTATTCATATTTTTTTGGTTCAGTTCGGCCAGTGTACCCTGGATACTGCGGAGTTTGGCCTTTGACTCCTGGGGGTTGTCTGCTACGGTCCAGTAGGAAACTATTGTCTGAAACAGCGGGGCTTTCATTTTTTCAATCATGGCGCTGTTCAAGGAATTGGCCAGTTCCGAACCGGCTCCCCACTTTTGGATGGCAAATTTTTTGTCGCTTTGGTTTACGGCCCCTTGCTGTTCCTGCTCCTCAATGAGATAGTGGATTATTTGGTTAAAATAATGGGAGGAGGGAGAAACCAGGACATTGTAAACCATAAATTGGCCTTTCTTCAGGCCTTCCATAACTGAGATAATGGAATCTACGGGGTCGCTGGAAACGTCTTTAAAAGTTTTAACTCTATGGAAAAACTTGCCTTCTATGGTAGTTTCCCCATAACTTAAAAACCCTTGTGGAAACTCTGTAAGTTCCTCAAGGGCTTTATCTTTGTCCAGCATTGTTATTTCCGCGCTTGGGTAGGCGTTAAAAATGGCCTTTTCCACGCGCTCAAAGTCCTTGCCCGGCACCTGGAGCCTAAAGGAGATAAAGGGGTGCTGGGCCCAGATTTGCATGCTGAAAAATATCTGTCTGGAACGCTTAACCTTCCAGATCCGCCACAGCTTTTGGAAGAAGTAGATAAAGCCAAATGTGCTGGAAAAATTATGCGCGCCCTCCACCGGGTCAATGTATATGGCGTGGAAGGCTTTAAGGATTTTTTGCTGGATTTGAAAAGCCGTGGCTTGGGAGTTTTTGGGGATGGTAATTTCAAAATACAGGCTGGTGTCCAGCCATGCTTCCAAATCTTTTTTCTTTAGCTTTATCTTTTCAAAAGAGTGGCGGTTAAAGCCCGGAAGTTTGTCAAAAACGAACATGAAGAACAAAATCGTAATGCCTATCCAGCCAGCGATATTTTCCCAAAACGGCATTCGGCTGAAATAGTAAGTCCACATGATTTGGCCCATAGTCATCGGGCCGTGAGGCGTGGTAAAGACATGTTGAAAGACATCAGTTGTGGCTGGATGAGATACAATATGATGTACTACTGCCATAATACAGATTTAATTTTTAATCCACTCCCCCACCCCGCCGCTTCGCGGCGGGAAACTTTCTTCCACCCCCCCCCATTTCCCCATTTGTTTCAGTGTTTTAGGTTAGTTGGTAGTATTTAAGTTAGATTAGAGTTAGTTAGTATTTAGTTTAAGTATAGATATTAGTAGTTATTGGTTTTTAGTATTATTATTTCTTTGTCGTATAGTGGGAATCGTGGTGATAGTCAGGGATTATGGGTTAGGACAGAGGCAATGGAATTAGTGACTTTAACAGCTTTACTTGTTGAACCCGGATTCAACTAGCTGTTCAACTAGTTTATGCTCTCATTTTAAATCAAAAAATAGCCTTGGGCAAGTTCAGGCTGTGGCCAAGATTGTGGCCAAGGTTAACCATTGATGGTAAAATAAGTGCGACCTTCACTATCCAAGCACTCCACTATACAACTCAAGGGGACTTTCCCCACTTTTGCACGGGCGGCCTTAACGGCCGCCCATTGTTTTTGTGGGGTGAAAACAACTTTTTGATTTTTTAGGAACAGGTGCGAGCCGAAGATTTTTTGTGCAAAGACTTTTTTGGGGAGACGCAGGGCGCAGGAAAGCCAAAACTTTTTTATATTTATTTTGTAAATTTAAAAGTTGAAAGGATTTGCATTAATTGACCCTCGTCCTCAAAAGTGTGATTAATAAATCTAATTTCTCCACAAATCTGAGAACCGGTAGTATTAGTTGAAAAAGTTACCCATTGTTTTACTAATTTTTTTTGACCCTGATCCATAACCAAAAGATTTTTTTCAATAAAATTGTTCCCATATATCTCAATTGGGTTATTTTCTTCGATATATTGAGTAGGTCCAGAAGAGTTAAAAATAGAAGAGCAATTCAAATCTAATGAAATTTTACTGCCGCGGTTATAAGTCGCTATGCCAAAATCCAAAAAATCAGGATTTTGTTCAACAAGTGGCCAATCTTGGGGATATTTAAACTCAAATCCATATTTTTTATTTTGATAACTATTCCAGGACGCTGTTTCTGACTTTGAATAATAAATAATGGGAAAACCTAAGCCAAGGGGAGACCTACTACTGATTATTAAGCCATCAGAAGTTTCCGCCTCGGCCCAAAAACTTTCGGAAGTTAAATTAGAGGGTATCGGAAATAACCACGTATCATCTTGAGTAGAGAGTCTTGAGGCGTTTCCAACAAAAATATCATCTGGAATTTCTCCTCGCCCAGTGTCAGCAGGCCAACGATAAATTTTAACCCACTTCAAATTTTTACCTACAACTTTTGCAGCCGCACCATCCTCGTAAGCAATCCAATCGCCATTTGCTCTCCATGACGGTTCAATACTTAAAGATAATGAAGCTACAGTTCGCTGTGCATGGTGGATTGTAATAGGGCCTAAATCCAAAACAGGCTGTTTGATGTAATAAACAGCCACTGTGATTATTGCCAAGGATCCTACAATCATTAAAGTCCAATTTTTTGGTTTCATAAAATTTTTTTATTTTTTGCTCATTTTAACAAATCTTCAATTAACACATCTAGCACTTTGGCTATTTTGGCGACCATCTGAACGCCCGGTTTTTTTACAAAGTCACCCTCAATTTTAGTAAGAGTGGAATATGTTATGCCCGACTTTTTAGCAAGGTCATGTTGAGTAATCCCCTGCTTGGTTCTTATTCTCTTTAAATTTTCGCCAATAGTTGCCATAGTATCCAAATTTTGATAGTCTATATGTAAATAAAATTTTAATCAATAATTCTATGGTATCAAACAAATCTCCTTTAGTAAACAACTATTTCCTCTACGCCCGTAAATCCACTGACGTGGAAGACAAACAGGTTTTATCCATTGAAGCTCAATTGTCAGAATTACGTACATTGGCAAAGGGGCAGTCCCTAAACATTATTTGTGAGTTCGTGGAAAAACAGTCGGCCAAATCTTTAGGTCGTCCTGTTTTTAACGATATGCTCGCACGGATTGGGAAAGGAGAAGCCCAAGGACTTGTCAGTTGGAAACTAGACAGACTAGCCCGCAATCCAGTCGACGGCGGCCAGATAAGCTGGATGCTGCAGCGCGGAATACTCCAGCATATCCAAACCAATGAGCGGAGCTATTACTCAACTGACAATGTTCTTCTTATGAGCGTGGAGTTCGGCATGGCCAACCAGTTTATCTTGGATTTGAGCAGTAACACAAAACGTGGTCTTAGGGAAAAAGTCAGACGCGGTGACTTCCCCGCTCTGGCTCCTATCGGCTATCTTAATGACCCAAGAACTAAGACAGTTGTTATTAACAGAAAAAAAGCCGAGCTCATTAAAAGGGCTTTTGAGATTTATTCTCAAAACAATTCCCGGCTGGAAGATATATCTACCTTTTTAGCCGAACATGGCCATGTTTCAAGCTATGGAAAGCCGTTGAGCCGTGATCAAATTACAATGTTCCTTTCTAACCCTTTTTATTATGGTCACTTTCGATATATGGGCGAAGTCTATGAAGGACGGCATAAGCCGATTGTTACTAAACAGCTTTGGGATAAGGTGCAGGTAGTTTTAAAAGACCGCGGTCGTGTTCATAAGAGCCCGTATAACGATCCAAGGCCATTCTGCGGTCTCCTTCGCTGTGGCCAGTGTGGTTGTGCTATCACGGGCGAGAACAAGACAAAATATCAAAAAAATGGCACAACCCACCATTATGTGTATTACCGCTGTACAAGGAAGAAGGGTATTTGCCGGGAACTTGCCGTTCGTGACGAAGTTTTGGATTTGCAACTTACAAACATTCTTAAGGATTTTGTTATGCCACCGGATTGGGCCGAAACTTTGGAAAAAATGGCCGACAAACACAGTCAGCAGTCAGCACATTCCACTGCGGGGTTTGTTCAAGACTTGCGGTCAAAGGTTTTGGATATTGACCGCAAGCTCCAAAGGCTTCGAGACATCTACCTTGACCAGGATATTGAACGGGATGAATACCTAAAAGACAAGAATACCTTGATGTCCGAAAAGAAGTCTTTGGAGGGGCAGATAGCCCGTTTTGAGCAAAACCAGAATGCTTGGCTCGCACCTCTCAAAAATTGGCTGAAAGACGCAGAAACATTGGGCGAAATAACGCTTTCGCCCGAACTGCACCCCAAAAAACTCTTTGCCCAAAAAATCTTCGGCTCGCACCTGTTCCTTCAAAATCAAAAAGTTGTTTTCACCCCACAAAAACAATGGGCGGCCGTTAAGGCCGCCCGTGCAAAAGTGGGGAAAGTCCCCTTGAGTTGTATAGTGGAGCCCACTATCGGATTTGAACCGATCACCTGCTCCTTACCATTAGGGTAAGATGGAAATAATATCCATTTTCACCCTAGATGGTAAGGGATTACTGGAAAAAAGATTTAAAAAGTTATGCCGTTACAGTGAGCAACTCCCTGCACAAAATTCAGGGACGAAATCCAAGAATAAAAGCTACTGCAACAAACTTATTTAAGTGCTTTTTTAATGTTCTATTTAAATCATAGCACACTAAATTAAATTTTCCATATTGGCCAAAGACTCCACGTCGGGCCGCAAGGTATGGGTTGGCAGACAGCGCAGATAGACTTCCGTCATGCGCAAATCCGTATGCCCAAGTAACTGCTTAAGCGCGGCCAAACTTCCTCCGTTCGCCAAAAAGTTTACGGAGAATGTATGCCGGTATTGGTGAACATGAAATTTCACGCCCGAACCCTCAATCACTTTGTTTACAAAATGTTTGAAGCCGTCAAAACTTAGGCGTTGGTCCCGGCTGTTGGACACAAACAGGTACGGATTTTTATAGTCTTTTTCTTTACGGGCTTTTAGGTAATCAACTAATAATTTATACGCGGCCGAATTTATGGGAATAAAGCGATCCCTCCTGGACTTGGAAGTTTCCCCCCGCACATGGAGTTCGCGTTTTTCCAAATTCAAATCAAGCACCTTAAGTTGTATTAATTCCCCTCTCCTAACGCCGGTGTTAAGCAGGGTGCCAATAAGAGCCATACTCCTTTTTTGTATGAATGGGCTATGCCAATCAATGTTAAGACTTACGGCTAGCCAAATCCGTTCCAGTTGTTGCTTGTTCAGGAATTTTCTGTCGCTGTAAATAATCCGAGGGTAGCGCATATGCTTAAATGGATTATCGGCCAGGTATTTATTTTGTACCAGCCAATCAAAAAAACTATTTAATTTTGACCGGTATGTACCAATGGTGCTAATCCTGACGCCATTCCTTATTTCCCCTTTTCCGACAACTCTGTCGCGCTGTTCCAGGCGTTTGAAGAATTCGTTTAGAGTTTTGATAGTTAGCGTGTTTAAATCTACCCCAGGCATAAGCTTTTGGAACAATTCAAACGTCGCCACGTATCCTCTAATTGTGGCCGGTGAGCGCCGGGTTGAATACCGGCGCTCGTTCACAAACTCCTGGTGGAGTTCGGTTAAATCTCTATTCTTCATTTGGATCTCCTTCGGGTAGGCTTGCTACTTTAGCCTCTATAACTTCCGGTTCGGCTTCCTCCGGTTCGTTTAGCCATCTGGCGACATGCCTTTTGACGCTCCTAAGGTTTAGTAATACCCTGGCAATGTTAATTGCGCCTATATCTGCCGGGTTATAGTTTTGCAGATGGGTTATAAGCTTTCGGGAGGCATCGCTGATTTTTTCCGCTGGTTCCATGGCGGCACTAATGGCGTCACTAACTGGCGTGGGCGAGTAGTTGGGAATAATTTTTGACATCTGGGCATTAACCGCAAATTCGTCTAAGCCCGTGTAATCAACATTCATTATTTCCACGCCTTGGTCCGGGTATTGCACCAACGCTCTTTTAACCGCCATCGCGCTTTCTTTGGACTGGAACTCTTCGGCAATTATTTTTTCTTCCATCTCTTCCTTAAAGTCTTCCGGGATGTCTTTTAAGGCGCGGGCGTAGCTAGAGGGTATACCTTTTTCGGTTATGGCTTTTTTCATAACAGGAGAAAGATCAAGTAGACTTAATTTCTCATGCACATAGCTTTCGGACTTACCTACAGCGTGGGCAAGTTCAGTAATGCCTTTGTCATTGTGACCACCACTCCCTTTTTTTGCCTTGGCAGGAGTGATTAATGAAAGCATCTGATGTAGTGCTTTGGCTATATCCATATCGGGCATGGAATTTTGGATCAAGTTTTCTATAACCTGTCTTTGAAACCGGGCGCTGGCGTTTTCTGGATTAACTTCGCGGCAGGGTACAGTTTTTAATCCTGCTTTTTTGGCTCCTTCGTAACGGACGTGACCGGTGACAATGACAAAATTATTGTCAATTTCTATGGGATTAATAATCCCTTGAGCCGCAATACTCCTGGCCATATCAGCGACCGCCGCAGGGTCAATCTTGGAACGCGGCTGGTTTGGATCGGGTTTAATTTTCCCAATCTGTACTTCTTTGATGTTCATATTGATTTGAATTAGTTGTTTACAATTTTACCGAATTGTTTGAAGCACAATTCATGGTACTCACACAGAACATCTTTGAAATGTTCCTTAGAAGTAGCAAATTCGAGTCTTGATTCTTCCCTAAATTTCGGATTGACTAATTCCCAATTACACTTGGCTGGATTCGCTATAAAATGTAACGCTAATACAATAGCATCGTGTATAACCTCACCGGCTACTTGGCCACATTCTAAGGAGGCGCTGATTTCTACAAGTTCATCGTCGCTAAGTTCGTATCCAAGATGTTCTTTTGCTATGTCTTTAATTGAGCTTTCAGGGATTGCTAAAACTATACGGTCAATTTTAACTTTTTTTTGATTTTGTTTTGAAGACTTTGTAATTTTGTTCATGGTTTTATTAATTAGTTAATTATTTATTTACTCGCCCTTAAATTTTTTCTATTTCCAGAGCGAATAATTCAGGCAATGTGCAGTTTAATCCCGCCTAAACGGTAAAGTGGATGGGTAGTGGGCAAACAGAGTTTATAAGCCCTGTTTGCCCCAGTTTCATACCACTTTTTCCAACTCGTTTTTACAGAGCTGTTTTAGTCCTTCTTAACAGCTGTTCGAGAATATCTCTCTCATCGCTCCTGTCATATTCCCGTTTGTCTACCAACCTGTGGAAAGCCCGGCGTAAAGCGCGCTCGTTATAGCCTTGGCCTTGAACTGCTGCCGAGAAGCAATCCAAGGTGGGAAGATTTTCGTTTCCCGCTTTGGCTTTTACTTCACGGAACTTGGTCCGTATAGTTTGCATATGATTATTTTTTTTCTTAACGGCTTTCATAAAAACAATCAAGGGTAAAGTTGTGCCGCTATTAAACAAAATACCACGCTACACGCGTGGTATTTTGAGTTTAGGGCATTAAAAAACCCCGCTAAAAACTAAATATCGCGCTATCGCGTATAACTTAGTTTCTGCGGAGGGACAAATTACCCTTGCCTAGATGTATATTACTTCAGAACACTTTGCTGACAGTTTCATCGCCCTTTAAGCCCGTAAGCTTTAAAGTGGAGGCCGTAGCCAACCTTAGAATGACATTTTCAGCTGTTTTTCTGTTGTTGAATATAACAGTAAACCCAATATTTGATTGTTAATACTAAGTATACACCCTAATTAGCAATCTGTCAAGAGGAGTGCTAATAAATATATTAAAACTATTTGATTCATTGATGTTTTATTTGCGGAGAAGTGGCACCCATGCCCTAGTTTTTAGTGAATTATCCACAATTTTTTGGAGCCTTAAGGACAGTTCATCGAGCTTTAAGGTTTCTTTACGGTTTTAGAATATAACAGCTTTATAAAATTACCAGAAAACCTATAATTGGACGAAAATTGCAAAATTGCAAATACGCCTCCCACCATAACGCCCATCCCTGGCATTTAACTACTTTAAGCCAAACTACTCCCCTACCCGGTTCCTATACTTTAATCCCTTTTTCCCAGAATATATTCTAGAAACAAAAATATTTTCAGGCTAGACCTGATTAAGCGTTCCCTGACCGGCATCGTAAACAAGCCGGTCTTTTTTAATTCTTAACTTTATAAATCTATGGCAAAAGATTACCACAAGTGTCCGCAATGCAATCACAATCTTTCCTACGAGGAAGAGACTGACCAAATGTGCAGTGAATGTGGTTATTCCTGGTACGACATAAACACTTAATACCTTATTTGTGAGCGTTGCCGAGGTCGACGGTAACGTTTTTAAAATTAATCGTTAATCAAAAAATCTATGCAAAAAGTTATAGAAATGAACGTCGCCCTGGCGGACCATCCATTTATGGGTATGGATCATTGCGAAATTTGCAGGGCATTATTCTTTGCTAGAAGCCGAGAAAAGTGGAATCGGCTTTTGAGCCGTTGGGATCAAATCCGGGCAAGGTCACTGCAAACCCATAGTCTAAACCCTATGATTCAGCAGGCCATTATGACCAGGACTAAGGAGGACGAGCAATGACCGAACACATTGTTAAAACCTTAACCAACTGGACCGGTTCACAAAAAACCGAGGAATTGGTTAGAGAACAAGTCCGTCAGCTCCTTGGCGAGGATGAGGCAGATTCCTTTGATCCGCGCTATAGTGCCCGGCCTTTAAGGGCGTGGCATAAACTCGGAATGCGGGTTAAGGACTCGGAATTTAACCGGCCACTCCGTTCCTTCGTGCTTATACAGAAAAAGGACAAAGACGGCGTTGTCACCAAGCGCTACTTTAAAACCATTTTCCTATACCACGTACGGCAAACGGAATTGGTTAAGAGGTAAAGCCTATGAACTATGTTATAAGCCTTAACTGTAAAGTTGACGCCAGAAATCAAGAAGAGGCCAAAGCCAAGGCGCTGATGAATATCCAGGTTAGAGAAGCCGCACCTTTAATGCTTGCGCCTCTTGATGTTTATGAGTGTCTAGAAAAATACCGAAAAAAGCAGAAGGAATATTTTATTACCTGCCTCCTTGATACGCAAAATAACCTCCTGGGCTTTAAGGTTATTGCCGTCGGCACATTAAATACTTCGCTGGTGCATCCGCGCGAAGTATTCAGGCCTGCGATAGCCGCCAACTGCGCCAGTATTATTGTGGCGCACAACCATCCATCGGGAACATTGGAGCCGAGTCCCGAAGATGTCCAAGTCACCAAAAGGCTCAAGGAGTCAGGTAAATTGATAGGAATTGAACTCACGGATCATGTCATCATAACCATGTACGGCTTTTATAGCTTCCGCGAACATCACCTGCTCTAAATAAAAAATTAATCAGGCCGAATTGCCTAATAGGCATTTGGCGGAAATATCAAACCCGTGAATACTAAGTTACAAATTAACCTGTCTACTCGCATTCAACCGGAGTCGCAAAAAGTCTTGGAATATTCTGTTTTGGCTAACGTGGCGGCCAATACTATTGATGAACTCTCGGAGTTGTATAGCCAAATGAAGAATGTACTGGGAAAGGAAGTAGTTATAACCGGCTTACTACAACAACCGTATACTCCAACGCCGGTTCAATTACCGGCCGCTCCGCCGAGGCAAGAAGAAGATTTGGGATTATGCCCAAACTGCTCCGCGCCTTTAAAGCGCATTGTCTGCAAAAAGTATGGGAGCAAAAACTATGGCAAGCAATACGCTGTCTGCCCCCGTCATAGAACGACCGGGTGCAGCCACATTCAGGAACTTGCCAGTTAAATAAAATAAGGGTTTGGCTTAGGGCTATATGTCCTTTGTCTTACCCTTATTTTTTTCTTCCCGCTCAACAAAGTCGTCAATAAGCGTATTTATTATTTGGTATCAGCCATCCCTAAACTTTTTTATTTCTTCGTCTGTTAGGCTTCCAAACTCTTTTCCGAGTATCTCCCTGCATTTTTCTATGGATAGCATATTTTTTGCTCGCACCCGGTGAGGACAAGATTATTTTGGTTCCTGCTCACTAACAACCAAGGTTTTTAGCAATTCTTCAATCTGCTGGCGGTCTTTTGGGAAATGGTAAAAAGGATGGGAGGCAATAAGCTTTTGAATCCATTGTTTTTGAATAATATAGGTATTTTCCAGAGGTTTAAGTCCAAAAGTTATTTTAGCTCTGGAAAACACTATTGTCGGTTTTATATAAATTTCTACTCCCAGTTTTTCTTTAAGAAAGTTATGCAGGGACAAAGCCTGGGACTTGGATTGCCATAAAAAGTTTTTTTCCAGCAGTTGGCCATATCTGGTTAGCTGGGAGCCATTAAAGCCTATTATGCCTTTGTGGCTTTTAACTTCTATGGTAAATATTCCGGTTGGCCCGACAAGCACAAAGTCTATATTCCCCTGCTCTGGCTTAATAACGACATCGGCAAATACGGAATAAGCGTCCGGTAGTTTTTTAAGTTCATAGGCAACTACATCTTCCCCTTTTAACCCCTGAAAAAATTTGTCAGCCATCCCGTCCTCTTTGTCAATTAGTTTTTTTATAACCCAAAAGAGCGGAGCAAAAACAATAATAGAAATTATTATGTAGCCGGGCTGGGATGTATGGCCGACTAATTTGGTAAAATATTCGTATAAAGCCCAAAGGCCGACTAAAGCGTATAACAAAACCGCGACCACAGAAACCCAGGCCATACGGATGGAATACTTACTTCGGTTGCCAAAAAATTGAGCCATATAGTTACAGGCTCGGTCCCCAATAAATTACGTGGTGAATCTGGGTATGCCATAGCCAGCCGGTCTCCATTCCCAAATTATAAAACATTTTCCACATAAAGAACCTGATTAATAAGTTTGGTGTCATACACGCCGACTTTTCCCGGCCATTAGAAAAAAGTATATATACTTTGCTAAAATCGGAATCGTCGTATCTCATAGTAACATCATACGTGGCTCCGAAGTAGCTAACGGTTAGGCCGAGCTGTGGCCCGGACAAAAAAATAAAATGATGGCCGTTACTGTCAAAAGTGTTTAGGTAAAGCCCGTATTTCTTTTCCAAATCAGCCACATTTGCCGGTATCTGGCTGGGATTGCTATAGCTTACGTAGTTTAAATAACCAATCGTGGCTTTAACCCCGTGCTTCCTGGCCTCTTGGGCGACTTGAATGAAGTTGTAAGACTTGGACAGGTATATTTTGTCGTCTACGATGCTTTTGTAATCGCAAAATGCAAGACTGCCAAAGTCAAAAACGCAATAGTTAATTGCGGGTAAAACTATAAAAATTATTAACAGCCAAAACCAAACTTTTTTGTAATATTTCTTCACAGCTAAGTATTTTTATTTGTTTTTAGAAAAGTAATCATTTTGGTTATGGCTTCTTCCAAAGTTTTTCCGGTTTCTTTATGCTGGCTTCCGCCGCTAAAATAAGTTCTAACCAAACACTCGCCTGGCTTGTAGTATAGGCTAAAGGTATTTTTTTGGGCCAGGGAAATTAATTCTTGAATTTGATTTTCCATAGGTGACATTAAGAATTTATAAATCTAAATCATCAACATCAATCCCCAAATTTTCCATCCGCTCTAAAGCCTCGTCAGCATCGCCATTGTTAATCTGCTCGGCCAGTTCTTCCTTTAGCCCGTCTTCGTCCACTTCCATTCTTATTTCGTCCTCTAAATCTTCAAGTGGCATAATTGCGTATGAGCAAATCCTAGTGTTTAATTATGTTAATTTTTGATTCTTTTGAGTTTGCAGTTATTTCTACTTCGCCCCCAATGGGAAGTGTAATTTTTGGGTCTGTATGGCCAAAATCTACATTTGCTATTACAGGTATATTTTTAAAGTCAGGTTTGGATGTTATTATTTGTTTTATTTTATTATCTGACATCTGGCTGGCTTTTTGAAACCTCCCAATAACTAAACCTCTTACTTTTCCAAAATTCGGTAGCTGAATTAACGATTGCAAATTGCGGTCAAATTCCACGGCTGAAGATTCCTTTGGTAGATCATCGTCTTCCAAGAAAAGAATACTGTCTGTTAAGTCCGGGAAGTATTCCGTACCCTGTAGCAAATTAAAGGTGCAAAGATTGCCGCCAAGAATGGTGCCGCTGGCCTTACCCTGATTTATAACCAGTTGTCCTTGGTTAGGAATAAGGGCGCGTTCATTTTGGTTTTTAAACCACAGGTCATCACTCCAATCCTTGCTGGGTTCAATTTTAAAAGGCTCGTTAGAAAATAAACATTTTTTGCAATAATCCAGCGTGTAGTCAAAATATTTTTCTTGGCCAAAAGTGGAATAATGCGGCCCGTAATAACTCACAAGCCCGGTCTTGGCAAAAATCGAGTTGTTTAAAATTGTAATGTCTGAGTACCCGCAGAGAATTTTTGGGTTGTCTTTAATCAACTGCCAATCAACATGCCTTAATAATTGGTTAGAATTATAGCCGCCAATTACTGTAAAAATAGCCTTAACGTTCTTGTCCGCAAACGCCTGGTGTAAGTCTTCAATACGCGATTCTATTGTGGTAGAATCAAATTCGTCTTTTTCTTCAACGTTTCTGCCAAAACTAATCTTTAGCCCCAAGTCATTAAATCGGTTGTTGGCAATTTGCCTTAAGCCGCCTGAAATAATCCCCAGAGATCTTGACGGAGCTATAACCCTAACCTCGTCCCCTGTTTTTAATTTTGAAGAGTAGATTTTATTCATAATAGTTAACTAATATTGTTAAAATTTTTTAGCTTTTAGTCTATTATTGGCAAAATGCAAAGTAAAAGCCGAACCTGACGGCCGGGAAATTCCAAGCCGCGTGTCCATATAAAAACAGCGCGGACAGTCTAAGAACGTGCCAATCTTGCCCCGGCTTGGCTTAAAGAGCTTGTCGGTCGCTTGATCGAATAAATAGTTTCTTTTGCTTGGCATATTAGGATGCCAATAATTTTGTTACCCAATCGTTGAAATGTGGGCAATTATTTCTAATTTCCTGCAAACCGGTTCTGGAAGCTATTAGGCTGCCAAAAAGTGGCTTTCTATAGTTTGGGAAAAGTTTTATAAGTCTTTTGCTTGGATGAGTTTCCGGACCTTGGTTTATTTCCTCGGGAGTTTTAAAGGCATCTCTTATATTTTGCACATCCTGTTTTTTATTCCGATCCAAAGTATCGGAAATAACTTCTGGTACTGAAAAAAGCAGGCCTTCAAACTCGTGAAGTTGCAAATAAGGAATGAAGCGTTCATTATTGATGTCGTTAGCAAAAGCCTGTTCCGCCGCTTTAACTTTATCGTAGCAAGAACCTTCATTTTTCCAATTTGGAAAGTCGGCAGGCAGGCCATAAAAATCCATCATCGTGGTTACCGCGGTAACATTTGAGTCCCTGAATAATTTTTTTGCATCGCGCTTTATGGCTCCATACGAACTTACGCCGCCCTTAAAATTTGGACTATTTTTAAGTATTTTTGTATTAATTATGGTTGGAATTAAAAACAGACCCTGCTCCTGGAAGGTAGGGTTTAAAATATCTTTTACGAACCGTTCCTCAGTTTGTCCTTCGACTAAGATAAAAATTCTTTTCATAAGTCAGTTATGGCCTGCCGCCAATAATATTTTTTTCCCACATATCTCCCAGTCCATAATCTTCAAGCCAAGAACCGAGTTCGTTAGAAGTGAGTCTTCGAAAAGAAGACTGTCCGTCGCTTCTGTCCACCACAATAATAGATTCGGGTTTTAGCTGATTTATCAAAGTTACGGATTGGGTTGAAACAATAACCTGTGTTCTGGTCGCGGCGCTTTGCAAAAGATTGGCAAGCAAATTTATTGCCGCGGGATGCAAACCTAATTCAGGTTCATCAAGCAAAATTGTGGTCGGCAATTTTTCCGCCGGTTGTAATAATAAAGTTGCCAGGCATATAAAACGCAATGTGCCGTCAGACAATGAAGCTGCATTAAAATAGCTGTCAGAATTTTTGTGCTGCCATTCCAACTGAATACTGTCCGGTTTTAAGGGCGATGTTCTTAATACGAAAGAGTTAAAAAACGGAGCAATTAATTTAACGGTGTCAGTTATATTTTTAAAATCATAAGGATATTTTTTTTCCAATAAATACAAATAAGCCGCTAAATTTGAAGCGTCCGGTTTAAAAGAAGCGTTGTCATTTATTGGCCCGGTTTTTTTTAGTAAAGCTGTGTCGCTGGTATCATGGAAATGATACAGTCTCCAACTTCTTATGCTGGCCAAAGTGCTGGCAGAAACATTTCCCGCTTCTGCCGCGAGCCCCGTTTCCTTACGGTCGGGAGAGAGTGTATTAAATTCAAACGGTTTGGTGTAATTAGGTCCTAAATAAGAACCCCCTTCTTCTTCAAAAAATAAAGAATCATCAGCCGTAGGAACCAACTTTAGCCAGTAGGAATTGGGACCAAAATCAACTTTAACTTCCAAGGCGTGAGTAGTTTTTGAACCAAAATAAAGAAGCGTGTTGGCGCCTCCAGATTTTCTGATAAGGTTTTGCATGCGGCCTTCGGCCATTTCTCCCAAAAATTTGAAGAGTGAAATAAAGTTTGATTTTCCCGCGCCATTGGAACCAATCATTACATTTAAATCGCCCAATTTAAAATTTTCCAACGACTTGATGGATTTATAGCCTTTTATTGTAATATCAGTAACCTTATTTTGGTATACCATAATGCTTATATTATATCATAATTTTGACTATTTCATAGGCCAACTAGAAATCACTTTGACTCACCCTTTATTTCGTCCTCTAAATCTTCAAGCGGCATAGGTTTTAACTATTTGTTCTATCTTCTCCGGTTGTGCTTATTCCCAAGACTAAACAAAGCCCAAACGACAGAAAGCAGGCTTAAGAAAATTGCCAGTCCTTTGTGCCCGGTTTTAAAGAGTGCGTATATTAAGCAACAAAATGCTACAAATAGTATGAAGTCTAGCATGGGAGTTTAGTTATAATTTTTATTAATAAATATAGATTCATTCGCCTCTATTTTGTGTTTCGTATATCTCCCAGGCATAATCAAACGGCAGTAGTGAACATAAAAAATTGCCGTCCTTGTCCTTTGGGGTATATTCATCCACTATATCCAAAATTGCACTTTGCTCATCTTCCGAAAGTTCTCTCCCAATTAGATCCTGCAACTCAAGGAACTGTTCATCGATAATGGCAACATTCCCTTCAATCCGCTGATCTTCATCTGTGGCTTGCTTCTGAGCAACTTTGTGCTCCACCATAAGTGTCCAAAACACATCCTCAAGAGTCATCTTAGGAAGCATATTATCTTGTGCAAATTTTTTTGCTTTTTTCTTCATATTTATGATTTTTAATTTGGCAGCCTACCTTCTTTTTCTCTGATTAGATATGTTTCTGACTTTAAACAACGGTTTATAATACCTTCCATATGCCAGTAGGTGTAACCGTTATAGTCAAAATATACCTGCTTTGTTTGATAAAAATGGGATTCGTAACCGAAGGTGTCGATGTGATGCGCGAGTGCCAGGAACAAATCGTTATCAACCCGCTCCTGGACAATATACTCGTGAGGCCAGGTTTTTGCGTACGTGACTGCAAAAATCCACTTTGAATTGTCTATAAATTGTTTTAACTTTTCAGAAAGTTTACCATTCTTGGTCATTCCGTCGCCTCCAAAGATTTTTTAATCCATAAACAGACTTCAAAAAATTCACGCCTGGCGTCTTCATTGGCGATAACCCGGAGAGGCAACTTTAGGCCGTTGTAGCCGTCAACATTATCCACATGTACCGTGGCACCTTTGATTGAGCTAAGCCGTTTTAATATTTCGGAACGTTTTACCGGGTTATCAAAAGGGTATGGGCTTTTATTTCCCTGGTGGGGAGCATTCCAAGAAACATTCCCATCTCCGGTAACCGATAAAGGATAAAAACCTTTTTTACCCTCGGGATAATAACACAAGAAAAAACCGCCGCGCTGGCTCGTGGTCCATTCAATTTCTATACCATTGTCGTTTGCCCAATCAATGATCTTTTGTGCCGCTATCACTTCTTCTGCGCCAATTTCTTTCAAACGCTCTTTAAATATATCCCAGTCCCATAATTTCTTATCACGAGTTGTTGTCTTCATGTCCTTTTTGACCTCGGCTCCAAATATTCTCGGAATAATTATCTCATACGTTTCGTGTTTATAATACTCAAGCTCAACAGCATATATATCAAACTGGCTGTTTTGGTTAACGTAAAGTATTAAGTCCTTAAGTCTGGCATCAAGACTGTCCATCAATATGACAAAATGAAGAGCACCGTCACTCAAATTATCGCGGACGGAATTCAGCAATTGGGCTATTTCTTCGTTAGATAGGCCAAAGTGTTCCTGAAGTTTTTGATTCAGCGAAATCTTGAATGTTTTTTGAACATTCGCCTCAAGTATTGAGGAAAATTCACTAAAATCATTTGAGTGCTTCCAAAGAGCAGCACCATAATCCAGTGATTGAGCTACTACGGTTCGCTTATCGGGATTTTTGTACAGTTTAGTTTCAATAATATATATTTCTCCCTCTCTATCAACGCCGATTGCGTCAATTGGGCCGCTGTGCGTCGGGAACTCCCTAGCCAGGATAAGAAGCCGTATATCTTCTTTGATGTCATATAATGGGACACTGTCGGGATTATCGTAAATATATTTCTGAAGATAATCTTCTTTATCAAAAGTTGATTTTTCTATTTTTTTAGCATTTTTGCCGTTTTTAGAAATAATAATCGCCATAGGTTATATGTGTTAATTTCGCTTATACTATTTGTAATCTGATTAAGGCTCTTTCAATTAGTTTAAATTTTTATAGTTAGCTTATTCAAGAAAATCAGCTATCTTTTCTTGATTTATGATTCCATTTGCAAGAAAAAGGTCTTCTAATTGCGAATGGTCAACGCCAGCATGTGAAAGTTTATGAGCAATGATATTAAGTAAATCATTTGCTTTCATTAAAACTACAGGGCATCGTGTTTCCTTATAAATATCTTTTATGGAGCTATCCAACGATTGGTTGTCAGAAAAGTCTGATGAGACAATCAGAAATGAAAATTTTTTAATCCGCCTTTTTTGGAGCTCTTTTTGATATTTTTTTATATATTCACTAATTTCTCTATCCCCAGTGCCAATAGAATATCCTTTTTCTCTAGCCTTTGCGTCATAAACAATGGCATAATAGTATTCAGAGTTTGCATCTGTCGAATAAGCGATGCCGTCTGGTTCTCTGCCTTTTCCTTGCCCGAGACTTTCCACTTCATAACCCAAAATCCCAAATGCATAACCCAATTTTATTTCAAAAGCCCTTTCCGGTTTGAGATTCATTTTTTTTGACCATTCTGTTTCTTTATTTAAGGCAAGTTCTTTAAGGTCACTGATAATAGGCGGCACCCATTCTCTGACCAATTGATTAGGTTTTTGTTTAATGGGTGATTCCTTTTTGGTTTCTGCCTCTATTATTTCATCCGTTCTTATTGGCTCTTTAAATCCACCCCAAGGAGCTTGGTCATCTTCCGCATCAACTTTCCATAAATCTTTCACGCCAGACGAATATAGAAAAGATGTTAATGTCCGTGGTGAGTATTTTATACCTAACTTTCTAAAACCAGCAATTAAATCATCGTTTGATTGGACAATCTTTTCCCCTATAGGGTCTTTTTCAAAATCCACGTGGCTTTCAAAGCCAAAGTATTCCGTGGCCTTTTTACGGTCTCTCAGCGAGATAACGCTGACACTGGAAGATGGGTTATAGGCAAAAATCATAGCACTGACCGCGTTGCCGCGTGGTCCGGTTAAGTTGTTGTGGTTACCTTCATTTAACTTATATAGTTCATCAATTAATTTAGCTTTTTCTTCACCCACGGTTTTGAATATTTGATCTAGTTGTTTATGCAGTTCTGGCTTATTTTTAATTTCATTAAACATCCGACGCCAAGCCCCTTGTGTGATCATAGTCCTCGCTACTGCTTCACTTTCTCTGGTATTGCCCTTCCCAGCCCTGTCCAATATTCTGATTATTCCATCCAATTCTAAATCATCCAAATCCTCTTTGGAATTGGTCATAATCTTACCATTCCAAAAGTCCCTAAACTCCCTGCTTTGTGCTACCCATAAAGCGTCCTTAGACTCGGAGTCATAATTTTTTATAAACTCGTTAAATAATTCTATGATTTTGTCCATTTTAGTATGCTTAATTATGTAACTTCTACTAGCTGAGATTTTTTTCTATACTGGCAGAATTCGCATTCCGGGTTAGGAGCAGGGAGACTGGCTTGGTTTAAGCAATCGTGAATATTAAAAATTGTTTGCTCTACCCAGGAGTCCGAGCCGGTGTAAGGGATTAGTTTAGCGTCAAATTCCAATACGCCATTAAAGCCTGCCCTGTCTTTCTTGCCGTTCACATAAAAAAAGTAACCGATGTTAGAAACTTTTAAACCATTTTGTCTTAACAGCCACTGGTAGACTTCCATTTGCCTGCGGTAGGAGTTATGCCACTTGGCATCCGTTAACTCTACCTCACCCTCTTTGCTGGTGGCCTTATAATCCACCACAATGTATTCTCCTTCCGAGTTTTTCCACAAATCATCAATGGCTCCAAAAATTAACATATTGGTTTTTTTGTGGAGGCACTGCACGCCGGTAAAATTATGCCGCCACTGGTCTAAAAGCTCATGAGCTACAGGCACAGCGTCCAGGCCGTAGGCTTCCATAAGCGGATGTTTGGTTCCATTGGCGCGGTAGACATCAAATTCTTTTTTCAACAAAGCGTCCACGGCAACGTTCAAAGTAAAAGCCGGACCGGATGGTCGGGAAATTCCAAGCCGTCTGTCCATATAAAAACAGCGCGGGCAGTCTAAAAACATGTCAATCTTGCTCCGGCTTAGCTTAAAGGGCTTGTCGGCTTCGGGCTCGTATAGGTTGCTTCTTTTATAGGCCATTTTAAAGTTTAATTTGAAAGATTTAATTTATCGCGTCTTTTCTCCAATGCTTTTTTGCCACCTTCCAAAATCTCAATAATTTCATCTCTGATTGCCGGGTTTTCAATAGCCCCTGATTCGTAAGTAAAGTTTGGATTTTTACCCGCAGTTTTATTTGAGACAACGACTTCCTCGCTGTCTCCGCAAACCACTAGATTTGCGTTATGGGATGCTATTATTATTTGCCGCTTTATTTTTTCGGCTTTTAGAAAGTCCACAATATGTTTTGAAATAGCTTTTGCATCCAAATCATCCTCTGGTTGATCCAGTAATACCGGGTAATTATAATCGTCAAATTTAAAAATAAACTCTAATAAAGCTAGCATCTTTTCGCCATCGGACATATTGACAAACTCATCGCCATTTCGGCTTTTAATACTTTTCTGAAAGTCTACCTTAAACCTATTCCTAAATAATTCCATGAGCAAAATTTCTTCATTTTTTCCGGACTTCAAAATTAATTGACCTGTTAAAATACCCAGCGTTAGCTGTTTAAGAAGTAATGAGAATTCAATTTTTTTGTAGTCCCATTGCTCTGGCTCTCTTAGAAATGTATTTGCTTTTTCGTTTTTTGGATTTTCTTTAAAAGAAATAGAATTGTGGTAATTAATATTGTCTTCAATAAATTTTTTAAATGATTGCGTATCAAAACTAGTGGTAATGTCCACTTTTGAGAAAGCCAAGCTCCCCAGGTTTATGCTTAAACTTTTGAACTGCTCATTAAACTGGCTATACTTTTCTACAATTTTGCTAAGTCTGTCCGAGTAAGAGGCCCTTAACTTTATAATTTCTTCGTCTGTTTCATTAATGGTTTTTAAAATTTCGGCTTTTTCTTGCAAGGTCTTTGTTAACATTAACAGCGCTTGATGTTTTTCTACCTTGGTTTGTAGAGGCTTTAACTCCGTGTCCAGTTCTTTAATTTTCTTTTTAACGTTTTCCTTTGAATTTACTAATTCCGTAATCTCTTTTTCAATAAAGTCCTTTTTAAAAACTTCGTCAGATTCTTTAAGTTTGGCCTCCATCTTTATTACATATTTTTGCGAAAATTCAAATTCCAAAATCTTGTCCGCTGAAATTACTTCTTCCTGCTTCAACATTTTAAAAGAAGCTAAGTCCTTGTCTATAATCTTAATTTCGCGTTCTTGCGCCGCCTTGTCAGAATTTATTTTTTTATAATTTTCAAGTTCCTTATTTGTGACTTCACTATTACTTTTCCTGGTCAAATTAAGGCTTGCCTCAATTTTCAAAATTTCTTTTTCCAAATCTTCCTTTTTCCCAAGTTTTTTTAATTTTTCTCCCTTTTCCCTGCCGTTATTCCTTATTGCTAGAAGTTCTCTGACAAGAGATGTTATAGACAATACGTTTTCGTCTTCAAATTTTTTGTAATTTTGTAGCGCATTTTTAAAGTTGTCTTTATTTTCAAAAAGATTTGACAAAAAGTTGTCAAAATTAACATTTTTTTCATACACCAAGTCCCCTAGGTATTTTTGAGGAATAAAAAGAACTCCTTTATCTTCTGTTTCTTTTAAAGAACTAACTTTGCCATCTCTCCAAAATAGTTTGAAATTCTTTAACTGCAGGAAGTCGGCACCATCAACTCCTTTCAGCCTGCACTGAACTGGATCAATAGAAAAGGCAATATTTCTTAAAAGATTTGATTTCCCTGTGGCCCGACTCCCAATTACTGAGTTTAAATTTTGATTAAAGTAAACTATTTGTTTACTACCGTCATGATTTGTGAATTCCGCTCTGTCAATAATACAATAATCGGATTTTTCCTCTGGTTTTAATTCTTGAATTTTAACCCTACATTCTGGTTCATAAATTATTTGTTTTAAACCTTCAAAAGTTGGATCGGCTTTTATCCAGCAATTTTGTTTAAGGGAGTATTTTTTGACATTATGGTTATCGGAACAAATAACCATTGGAAAAAAGCCAATCTTCTTAAAGACAGTATCCCTATAGTCGGCCTGGTCTTTCTCCTGCCCTAACTCAAAAATTTGCACTTCGCTCGCTATGTCTTTTTTCTCAGCCATTTTTACAGGCAGAGAGTTAGTAATTTTTTCTATGGAATTCGACTTCCTGCCCGCATGGATTGAGACAACGCCGCCGAGTCTTTTTATTAAGTTCGCAGTATCTTTTAAATCGCAGTAAATTTCGTTATCCTTTTGTCCTGATTGTCTTTGCGATGCAATCTTGGCTTGGGATTGTATTTCGTTCCAAATGTAATTTACATCCGAATTTTCCGGGAAAATGCCAATAAAGTGGACCGGCTCGCTCCCCCGGCTGTCTGAGCAAAATTCTATTCCTGGCAAAACAGTCAAATCATCACCGCCAGCCTTTTTTAATTTTTCAATAACCTGGGAGTCAATAATGTGATGATCGGTAATCGCAACAACTTTAATTTGTTGCTTTTTTAAGGCTTCAGCAATTTCCTCTGAAGTGTTGGCTTTATTGTCATGGTCGTAGGAGCTGGGAGTGTGAAAGTGTAGATCCCATTTTCTCCATTCGGAACCTCTAAAGTATTTTTGCATAGTTTTTATAGTAACGGCCAATTAGAAATAAGCTGATCAATTTCTTTCATAATGCGGATGGTTTCGCGGAGGGAGGCGACGATTTTCATATAGTGCTTTAAGTCGTCCAAAGACAGGCTACGCTCGGCCTTTTTGCGATCCTTTAGCCACTTCTCACAAACCTGATAGCCGCCAATCATAAACTCCCAAACTTCTTTTTCCACACCTTCAAAATACTGGCCGGGATTTACGTAAACTCGTCGGTCTTTAGCTGAATATTTAACCTCGGTAACTTTCCAGTCTTCCAAACTTTCCGGCTTCTCACCCCCAAGACTAATCCCCCATTTGTCCGAATCGTCAAAAATTGTCTTGGACTGATCAAACGGATTTTCTCCGAGCAAATGCAAATTTACTAACTCGTTACCTTTGGCAACTAATTTTTTAAACAGTTCTTTATTGGAAGTTAGCGGTAAGCGCGGAAAATCTATTTTCAACTGTTCGGCATACCTGATCCGGTAAGTCGGGCAATGAAAAATAGCATAAGTATAGTAAAACACATCTTCCGGTCCAAAAGTTTTTTCCAAATCACCTCGCCCATCGCTAATAAAGCTTATCCCAAGTTTTTGAGAACATTCCTTAGTAAATTTTTCGGAAAAATTTACTTTTTTGTTTAGTTTCCCAAAAAGATTAGATTGTGTTGAGTCGGAGTATAGGTATAGCGGAAAGATATAAGAGCCTATTGCTGAATCTAGATTATGCATATCACACAATAATGATGTAACAAAAAAATGGTTATTTTTCTGATTCTGGATATTTCGATGTAGGGTCAGCCCTAAATTATTTTTATTAAGGAAATGTTTCATTATATCTTGTCTAGGCCAGTCTAACAATTCCTTGTTGTATATTAAATAACGGTTGTCAAAAGCTCTGAATTGAATTTTAATAATCTCATTATTATAATCTATCTTCTTTTTTCTCGCTTCTGATAAAAGCCATCCTCGCGTATCGCCCTTTAAATACTTACCTGATCTTTTCCCAGAAGAAAAAAATCTGACCCTAATAGTATCATCACTATTATTTAAATTAAAAAAATAATCTAACTTTTTTAACAAATCTTTTCTTTCAAATCCATAAACAAGCTGATCCCTTGAAGATTGTATGCCTGTATTGCAAGAATCAAATACATCCTTTACAGAATTTATTTGGTTATAGTCATCTTCGTGATGGACTACTTTAAAAATGTAATGTGGAGCGTTTGGTTCAATTTCAGTCCACTCTGTATTATTAACTTCATGAGTTAAAAGGAACTCAAATTTATTTTCTTTTAGGCCAAAAAGTTCAGAATAAAAAATATTCTTTGCTATTTTTCTTTCGTTTTTGATAAAAAATGAAATTACAACACCTGTTTGAATTGGAAAAACATTTTCATCCTTTGTACCATCAGGCGCCTTTTCATTTTTGACCGAACTGCCATGTAAATTAAGAATATAAATTTCATCGAAATAATTCAATAAATTATAGCGCATTCCTCTAAAAGTTGGGTTATCCAGAAAATTGTGATTTGTTATAAAAGATAAAATTCCATGTCCTATATCTGCAATCTTCCATTGAGCAAAACGAATAAATTTTACATAATCATCTTGAAGCCAATGCTTTTTTTCTCCAAAATGTTTACCATCAATATATTTATAGTCCTCAATAAGTTTATTAATCCATTCTCCTTTATTAGCCGATACCCCGGAATATGGCGGGTTGCCGATTATAGCTAAAATTGGCGCGTCTTTTTTGACTTTACGCGCGGCTTCGCTTTCTTCAGCGATTGAGGGAAAGGCTATAGAACCAAAATCAGTTGTAGCTTTGGCCTGTTTTTGGTAAGCGTTGGGATCATCAAGCGTATTTGCCAAATAAACTTTTAAGCGGTCTTTGTCGCCGTCGCCCTTTGCCATCTCAAAATCAAAACCCAAATCTTCTAAAAGCAAAGTAAGTTTTAAATGGGCAATGGCGTAAGGTGCGACTAAAAGTTCAAAGCCATAAAAATGTTTTAAAATGTGGTCAACAACTACCCTATTAAATTCCTTAGTTACCATTTCTGGGCCCAAGGTGTTATTTTGCTTTTGAACTGCGGAGTGAATTTGCTGAATGGCGGACATTAAGAATGTGCCGGTGCCAGTGGCCGGGTCAAGTAAATGGACGCTTTCATCAGCCAAACCTTTTTCTTTGCCGAATTTTTCTTTTAAGATGAAATCTACACTACGGACAATGTAATCTACTACCGGCTTTGGCGTGTAGTAGACACCTCGCGCTTCGCGTTCCTTAGGGTCGTATTCGTTCAAAAACGGCTCGTAGAAATGAATAACCGGGTCCTCGCCGACTTTATGCTCTCGTAACTTTAACTCAATTTTAGCCATCTCGGCCGCGTTCAGCTGGTCTATTAGGGCGGTGGTGGCCTGGTGAATATTAGGAATAACTTGGGAGACTTTTTTAATCAAAGAATATAAGTCGGCCAAAATAGGAACGCTTGCTGGTAAATAATCCATTGCCGTGGTTAAGGTTAGAACATCGGACTTGCCGCGCTTGGTATGCTCCAAAGAGGCCAGGAATAAAGAATACGCCACAGTTTCGGCCACCATATTGGCAAACTGGTGCGGCTCTATATTTTGGATTAAAGTTTTCTCAAAAGTTTCTTTTAGCTTAACCAAGTCCGAAGTTTCGTCGGCATCCTTAAAGGCTTCTTCCACTTGATTAGACAAAAGCTTAGTCTTTTTTGCCAAGGCCAACGCCAGCTGTTTAGTGGTACGCGCTTCATAAGCTTTGCCGGAAAAGAATTGATGCAAGATGTCAATCAGGTTTTGCTCCTCGCCGGTGGTAAAATTTGCAACATCAAAAATTATTTCTTTTATTTTTACCGGCTTGCCTTCGTCACCCCATTGCCAAAGCTGCCACTGTTTAAAATTGGTGAATAGAATATTTTCTAAAGCGTCCTTATATTTTTCAAACTGCTTATTGAATTTAGGACTGTCTAAGGAATCTTCCGGTAGTTTTACTTCCACCCAGCCAACCAGCCGGTCTTTTCGCCGTACAGTAACGTCAGGAAAGCCCACGCCACCGGCAACGGCTTTAGCGCTCTCTTCGGCCGTGGCAAATATGTCTTTGGACTTTTCCAATTCGGCGAGCTCCTGCAGGAAGTTAGTTAAAGCCGGGTAAAAGGATCGTTCGGTGCCGTGGTCTTTAATCCTTAAAAAACTTTGTTGGAATTTTTCTATTGGTATGTTCATTTAGGCAGTTATTTTAAATTGTATTTTTGCTAAATTTTTATACTCAAAAGTCATTTCCAGTTTATTCCTTAAATCCATAACTTTTTGGTCTTTCTGTAAAAACTGTTCCTGCTGCATTTTCATATACTTATTTTGGGCTTTAAATAAATCTTTTTGTTTTTTATCTTTTTCTTCCAATATTTGCTGGCGCTCATGAAAGCCGGTAGTCTTAGATGAAATTTTTAACTTTTTACCTATTTCCTTAAGCTCCTGCTCGCGCAAGTCCATCTCCTGTTTGTATTTTAAAATGGATTCATCCACAAAACGGTCAAGATTCTGCATTTCTTGATCCACATAACCCTCATTTTCAGCTTTAATTTCCTGTTTAAAGTCGTTCCCGTTTTTTTGTATTAAGTCCGACAATTCGTCCCGAAGCCTTTCGTGCATATTTTTTTCTTCCGTCACTTCCAACTCAAACAGTTTTTCAGCTCTTTTTGGCTCAATTTTTTGCCACTGCCCGTCTTTAAATACCAACGAGCTTACAATAATTTTTTCAAAAGTTTCTTCGGTGTTGTTTATGGTTTTCCGGCTGCAGTTTAAGACATCAACCGAAATCTGGCCGTCCAGGCCAATAAATTCTTCCAAGACTTTCCTGTGGTCCTGTGGGTGCTTAAAAGTTAAAGACCATGAACCGGACAATTTTTTGTCCTGATCAATGTTGTGCCTGACAAAATTGGTTTCCAGGTTAATTGGCAAAATACCCTCTTCCCTTTCGGCTTCAGAGAGTCTTCCTAAACAAAATTTACCGCCGGAATATTCAAAAATTTTGTCACTTTTATAGTTAATGGTTTTACCTAAAGTAAAATTTAAGTAAGCCTTAAGCTGGGCGTCAAACTTGTTCAAAGAATCGTCAAAAGTCTGCTGGCGAATTTTTAGTTTTTGCCTGATTTCTTCGTCAAAATGTTGAATAACCTTTTTTTGCGTGTCTTCAATCTTTTCCTCAATAAAGTCGCCTAAGTCCAGCTGTAACTGTTTAAAGCCCTGGGCTATTTGCTGTTCAGTCCGGCACTTACGGTAAATTTCCAAAATTTTTCTTTCAAAATCCAAGCCCGCTCCCAAACCTCCTAAAGCAACTTCCCGGACCTCGTAACCGTCATCGGTTAATTTTTCAGTTCCTAAAACTTGATCGCTAAAATCAAACAGGTTACCGAATAATTTGATTTTTTCCTGCAACAATTCGTAAACTCTTTGGTCAGCGTAGTTTTTTTTATTTAAAAAGTTTACTACCAAGACATCCAACTTTTGGCCGTACCTGTGGCATCTGCCGATGCGCTGTTCAATGCGCTGCGGATTCCACGGTAAATCATAGTTAATAACAATGTTGGCAAACTGTAAGTTTATACCCTCGGCTCCGGCTTCTGTGGTAATTAAAATCGCCTTTGGCAGTTCTTTAAACTTCCAAACCAAGGCTTTTCTGATGTTGATGCTTTTAGAACCTCTGGCGGCTTCATCGGGAAAAGTCTGTTCCCATTCCGCGTAAATGTCTTTTGATCGTTTGGAGGCGTTGCTGCCATTAAATAAAACTAATTCGTACCCGCTGGCGCTTAAAAGTTTTTCCAAATGGTCCTGGGTACGCCTGGACTCAGTAAAGATTACCGCTTTTTGCGGCCAATGTTGCTTTTCGGCGTGAATGAAAACTTTTTTTAATACTTTGACCAATGCCTGACTTTTTTGGTTGACATCAATACTGCAAGCCAAATAGTAATATTCCAAAACATCCTTAAGTTCACGAAAGATTTCTTCTTTACTAAATTTATGGTCTATTTCCCGCTCATTTTTCTTTTCCTGCGTTCCGTCAACTTTTTCGTCCTCTTGTAAGTCGTCCGATTCTTGGGTTTCTTCTTCCACTTCACCGGCTTTTATTTCCGCGTCTTCAAATCCCGGCAAAACTTCCTGAATCAAATCTTTTGTAGTTTCGGCAGGTTGAAGTTGGATGTCCGGCAGTGCCTTGCTGTACTTGGTTTGAATTTCTAATTTTTGTTGCTTTATGTAGGCCTGGACATCTTCAAAAGTTACATCCTGCTCCTGCTGCAGTCTTTTAGCTAGAAAATGGACAATCTTTTCCAACGTTCCGGCAATCGCGAACGAGGAACTGGCCAATATTTTGCGGTAAACCAATTCCATCATGTTTCTTTGGGTCGCGAGAGTGGAAGCTAAAATCGGCCTGCGTAAATATTCGCTTACCAGGTCATAAAGCTCTATTTCGTTGTCGTTCGGCGCGAAGTCTTCGGTGTGGCTAAAACGATTGGTAAAACTTACAAATCCTCTAACCTGTTTTCTTAAGGTTCGGGTTAAAACGCCGCCGCTGACTTCCCCATTTTCAATAGTGCCCATTAGCCGTTCCTTGAGCTGGCCTAATGAATCATATTTTTTGTGTCTTTTTACCGGATTAACAAAAAGGTTTCTAAAAGAATATTCTGTTCCTAAATAATTTTCTTCCAAAAAACTGGTCAAACCAAAAAGCTCCATTAAATTATTTTGTAATGGCGTCGCGGTCATTAAGATTTTAGGCCTGCTTAAAATAGCATCCTTAACTTTTTTTGCGACTTTATTTGTTTTTCTCCAAACGTTCCTTAAGCGATGGGCTTCATCAATTACAACCAAATCCCAGGCAACGTCTTTTACAAATTTTTCATACCGGTAAGCAAAATTATGGGACGCTATATATATTCCATTTTCGGAAAGCGGATTTAACTTGTCTGTTTTGTCCTGTAAAATTTTTAACTGGGCCGAATCAACAATACTGCTTTCAAGATTAAAGCGGAGCGTGAGTTCATCTTGCCATTGAGTTCTTAAGGATGCCGGAACCAAAATTAGAATATGCTGCCTGCCTTCCACCCATAACTGATTGATTATTAGCCCGGCTTCTATGGTTTTTCCCAAGCCCACTTCATCAGCCAAAATCGCGCCTCTGGAAAGAGGACTTTTAAACGCAAAAACCGCCGCATCGACCTGGTGTGGGTTTAAGTCAATATTGGCGGCACGAATTACATTATTCAATTTTTCCGGGTCGCTGATTGATTTTTTTTCAGTCAGCTTGTGGGCTAAATAAAGCCTTTGAATTTGGGACATATCATATGGTGCATTTCATATAATTGGCAGTAAAAGCTAACGCAAAAAGGCAAGCCAATACTCCAAATTGTCTTTATTGTGGCATTTTTTCCGAATTTTAGCAACTTTTTGCCCACACCGGGTGAGGGCAAAATTCTTTATAGATTATTCAGCGGGTGTTTCGTGATTTGTGCCCGCAGATGTTCAGCCGTCGCGCTTAAATAAATTGTCGTGGTCTTGATGTCCGAATGGCCCATCATTTTGCTTAGGCTGTAAATGTCGCACCCACCTTCCAACATTAAAACCGCAAACGAATGTCTAAGTTTGTGAATTCCAAAGTTTATTTTGCTGGCTTTTTTTATAATCTCCACTAAGTTGCGCAGGCCCATTTGGGTAAAACCCATATTCCGGTTTAACGAAGCAAAGAATTCCGGGCAGGTTTTATGTATTCTCTTTCTTTCAACCACGTATCTTTTTAAAGTTTCCGCCAGGGCAAAACAGATTGGAATCATTCTGTCTTTGTTGCCTTTCCCCTGCCGGACAAAGATTGTAAGGTTTTCCAAGTCTACATCCGCGAATTTTAAGTTTAGCAATTCGCCTTTGCGGAGCCCGGCCATTATAAATGTGGCAAAAATTGCGTGGTTGCGGTAACGCAGGTATTTATATTGGTACGGGTAATTGTAGACCACTTCCAGCAGTTTCATTGTCTGCTGTTTTGTCAGCTTGGGTGGCAGCCGCTTTTCTAACTTTGGAATTTCTATTTTCTCCGCGTAATTTTCAGGCATGTATTTCTCTTTGACGCACCAGCGGAAAAACACAACCAGACTTTTAATAAAGTTAATGTAGGTATTTGTACTCCAATTTCGTTCTGTGCGGCCATAGAAAAACAGCTTCCGGATATTCTCTTCGTTTATCTGCTCAAACTCGGTGACATTGCAATATTTGCAGTAATAGTTAATAACAAACCTATACCGTCTGATTGTGGCTTTGGCGTATCCTCGTATAAACGAGGAATAGTCATAGAACTTTAGGGCCGCTAATTGTATGTCCATATATACCTCCAAAATAAAAACACTGCATAAACTTGTTGCAGTGCTTTTAAGTGGAGCCCACTATCGGATTTGAACCGATCACCTGCTCCTTCACTTCTACCTCAATTTCGTAAATCTTATATGAGGGTTAGACTGTATATTTTTCCCGGCGCCGGGAAACCCTTGTCAGTCGTTCGGGCGATTGCTCGCCACGGTCTTGACCCGTGAGGGCTATTAACCGTTATTCGGGATTCGCTTTGAAATTACTTTCAGAGTGGGCATGAACATAAGCTGTTCTCACCATGGAGCTGCTCTACCAAATGAGCTAAGTGGGCTTACAACGGCATGAGATTTTGAATGAACTTTTTTTGAGCCCGCGACCATCTCCCTGCGGGAGGTGCTCATGGGCTTTTCTCTTTTTGTGATTTTGCTCTTATATTAGAGCAAATCCCTGATAACAAGGTAGACTGCCTTTTTACCATGGAGCTGCTCTACCAAATGAGCTAAGTGGGCACAAAGTTATTGGATTTTTTAAATACCACTTCGCACGATATATTTTTCTACCCAACTTTATTATCAGTTCGTGGCAACACTAGCTTTTCCAGCTTGGCTTTAACTACCCCATTTTCCGGTTCAAGGGCTTGGGCTTTATGTAAAATTTCACGGGCCAATTGCCCGTTGTTGAGCTTTAAATACACATTACTCAAGCTAATGTAATATTTAACGGAAGGTTCAAGAGAGATTGCGGTCTCGAAATTCTTTACCGATTCAGGAAAATTCCCCGCCCCTTCCAAACTTAGGCCTAGGTTATAATAGCGGTTTGGCTGGGTGGAATCAAGAGCTAAAGATTTTTGATAATGTTCGGCCGCTTTGGCGAATTGCTTATTTTGGTAAAGGCAATAACCTAAACGCGCCTGGAATTCCGGGTTTCCGGGTTCGTGGTTGCAGAGATATTCATAAATATCCCTGGCATCTGAATGGTTTGACTGTTCCAAATAAAATTTTCCAAGCAAATCGTAATTGGATAAATTCTTGGGCTGCAATTTTATCATATCCAAATAGTAGGCTTCGCTTTTTACTTCGTGGGTGGTAATTGGGGCGGCGGCAACAGGGGCTTTAAAACCGGGCAGTTTAACATTATTAAAGATTTTCTGCATTTTGTAGCCGCCTATTGAGTGAGGCCTTAAGTCCTTGGCTTCCAAAATAAAGTTCCAGATTTTTCTGACCCAAAATTTTAGAAATGAGGCGATTTTTGAAAAAGCTTCGGCAGGCAGGCCTTTAGCCAAAAGTTTTTGTTGGGCGCCAACTTCCAAAGGCGCTTGTTGTGCCTCGGAGACGGCCTCCGGCAAGCGCCTAAGGATAATTAGCATTATCCCCAAAACCGCAAAAATAAATATAATATTGGGAAGAATTTGGTAGCTCAAGGAAGGCAGAATTGATAATTAATAATTTATAACTGATAACATCATAACATATTTTTAAATGTTTTGAAGTTAATAAATTGCTGTTATAAATTATTTGATTGGTTAGTGTTCCTTCGCAGTGGTTTTAGATTAAAACGGTGCTCTTTTGGCGTCATTCTGAGCCCCTAACGCGCCATCGGGGCGAAGAATCCCTATTAAATTAGAGATCCTTCACTCGGGCGCACTCGTTCAGGATGACGCCGGGAAGGAAGTGTTTTGCGATTAAGCCTAGTTTCCCAGTACAAATCTAGCAAAACGTTTTACCACTACCTTCTCCCCCATTTTTGCAACGGCTTCGCCGATTAAATCTTTGACTTTAATGTCGGGATTTTTTGCAAATGGTTGCTCCATTAAGCAGGCTTCTTCAAAATATTTGGCAAGTTTACCTTCCAAAATTTTGTTAACCATATCTTCCGGTTTACCCTTAATTTGTTCTTTGTAGATTTCCTTTTCTTTATCCACAACTTCTACCGGGACATCGGCTGTAGAAACATACAACGGGTTTGCGGCTGCTATATGCAAAGCCAATTCTTTGGCCAAATGCTTAAAATCGTCCGTACGAGCCACAAAGTCTGTTTCGCAGTTAATTTCCACCAAAACGCCCACGCGGCTGCCCGGATGGATATAGGCTTCCACAAGGCCTTCATTGGCAACACGGTCGGCCTTTTTGCCGGCTTTAAGTGTGCCTTTTTTGCGCAAAATTTCCACGGCCTTGGTCTTGTCGCCCCCGGCCTCGGTTAATGCGCCCTTAATTTCCATCATCCCAGCCCCGGTTTGTTCGCGGAGTTCTTTTATTAGATTTTTAGACATAAGTTTACGAAGTACCTGCCCACCAATGTTAATTTTTATAGTAGCACTGATGGTAATTATCCATTGTCTGTACTATGAAAGTTTGCTTTGGCAGGCGGGCGAAATTTTACGAACTTACGAAAGGACAAACTTCGTAAGTTCGTACCTATTCGTACTTCGTAAAATCAGTTAATTATTTAGTTTCAATTAATTTATCAGCTTCTTTCGTTACCGGTGTCGCTTGTCTTCCTTCGGTTATGGCTTCGGATATAACCGAGCACATAAGTTCAATACTTTTTGTGGCGTCGTCGTTGCAGGGAATAACGTAGTCTATGCCTTCGGGGCTGCAGTTGGTGTCTACCAGGCCGATAATTTTTACTTTGCTTTTTTGCGCTTCCTTTACCGCAATGGAATCGTGTTTGACATCGGTGACAAAAATCGCGTCAGGGAGTTTTTTCATGCTTTGGATGCCTTCGAACAATTTTCTCATTTTTTCGATTTCGCGTTCTATGAGCAAACGTTCTTTTTTGGTGTAGCGGCTTTCCAATTCACCGGAGGCTTTTAAGCTTTCCAATTTTTCCATTTTGCGGATGGTTTTTTGAATGGTCTTAAAGTTGGTAAAGGTTCCGCCGAGCCAGCGGACGTTAACGTACGGCACGGCCGCGGCTATGGCTGAATTTTTTAAAATTTCTTTGCTCTGGCGCTTTGTGCCAACAAACAAAATTATGCCGCCGCGTGAAGTTGTTTCCTTGGCAAACTTAGCCGCTTTTTCCAAACCTTGTTTGGTTTTTTCCAAATCCAGAATGTGGATGTTGTTGCGAGTTGTAAAAATAAACGGCTTCATTTTGGGGTTCCACCTGGAGGTGGTATGGCCAAAGTGCGCGCCGCTCTTCATCAACTCTAAAAGGGTGATGTCTTTCATTGTGGTTTTATGTAGTGTGCGGCGGTGTAGCGGCGGGTATTGCCCACCATTAATGGAGGCCGAGTAGGCCTTCCGCTACAGCGCATAAAATACACGCTACATTATCCTTTTCCTTCCATTCTCTTTATCCCCTGCTTTGGCTCTCGAGCCGCACGGGACAGGATAATTATCCGAGAATGTGCTTAATTAATAACTGGCTTATTATAACAGGGGTTGACGAAAATGGCAAGAGCTGGTAAAATGTCTGTACTATGGGCGAAATAGACAGAGGCGCCAAAGACTATATCGATCAAATTCCGATTGAAGAATTGGATTATTTGGGTGTAGAAACCGAGAAGGGCAGGCTGCAAGCAATCGAAGCTTTAGCCGGTTCTTTATTGGTTGCTTTAGAGAGGAAGGATTACGAAGTTGCTCAAAGAAAAGCCCATTTGATATTTAGAACAAGTTTGCTATTTAATGAAAGATCTGTGCCCATTTCAGAAAAAGGCTTGGAGTTATTTAAAAGACAATTGGTTAAAGAGCTTTATTCAAATACAGGTAGTCCTAGCAGTTTAGATATTTTATCAAAAGGGAAAAGAATAGAAGATAAGAAATAATTAATTTAAACAGAATTCATGAAACCCACAATCCATCCCCAATTTAATACAGACGTAGTAGTAACCTGCGCTTGCGGCGCTACTTTTACCACCGGTTCAACGGCCAAGACTTTGCATACTGAAGTCTGTAGCCAGTGCCATCCGTTTTACACGGGTAAGCAAAAATTGCTTGATGCCGCCGGTTCCATCGACAAATTCAAAAAGCGCTCCGCCGCCGCCGTTCACATTAAAGCCGCGGTTAAACCCAAAAAGGAACGCAAGAGCAGAACAAAGAAGTAACTTATTTAAAAGGCCCTCTTTAGTTGGAGGGTCTTTTTGTGGTAAGATTAGTTTATTCGGCGTCATCCTGAGGGAGTGCGTCCGACCGAAGGATCTCTGTCAAAAGAAGAGATTCTTCGCCCCTCAGAGACATTCGGGGTTCAGAATGACGCCAAGGAGATAGTTATGGATTCCACTTTTAAAAAAATAGCAGATGAGTACGAACAGCTAACCGAGCAAATGGCTTCGGGTAGTTCTTTCGATATGGCTAAATTAGGCAAAAGGCAGGCCGAGCTGGCGCCAATGGTGGGGAAGATCAAAGATTTAGGATTAAAGATTAAAGAACAAGAAGATAATAAAAAGCTTTTGGAAGACCAAGATTCGGAAATAAAATCGATGGCGCTGGACGAGGGTCGGCGGCTTGAATCTGAAATCTTAAATCTTAAATCCTCGATCGAGGATTCCCTGTTGCCCAAGGATAAAAACGACGACAAAAATATAATCGTAGAAATTCGTGCCGGAGCCGGCGGTGACGAAGCCACCCTGTTTGTGGCGGAGATGTTTAGGGCTTACGGTAAGTTTGCGGAAGAACAGGGTTTTAAACCTCATATTGTTTCTTCTTCCCGTTCGGATGCGGGCGGTTTTAAAGAAGTAATCTTCGAAATCCACAGCCCCTTGAAGATTCCCATCAAGGGGCACGATGGGAATCTTCAAGGGGCGCCTTATGCTTTGTTTAAATACGAATCCGGCGTCCACCGCGTACAGCGCGTGCCGGAGACGGAAAAAAGCGGCCGCGTGCATACCTCTACCATAACCGTGGCCGTGTTGCCCATTTTGGAAGAAAAAGACTACGCCATTGCGGATAAAGATCTGAACATCGAGGCAACTACATCTTCCGGCCACGGCGGGCAGAGTGTAAATACTACATATAGTGCTATCCGCATAACCCATATCCCTACCGGTATAACCGCTCAGTGCCAGGATGAGCGTAGCCAGGCGCAAAACCGGGAGAAGGCCTTGGAAGTTATTCGCGCCCGCGTTGCCCAGCATTACGAGGAAATAGAAAGCAAAAAAGTGCGCGACCTTACAAAGTCTCAAATAGGAACCGGTGATCGGTCGGAGAAAATCAGAACTTATAATTTTCCCCAAGATCGTGTTACCGATCACCGTATTAACGAAAATTTTAACCAAATAAATTTGATTATGGAAGGCAAATTTGCCGATATTGTTGAAGCATTACAGAAAGCGGATTTGGAAGCAAAAAGGGAGGCGTTAAAGAATTGAAAAGGTGTGACGGCAACATGAAGTTGCCGTCACTGGTAAGGAATGCTACTACTCGTCCAGAACTCAGTCCAGAAATTCCTTGTAATGGCGCAGCAGTTCGGCAACCTGGATATCGGTGAGGTAGATGAACTTGCGGGCATTATTCTGGAATGTTGCCCACACCATCGCGAAAAGCGGGTATGGGGTGTTGAGCTCGACCTGCGTTAGGCCTTGCTCCATGATGGGGTACAAATCTGACCCGGATTCGTCAACGCCGTCACGGAACTTGCGAAGTATTTCCAGGAACTCGGGTTCCGTAAAAGTTGCGCTGTGGATTTCATCTGTGTTGTTTTCCCGCAGCGTGTAGTATGTTGCCGACTTAGTTTGGGCTTTAATCACCCAAACCTCAGACTGTTGGCGGTTGATCACAGTAGGCATTTGCTCCTCCTTGGGTAGCTAGATAGTATAGTATTAAATATTGTTTGCGTCAATGCAACCTACAATAAAAGATGTATTAAAAAAATACCATAAAATAGAAATAGAACTCCTGCTGGAGCATGTGTTGCGGAAACCAAACCCTTCGACAAGCTCAGGGTTAGATTTATGACGATACGACAAGCATTAATTAAATATCACTGTATTGAAATTGAGTTGCTTCTTGCGGATCTCCTTGGTAAATCTAAGGAGTTTTTGTTTATGAATCCCGGGCACAGCTTATCAGCTGGGCAGCTTATAAGCTTATCAGCTCTTGTTAAACGCAGGGAGAGCGGTGAGCCGATGGCTTATATTTTGGGGTATAAGGATTTTTATGGGTTAAAATTTAAAGTTAATCGCAACGTGTTAATCCCCCGCCCGGAGACGGAATGGGTGGTTGAAAGAATTAGGAATTATGAATTAGAAATTATGAATGGGAAACCATTTCGAGTCCTTGATGTCGGTACCGGAAGCGGGTGCATTGTTATAAGCTTAGCGAAATTGTTGCCACCCTCCCCTAACCCCTCCCGTCAAGGGAGGGGAAAACTGCAGTTTTGCGCAAGTGACATGTCATCAGAAGCTTTAAAGATTGCCAAGCAAAATGCCAAAAAGTATAAAGTAAAAATTAAGTTTATTAAAAGCGACCTTTTAAAAAATATTAAGGGCAATTTTGACGTTATAATCGCAAACTTGCCATATGGATGGCGTGGGGTCAAAAACAGATTTTCTTCGGTTAAAGATGGATTAAAATTTGAGCCAAAGAAGGCTTTATATACATCGGAACGCGGTTTGCGGGAGATCCGCCGCTTGCTACAACAAGTCGCTTTGTTAAAAAATAAACCAAAGTTGGTTTATTTGGAATTTGACCCAAGACAAAAACGCGAGCTGGGATCACTAATAAAAAAATCCCTCCCAGGATCTAAAACAAAGTTTTATAAAGACTACAACGGTTTTTGGCGTTATGCGGAAGTTATTCCGTTATGATTTTTTGGAATTTTTCCAAAGTTTCCTGTCCATGCACGCGGACACGAGGGATACGCATTAAATCATCCAGATTTATTAGTTTCCCTTCATGCACAGTTACACCCATTACAAAGCCGGATTTTTTGGCTTGAGTAATATAAGAGTCGGTATAGTGGCCGTAAGGGTAAATTAAAATATTTGTGGTGGTTCCGAGATTGTTGTAAATGTCGGAAATAGATGCGGACAAGTTTTGAAAAATGTAGCTAGCTGTAAATTTAGGATTTTGTCCGTCAAAATGATTTTGAGTGTGCGAGACAATTTCATTGCCCTGGCTTTGGGCATTTTTTATTTCTTCCCAAGGGGCATAAATATTGGTACCCTGCGAAGTTCCGGGGTTTTGTGTAATTATCCCAAAACTGCCCGTATAATTATATTTTTTTAAAATTGGCACGGCGTTTATAAACACATCTTCGTATCCGTCGTCAAAAGTAAATAACACCGGTTTTTTTGGCATAACAAATTTTCCCTGGCTGTAAAGATAAATATCCTCCAGAGTAACGCTGTTATACTTGTTATCGCTTAGCCATTTAACCTCCGCTTCAAAATTGGCGGTCGGCACGGTTAAGTCCTGCCGCACTTTATTGGCTTTTGTCGGCAAATCTTCAACATGGTGGTACATTAGAATGGGAATGGATAGCGTGCGGCCTTTTACTATGGCGTCATTAGGAACCGGCAGCGGCTCGTAGTCCTTTGGTGTTACCAATTTCGGGTATGTCTTGCCCCTCGGTTCGATTACAGTCACTTTTGGCATTTGGCGATCGAAATAAAAAAATCCTCCCGCCAATACCAGGCAGGCGAGGATTAAAATGGACAATTGGATTGCTTTTTTCTTTAGGTACATTGTAGTTTAAATTATAACATAAGTATAGCGTGCCCATTTATTGGGCTGCAGCCCAATAAATGGGCACGCTACAGCAAAGATCGTCCGGGCAATAAGAGAAAACAAAACCCGCCCTGTCATCGACAGGGCGGGTTTTAAAATCGTAATTATTTCTTTTCTTCTTTTTTCTCTGACTTTTCTGCCTTTTCGGGTTTTGCACCGTCTTTGGCTTCGGCAACGGGTTTGTCTTCCGCCGCGCCTTCAACTTTGCTGACGTCTTCCACAACCGGCGCGGTTAATTCTGTTTCCACCTCTCTGGGCGGCTGGACTTTAACTATCATTTCATCGCCGGGTGTTATAATTTTAACTTTGGCCGGAGCAATTAAGTCTTTAATGTGTATGGTCTCCTGTAAGGCTTGCAAGACATCCAGGCTGACCGGAATATTGTGGGGTAAATCCGCCGGCAAACATTCTACTTCCACTTCATTTAATATTTTGACCAATACGCCGCCGAGCTGTTTTACCGCTTTGCTTTCGCCGGTAAATTCCAAAGCCACTTTGGCTTTGAGTTTTTCTGTCAGGCTTACCTGGTAAAAGTCCACGTGTGTCGGGACGCTGGTTAAATAGTGGCGTTGAAATTCGTGAATAAGTACCGGGTGGGTTTTACCGTCATCGGTTATTAATTCCACAATTGTACTTTCCCCCGCTTTCCTTAAGAGTTTATCAAATTCCCTGGCATTAATAGAAAGAGATACTGTCGGAAGATTGTGTCCATACATAACAGCGGGTAACAGTCCAACTTTACGCATTTTTTGAGGATTTTCTTTTTTAACATCGCGAACCGATGCTTTGAGCTGTAGTTTTTCCATTTTATTCCCTGTTCGGCTTTGCCCATCGGTTTTCATCATCGGATAATGATTACTCGCCTACTCACAAAACCTTAAAATTAAATCCTGATTATTCTAACAAAAAACCCCTGCTTTGGCAAGGGTTAAAGTAAATTATGTTAAGTAGTGTGATTTAACAGTTTGTTTTAGTTAGGCTGTTTTTGCTTGTAAGTGGATTCTGTGTAAAGCTGGCCACAAAATCGCCCTTAAAGCTTTTAAGTGCCTGGTGGATGCCGATGATTTCGTTAGTTTGAATGGGACCGAGTTTGTTGAACTTGGAGCTGTCCTGGCCGGTTAAGTCGGTAACCATGCCAACGCTAAAGACCTCGGGACCGCGAATTTCGACGTTGAACATTACCGAACTTTTGCATTTACTGCAGTCGGAGTGGATTAAAACCCTGGCTTCGCCGTAAAATTCGTCCTGCTCGCTTTCAATCACCCGGGTTTTATCCAGGTTATATTTAGCCCCGCAGATTGGGCATTTAAGCATAATGCCGAGCCACTCTATAATTCTTTTGAAGTCAAAGTTTTTTCCGGCGGAGCCGGATCCCGCTCCGCGGGACATATCATTTCTCATATACTTTTATGTTATCATAATTCTTTAAAACCGCAAAGCCTTGGATTGGACGGAGACGTTTTGCAGGACGCCAAGGAGCATTAAACAGACAATTAAAGAACTTCCTCCAGCCGAAACAAAAGGCAAAGGAATGCCAGTTACGGGCAAAAGGCCGATATTCATGCCAATATTAATTAACACATGGAAAAAGAAAAAGAAAAATACGCCGCCGGCCAAATACATACCCAGGTCATCTTTGGCTTTTTGCATAATTTTAAGCAGCCTGAAAAGCAGAAAAAAATACAGGCATAACAGGCTGGCCGAGCCCAAAAAGCCAATTTCTTCACTGCTGGCCGCAAAGATAAAATCGGTTTGCCGTTCGGGTAAAAATTTACTTTGGCTTTCCACTCCTTTGCCCAGTCCCCTGCCTGTAAATTCTCCGCTACCCACGGCAATGGTTGCCTGGCGTACGTTGTAGCCGCGGCCATGCGGGTCGAGTCCCGGGTTTAAAAATACCTCAATGCGGCTTTTTTGAAAATCCTTTAAAACAAATTTCCAGGTAATGCCGGCAAAAACCAAAAAGGCTAAAAATAATATGGCTAAATATTTTTTCTTGATCGGGCTGATTAAAATAATTCCCAACCAAATACCGGAAATAATAAGCGCCGAACCCAAATCTGGTTCCAGCGCCACCAAAAAAGCCGGCACTAAGGCGTAAGCCAATGACCAAAGAATGGTTTTGTAGGAATTAATTTGCCCGCGTTTTAAATATAGCAATCGCGCCAGACCTAAAATAACGGTAAACTTTATAAACTCCGCCGGCTGGAACCTGGTTATGCCAAAATCAACCCAGCGCCGGCCGCCGCGTATTAGCGAACCGAATACAGTTAGATATAAAAGTAATGAAACCAAGACGACGTAAATAACGCGGTTAGTTTTGGCCAGCGCGTGATAATCAAAAAAACTCAAAAATAAAAAAGCCGCCAGGCCCATGCCCAAAAATATTAATTGACGATAAAATACCCCGGAGCTTCCGTCCGAGAGAGTGGTGGCGTACAAAGTCGCCAGCCCCGCCGCTACCAGCAGTAAGGTGCAAACCAACAGCGGGACATCAAAATATTTAAAACGGTTTAGAAAATTAAACAAGGTTTTATCCTTTATCTTTTACCCGCGTGAATGATGAAGGATTAAGGGTAATTATTGCTTGCCCGCGGAAGGGTGGCTAAGGTCAGAGGAGGAGTTAGTTTGGATAGTTGGAGCGGAAAGGTCGGTTGAGTCTAAGGTGTCGGTATCGGCGGTTACATCTACGCGGTTTAAACTCGGCGCGACTAAGTTGGGCCACAGCTGTTTATAAGCTCGGCGCTCAAACGGGGCGACCGTAAATTCGTCGCGCTGGCTGACGCCGATAATTTTATTATCTTGATCAAATAACACCAGAGTTAATCGGACTTTGCTAATGGTATAAGGACTGTTGTTTAAAAAATCTCCTTGCGCCACAAATGCCAAAGGCGAGGTCTGCTCAAATGTTTGTGGCAAAGATGTAGAGAAACTTACCGTAGGAATGGACAGTCTTTTTTGCCAAGGCAGAGTTTGAGGCAAATTAAAATCGGCATAGGAAATTTGTCCGCTCGGCGAGAAGGTTGGAGCCGTTATGTATTTGGTCTGGTTCGGGAGCAAAAAAAGTTTGTCCTGGTACTGGTAGATTTGTTGCTTTTGGGCATTGTAAAAAGTAAATGAAAAAGGCACGTTGTCCAAAGACAAATCCAAATTTTGGTTGCTAATTTGCACAACCGCGCCAAAGTCTTCGGGGCCTGAAGTGGTTAAAGTCACCAGCGAAATTTTTGGCGCCTGCGGGTTGGTAAAACTCGGCTTGGCCATTATGGCTCCCTGTTGGTAGCGAGCCAGCCAAGTTTTTTGCGACATGCTTTTGGAAATATAATAAGCCGGAATAATTGCCAAAAAAGCTATTACAACAACCCAAATAAGAGCCGGCGGGAATTGGGTTAAGTTTTTTTGAGCAAAAAGTTCAGCCTCCTGAATTTCCAGCTCAACTTTGTCTTTAAAAAGGGACATTTTTGTTTAATTTGTTTAGATTTTTATGTTAATTTTAGTATAGCAAAGTTTGGGGTTTTTTGGTATTCTGTATGTAGAAGCGAAAGAGACGCGAAGACTGCAGCGCGAAAATAGACGCGAATTCGCGTACTGTTCGCTTGTGTCCGATTCGCGTTTGTATTCGCTTCTATATTATGACCTTTACCCATCTCCACTGCCATTCCCATTACTCCTTGCTGGACGGCCTTTCCAAGACCGAGCCGCTTATTGAGCGCGCCAAAGAGCTGGGAATGGACGCCTTGGCCGTGACCGACCACGGCGTTATGTACGGCACAATAGAATTTTACAACAAGTGCCGGGAGGTTGGGGTTAAACCGATTATCGGCCTGGAAGCATACATCGCGCCGCGGGGTATGGACGAAAAAGAAGGAAAAATAGACGCGGATTACCACCATTTAATTTTGCTCGCGCAAAATGATGCCGGGTATAAAAATTTAATTAAATTGACGACCGAGGCGCACCTGCGGGGTTTTTACTATAAGCCGCGGATAGATCTGGAGTTATTAACCAAGCACAGCGAAGGTTTGGTTTGCCTTACCGGATGCCAGCGCGGGGAAATTGCCCGCGCGGTAACAAACAAATCCGAAGACGAGGCGCAAAAAGTTTTGGAAAAATATCTGGCTATTTTTACTCACGAGCGGTTGTTCGTGGAAATCCAAAGAAACAGCAGAGTGAGAAATTCAAAAGAAGATGAGCTTAATCAAAAACTGATTAAGCTGGCCAAAAAAAATAATTTAAACGTAGTTGCCACCGCCGACTGCCACTATATATACCCGGAGGACGCGGAAGCCCAGGATATTTTGGTGTGCATTGGCACCGGACGCACGGTTAATGACATAGATCGTCTGGATATGCGTAGCCACGATCTTTCTTTAAAATCCGCAGAGCAAATGATGGAACTTTTTGCCGATATTCCGGAAGCCGTGGAAAATACGCAAAAAGTTGTAGACTTGTGCAATTTGGAAATTTTAATTGACCAGCGCTATTTCCCAAAGGTAAAAATCCCCGAAGGCTTGACCTCGGAACAATATTTAATAAATACGACTTACGAAAAGGCTTTGCCGCTTTACGGCAAAGACGGAGCCATCCCTGAGGAAATAAAAAAACGCATAGATTATGAACTGAATATTATTTGCAAAAAAGGTTTTGACACCTATTTTTTAATGGTGGCCGACGTGGTTCAGGGCGCGCATAAAACTGGCGCCATTACCAACACCAGAGGCAGTGCGGCCGGTTCCATTGTGGGAAAAATTTTGGGAATAACGAATGTCGATCCCTTGTATTACGAACTGCCCTTTGAGCGTTTTTTAACTATGCATCGCCCAACCCCGCCCGATATTGACCTAGATATTGCCGACAACCGGCGCGATGAGGCCATAGAATATATTACCGAACATTACGGCAAAGACAAAGTCGCGCAAATTATAACTTTTGGAACAATGGCTGCCAGGGCTGCAGTACGCGATGCCGGTCGCGCCTTGGCTGTTCCGTATTCAAAATGCGATCAAATTGCCAAAATGATTCCCATTGGCAAACAGGGTTTCCAAATGACACTGGATAAAGCTTTGGAAAAAAGTCCGGAACTGAAAGAAATTTATGAACGTGATCCCGAGACCCGCCATGTTCTGGAAATTGCCAAAAAATTGGAAGGCTGCGCCCGCCATGCCTCTATGCACGCGGCCGGGATTGTTATTACCCCAACTCCGCTGACCGACTATATGCCGCTCCAAAAAGAACCGGACGGCGAAAGAATTATTACGCAGTACGACATGTACGCGCTGGACGTTAACGCCAACGGCAAAGCTTTGGGCGTGGTTAAGCTCGACCTTTTGGGAATTCGCAATTTATCGATTTTGGAATCTGCCGTAAAAACCGCTGAAAAGCGGCACGGAGTCAAGATTGACATTTATAATCTCCTCCACCCCGATCCAAAAACATTTAAGTTACTTTCAGAAGGCCTGACTTTCGGCGTTTTCCAGCTGGGGTCTTCCGGCATGACCCGCTATTTGCGGGAGTTGGAGCCTTCCACAATTTTTGACATTATGGCCATGATAGCCCTATACCGCCCGGGCCCAATGCAATTTATCCCCGACTATATTGCGCGCAAGCACGACAAAAGCCTGATAAAATATTTTGACTCGGCTCTGGAGAAAATTTTGCACCGCACTTACGGGATTTTAGTTTACCAGGACGATTTGTTGACCATCGCGCACGACTTGGCCGGCTATACCTGGGAAGAAGTGGACAAGTTCCGCAAAGCCGTGGGTAAAAAAATTCCCGAGGATATGGCCAAGCAAAAAATTAAATTTGTCCAGGGTTGCCAGGATACCAGTAAGTGGTCTTACCAAAAAGCCGAGCAAATTTGGACGTGGATTGAGCCGTTCGCGGCTTACGGTTTTAACAAAGCGCACTCCGCCTCCTATTCCGTGGTTTCCTACCAGACCGCCTATATGAAGGCGAATTTTCCCGTGGAATTTATGGCCGCGTTTATGACCGCCGAGTCCGGCGATGAAGACAAAATTTATGAAGCCGTGGAAGACTGCGAACAGATGGGAATTAAAGTTTTGCCCCCGGACGTTAACGAAAGCTTAGGTGATTTTACAGTAGTCGACGAAAAAACTATTCGGTTTGGCTTGAACGCGATTAAGAATTTAGGGAGTGATGTAATAGAGAAGATTATAGATTTAAGATTAAAGATTGAAGAAGACGCAAGTTTGGATTCCGGCCTTAATCTTAAATCTTCCAACTTAAATCTTTTTAACTCTCTAGAGGACTTCCTTCTAAAATCCCACACCAAAAATCTCAACAAAAAATCCTGGGAAGCTTTGGTCAAAGCGGGTGCTCTGGATACTTTTGGCGAACGCGGCCAATTGTTGAATAACACAGAAGAAGTTTTGGACTTTGTGCGGCAGCATTTTAAAAATGAAGCCAGCGGCCAAAATTCGCTGTTTGGAAAATCGGTTGATGCCGGAAAAATAAAACTTCGCCCGTCCCAGCCGGCCACCAAAGAGGAAAAACTGCTTTGGGAAAAGGAACATTTGGGCATGTATGTTTCCGCACACCCGCTTGACGTTTACAGTAAAGTACTTTCCACGCTTAGAACAGTAAAAAGTTTGTCGCTCGATGAGCTTGGGGCGAACGTGGTTATGGGTGGAATAATTTCGCGGCTAAAAAAAACCTTAACGCGTAAAAACGATCCCATGGCATTTTTTACCTTGGAAGATATGACCGGCAGTATTGAAGTTTTGGTTTTTCCAAAAGTTATGGAAAAAAGCCTGCCATTTTTAACCGACGACAGGATTGTGCAGGTTATTGGGAGACTTTCCGATAAAGATGAGGAATTTAAATTAATTGCCGATGAAATAAAAGAACTGCCGAGCGACGATTTGTACAATATGGCGCTTTCGGAAATGGAAAGAAGCAAGCAGGTGGTTATTCACATGCAAAGCCTGGCAAATATGGAAGCTTTAAACAAGATTAAAGATATTTTGCAAAAACATCCGGGCAATGTCCAAGTGTTTCTCTCGGTCGGCTCCGGCCGCCTCGCCAAAAAAATAAAAACCCAAAGCCAGGTGGCGATGAGTAATGAGCTAATGGCGGAGCTGAGGTCGGTTTCAGAGATTGCTATGGTGGATACGAATTAGTTTGTAGTTGGTAGTTGGTAGTTTGTAGCCAAACAGCGGATGTAGCGGCGGCCACTGGCCGCCGTTTATGTCACGTTGCGATCTGTCAGTATATAAAAAAGTTCAACGCGGGCTCCAGAGAAAAGACAATCTCTGAAGTCCGCGTTATTGAATACCGCCGCGAGGGGCGGCTGGGGTTGTGGGTCGCGCCGCGCCGGGAATCTGGCGGGCGGGTTGCGCTGAATGGGATCTGCTGCTCGCTAGCCGTCGTTGGCATGGGTGATAACCCATCTTAGGGCTATCCCAAGAAGCAGAAAGGAGACAGCGAGGATTGTCCAATCTTTTGGCGTGAGATGGGTGAGGTCTTCCCAGAAGTCCCGCATGGGAATCTGTTCCTCGATCAGGAGCGCTATAGGGAGGATCATTGCATATCTCCAGTTGGCCTGCCACCATGTCTTCGGTGGCAGGGATTGAGAAGCTACGGCTTCGTCTGACTGCTGGGGGCATTCGCTTGGCGAAGCGCCGCCGTCAGATCGCTGTCGGCGCTGGTGTGCTTTTTGCTCCACCAATAGCTTGCGGCGAAGCCCAGGACTACAAACAAAAATGCGGCCACGATCACGTAAAACGGGTTTCCTATGATGGTTTGCATTTTCTCTCCAGTGTGGTAAATTCGCAAACAAACCGCTGGTTCACCCTTGTTGGTAAATCCTCCTGCGGTTTGTTTCGCTAGGCTCAAAATAGCACTACCGTGCCTTGGCGTCAATGCCTTAAAAAATGACCTCGGATACGGGCTTTGGATTTGTCGTAAATATGACGAACAGTAGTGCTAAATTTAGGGTGTGGAAAACATTCTTGTCAGAGTTTTATTGGTATGTTATAGTAATTTCAGTTCATCAAGCGTTGATCCGAACAACCAATTCGGGGAGTTTGAAACAAATTGTAATAAATCTGTTATGTTCTAGAGCCATAACGGATGAAAAGTTTTCTGATGCTAAACATCAGGAAAATTCTGGGACGGAAACGTCCTGCGCAGCAGGGCCCCAGGATTGGGTTATCAAATTTTGATAGCTTAATCTTGGGGCTTTTACGTATTTTAAAGTCCCATTAGTGTGTCATCCCGACCGAGTCGAATGCATCTGAGGCGAGTGGAGGAATCCCTTATCTTTTGTTTATGCAAGACAGGCAGTATTTTGTATACATAATGGCCAGCCATAGCGGAACTTTATATATTGGAGTTACTAGTGACTTGTATAAAAGAGTTTATCAGCACAAAAATAATTTAATTGAAGGTTTTACCAAGAAGTATGAGTGCCATAAGTTAATTTATTTTGAAGATACTTCAGATGTCGAAGGTGCAATTTTAAGAGAAAAGCAACTAAAGAACTGGAACAGAAAGAAGAAAGAATTTTTAATTAAAACAAAAAATCCAAGTTGGAAAGATTTAAGCTTAGATTGGAAATAGCTAATATTTAAGGGATCCCCCACTCCCCCTCGACTCGTCACCCAAAGGGTGACTCGCCCGGGGTAGGTCGGGATGACACACTAAAGGAAATTTATGAAGGAAAACGAAAAACTCGAACACATCCGCCACAGTCTCGCCCACCTTTTAGCCGCGGCGGTAATTAAGTTGTACCCGGGAACAAAACGGACTATTGGACCGGCTATAGATAACGGCTTTTATTATGACTTTGAATTTAAGGAACCGATAACGGACAAAGATTTGCCCAAGATTGAAAAGGAAATGAAAAAGCTTCTAAAGACCTGGACGACTTTTGAGCGCCGTGAAATAACGGCCGATGAAGCAAGGGAAATTTTTAAAGACAATCCATATAAACTGGAACTCATCGAGGAATTCTCAAAAGAAGGCCAGACTCTTACTATGTACAAGTCCAGCCAGTACTTTGAGGACTTGTGCCGCGGCGGCCATGCGGAAGATATGTCCAAAATAGACCCGGATTCTTTTAAGCTAAATAAAGTTGCCGGAGCCTACTGGCGCGGGGACGAGAAAAACAAAATGCTGACCCGTATTTATGGCTTGGCTTTTGAAACCAAAGAAGATTTGGAAAGTTACCTTAAAATGATGGAAGAAGCCGAAAAGCGCGACCACAAAATACTTGGCCCAAAACATGAGCTGTTTATGTTCCATCCCACAGCGCCGGGGATGCCATATTGGCTGCCTAAGGGAGTAATTTTGTACAATCAGCTAATAGATTTTTGGCGCAAAGAGCACACCAAGCGCGGGTACCAGGAAATTGTTTCTCCTTTGTTGAATAAAAAGGATCTATACGTGACTTCCGGGCACTTTGACCACTATTGGTCGGATATGTTTGTGGCCAACATGGGTGAAAATGAGGAATACGGCATTAAAGCCATGAACTGCCCTAATGCCATGATAGTCTTTGGCCATAAATTGCGCAGTTATAAAGACCTGCCTTTGCGGTTAAGCGATACCGATATGCTGCACCGCTATGAAGGATCGGGCTCTTTAAACGGCTTGCTTAGGGTGCGTGAATTTCGCCAGGACGACGCCCATATTTTTATTACCGAAGACCAAATTGAAGCGGAATACGAACGGGTGTTTGAAATTACAAAATTATTTTATGGTGTTTTTGGATTGGAGTACAACTACAGGTTGGGTACCAGGCCGGAAAAATTTTTGGGCGATGTTGAGACCTGGAATAAAGCCGAGGCGTCGCTTAAAAAAATTCTTGAGCACAGCGGACGGAAATATTCCATAGAAGAAGGCGACGGCGCGTTTTACGGTCCGAAGGTAGATATTTTAATGAAAGACGCAATAGGCCGGGAGTGGCAAATGGGAACCATTCAGCTGGACTTCCAGCAGCCGCGCAGGTTTGAACTTGAGTACATTGCCGAAGACGGCAGCAGAAAAACGCCGGTAGCCATTCACCGCGTAATTTACGGCTCCTTGGAAAGATTTATTGGTTTGCTTATTGAGCATTATGCCGCGGCTTTTCCCGTGTGGCTGTCCCCTGTTCAGGTTGCGGTGTTGCCGATATCGGAAAACCAAGTTGAGTACGCGAAAGAAACAATTAACAATTTACAATTAACAATTAACGATCTTCGGGTTGAGCTGGATGACCGGTCCGAATCCATAGGCAAAAAAATCCGTGAGGCGACAATGCAAAAAATTCCTTATCAGTTGATAATCGGCGAAAAGGAAGTGGCGGCCGGAAAAATTGCTATCCGCCTCCGTGACGGAACGGACTTGGGGCAGATGGCGCTAGATGAATTTGTTGATAAAATAAATTTGGAAATCAAAGACAAAAAGTAATCACTTAAGTGCAGTATCCCCTCCCCCTTTGGGGGAGGGTTAGGGAGAGGGTCTTATGGTCAAAATAAAAGTTTACGATCCCAAAATAATTAAGTATGCCAGAGAGTTAAGAAAAAACTCCACGCCTCAAGAGAGGAAGTTGTGGAGTTTTTTAAAGTCTTCAAAGTTTTACGGGTTTAAGTTCAGAAGGCAATTTCCTATCGGCGATTTTATTGTTGACCTTTGCTGTGTAAAAGCTAAGTTAGTAATTGAGTTGGATGGTGGACAGCATTCGGATAAAGAAAGTAAAGATTACGATAAAGCGCGCAGTGATTACCTTAATAAAGAGAGCTATCGAGTATTGAGGTTTTGGAATAACGATATTGATAAAAATTCGGAAGGTGTTGGCGAGAAAATTTACGAAATGCTTATGAATCCTCATCCCTAGCACTTTTCCAAAAGAACCCTCATCTGTCGCTCGACTGCACTCGCGACATCTTCTCTCAGGGGGAGAAGAGCTCCGCGATTTGCTAAGTCAAAATCCTCATGCCGGTTTTGGTAACCGCGACGGTATGTTCAAAGTGGGCGGAAAGGCCGCCGTCTTTGGTGGAAATGGTCCAGCCGTCGGGTTCAAACACAACAAAGTAGTCAAACTCGCACAGCATTGGTTCAATGGCCAAAACCATGCCTTCGCGCAAAACTTCCCCCGTCCCCTTTTTTCCGTAATTCGGCACCATAGGGTCTTCGTGGACTTCGTAGCCCACACCGTGGCCGACTAAATCCCGGACCACGGAAAAACCTGCGGATTCAGCGGTTGTTTGGGCGCAGAAAGCAATATCGCCAATCCTGTTTCCCGATCTAACCTGCGCTATGGCCGCGGATAAAGATTTTTTTGTCGTTTCCAAAAGCCTTTTTGCAACGTCGGAAATTTTTCCTACCGGAACCGTAATGGCCGTGTCGGTAAAGAGGCTCTTATATTCCATGCCAATATCCAGGCCAATAATGTCGCCGTCGCGCAAAATTACGTCGCGCGACGGTATTCCGTGCACAACCACGGAGTTAACCGAAGTGCACAGCCCGGCCGGAAAAGGGTTCTTTTTCGGGCCGTAATTTTTAAAGCTGGGTTTTCCCCCGACCCGCGTTATTTCCTGTTCGGCAAATTCATTTAATTCCCATGTAGAAATACCCGGCTTAATCAGTTCGGCCGTAGAATGCAAGATATTATGAAGAAGACGTCCGCCTTCGCCGATTATGTTTATTTCTTCAGGAGTTTTAATTAGACCCTTTTTCATAATTTTGGAGTTTTAACAGCAATCTTTTTCTGGCTTGGAAAATTGTGCCCAGCGTGGAAATTTTCACAAACGGATAAAGTTTTTTAAAATAAGCCACAACCTCCGTAATATTTTTTTTGTAGTAAGAAATCCTGTTTTTTAAAGCTTTATTATTGTCATCGGGCCGCTTGGAAAATTTTCCCTTAAAATAGGTTTTGCGCGCCGTCATGCGCAGTATGGTTTCTTTAAGCGGGATGGAAAGATAAATAAATAAAACGCTTCCACGTTTTTCCTGCTTCAGCCATTTGGCCACTAATTTGGCTTCACCCAGCATTTTGGGCGTGCCGTTAAATAAAATTCCTTGGTTTTTGGGCGTGCTATGAATTTTATCGCGCAATAAATTCCTGACTAATTCCGTGGGCGTGAGCCTGCCGCTATCCAAAGTTTTATCCAGCTGATATTTTTTTCGCAGTTCTTTATTGTGTTCCAAGCCCCGCAGTTCTCGTCCCATATCCAAATCGTAAAGGTCATATTTGCGCGCCAAAAATTGGCCGTGGGTGGCTTTGCCAGCCGCCGGATCGCCAAGCAGTATTATGTTTAGGGGATGTTGATTTTTCATCAGTGTTAACAATGGGCATCATTGTGTAACACAATGATGCCCATTGTTGTTAACTTAATTTCAAAACTTTATTTATTTCCTTAGTTACTTCCTCTACGCTCGGTGTCCCGTCGATTTCAAAAAAACTGGATTTTGGTCTTAGAAAATCCAAAACCGGTAAAGTGTCTTCCTCGTACTGTTTTAGCCTAAATTCAATTTTTTCCCTGGTGTCGTCCGCTCTTTTTTCAATCTCGGCTCTTTTAAGGAGTCTGGCGATAGATTCCTCCCTGGGTAAATTAACAAACAGAGTGGCAAAATCTTTACGCCCCTGATTTAACAAAAATTTTATTAAATGTTCGGCCTGGGCCACGCGGCGGGGAATGCCGTCAAAAATAATCCCTACATTATGGGCGATTTCGCCAAGCCGGTTGTCTACAACTTCGTAAAGCTGTTCGTCGGTTAACAGGACGCCGGAGTCAATCAAATTTTTAATTTTTTTCCCCAGAGGGCTGTCACTTGACCCGACTTCCCGTAAAATCCCTCCCATTTCCCAGTAAAAAAAGTTGAGTTTTTTTGCCAGAATTCGTGCCTGCGTGCCTTTGCCAGACCCCTGCGGGCCAATAAAGAAAATGGTATTTAGATTCATTTAAAATAAATTAAAATATTAAGCTTAGTTTATCAAAATTTGGGATTTAAATCAAGTTGTGTTATAATAAATTAAATTTTTCAGACAGAAACAAAAAATGGACCACACCTTATTTTACCAGCTCACGGGCGTGCTTTTAATAGCCGGGCTCATTGCCGTCTTAATTAGCGTCCTTAAGCAGCCCAGCGTGCTGGCGTTTATTTTAACCGGCATTTTGGTCGGTTATTTTGGGTCTACGCAGCTCCACGCGACTGCGGTTTTTTCGGATTTGGGCGAGATTGGCATTACCCTATTGCTTTTTATGGTCGGTTTGGAACTAGATGTGGGCAGGTTAAAAGAGCTTGGAAAGGTAGTGGTTGTTACCGCTATTGGACAAATTTTAGGCAGCAGTATTTTGGGATTTGTCTTTGCCCGACTGTTTGGTTTTAACTTTCAGGCCTCGGTATTCATTGCCGTGGCTCTGACTTTTACTTCTACCATCATTGCCGTAAAGCTTTTAAGCGAAAAAGGCCAGCTGCAAAGCCTGCACGGCCGGATTGCCGTGGGTTGCAGCATTGTCCAGGATTTTGCCGCGCTGGTCCTTTTGATGTTTTTGGGCAGCTCAACCAATTCTTCAATAATCCCCTCTGCTTTGCCCGGTTGGCAGCTGGCGGTGATTACGCTGGTTCGGGCTTTAATTTTGTTTTTGCTGCTGCTTGTTGCCAGCAAAAAAGTTTTGCCCTGGGTTTTAAAATTTTTGAGCAAAAACGGCGAACTGCTTTTGTCGTTTTCTTTGGCCTGGGCTTTGGGTATGGCGGCTTTTGCCTCTTTGCCCCTGGTGGGTTTTAATTTTGAAATTGGCGGATTTTTAGCCGGCCTGGCTTTGGCCAATTCCCAGGTGCACTGGGAAATCGCGGCGAAGGTTAAATCTATCCGCGACTTTTTTATTATTATCTTTTTTATAGTTTTTGGTTCTCAGCTGGCTTTTGGCAACGTTTGGGCGCATTGGCCGCAAGTGGCGGCTTTTTCCGTTTTTATGCTGGTTGTAAATCCTTTTTTGGTTTTGCTCTTGCTTACGAGGCAGGGCTACAAATCCAAAACGGCTTTTTTGGCCGGCAGCGTGGTGGTTCCTATGTCGGAGTTTAGTTTTATTTTGGCGGCTTTGGGCAGCCGCAGCGGGCAAATTACCCAGGAGGTCGCCAGCTTAATTACTTTGGTCGGGCTAATAAGCATTGCCTGTTCTTCTTACATAATTATCCATGCCGAAAGACTGTATGTTTTATGGAAACCGGTTTTAAAATATTTTGAACCAAAAAATGGTCTGGCCGAAATTGCTTCGGACACGGTTTTAAAAAATCACGTAATTTTGGTGGGCGCCCACCGCTTGGGCAGGCATTTAATAGCCACACTGGAAAAATCCAAAAAGGCATTGGTAATAGTAGATATTAACCCCGATGTCACGGCCGAGTACGCGGCCACGGGCTTAACCGTGGTCTGTGGGGATATTACTGAAGGTTACATTCAGGACCAGGTAAATTTGGCCGAAGCCAAAGTGATTATTTCCACTGTTCCGGATTTCCAGGATAATCTTTCTTTGCTGGAAGCTGTAAAAATAAAAACAGCCAACCGCAGAAGCAAGCCCAAACTTATTTTTGCCGCCCAAACCGAAGCCGAGGCCAAAAAACTCTACGAGCAGGAAATAGATTACGCCCTATCCCCTCACTTTATTAGCGGCCTGCATCTGGCGAAAATCCTGCGCGGCACGGATAATTTTAAGGAACTGAAAACCCTGCGCGAACAACATTTGAAGGTTATAAGGGCCTAGTTACTAAGATTTTTTTGTAACCATTTTAACGTGGCCACGCTAAAATGGTTACGCATAGTTTATGCCAAGAAGCATAAAACTTAAAATCACCGAAGCAATGCTCAAAGCAGTTTGGGACGCTTTTTCTAATTTTGGTGATCATTCGGAATACATTCAAGATAAATATGATTGTTCAAGCCAGTACTATCGCAATTCTCTTTCCCGATTAAAGAAGCGAGGGCTAATTAAAGTTGTCTCCAAACAAGGAAAAAAATTTATTGAATTGACCAAAAATGGCGAGCTAAAAGTTTTGTTAAGTATGGCTGAACTTGAAAAAACCGACGCTTGGGATGGCAAGTGGAGGCTAATAATTTTTGATATTCCTGAAGACGCAGATATTCAAAGAGACAAGTTAAGAAAACTTTTAAAACAGCACCAGTTTTTTAAATTGCAAGCGAGCGTTTACATTAATCCTTATCCTTTGAATCGTCAGGCTCTTGATTACTTGAGACAAAGTGGCTTAATTGATTATATACGGATTTTGCGTGTCGACGACATAGATTTTGACTTGGATTTAAAAAGAAAATTTAAACTAAAATAATGTAACCACTTTGACGTGGCCACGTCAAAGTGGTTACAGATAAAATTGACCTTACCATTAATTTTCTTTAAACTAACCCTATGCTTAAGCTTTATAATACTCTATCAAGAAAAATCGAAGAGGTTCCGCAAAAGGACCATATTAACCTCTATACCTGCGGGCCGACGGTTTATAATTACGCGCATATTGGGAATTTGCGGAGTTATATAATGGCGGATTTGCTTTATCGTACTTTAAAATACGATGGTTATAAGCCAAAGTGGGTAATGAATATTACGGATATAGACGATAAAACCATTAAGGGGGCAATCACAAAGTTTGGTAATAAGGCGACCGTGGAAAACCTGCGCGAGTTTACCCAATTTTATTTGGATGAATTTTTAAAGGATTTGAGCGAGGTGAATGTGGTCTCATCGGAAGATTATCAGATATATCAGCCGGGGCAAGCATTGGATTTTTCAAAGAAACTGATTTTTATTCGCGTAACCGATGTCATAAAAGAAACCCAGGATTTTATCGTGGAGTTAATAAATAAAGGCTACGCCTACAAAGCCGACGATGGCAGCACTTATTTTAGCATTGAAAAATACCAAAAAGGTTTTGATGATTACGGCGCATTAGTTGGTGAGAAGTTTATAGAAGGGAAAAAAGTCGGTGCGCGCGTGGCCGTGGATGAGTATGAAAAAGATAACTTGAGCGATTTTGCACTGTGGAAGGCGTGGGATGAGGCATCGGATGCCCAAATTTTTTGGGATCATTCGACTTTAGGCAAAGGCCGCCCGGGTTGGCACATTGAATGTTCCGTAATAAATAAAATCGGATTTAACGGCGAACCCACGGACATCCATACTGGCGGTGTTGATTTAATATTCCCCCACCACACCAACGAAATTGCCCAATCACAGGCGTTATTTGGCAAAGGCAATTTTGTGCACCATTGGTTCCATTCCGAGCACTTGCTTGTTGACGGCAAAAAAATGTCTAAGAGTGCTGGGAATTTTTACGTTTTGAAAGATTTAAAACCCATAAATAGTTATCATTTGGATAAATATCAGCCCTACGCTTTACGATATTTATTTTTACAAGCGCACTATAGGGTTCAACAGAATTTTACTCAGAAATCATTAGATGCTTCACACAATGGTTTGCTAGGGTTAATAGTTTCAGCTCATAAGGATGGAGTTATTTCCGATTTAAGATTAGTCGGGCTTGATAATGATTTAAACTCGCCTTTAGCTATCTCCGAAAATAAACCCTCGGAGATTTTAGAAGCCTTGATTGGAATTTCTGTTAAATCTATGATTGACCCTAACAGATTAGTATCAGATGATGAGTTGTCAGCTGACATCAAGAGTTTAAAAAAAGAACGAGAAACAGCTAAAAATCAAAAAGACTTCAAAAAATCTGACGAATTGCGAAAGCAAATAGAAGATTTGGGGTACGAGGTTATGGACACTCCGGAAGGGCAGAAAGTTAAGAAAAAGCTGCAAATTTAGGTATACACCTGTATTCCCCACCATACCCACAAATAGGCCAAAATAGGCCTATTTTTGGTCTTTCCAGGAGGCTTGAAAGTGAGTATAATAAATAATAGAAGTCATCAAATAACGATTGGCCTTTGAGGCCGATAAATCGGCACACTACACTTATGTCAGACAACTCATCTATCCAACGAATCCCGCCCCAAAACCTGGACGCAGAAATGTCGGTTTTGGGATGTTTAATGCTGGACAAAGACGCGATTATAAAGATTGGCGATATTGTTAGCGCAGACCATTTTTACGACGAAAAAAATAAAATAATTTTTGAGGCGGTTTTGGCTTTGTACGCCACCAATACATCCGTGGATATTTTAACAGTTACCAACTGGCTGGAAGAAAAAAAACTTCTTGAAAAAGTCGGCGGCAGTTCCTATTTAACCCAGCTGGTTAACGCGGTGCCCAGCGCCGCGCACGTTACCCACTACGCCTACATTGTCCGAAAAAAGGGCACGCTTCGTAAATTAATTACGGCTGCCGGAGAAATCAGCAATATCGCTTTTAAGGAAGAAGGCGAAATGGAAGATATTTTGGACGTGGCCGAGCAAAAACTTTTTAATATTTCCCAAAAACATTTAAAACAGAATTTTGTTTCTATTGGGAACATTCTACACGCCACCTTTGAAAGAATAGATGAACTGCATCGGGAGAAAGGAAAGTTAAGGGGCCTGCCAACAGGTTATGTGGATTTGGATAATTTGCTCGGCGGACTGCAGAAATCGGATTTGGTGGTTTTGGCCGCACGTCCCTCCATGGGCAAAACTTCCCTGGCTTTAGACATAATGAGGAATGTTGCCGTAAACGCCAAAGTACCGGTCGGAATTTTTTCCCTGGAAATGAGCAAGGATCAGTTGGTGGACCGTTTGCTTTCCAGCCAGAGCGATGTTAACTTGTGGAAAATCCGCACCGGACATTTGAACGAGGACGACTTTGACCAAATTGGCAAAGCTATGGGCGAACTTTCCGAGTCCCCTATTTTTATAGACGACGCGGCCGGCAGCAACATTATGGAAATTCGTACCAAAGCCCGTCGGCTGCAGTCCGAGCATGGTGTGGGGTTAATTGTGGTAGACTATTTGCAATTAATGGAAGGCCGCAACCAGGAAAATCGCGTACAGGAAGTTTCCGAAATTTCCCGCGCTTTAAAATTGTTGGCTCGCGAGCTGAACGTGCCGGTGCTGGCTTTGTCCCAGCTGTCCCGCGGCGTGGAAAGCCGGCCGGATAAAATCCCCCAGCTAGCCGATTTAAGAGAATCGGGATCTATTGAACAGGATGCGGACGTGGTTATGTTCATTTACCGTGAGGAAATGTATAAAGGTAAAGATAGCAAGCGCCCTCACATTGCGGAAATCCACATTAAAAAGCACCGTAACGGCCCGACCGGACAGGTGGATTTGTATTTTGACCAGGAAAAAACTTCCTTTAAGAATTTGGACCGTAGTTTTGACGTTTCACCGCAGACGGTAATGGACAGTATGGTTCCGGCGGAAGAACCGGTGTAGTCAGGTTTTAAGTTATTAGTTATGGAAGCCGGTGTGGTAGTAAGTGGTTGGTTGTAAGTAATCTAAAACTTTTTACTTATAACCAAACTGGCTTCTATAACTTATAACCAATTACTATTTCATGACAAAATTACCTACCAGCCTGCAAAAACTAATAAACGAGCTCGGAAGCTTGCCTGGCATTGGGCCAAAGACAGCGCAGCGGTTGGCTTTTTATCTGCTTAAGGAAGACAATATAGATTTAAACAATTTGTCCGATTCAATTTCCAGAGTTAAGGAAGGGATTGTTTTTTGTTCCACTTGCCATAATATGGGCGAAAGCGACCCTTGCCACACCTGTACCGACTCTAAGCGCGACAAAAGCCTTATATGCGTGGTGGAAGAGCCGCTAGACGCGCAAGCTATTGATAAGAGCGGACAGTTTAATGGAGTCTTTCACGTTTTGGGCGGCGTGCTTAACCCTTTGGAAGGAATTGGGCCGGAGAATTTGGAAGTTGAATCGTTGATCGAAAGAACCAAGAATCAAGATCCAAGAATCAAAGAAATTATAATCGCGACAAACCCATCGCTTGAAGGTGAGACAACCGCGATGCATTTGTCAAAAGTTATAAAACAATCAAACACCAAAATAAAAATTACCCGCATTGCTCGCGGCCTGCCCATGGGCGGAGACTTGGAGTACGCGGATGATATTACGCTGATGAGGGCGATGGAAGGGCGGAGGGAATATTAATATGCAACCAGAAAATTTTTTGGAAAAAGAAAGGCAAGAAGTAAATTTTCGTCATCCCGAAACGGTTGTGGAGATTGGAGCTACTGATAATATATTAGATGCCTACTATCTCAGGAATTGGTCAGACTTTGACAAAAATAAGGACGTTTACGTGGCATTAAATATTATAAATCATCAGGGTTCGTTAAATGGGATTAACTATCAGCTTTCTGATAAAAATATAAAAGGGGCTGCTATACAAGCTGATGCTGCGAATATGCCTTTTGGAGATAAAAGTGTTGATAAGTTAGTATTAAATGACGTGCTAAATTCATTCAGATTGCCAAATGCTGACCCAGACATAGAAAAGCTATTTGTAAATGACGGTATCCATCCTACTTTTGCCGATTCTGATGAGATGTTGGCGGCTATGCGACAAATTTTTAATGATTGCAAAAGGATTGTGAAAGAAAATGGCGAAATTCTCATAGTTATGGACTTGCCGGATGCCAGTGACGGGATGGTCGATTATTTTATCGAAGGTTTAAAAACCTCGGAATCATATGAAATTATAAAACAACCAAAATTGAATATTGAACCAGACGGAAAACAAACTAACTCCGAAGTTATCACTATAAAATTTAAACTGCCCTAAGCCTAAGAGCGGGGTTTTTTTTATCAGCGTTAATTCAATATTTTAAATGGCACGATTTTAACGGCCGTTAAAATCGTGCCATTTAAAATGAATCAATCATAGCAAATTAAATTAAAAAGTGTGTAACCACTTTGGCGTGGCCACGCCAAAGTGGTTACACAGTAAAATAGTTCCAAACATCAAAAAGACTGCAGGTTAGGGCAGTCTTTTTTTAGCGATATATCAGCGTATTAATCAGCAATTTATCAGCGGTTCTATGCTTTTGTAATTTCTACTTCGATGTAAAATTGCCTTGCGCCGATTTTTCTTCCGCCTTCGCTAAAGCTTCGGCGGATTTTATCGGTTTCTGATTATTTTCTAAGCCTTGACGATTTCGATTTCGGTATAGGCTTGCCGGGCTCCTATCTTACGGCGGTATTTGCTTTTGGCTTTATATTTTAGAACGTGGACTTTGGCTCCCCTGCCCTGCTTTATAACTTTGGCGGTCACTGCCGCGCCGGGGACATACGGCTTACCGACTTTGCCGTCCGCGTATAAAACTTTATCAAAAGTTAATGTGGCTCCGGCTTCGCCTTCGAGTTTTTCTACCTGGACTTTGTCGCCGGAAGAAACCAAATATTGTTTTCCGCCTGATTCGAAAATTGATAGCATTAGATTAAAGATTTAGGATTAAAGATTTAGTTACTTGGATATTTTACCAGCTTTTTCGTTATCCGTCAACTCCGCGTAATCAAACAAATCCGGGATGTGGGGATGTTTCCGCTTGTAGAGAATAACCACCATAATGGCCATAATCAGCATTACAAACACCAAAACTACCAGCGCTATCAATTTGCCCATACTTTGCAAAGATACCGCTACAGCGCCAAAAATCGCGGAAATTGCGTACAGCGCCAAGACAGCCTGGCGCTGGCTTAATCCAACATCCAAAAGCCTAAAGTGCAAATGTTGGCGGTCTCCGGCAAAAGGGCTTCGGTGGTAGAAAATTCTTCTGGCAATTGCCCAGGCAACGTCGAGAATTGGGATGCCCATAACCAACAACGCCGTGGCAATTTTGGCGCCTAAAATTATTGCCAGTACGCCGAGTATAAAGCCGATTAACGTGCTGCCCGATTCGCCCAAAAAAATTGAAGCCGGATTAAAATTATAAAATAAAAATCCTAAAAGGCAGCCGGCAAAAATTATCGCGATGCTGGCTGTAATCGGCTGGTTAACTTTGGAGGTTAAGGATAGGGCGAACATTGTCAGCGAACCAATAAGGCCAATCCCCCCGCATAATCCGTCCAATCCGTCCAAAAGTTTGGTGGTAAAAATCATTCCCATCATCCAGAGCCAGACCAAAATTACAGGTAATTGAAAATTGAAAATTGAAAATTGAAAATTGTGATTTATGTTAATTGGGGAGCCAAAAGGATTACTAATTTGGGTAATGCCAACGCCAATCCCCGACCAAACTATAATTAAAGACGCAATAGCCGGGAATAGCCACAGGATTTTTGGCGGCAGATTAAGTTTGTCGTCCAAAATTCCTCCGATAATTAAAGTTAACCCGCCAAAAATAATTCCCACAAAAAATTTGACCGGCACGATGCTATAATCCGGATTTCCAAATTGCAGGTAAGCAGTAAGTGCGATTAAAAAACTTAAATAAACCGCCAAACCACCGAGCAGAGGCGTTGGTTTGGGATGATTTTTTCTAGGTTGGCTCGGCAAATCCAAAACACGCCAGCGCCTGGCAAAAATAATAATGGCCGGAGTGATTGCCGCAGAAAGGGCGGCGGATACCAAAAAGAAAATTAGATATGTCATTGTTTTAATTTACGTCCGATTTTAAATTGCCAATAAAATAATATCAGCCACGCTAACAGCGCAAAAAAAGACAGTTTCCAGCCTAAACCGTATGCGTAATTCTTGGGATGATAAGCAATTGTGGAGGAATCTTGTCCGGCTAAAATTGGCAGAGCCCGCAGTCCCATTACATTTGAAACCGGAATTAGCTGGTTGCCAATCTCTTCAAACCAGCCTGGGTAAAAGTTGTCGGTGGTTATCAAATAGCCTTGCGTCCCGTTATTATAGCCAATTTTTTCTGTACCGTCTTCCAAAACGGAAAAAGAAGCGACCGGAGAAACCAAATCCAAATTTTTGCCTGTTTGCAAATCGGCAAGCTTATTCGCTAAATCATTAAGATTCGAAGCATTTATGGTGAATGCCCTAGGCAAAGGGTTGCTTAATTTTAATACGGTATAATTATTATCATTAAAGGCCACGCTGGTATCGCCGGGATGGGATTGCAGAAAGTCCAACCCCTTTTGATTTGGAAATAACAAATACCCAACGCTTAAAAAACGCAACGCATTTAAATTGGGGTCGCTAAAAGTATATTCGGGGGAATAGTTGTAATTACCCACGGCTGCTTTGAGTTGTTTATTGCTGGTTAAATAAATTGTGTCATGGTCGTTGAGTTCGTTAATGTGGTACCAGGTGCCGATGTTAGGGAGCAATACATCGCCAAAAGTAAAGACACGGTAAAAATTTTGGGTATACTGTGTTTGCAAATAATTCAAAGCAGGCTCGTTTGGGTAAAAGTCCGTTGGCCTGGAAGTTTTCATAAAAATCATCCCGTGGAAAGCCGTCTCAAACGAAACTAAAATAAACAAAAACGCCAAAGCACTTTTTTTTGGCAAATACTTAAAAATAAAATAGGCAATAAGTAAATTTACAAAAAATACCGTAATCAATACGTCTTGCCATAGGCTAACCGTGTGCCAGTCTAAATTATGGGCGAACTGCCATCCGTGCGTGATCAACCGATTTGCAATAATCAGAACAATCGAAAAAATCGTAAATCCCGCAAACGTCCGGTTTAGAAGCTTACGGCTGATTTTGCCATTAATTAAATTATCCAAACCAAAGGCCGCGAGCACAGAGCCGCAAAATGCCCATATGTATAAAAGTCGATTGTTATAATTTAGGTTAAAGCCCGGAAGTTTATTTATCAGAAAATAAATAAACGGCGCGTGATAAACCAAAGCGAGGCAAAATAGTGTCGCAACTGCGAAAAACCATACGTGTTTTTTTACCTGTCTTTTAAAGGACATCAAGGATAAAATGAGCCCGCTGATGCCAATGTAGCCAAGCGCCAGTTCACCATAATTTGGCACGAGCAAATAACTGAAGTTTTTGACGCCGGTGTTGCCGTAAAAATCCGGAATAATATTCGCCAAAAAAAGTAGTGGTTGTAAATAAAAGGGATTTTCGGTAAAGCCCGAGCGGTAATTTAAGTTGGCGCTTAATTTTAAATATTCCAAAAATGGTAATACGGCCATTGCGGAGATAATCAGTCCGAGAAAAAATATGCAGGTAATTAACACAAGGCTAGAGACCCCCTTTTTAAAACTCAAACCGGAAAAAAATGATTTAAAAATCGCGTAACCGTAAATTACAAAAAAGATGTAAAAAAAAGTCTGCGGATGTCCGGCTAACAGGCCTAAAGCCGTAACCGGAGCCAGCCAAAGGACGGTTTTGGCATTATTAGCATTAAAATGCCTTTCAATAATAAAAAGAGATAATGGCAAAATTAAAATAACCGACGTAAGCGGCCATAAAAACCATATTACATTGGCGTTGCAAAATGCAAATAAGATTGCCCCGAGCAAACAGGAATAAATATTTAGCTTCAGCTCTCGCAAGTAAAAATACGTAAACAAACCCATTAAAAACAATTTTAAAAAAGCGTAGGCGGCTAATGCTGCCCGAATGTTTAAAAAATAAAAAAGCCAAGTTAGCGGAAAAAATATTGCCGACTGCATATTCGCTAAAAGCGGCAAGCCGTTTCCGGAAAAAACATTCCAAAATGGAATATGGCCGGTTCGGATAATTTCCCCGGATAATTTCCACCACGGCAGCATTTGGGTAGTAATGTCTAAATAAGGGGCAACATAGTGGGTTGTATCTACAGGCGCCAATAATCGTCCCTGAAAAAATGACGGGGAAATAAAAAGGAGAACCAAAAAGCCCAGCACCATCATGGCTGCCAAGTTTGGCCGTGAATTAATAAGTTTTTTAGTCTTAAAAAAAATTTTATTCATGTAAACTTATTAGCGACGTAGAGCGAGTGAAAGTTATCCGCCTGAGGCGGATAACTTTCCGAGCCCAAGGAGTCTTAATACAGGTTCAATACCTCGGAGTTCTACGAAGAGCGAACCTTTATTTGTTAGAATTAGTTTGCATTTCTTTCATGGAAAGCCCGGTGTTCTCCCCTTTGCGGGCTTTGGGCGTTACCCAAAATTCAAGATACTGCCCAAACATTAAACGGGTTTGGGCTTCCACGGCGGGCAAGCTGCCAAAAATTACCGAAACTATTGGCACGAAAATCCACTGCACGTACATCATTGCCGACCGCCAAATGCTGTATTTTTTCGGCCGCGGCGGCAATAAAACCATATTTATGTAAACACTAAAAATTAAAAATACCAGGGCTATATTTAATAGAATGACTGTTATTTTTGGCAGATTGTATCCCACTACGCTTTGGTTAAAAGCGTCACCACCTAAATAAAGCGGCAAACGGCCCAACAGAGTAATAAGAATACTGGCTGTGGCCCAGTTAAAATTCCCTTCCGCGTACTGGTAAAGCTTATACATTCTATCCCAAAACGGTGCTTTGGATTTTAAAAGCGCGGGGACCAAATGCGGATAATATTCGACATTGTAAGCCCAGCGGCGCTTTTGTTTATATTGATTTATTAAAGTTTGCCAGGTACTTGGAGCTAAGCAGGTATCCAGGGAAATGGGCACGAAAAGAGGAACAACCTGGTAATCCCCGTTATAATGCAAATAGCATTGCCAATAAATATATCCGTCTTCATTAACAATATCTTTTTTCCAAAAACCTACCTCTATTAGAGCCCGCAATGTCATGGTGTGGGAAGAAAAAGTCCGCAGGCGGTCGGGCCGACTGCTCTCCGTAAATTGCCAAAAAGAGTTGGAAACCGAAACTACTCGGATTATTGCAGGACTGTCCCAAATGTTATTGTTGTAAATTGCCACCGGCTGATAGCTTTTTTGGTAAGGTTTGTCGGCGGTTAAAAATTCATACATAACCCGGGCAAAGTACTGGGGATGGATAATTGTGTCGGAGTCAAAATTGGAAATTAAAACCTGGTCGGTGTTAATTCCCAAATTTTTTAATTCCGGCAAAATTGACTGCACGGCATAACTGGCATTGGCGCTCTTACCTTTAATCTCGCCAAAAAGCCCGTCGGGGTGGATTGAAACAAAGAATTTAAAAAAATGTTCCTGGTACTTTTGTTTAATTTGCGCGGCCACTTCCTGGCCTTTAATGCCCGCACGGACTTCACCGGCCAACAGCATTATCATTTTGTCCTTAGGATAGTGGCTCGCGACCAGGGCTTCGAAAGTTGAATTTAGAACTTCAAAACTTTCGTCAATAAAAGGAATTAAAATTACCTGATAGTAGTTTAAGTAATCGCCGCCCTTTTTGCTTTGGCTAATTGCCACTTTTAATCTTTTTACTTCATTTCTAAAAAAAACTTTTGCTTGTGAAGTTTGTGCTGCGTGGCCTTGTGTTGCTAGAAATTCCGTAAAGCTTCCAAAATTATTAAGCCTTTTTATGTAATCGTGCCAGTCTATAGTGACTATAAATTTAAATTTCCAATAACTGGTGAGTAAATGAGCGGCCACGTTAATGGCTTTTAAAACCCAGTATAAATCAAAACAAATTATAAAGAGTGCCGCCCATACCGGCTGGTAGTAAGAAAGTAAAATCGAGCCAAAAAAAACCGCCCAGAACTGCAGTCCCGGTATTGTTTCCCAAAGTCTTTCTTGAAACGTCCTTTTTCTAAACATAAGAAATAAATCGAATCTGCGAATAAGACCCGCCTGCCTTTGCCTGTCATTTAAGTTTAGATGATTGTTGACAGTTAATTAAAATACCAATACTCATCAAACTAACTACTAAAGGCTATGGCGGGCAGGCGAATCAACGAATGACTACGAAGTGGTGCAATCCGTATATTTGTTGTTATTCGTAGATTCGCCCGCCTCGCGTCGACGCGAGTCGAGGCGGGTTCCATTCGTTGATTCGATTTATTAATTAACTTTTGCCAAAAACAAAACAGCGGCAAGTAAAATTAATTGCGCGCAAATACTGATAAAAACAGTAAGCAGCGACAGAAAGAATTTATTATCCTTTAGCGCTTTATAAAGGACGTAATTTACAGCCGATACTGCCAGGCCGATCCCGGGAATAAAATATAAATTTTTTCCCTTGCCATACCACTGCACCCCGACCAAAACATTATAGTGCAAAGCCAGGGTCTTATTCCCAGGGTGAATTTTGAAATAAATGAATAAAAATGTTATAATGTTAAAAATTAGACAAAGAGCCCACAGAAACCAAACGTTCGATAACCAAAATCTGACTTTTTCCGTCCAAGTAAGCGACATTTAGTTTGATATGTTTAATTTTTCGTTACCTGCTCAAGTATAGCAAAATAATAGGGTTATTTCCATCCCCAAACAGTTTTTAAAAATTTCGAATATCGCGAAAAATATCTTAATTAAGGCAAAAAACCAAATGAGTCAAAAGCAAAAGGCGGGTTTTATTGTAATAATCTTTTTAGCAATATTTTTCAGATTTTATCAAATTGCCAAAATGCCCGGCGGGCTGTTCCCGGACATGGCGGCCAACGGCCTGGATATTAATTTAATGCAACAAGGTCGCCTCCAGCCTTTTTACGAAAGGGGCAACGGGCGGGAGGCTTTGTTTTTTTACATGGAATGGGCTTCGGTCGCGCTTTTTGGCAAAGGAGTCTGGCAATTTAGCATTGTCTCCGCACTGTTTGGCGTTCTGGCTGTTATGATGTGTTATTTTGTCTGCTACAGATTATTTTTAATGGGTGAGAATCGCGATGATCCTCTGGTCAAGAAAAGGTCGGTTAATATTTCTTTGCTGGCGATGTTTTTAATGGCCGTTTCTTCCTGGCACGTTGTTTTATCACGAACCGCCTTTAGGGCAACTTTAATCCCATTTTTTTCCGCTTTAACAATATATTTTTTGCTTCGTGCTTATCAGGCCGGTTCTGTAAAAGCTAAATTAGCCCATTCTTTTTTATTTGGAGCAAGCTTTGCCTTGGGTTTTTATACTTATATTGCTTTCCGTATTATGGCTCCAATTTTGGTCGCGGCGGTGGCTTGGCCGTGGCTTGGCACGATAAAAATTAGCGAGTTTAAACTAACTGCTAAAAAATATTTTTTGCCTGTAATTGTATCGTTAGTGGCTTTTATAATTTTCTTTTTCCCATTGGGAAAATATTTTTACGACCACCCTGGCTCTTTTGTCGGCCGCGCCGGGCAAGTCAGTATTTTTAACCAAACTTTGTACACAATTAACGGGGTTCAGCTTACTTCCAAGCCTCCCTTAGTGGATGTTATCGCTGTTGCAGTGGAAGTTTTTAAAACGCAATTTTTGGGATTTTTTACCCAGGGCGATTTAAACTGGCGGCAAAATATTTCGGGCTATCCGTTTCTGTCGCCATTAGTTAGCCCGTTTTTTGCTGGTGGGCTGGCAGTTATTGTTTTCGTGGGAATTTGGTACTTTTTTGCCCCGAATAAGCGTTCTTACTGGTGGAAATACTACCTGCTTACAGGTTGGTTCTTTGGCATGCTTTTGCCTGTTATTACCACAGCTGAAGGCATCCCTCACGGGCTCAGGGGCATCGGGGTTATCCCAGTAGTATTTATAATTTCCGCCTGGGCTATTTATTCATTCGCTCAAATTATTTTGAAACTTCACAAGAGACTTTGGGAAAGGGTTTTGTACCACTTCAAAGACCCGCAATGGATAAGAGATAATCATTTTACGCCCCTTCGTATGAGGGTGGTAAATTTTGGGCTTAAGCTCGTCGCGGTTTGTTTTTGTCTGGCGTTAATTTTGCAAACCTACTTTTTGTATTTTGTAAACGCGGCCAATGACCCCGCGAACTTTTATTATTTCCGCTCCGACCTAACACCTGTTAGCCAATATCTTATTGATAGTTGTAATCAATCCGTGGGCGCCGGCCTTGGTTCAACTGCGGCGCATACGTATTTAGTTTTGGACAAATACTCCGTGCAAACAACGGACTATTTAACCAGCAACCGGTATGGAAACTTCAGTGACCCCTGCAATGTCCCCTACCAGCAGATTGATCCGGAAAACTCCTGGCAGCTCACCGATTTAACCTCGCAAGACCAAATTGTCTTTACTCAAAGCAGTATGTTCGACACTAAAAAATTTAAGCAATACCATTCCGACGAACATTTAATTTTAGAATACCGCAACCAATTTAACCAAAGCGTGATGGCGGTATATAAGATAAATAAATAATTTTTTGTTTCAAGTTTAGTGTAATAAAGCTTATGGCCATATATTCTATTACACTAAATAAAATCGGGATTTTCTTTTAAAGTTATGAAACTAAAATACTGGGCAATTATAATATTAGCAACCGCCGCAGTTTGCGCCGGAGTCTTTTATTACCTTAACCAACCCGCGCCGGACTTGGGTCCGGTTGTGGTTCATCACGCGTTAAAATCGGAATCTCCTCCCACTCCCCAACCTTCCGCTTCTTCATCGTCGGCAGACATTAGCGCGATATCGTTCCCGAGCGCAGTTGAGGGGTGGAAGACATATACCAATAGTCAGTATGGGTTTTTTGTCTCTTATCCTGACAATTTGGAAGTAACGGAAGGCAAGAAGGATAATTCCGTGTCATTTTCCGATCCAAAATATAATGATCTGCCATCTATTTTGACTATCTCTGTTGAACAATCTACTAAACAATATTTGGGAACTCAGCAGCAAATGCTTTTAGCGCTTGCAAAGGATCAATTAGGGGGAAATTTTTCTTCACTTAGGCGTTATCAAGGTAATGAGATAATAGTTGACTCGCTAGACATTTATGGCGTGCACTCATACATTTACGATTCGAGCTTAAATTTGTTCGCTTCGATTATTGGACGTGATTCTGCGGATGATAATAATGATTTGTATAATAAGATTTTATCAACTTTTCAATTTACCCAACCCCAAGCCGGCGCCAGCGTGACAACGTCCCCGAGCGCAGTCGTGGGGTGGAAGACATATGTGAGTAGTGACTATGGGGTTGAGTTTGATTACCCGGCGGATTGGACTATAGGGATTGATTCGTATGATCAGTCTATCTCTATTAATGAGCCGGGAGATGATTTGGGTGATGGCAGTATCGGTATCTCAAAAAATTTGTATACTAAAGAAGCCGTTCTTGCTCAAATAAATCAGGATCCAGAAGTCCAAATTATTGGTCAGACTACAGAGGTATATAACAATTTAAACTGGTCTAAAGTAACAACTAAAGAAAAAGCATCGGGACATATTGGTATAGATTATTTTAATAAAAAAAATAACGATACAGTAACTATTGCTTATTTCTATTACCCTACACAAGAAATGGTAGTGAAAAAAGTCTTAAACTCTTTTAAATTTACAAAATAACATTTCATGAAACCAAAATACCGGGCAATTATAATATTAGCAACCGCCGCGATTTGTGCTGGTGTTGTTTATTATCTAGATCAACCCATTTCTGATTTGGGACCGATTACGATTCATCATGTGGTAAAAACCGCAGTAACTCCCTCATTTGGCACTTCTTCATCGTCAATAGATATCAGCGGCTGGCAGACTTATACTAATAGCCAGTATGGGTTTGAATTAAAATATCCCGTCGATTGGCAGGATGTAAATGGCACCGGACAGGGTGAGATACTGGATATTGTTTACCAAAGAAATAAAGCTACACACGCGGAAGGTGTTGGGTATTCTTATCCCGGAGAGATTTTTTTGAGAGGAATTACAAAAAAATCAATTCTCGTTCCTTACGGTTCAACTCCGCCAGCAAACTTTTTGGATTTTGCGAAAGAGTACGATGTCTCGGGTTTAGATAACCAGGGAAACGTAGTGCCGCTTATGGCAATTGACGGTCACCAGGCAGTGCAGATTAATGCACCTGACAATCTCACTGGCCCTGATAAAGGATTAGTGCCAAATATTACACTATTGATTGATTATTCATCCGATTCTGTCATTTGGGTTGAAGTTAATTATTTTTACGAAAATAAGGATTATGTTTCAAAAACTTTTAATCAAATCCTTTCAACTTTTAAATTTATTGCTCCGGTCACACCCCCTACAGCTCAAACCGACACGAGTGGGTGGAAGACATATACCAATAGCCATGACGGTTATCAGATACAGTATCCTTCAGATATATCAACATCTTATTCAAATGGTGATTTAAGATTGCAAAACTACCCCTCCACAGAAGATAATTTTAAGAGCGGAGAGTTCTTTATGGATATTTTTGCGACAGACATCGAAACTGGCTTCAAAAGCCATATCGATAATGTCCAAACTTACCAATTTGGTAACGCGACCGGTTATGGCGGCGGTCGAGCAGATGCGGACATAAGTCCGTTAGATGGTTATGATATTTATATCCCATATAATGGCAAATTGTACGTGATGGCAAGTTCGTTTGATACGACAGAATTAAAAACTAAAGCATTTGTTTTATCTGTTGCACAAACTTTTAAATTTACCCCGATGTCTTCGGGTTCGGGGCAGGCAAAATAAAAATTAATTTAGTCAATTACCCGCAGAAAGAAAAATATGGCGTTTATAAAAAAATATTTTTGGTTAATAGTTATTTTAGTTTTAGCGACAGTCTTAAGGTTTTATCATAATCTTGATGTTTCGCTTTGGCATGATGAGGCATTTTCGGCATTGATGATTCGATATGGCTGGGGGGAAATGTTTAGGAGGCTGGCGCTGGATGTCCATCCGCCAATGTATTATATTTTTTTACGACTTTGGCATTATGTTTTTGGAGACAAACTTTTGTCTTTGCGCGGATTCTCCATATTTTTTGGCGTTTTAACCGTTTGGGCGACTTGGCTGTTTGTTAAGTATGCTTTTATCTCCCACCATTCTTCCGAAACAGGCCATCAGAACCAAAAAATGGCTCTGTGGGCGGCTTTGTTGGTCGCTATTAGTACCTTTCAACTGCAGTATGTTACAGAGGCAAGAATGTACACAATGGGCGCCTTTTTCTCGGTGTTGGCCGCTTACTTTTTGGTGCGGGCTTTGCGGGAGCAAAAAGAGTTTTACGATGACCAAAAACGTAATATGCCTAATCTGCCGCAGGATATCAGGCTGAAAAAATACTACCTTTGGTACTACTTATGGTTTGCTGTTTGTGCCGGCATAATGGATTTTATCCATTATTATTTGTTGTTCACAATGGCCGCTCTTTGCCTTTACGCGTTGGTATACCATATTTATCATTATCGATTGAATTACAAGCGGTACTGGGGATTATTGTTATCGTATATTGCCATCGTTCTTTTTTTCCTCCCTTGGCTCAAGCAATTTATTTTTCAATATAAGCAGGTTTCCGCCGGCTACTGGATTCCACAAATGGATATTTGGAGTATACCGGGAACTTTATGGACAATGCTGCTTGGAATTGGACATGACAATGCTAATGCCGGCACCCAAAGGATGCTGATCGTAGTCACTTTATTTGTAATATTCTTTTTTTGGCGGTTTTTACAAAAGACGCAGTATTTTGAAAAATGGCTGGTGCTTTTTGCGACTTTGGCTCCGTTTGGCGGGGCGATTTTATTTGCCATTCTCGCTCGCTTAAAAGGCAGTACCACATCTGTATTCGAGGAACGGTACTTTTTATTTGCCAGCACATTTTTTATTATCACTTTTGCGGCGTGGCTCTCCGACATTAAACCAAAATGGTTTTCCGTATCTTTGTTTGTTGTTTATGTTCTGTTTAATTTTTACGGGTTTTTTAATTACTGGCAGGGGCTAAATATTGCCGCTAAGCCAGGGATGAATGGAGCCGCCAAATTTTTGCATTCTGTTGTCGCGGCAAAAGACCATGTATTTGTTGGGACATCTTACGAATTTTTTAACTATAAATATTACGATTATACTTATTACCCGCTGCCCAATGGAGTCTCCCCGCTGCTGTTTACCGGCGGACGAAGCGATATAAGCCAAATTTCCCACGTGGAAGGCGTGGCTTTGCTGGAAAATCAGGATTTGCTTCCAAGTTTTTCTGCGGCCGTTCATCCCGCAGATACAGTTTGGTTGTTATGGACCGACGCCTTTGGCTCTAATAAGCCGCAAGTCCCGCCCAACTGGACACAGGTTGACGAACGGGATTTTAACGATGTCCGCCCCTGGGTCGGCACGAATATTTATGTAACGGAGTATAAGGTAAATTAACCGCTGATCCATCGAGGTTAATTAACTGTTACAAAGAGACTCTTTGCGCTGCGCAAAGAGTCTCTTTGTAACTTTGTAATCCGGCGGCTAATCATTTATAGTTGTGCCGATAAAATTCTTTTGAGCCAGAATATTTTCTAAATTTTTTAAGTTTTTGCCGTTTGCAATAATTACCTTTAGCCCGAGTTTTTGCGCTAAGCGGGCAGCGGTTGGATCAAAAGGGGCATTTTTGCCCGGATCCCATTTGTTGCCGACAATTTTTCGGAAGTTCGCCCAGGAGATATTCTCTATTTTTTTTGCGTCTTTGAACTTTCGAGGGTCTTTGGTATAAACGTAATCAATGTTGCTTAAGTTTATGACTGTCGTGCCGCCGTAAATTTTAGCCAGTCGTACTGCATCGTCATCGGTGCTTCTGCCGGGCGCCCAACCACCGGCCAAAAGAATTTTTTCCTTAAAAATTACTTTTTTATTTGGGTCTTCAACGACTTTAGGATTACTAAGTTTGCCAAACATAAGCCTAACGAGTTGAGCGTTAAATCTTGTAGTATAAATACCCAACCAATCAAGATCTGCTCCTGTCGGATTTGCCAAAGAGCGCAAGGAATTTTGATATTGCCGGCACAATGCTCCACCGCCGGTAATTAAAATAAATCGGTTGCCGTTTTTTGCTTCGGATAATATAAGCTTTTTAAAATCCTTTAAAAAGGCAGTATCCACCTGGCCGGGGTTTACTAATGAGCCCCCTAAAGAAATTACAAAAAGTTTTTTTTGTTGCATAAAAATTTACTATGTTCGTTATAAATGGACACTATTAGGGAAGACAGTATTATCCCTAGATTATATCGTCAAGGAGCAACTAGCGTTGTACTTGCGGTACTGCTGGGTAAATTTATGTTTTGAACGCATGGTGTACCTTTATAGCACACATAGCCGCTATCACCAAAGCGCATATCTATGTAATATAATTTACCAATATCAGTGCTGGCAAGTTGAGAGAATAGAAGCTTCAGACGGCTTAGAGTTTGTGTTGGATCAGAATTTAATCCTAAAATTATTTTAAATCCTGATTTGAAGTAAACTGTCAAATCTGGGATCTGCAGACCCGCTAACTCAAAATAATCCACAGATGATTTCGCAATTTCGGGCAGTTGGTTTTGCGCCTGGTTTAAAAAATTTATTTGATTCTGGCTAAACGCTTGGTGACCGATTATTAACCCGTCGCTATTGTCCAGTTTAACGGAAGTTAAAGCGCTTGGCAATGTACCAGAGGCATCTGGATAAATTTCCCCGGTTGTCAGGCCGTCGTTTGCAATGGAAAAATCGGTTCCACTGGCTGTTTCCACTGCAAACTCGTCTAACCGCGGAGAAATATTTAAAATTAGAGTCGAAGGGAATTTTTTACTGATGCTGTTTAGGGCCAGTATTTTTTGGCCATTTTTCAATAAAAATTCTTTGAGCCCCGCTTTGGAAAGAAGTATTAAATTTTTTTGCGGCCAGGGAAGTTTTTTGGATAAATACGAATTTACTAAATTTTCTACCGTAGATTTGTCGTCGCTCTGGGAAATATTTACCACTGTTTGTTTGACAAAAAAAACATTTGGCACAAACACTAAATAAATTAATAACAAAAAAACCAGCAACGTGGCGAATCTGGAAAACCACGAACCTAAGCCTATTTTAGACAAAAAAAATTCACCCTTACTCACAGGCCGATTTCGTAATGGCCTTTTATACCCCCGGGCTTCGGAAAGCCTATGTTTAAACCGGCTGTTTTGGAAGCGGACTTTGGAGTCAATTTTCTTTTTTGAACGGCCAAACATAAAATTCGAAATCCGAATGTCGAAATCCAAAACAAATTCAAAAATCAAAATTTAAATAACCTAATCCAGGTTTGAATTTCTTATTTATTCATTTAAATATTATTTCGATTTTCGGATTTCGTGCTTAGAATTTATCTTTTTATTACGTCTTTTCCCACATACGGCCTTAAAACTTCCGGCACAATGACGCTGCCGTCTTTTTGTTGGTAGTTTTCCAAAATTGCAATTAAAATGCGCGGACTTGCGATTACGGTATTGTTTAAAGTATAAACAAATTTTGTTTTACCATCGGCGGCCTTATATTTTAAATTGAGCCGTCTTGCCTGCCAGTCTGTTAGGTTTGAATCCGAATGGGTTTCCCCAAAACTGTTCCGGCCTGGCATCCAGGTTTCAATATCGTACATTTTATATTTGCCGGTTCCCATATCACCGGTGCAAATATTTAATACGCGATATGGAAGTCTTAAATCCTGCAGCATGCTTTCCGCGATTTCGCGCATGTTTTCCAGCCAGTTATCGCTTTCAATAATGTCGGCCTTACACAATACAACCTGTTCCACCTTCATAAATTCGTGAATGCGGTAAACGCCTTTGGTATCTTTGCCATAACTGCCCACTTCGCTTCTAAAACAAGAAGAAACCCCGCAAAGTTTTACCGGTAAGTCTTTTTCCTCTAAAGTTTTATCCTGATAATAGGCCAATAAGGAAGGCTCCGAAGTCCCTGCTAAATAGGTCTGTTCCTTGCCGCCCTCGGGGTCTAAAAGTTTGCCATCGGGCGTTGGGATGGGAACGTTGCGCGCTTCATGAACCTCGTAAATTTCCTCGCGGCCAGCCGGAAAATGCCCACTGCCAAAAAGTGTCGATGGCCTGACTAAAACGGGCGGTACCATTAACGTAAAACCTTTTTCCTGCATTTTTTTCAAAGCCATCCAAATGAGCCCGTATTGCATTAGCACCGCTTCATTTTTTAAATAGTACCCGCGAAAGCCGGAAGTTTTAACCCCGGCTTCAGTGTCAATGAGGTCGAGATTTTTCCCTAAAATTATATGATCCTTAATTTCAAAATCAAACTTCGGCGGGATTTCTTTAACTTTTTCACTGTCTTTGGTCGGATCTACAATGCCCATAGTCTGGTTCCAATAGCGCCATGGTACGTTACCGGATGAGTCGGCACCAATGGGAGTTTCGGGGCTGGGGATATTTGGCACTAAAGACATTAGGTCATCATACTCTTGTAAAATAGCTTTAAGCTGGGTTTTTAAAGCGACTGTTTTCTCGTCAACTTCCTTCATTTCCAAGAGCTTGGTCTTTTTGTCCTCGGGTGAAAGTTTTGGGATTTCCTTTGAGGCCTGATTTTTTGCCGCCTTCAAACTTTCCAACTGTGTTGTTAAGTCGCGTCTTTTTGTGTCGACATCCAAAAGTTGGTCGACGTTTAAGTCTATCCGTTTGTTTTTAATTGTTTCTTTAATTTTGTCCGCGTTATCGCGAATGAATTTAATGTCGAGCATATTGTTAGCTTTAAGATTGAAGGTTTTAGATTACAGCAAAACAAATTACACGGAATTTACAATTTTAAAAGGTCAACGGTCTCGTGAATATTTTTGAAAGCTTCAAGATTTTTTATTTCATCCAGCGGGAAAAATTTTATTTCAGCAATTTCGTTGTCCGTGGGATTTGGAGTGCCACTGGTTATTTTACACTCGTATGATAAAACCAGTACTTGCAGTTGGTCGCCGTTATTAAATTTTTGGATATCGCTAATGACTTTTGGCAAAAGTCTTACAACTTTTATTTCAACCCCGATTTCTTCCAAAACCTCCCTTTTAATTGAGCTTACGGGATCTTCGCCAAAATCCACCCCGCCGCCCGCAAACTCCCACTTGCCGTGGATTTCCGGAGTTTGGGGCTGATTTCTTTTAGCCAACAGCAGTTCTCCTTTTTCGTTTGTAATTACAGCCGCAACTATTGTAATTTGTTTTTGTTCCATGCTATTTATTTAGAACTGTTAGTTGAGGCGTCAATGGTAGGTTTGGCGAGATTAGAGGCTTTCATCGGCGGAAAAATTACGGTTTCGCGAATGGATTTGTCCATTAGCACGGAAAAGAGTCTTTCGCTTACGCCAAAACCGGCCGCCGGGGGCATTCCGTATTCCATGGCTTCCACGTAGTCTTCATCTAGCATCTGGGCTTCACCATCCCCCGCTTGCCGAAGTTTCATTTGATCATCAAACCTTGCTCTTTGATCTACGGGATCGTTTAATTCGCCAAAACCCTTGCCCAGCTCGCTGCCGCATGCCAAAATTTGCAGTCTTTGGACAACTTTTGAATTTTTGGGATCCCGTTTGGCCAAAGGTTCAAGCTCAACCGGCTGGTTAATTAAAAATGACGGCTGGGTTGCCACTTCCGGTAAAATGCGAATTGTTTTTTTAAAAATTAAATCAATTAGTCTGCCGTTGCCCGCAAAATCCTCGTATTTAATCTGATGTTTGTCGGCGTAAGTTTTTAGTTCTTTGTCTGAAGCCTTATTTAAATCTAAGCCGGTATATTTTTTGAACAATTCAAAATAATCCTGCCTTGGCCATTTGCCGTCCCAGTTGATTATTTGGCCCTGATACGGAATTTCTAAATTACCAAAAGTCTCTTTTATAACGTACTGATACATTTCCTGGCAAAACTCCATTAGCTTTTCAAAATCGCCGTAGGCCCAGTAAAATTCCATTTGAGTATAGTCCTGAAGATGCTCCGGAGAGATTCCCTCGTTCCTAAAAATCCGGCCAATTTCAAAAACTTTTTCGTAGCCCGCTACCAACATTTTTTTAAGCGGCAATTCCAGACTTATCCTAAGGTAAAAATCGCGGTTTAGCGCGTTATGATGAGTAATAAACGGTTCAGCCTCGGCTCCCCCGGGAACGGCTTCCAAAACGGGCATCTCCAGCTCCAAAAAGCCTTTCTGTACCAAAAAGGTTCTCATCGAGGACCAAAATTTGTTCTTTTTTATAAAAATATCCCTGACACCGGGATCCATTAAAATATCCAGATAGCGTTTGCGCAGTTTGATTTCTTCATCCGCTAATCCATAATGCTGGTCGGGAAGCGGGCGGAGAGACTTAGCGAGTAATTTGTATGCTTGATTATTTGTGTGCCCTTGTAGGGAAGGGTCTAGACCCTTCCCTACAGCGAGAGTTTTCTCACCAGTTTTTGTTTTAAACAGTGTGCCGGAAACTTCTATAAAATCACCGATATCAGTTGTACCGATTAAAAATTTATACTTGTCCGCGCCAAGATCATCAGCTTTAAATAACACCTGGATTTTTCCGGTTCCGTCTTCTATTTGGCAAAAAGTAATTTTACCCATATCCCGCCAGCTAAGAATCCGGCCAACTAATGAAATTTCTTGGTCTGTCAGCGAGTCAAAAAGATCCACAGCCTGTTTGTTGGTATGGGTTCGGGTTGTCGTAGACGGGAAAGGGTCTATCCCGGCCTTTCTTATCTCTTCCAGCTTATTGCGCCTTGCGGCTAAAATGTCTTCAAAACGCTCGGACATAGGGGTGGTAATAGGTGATAATTATAGCTGTAACAATAATAATAACAATCACACTCATCGTCGTAAATCTACGATTGTTATTTTTTATTGCTATTGTTAACGCGTCTTTATTATAACAAAAACTCCTTTTTGTGGCAAAAAAGGAAATTTAATATTTTAGATGAAACTTATAGTGTTATCTTGTCGGTTTTTAACCGTCCTGTTGTTCTTCGGCCAGTTGTTTTAAGCTTTCCAAATGCTTTGTGATGAGTTTGTGAATAATTGGGAAGAAAGTTTTGCTTGCAATGCGGCGAGCTTTGGTACCGTCCAAAATTTCCAAATCGCAGGTCAATTTAGTTTCGGTATTTTCCAACTCCTCAAACCTATACATAATAGTGCCTTTCAACGGTCCGGCCTGCAGGCCAATGCCAAACACTAGCGGATTTTGATAAGCAATTACTTCACCTTCAATATCAAAAAACCCACGAATAATATGTTTAAACTTGGTACCAACAGGACTATCTGAATCTCTCAAAGTTTTGAAATGCGTGAAAATGTCCCCCTGCATCCAGTGTTCCATGCTCGGCTTTTCGGTGGCTGTGGCAAAAGATTTTTCAATTGGGGCTTTTATGGTTAATGTATACTGTTTTTGCATACGGCCCTCTTTGTCTCTTTAAATTATTCAATGCTGATTATTTCGTAATCCATTTCTCCTGCCGGAGCGGTGATTATGAATTTTTCGTGAATTTTTCTGCCGAGCAACGCGCTTCCCACCAAAGATTCGTTGGAAATTTTTCCTTCCTTGGGGTTGGCTTCGTTACTGCCGACAATAGTGTATTTTTTTTCTTGACCGTTAATCTTTACCGTCACGGTTGAACCAATGGTTACAGTACTGCCATGGTTGCTCTGGGTAATAATTTCCGCGTTTTTAATAATGTCCTCAATTTCCAAAATCCGTCCTTCGGTAAAGCTCTGCTCTTCCCGTGCCTGGGCATAATCTGCATTCTCGCTTAAATCCCCGTGCGCTGCGGCTTCCCGAATTCGTTCAATGACGTCCGGGCGTTTTTGGTTAATAAGTTCTTTAAGCTCGTCGTTAAGCTTTTGCAAACCGTCGGTGGTAAGTAAATATTTTTTGGACATAAGAGATAATACTATCGAAAATCATTTATCGGCGTCATCCTGAGGGAGTGCAGCCGACCGAAGGATCTCCATAAAAGAGATTCTTCACCCTCAGATGCATTCGGGCTCAGAATGACGCCGGGGGTGGAATTGCTATTAATTTATTAACAGACTGCGTATATGATACTTGAGATTTATTTTTGTGTCAATAAAAGATTTAAGTTGTGCTATACTAGGTTTTTTGCCATTCGTCTGTGGCTATTTGTGTCAATTCGCCAATTTCCACAGCTGTTTCTAAGTCGGATTGAATTAATGTAGTAAAGATTAAATTTCTAGTTCCTCCATCGAGTGTTTCGTAGTCGTTTCCAATAAGTGCTTTCATAACACCCTCTCTTGTCAATTTGGTTTGTGGTGGTGTTTGTTCTACCATTTCCATAAAACGTGTAGTCGTTAGATTATATCTATCACCATAGCCTATAATCTCTTCAGGCAAGGAATATCTTTTATTCATAAATTTGATTTATTAATAATTTTTTATATATCCAAATTTTTAACTGCCTTGGCGTGGGTGGTTATAAAGCGTTTGCGCGGGGCGACTTCGTCGCCCATTAGAACTTCAAATATTTCGGAAACTTTTTCCGCGTCGCCAAGTTTGACTTGGAGCATTACCCTGTGTTGCGGATCCATTGTTGTTTCCCAAAGCTGTTCCGCGTTCATTTCACCCAAACCTTTGTAGCGTTGGATGCCATATTTTATGCCGTCTATGTTGCCGCCCGTGGTTTCCTCTACGGTCGATAACTCCTCTGGAGCTTCCGCAGTTTCTTCGCCCATTGTTTTTTTTGCATCCGCTTTGCTCTTTTTAGTAGCCACTTTCTTTTCTTTGACTTGAGAGATTAATTCTTTTAACACTTTGTCTCGTTCTTCCTCGGAAAAAGCGTACTTGGAATCGCGGCCGACCTGCACCTTAAACAAAGGCGGCTGGGCAATGTAAACATAGCCGTTTTTTATGATGTCCGGGAAGTATCGGTAAAACAAAGTTAATAAAAGAGTGCGAATGTGGGAACCATCCACATCGGCATCGGTCATAATAACTATTCGATGATATCTAAGTTTGGCTACATCAAACATTTCACCAATACCTGCGCCAAGCGCGATAATTATATTTTTAATTTCCTGGTTGCCGAGCATTCTGTCTAAACGGGCGCGTTCCACGTTCAAGATCTTGCCGCGCATAGAAAGAATGGCTTGGAATCTTCTGTCGCGTCCTTGTTTAGCCGTACCGCCGGCGCTTTCACCCTCGACAATGTACATTTCGCATTTGGTCGGATCTGATTCGCTGCAATCGGCCAGTTTTCCGGGAAGTGCCAAACCTTCCAAAACGCCCTTGCGAATAACCGAATCTCGGGCAGCCCTCGCAGCCATTCTGGCTTTGGCCGCCAAAATAACCTTTTCAATAACCTTGCCGGCTTCCTGCGGGTGCTCTTCCAAATAAATTTCCAAAGACTCGTTAACTACGGCTTCTACCGCGGTTCTTACTTCCGGGTTGCCAAGTTTGGCTTTGGTTTGGCCTTCAAACTGTATCTCGCGCAACTNNCTTCACGCATATCTTCGCCGGTAAGTTTTTCCGCCTCTTTTACATAGCCGTTTTTTGTGGCGTAGTTGTTTATGGAACGTGTTAAAGCGGTACGGAAACCGGTAACATGCATTCCGCCTTCGGGGTTGTATTCGTTGTTGGCGTAGGCTAAAATGCGTTCATCGTAGTCATCGGTATACTGAATAGCAAGTTCCACCAAAATATCGTCAACTGTTTTGTTAATGTAGATAGGGACATTTTTGACTTTTTTGTTTCTGTTGAGCTGCTTAATATAGCTTAAAATTCCGCCTTCAAAATAGTATTGATAAGTTAGGCCGACGCGTTCATCGGTAATAATAAAATGCAAACCCTTGGTTAAATAAGCCTGGCTTCGCAAATGTTCCAGTACAGTTTTAAAATTAAACTCCGTGGTTTCAAAAATGCTAGTGTCCGGATAAAAAGTTATGGATGTGCCGGTTTGGTCGGGGTCGTCTTTATCTACTTTTCCCACAACCTTAACCGTTCCCTGCGGCTTGCCGATTTTGTATCTTTGTTCGTAAATTTTACCGTCTCTTTTCACCTGGGCGATTAACAATATAGACAAAGCGTTTACAACACTTACGCCCACGCCATGAAGAC
>PLYC01000026.1 GCA_003151625.1 Candidatus Doudnabacteria bacterium
TTGTATCCGCCATCCTATTTGCAAGTCGTAAGGGTCGGTATCATCCCTCCTATTATCGGCTCAAGCACAAAGTAAAGGTTCGTAGACGATTGTTTGCGGCCTTTCACTTGCAAGTGGGGTAGTGGGTATAAGTTTACGAAGTACGAACCCGTACGAACGTACGAAGTGTTACCTTTCGTAAGTTCGTAAATATTCGTACTTCGTAAATTCAGTTATTGTCCTATAAATTTTTTGATTTCTAATTCTACCTTCGGGAGTATCTCTTCCCGAAGTTTTTTTAATTCATCATCGGAAAAATTTTGGAGCACAAAGGCATCTGTCGGCATTTCATCGCGGGAAACCCTGGTCTCCACCCCAATGCGGATCCGCTGAAAGTCCTGCGTGCCAATGTTGTCTATAATGCTCTGGACGCCGTTATGGCCGGCGGACGAGGATGAGCTGGTGGTTCTAATGTCGCCAAAAGGCAAATCTACTTCATCGTGGATTACTAATAAATCGGCGGCCAAATTCATTTTGTAAAAATTACAGATAACTTTAAGAGCCTGGCCGGAGTCATTCATGTATGTCTGCGGTTTAACAAATATAATTTTTTCCCCTTCCTCTGAAATCCAGGAAAAAATATCGGATTTAAATTCATGGCTGGGCTTGGCGTCCATAAAGCCGTCAAAGCCCAAAATAAAATCCAAAGCCAAAAACCCGACATTATGGCGGGTGTTTTTATACCTCTCTCCCGGATTTCCCAAACCGACAATAATTTTCATAATTCTTTAGGTATCACATTTTGTGATAGCGGGTCTATTTGCTAATTTACGCGAAAACCAATCGGCCGTTTTGGAGCAATGGGTAGCGGCTTTGGTTTGCGCGGAGTAAGAAGCGTTTCTATAATTTTAAAAACTTTTTTAATATCGTGACGTTGGAAACGTTGTTCCTGCTTGAGTTTTTTGATCTCAATCATAATATCTTTGTGGGTGGACAGTATCTCTCTAAGCCGGATAAAAGCGCGCATAATGGCGATGTTGACCTGTACCGCACGTTCGCTGTTTAGAACGGACGAAAGCATGGCCACTCCTTGCTCCGTGAAAGTATAGGGTAGATAGCGCCGCCCGCCGCGGCCAACGTTTGAGATCACAGTTTGTGATCTCAAAGATTCGGCTTCCCGTAGGGTAAGCTGAAACATAAAATCTGCCGGAAAACGTCCGGGATTACGTGTGACCGCCTGAATTAGAGCCCGGGTTTCTACTTGATATAGTTCAGCCAAATCTGAATCCAGCATAACTTTTTGCCCGCGGATTAAATATATCCGGCGTTCAATGAATCCGGGAGCCAAAGGAAGGGAAGGCAATTGGGAGCTTTTCTTCATACGGGAATTATAGCAGATGTTTGGAAAAGACAAAAAGGTGCTATAATAAAGCTAAATTAAACTTTAACATAAAAAATATGGAAAATGACAATAAAACTACAGAAGAAAAATTGCGGGATATTGTGTTACACGACCCAAACCAAAAAGGCCAACAAGAAATGGGAGCTATGGCTTCCTCCCCAATTTTGAAATACTTCCCTTTTTATATTTCAATGCCTTTGGGTGTGATTTTAATGATTGGGAGTATTTATTTTTTTGCGCACGGCGATATTAATAATAACGCAGCTTTTAATAGAGGGAGCTTAGGGTATTTTGCGGCTGTTATTAGTGGACTCATATTTATTTTTGGTTTTTTTGATTTAATCAAAAGATTTTCCAAAAGCGCGATTTCCCAACCTACGGATACATCTGTTGTAAAAAAAAGAAAAAATGTGGATGTAATATTGCTGGTTATCGTGTTTGCTCTTATTATGATTTCAATAATTGTCGTTGCTTTTTTAAATAAAAGTAATTAAAAAATCTATATGGAAACAGAAATAAGTCTCCCAAAGCCTCAAACCCCAGCGCCACAAATTATTACCGATCCGCAAAAGCTGATAAATCAGATTAACCGTAGCGGAACCGTTGGCATAATTTTGGGGGTATTGCTTATAGTTATTGGTTTACTTTTGATGGTAGTATCTAAGTCCGATACTGCTGTTGGCGCGATGGTCATATACTGTTTTATCGGGATTACTTATGTTATTCTCGGATTCATAATTAGAAATAATCCTACTGGAAGCAAAAAGGTATTGCAGTTTACTTTTTGGTTTTCAGTAGTTTTGGCTGTAATAGGTTTGATTTCTAGCGGAAAAGCCCCAGGAATACTGATCCTGTTATATATTTGGATACTAAATGATTCCATAAAATTTCTTAAGAGATTGTCCGCTATGCAAAATTCAGTTGCATCGGTATCACTGTGATAGAATAAGCGACGATTATTCGCTATCCACTATAGTAATTAAAAAGACTCTTAGCACTACGCAAAAAGTCTTTTTAGTGTCTTTGATATTGGGTTAGCTTTTATCTTTGCCTTTTAGTTTTAGAGTTATCGGCGTGCCGTAAAAGTCCAGGTATTTAGTCAGGGAGTTTTCCAGGAATTTACGAAATTGCGTTGATATGGCGCCGGAGTGGTTGACCAGGAGCTCAAACATCGGAGGATTGGTGTCAATTTGCTTGAGCCCAAAGACTTTGGGTTTTTTCTGGTCGCGCAAAAGTTTGGGTGGATTTTTATCCATGACTTTTTTGAGGAATTCTTTTAGTGTTTCGTTGTCTATGGTTTTATGGCGGCGGTCAAAAATTGGTTTTATGGACTCCACGGCTTCCTTAATGCCGTATCCTTCCAGTCCGGAGACAAAGAATAACGGAGACATCCACAGGAACGGAAAGTGATGCGAAATGTAATCGCGAACGCTTTGGTATTGGTCGTCGCGGTCTTTTTCAATTGTTTTAACATTTTTTCCCAGCGTGCCGGCGGCCTTGCTGTCTTTTAAAAGGTCGCACTTGTTGGCCAAAATTATGCAGCCTTTTTGCATATTTAGAATTTCATTGGCTACTCTTTGGTCTTGTTTGGTAATTTCCTGGGAAGCGTCTATAACAAATAGGCAAATGTCCGCGCGGCGTATGGATTTAAAACTTTGGAAGCCGGCAAAAACGTCCGGCTGTGCCTGCCGGTGCTCTTTTTTCTTTAGACCCGCGGTGTCTATAAAAGTATAATTTAATCCGTCTATTGTAATATCGTCATCAATGGCTGTGCGGGTGGTGCCGGCAATGGGGGAGACCACAACGCGCTCTTCCTTTAAGATTTTGTTAAAGATGCTGGATTTGCCGACATTGGGTTTCCCTACAATCGCAACAGCAATATTGTCATCGGCGGGAGATAATTCTAAATCCGTTCCTGTTTCGGCCGGCAAAAACTTTACTATTTCATCCAGCATATCTCCAATGCCGCGGCCGTTAAGCGCGCTTACTGGAAAAAGATTCTTTATTCCCAGACTTTGGAATTCCACGGTTTTTTCGTTCCACTGGGAAGAACCGTCCAGTTTGTTAACAGCCAAGACAATGGGTTTTTTAATTTGCCGGAATTTTTTTAAAATATTCTGATCAATGGCTCTGGCTGGCTGTTTGCCGTCTACCACTAAAATAATGGCGTCGGCTTCATCTAGCGCAACCTGAATTTGTTTGAGCAAACTTAGTTCGAGCTCATCGCCGGGGTTTAGGGACAACCCCGCGGTGTCCACCAATGTAAAATTCACTCCGTTCCAGGAAGTGTCTTCATACTGTCGGTCGCGCGTGGTTCCAGCCACTTCGGAAGTTATGGCCATTGGTCTTTTGGCGATTTTATTCAGCAGGCTGGATTTGCCGGCATTGGGTTGTCCGACAATAGCAACGATGGGTAAGGATTTGTTCATTGGTGGAGGATGATTAAATTTTTATCGAAGATTCTATATTTGAAATTATTTTAAGGTTTCTTTTTACTAACCGACGTTGTTGTCGAAACCGGTGTTGACGTTGAAATTGAACCGGGAGAGGAGGTGCCAAAAAGGGTATTTATAGTGGTGGTGGTAGTGCTGGAAATTCTGGCCGGAGGTGCGATGTAGGGAATTGGAGCAGATTCGACGGGCGCGTTTTGGCCTAAAACTATAATTGCGTCAACTTTGGCTTTAGTAACCGTAACGCCGGGAGGGGGAAGTGTGACCTCGGTCGCGTTGAGCGTATTTTTAATAAATTCCGTGGTGGCGGGTTTGGGGTTAACTTCATAGACAATAGTTTGAGCCAAATTGTCCTTGTTGTAAGACAGCTGATAAACCATTATGCCTGCGTCGGTTAATTCTCTAAAAGCGGTATCGTAAGCAGTTTTGTCGCCGGTGGAGCTGGCCAGCCAGACCGTACTTTTTTCGGCCGTCAGTTTGCCGATGCTAAAACTATTTTTAAAAAAGTTTTTAACATCGTCTACGCTTTTGCCAGGGCACGGGGTAAGGACATAGGCGCCGTCAGAGGCCAGAATTTCAGGACATATTAAGCCGGTGTCCGGGTCCAAACTTAAAGATAGGGATTGCATATTTTTGCCTTTGGTTAAACTGTAGATGCGGAAAATTTCCGCCGGCGTCATGTTGGTGTGAAAATGGTCGGCAAAANNGCGGCAGGTAACCGGTGCCGCTGTCCGGGTAAGAATAATCGGTAAAGGTTCGGTCAATGGTAATATCCAAACCGCCGACTTCGTCTACTGCTTTTTCAAAACCGGAAAAGTCCATAACCGCAAAATAGGGGATTTGCAGTCCGCTTAGATTTTCCGCCACTTGCCGCGCGTAGGATCCGCCGTTTTCCCAGTCCAAGTTTTTACCGAGCCCGTAAGTAAAGGCGGAGTTGATTTTATCCTGGCCTCCCTCGGGCCCGCCTTGACTCGCGTTAGGCGAGGCAGGCATGTCCGACCAATAGTCGCGGGGAATGGAGGTTAAGGTTATTTCTCCAATATCCGGACGGATTTGCGCCAGAATCATTGTATCGGTTAAATATGGGCCGTCGTGCCCCTGCCCGCCCACACCCAGAAGTAACACATTAATTTGTCCTAAGTCTTCGCCAATGAGCTGTTTGGTGTCTGTACCGCCCCTGAGTAAGTCCACAATTTGGCCAAAAAAGGTGGTTTTTTGTCCGACAAAAATTTTTTGTGATAAATTTGCCGCCCTGACAAATACCACCGCGCCCAGGATTATTATTATGCCGACAATCGTTAAAAGGATTTTTTTTAATATTGTCTTGGCTGGTTTTTTTTGTCCGGCATAAAGCAGGTTTATTTTTTGCTGTTGATCGGGAACCGGGGAAACAACAACTCTGGGCGGTTGATGATTACTTTTTGGATTAATGGAATCTAAATTTGGCATAAAAACTATCTATATCTGGTTGAATAACTCTAATATTATAGCGGAAAAATGAGTAATAGTTAAGTCCAGGCATAACTCTTGCAATTAAGCTTAAAAGAATGTTATATTTTACCCAGCACCACTTTCCGTAAGCTGATTTTTTTGATAGTTATTGACTGTGCCGCAAGCTGAATAATATCGTAGGTTAAGAGTTAGTAAAAGTGGTGCTGGGTTTACCCATCGCCGAAAGAAGTTTACAATATTTTTGGGCGGTTAGCTCAGCGGTAGAGNNTTCGATTCACATTCGAAAGGTCACAGGTTCGAGTCCTGTCGCGTCCACCACCTTGAGCGCCTCAATTCAGACCGAGGTGTTCAAAGTTTGTGCCAAAGATAAAACATCCTGAGCTTGTCGAAGGGTGTTTTTAGTTTGTCCACGATGGTATCATTGCGAGGAGCCAGGACTTTGTCTGGCCGACGCGGCAATCTTTTCCGCTACATGATAAGATTGTTTCGGCTGCATTCGCAATGACACGCAATGTGTCTATCCCGGCCGAGTGCATCCAAGACCAGATCAGGATTAATCCAGTGCTCAAATTTTGCCTTTCAGTATGAATCTGCATTTTAAAGCCTCTTGTAGCGTTGCCTTTTCCATATGCGTTGAAGATTGGTTAATAATCCTTACAACACAAGGAATGCCGGAAGGGGCAACGGAAGTCCAGGCTGACCGAAGTTGATAAGAAGAAGGTGACTTATTTTCTCAAAGTACTGAAAAATGCTATAATTTAGGCAAATAATAAAGTCCGCATAAGAAATAAAAATTTATGGAAAATAATGAAAATGTACCCGTTCCCGTTCCTGCCACGACGCAGTCGGTAAAAAAATGGTACAGGCACAATGGTCTTTTAACTATTGTTGCCTTGGCGATAATAGCTTGTATATCAATTTGGCTCTATTACAGGCAAACACAAAATCAAATTTCTACTAATTCCGGAAATGTTCTGCGTTTGCCAGGAATAGCTCAAAGTAACCAGCCAACCGCACCTGCTCTGAATTATACCGGTCCAATCGCTCAAACTTGTTCTACGGAGAAAAAGTCCTCCGGCAACTATGCGCCTGGGCAAGTTGACATTGGTTTTTCATCAGATATGTCAGTAAGCGATATACATAAATTCCTAAACGATAATGGTTACAAAATTGCTGGAGATGCAGGCGGGTATCTTTTAAATGTTCCAACAGAAGTTGATATACATTGGACAGATGCCTTTAACCAAGAAAACCAAATTACCTTGGACGAGGTAAATAACTTTCTTTCAAAATCCGCTCAAGAGCCCTATATCGAAAGTATAAATGTTGATAGCGGTTGGAATCCCGGCCCCGTGCAATTAGCCGACAAAAATCATGTTCGGGCTATTGATCGCTGGGACTATTTTACTATCACCTTTAAGGACCAGGTTGGAGAAATCCAATTTTTTAAGGATTACCCGGAAGCAACTTTATTTGGTGACGGTGAAATACAAGGCCAGTATCTTTTGCAACAAAATGGTATTTTTGAGGCAGTTGTTTTGTATAAAGCCCAACCCGCTTTGGATATTTTAAATAAAATTAAAACCCAAGCAGGAATTAGCGATGGCCAGGTTCAGCAACAGCCAGCTTTTGGGTCTCATGGTAGTGTAGAACACCAACTGGGATTATTTCTTAGTCCATTTTACATTACCGGCTCAACCAACTTCGCGCTTAATGTTCCAGCTAGTGATTCTCAAATCCAAAATATTTTAGCAAACTATCCGGATATTGATCTTGCCCAGACCCTTCCCAGTAACACACCTGCCTACGAGCAGCGTCTAAATTTTGTTACTATAGAAGTCCCTGTTGGCGAAGAGCAATGCTACGCCACAGAGTTAAGTAAACAAAAAGGTATAGACAGTGCGGAGGTAGATGCATACTTAAGTCCTCAATAATTAATCCGAATAATGGATATGGAAAACCCAAATCAAAACCAACCTACGCCACAACCTTTAACGCCACCAGAAGTGGAGGGTAAAAAATGGTACCAACATAATGGGATCCTGATCATTATTGTTTTAGCTGTAATTGCGGCAGGGGTGAGCTGGTACTATATAAAATCCACTTCGCCAACTAATTATATGGGGCAACAATCTGGTAATGTACCTACGTCACCCCAATGTAGTGATAGTGCGGCAAAGACGGCGAGTCAACAAAAAAATTTAAAGCAGCCGCATGATTGTCAGGTAAGTGATATTAGTGTAGATGGCAGCCCTGCAAAGCTTGTAATAATTACTTATGGGCCAAAAGTGCCTTTTGATTTAAGCTGGGGCTACGCAAGCTACGAAGGAGTTGTTTTAAATAATAAGACAAGCGATGTCCAAGGCGAGCCAGAGACCTATCCTGTATTTACCAAAACCTACGGCGATTGGTGTAATGTCCAAAGCCGAGATTTGACTGGATCGGCTGTAACTAAATATTTAACTCAAGTAAACGGCAGTTATGACTGGGGTTATAAATTTAATAATTTTAACAACGAAGACCGGATAAAATCTCTATTAACCACCTCTCAGATACTTCAATCGGAGGGTAGCCCTCAATATTGTGTTCTAAATGGCACGATGGTTATCACCAGCACCAGCGAAGGGTATGCAGAAACTATTGATTTCTCAAAACTTTCGATGCAGCTTCAGCCGCTACCCGGAGCCACGGCACAATCCACTCAAGAATTGCTTCAAAGTTGCAATAATGAAACAGACCCTACTCAAAAATCTCAATGTATAGAAAATATCGCTATGGGGAAACGTGATCCAAGTATTTGCCAAGGGGACGGCAGTTGCATTAGAGGGGTTGCCGTAATGGCGAATGACCCCTCAATCTGCGATAACATTCCGGCCAGCAATCTTGAGCATGACCACTGTTATCAAAATGTTGCTTTGGTAATGAAAGACGCTTCCGTCTGTGATAAAATAGTCGATAGTCCGAGCGATAAGCAGGGCTGCATTGACCAAGTCAGCAACGCCATTAGTTACTCTCAGCCTCAATCAGCGCCTATTAAGTATCCTGCCAATACTTGGATTTTATACTTATCTGGTAATGTGGATGAAAGTAAAGATTATGTATCGGAATTAATTACATTCGCTAAGGCGAACGGTTTTACTCCCATCAACGACTTGTATCCTAACCTGAAAAATCAGCCAGGCACAACGATGCCAATGAGTCGGTGGCAGTTATATACCATCTCTAGTGAGTATAAAGGTCCGCCAAACGGCGAGAGCCAGAAGTTAGGAAATTTACCGGACGGACCGGATGTAAATGTAATGCCGGTTTTACTGCCACAATAAAGCGATATTGCACCAAATGCAACGCCTCCAAAACCATGGTTTTAACGTTGCATTTGTTGTATTTTAATTAGAATAAGCCGAATGTCTTGAGCGGGTGTTTGCATAATTTTCGCCAGTCATTTATAATCACTCTACTCATCTCAAATAACATTGATTTTACATATTTTGGCGAGAAGGCAGACCCCCTTTAACTTTAATTATATTTACATGGACGAAAATCAAAATAAAAATCCGGAAGTTCAGGACGGCGGCTCCACTTGGCATGCCGTTGGCGCTTTTATTTGGGATTTGGTAAAAATTTTAGTTATTGCTTTAATCATAATTATCCCATTTCGGACATATGTCGCGGAACCTTTTGTGGTCTCCGGCTCTTCCATGCTTCCGAATTTTCACAATAACGATTATTTAATAGTTAACCGGCTGACTTATGTAACCGGTAACCCCCAAAGGGGCGATGTCATAGTTTTGCGTTTCCCCAAAGACCCATCGCAATTTTTTATTAAAAGAGTCATTGGACTGCCGGGGGATAAAGTTTGCTTTGCCCCAAATTGCCAGGGTCAGGACGGGCATGTTTATATTTTTAATTCCCAGCACCCGCAGGGTTTTGAGCTCAACGAGCCTTATTTAACCGAGGGGACATATGGCCAATCTCAAACCGTTCCTTTGGGCAGCGATGAGTATTTTGTTTTGGGAGACAACCGAACAGCCAGTTCCGATTCCAGGGTTTGGGGAATTTTGCCGCGCGATTTAATAATTGGCAAAGTTTGGCTTAAAGTTTTTCCCTTCAGTGATTTTGGAGTTTCTCGCACGCCGAGTTATTGATCCGCGGAAGAACGCGGAACTTCCCGCGGAAAGACGCGGAAGCTAAATAATTATTATATGTACAGAATTTTTCGCGTCATTCCGCGTTAGATTCCGCGACATTCAGCGACAGTAATATGGGTCGACCAAAAAAAAATCAAAGCGCGCAAGGAGTCTATTCCCCAAAAAAAGTTCAAAGTTTGGATTTTTTGGAAGACATAGTCGGAGAAACCGATGATTTATGGGGCGCAATTTTGCGGCGCTTTGCCAAGTTTTCCCGAATTTATGGGTTTGAAAAAACAGAGACCCCGTTGCTCGAAGACCTTCGGCTTTACGAAAATTTTTATAAAACCAGTCCCAAGCTTCTTAAAAATTTTTTACAGTTAAATATCCATAAACAGGATCAGGCGGTAATCCGCGGCGATTTTTTGCCAGGACTGCTGCGGGCTTACTATCAGCGGAAGATTTATGAAAAATCCTCGCTAAGCAAATGGGCAGCTTCGGGATTCACCGTAAAGCTCGATGAAAATGAAAATATAATTTCCGATTATCAGTTTAACTTTGAAGTTTTTGGCCAATTCAACCATTTAACGGAAGCACAGGTTATTGGTTCGGTCTGGGAGTTTTTGCAGTCCTTGGGCTTAAAAGACAGCGTGCTGGAAATTAATTCTTTGGGCAACAAGGATTGTCAGATAGCCTACAGCCAAACTCTGCAGGATTATTTAATGACAAAAAAGTACGAGCTCTGCGACAACTGCAACGAGCACTTGCAGGGCAGGGTGCTGAACGTTTTCCGTTGCGGCAATTTAGACTGCCAGGCATTGCTTAGTGAAGCCCCTGGGGTTTTAGATTTTTTGGACGAGGAGTCGCGCAAACATTTTACCAATATTTTGGAAGCTTTAGATGAGCTGGGCGTGCCTTATCAGTTAAACCCGCTATACGCCGGTCCCGACGGATCGGGTAAAACCAATTTGGTTATTAAGTCCAAACTCAAGGGGGAGACGGTTATTTTGGGCGAGGGCGGCTACCACGATGGACTAATGCAAAATTTGTGCGGTAAAAATTTGAGCTGTTTCGGCTTTACGGGCAGTTTGTCTAAAATCCACGAACTATTGGAAGCCAACAAGACCGTAGTCAGCCGCGAACAGAGCAACGATGTGTTTTTGGTGCCGCTTGGCGAACTGGCCGCGAAAAAATCTTTGCGCCTTTTTCGCGACTTAACCGCGGAAAAAATTTCCGTCTACGACCATTTTGGCAATGTTGGGGTTAAAAACCAATTAAAACAGGCGGAGAGTTTTCACGCGCCAGTGGCCTTAATTATGGGACAAAAAGAAGCTATGGAAGAAATGGTTATCTTGCGCGATGTTAAAAGCGGGATGCAGGAAATCATATCTTATGATAAAATAGTATCAGAGGTAAAGAAGCGTTTGGGAAGATAGAAGCCGTGCCAAACGCGGAACTGCAAACGCCGGGCAAACGCTGCCAGCGTTTAACATAGCATTATAATTAACCAGCGTTTAAATTAGCTTCTAATAATATGGACGACTGCGTATTTTGTAACATTGTTAACCACACCATTGACTCTCAAATTCTCTTTGAGAATGAGCGGCTTATTGTTATTAAGGATATTTTACCCAAAGCGCCTGTTCATTTATTGATTATTCCAAAAAAACATATTTTGAGCATTACGCATGTGGAGCCCATAGATGAACCGCTGGTTGGGGAGTTGGTTTTAGTCGCTAAGGAAATGGGTCTTAAATACGGCGTGGGCGAGACCGGATATAAGCTAATTTTCAATGTTGGCCGGGATGGCGGACAGGTTATTCCGCATTTGCATTTACATCTTTTGGGTGGAAAGCAGATGGGGGAGTAAGGCAAACGAATGGACACGGATTTATAACAAATTAACACGAATACTGCAAACGAATGCACACAAATTAGAGATCTGTGTTCATTCGTTTTTTAATTCGTGTTAATTTGTTTTGTCTAAATGGTTGCCAAAAATAATTAATCCTGTTATAATCCAATTATCTAAAGTGTGAAAGGAGAGTGAGTACATTGGTAGAAGTAAAGAAAAAAGATAACGAAAGTTTTGACAGTTTGTTACGCCGTTTTAACCGCAAAATTCAACAGAGCGGCGTGCTTATACGTGCCCGCAAAACCCGTTTTTTTGAGCCGCCAAAGTCCCGCAATTTGCAAAAAGTCGCGGCTCGAAGACGTAGCCAAATAAAAGCCCAAAAAGAAGAGTTAAAGAAAATGGGCAAATTGGTACCAACCAAGCGGTATGGCAGAAGATAACAATTTTCATTTAACAATTTTCAATTTTCAATTAACTGCAAGTGCAGCCTTATTGAAAATTGATAAATGAAAATTGAAAATTTTTTGATCAAGCATGATTTCCTTACAACAAATCGAATCCGATTTAACCGCTGCCATGAAGGCCAAGAACCAATTGGCTGTAGACACTTTGCGCGGCTTAAAAGTACGCCTGCAGAATGAGAAGATTTCCAAAATGAGGGATTTAACGGAAGCCGATGTTATTGCTTTGGTTAAATCGGAAATCAAGCGCAGAAAAGAAGCCGTGGAAAGTTTTACCGCCGGTGGTCGGAGCGACATGGCCGAAAAAGAACAGGCCGAAGCCAAAATTCTGGAAGGCTATATGCCGGCTCAAATGCCTCGGCAGGAAATTGTAAAAATTATTGATGAAATAATTACGCAAAACAGTTTTGCGGCCGCGGATTTCGGCAAAGCTATGGGTAAACTTAAAGCGCAGGTGGGTAATTTAGCCGATGGTTCGTTAATGGCGAAGTTGTTGAAAGAAAAATTAAAGTAATTATAGAAGCGAAGTTAGACGCGAACGGCTGCAACGCGAAACTAAACGCCGGCGTCTAATTTCGCGCGAAATACTTCGCGTTTTATTTCGCTTCTACTAATATGGCTAAAGAACAGTACATTGTCGGCGTGGACGTGGGCACAGCCAGCGTACGCGTGGTGCAGGCTAAGCTTGACCGGGAGACCGGCAGTTTTAGCATTATCGGCGCCAGCGAGGCGCCGAGTTTTGGTATGCGCCGCGGGGTAATTGTGGACATAGAAGAAGCCGTGTCGGCAATTTCTTCGGGCCTTGAAAAAGTGGAGCGTATGACCGGTGTGCCCGTAACCTCGGCAAATGTTTCCGTGGGCGGAAATCATATTTCCTCGCTGTCATCCCACGGCGTAATTGCGGTGTCCCGCGCCGACGGGGAAATTTCCGAAAATGATATTGTCCGCTGTATAGACGCCAGCCAGGCCATATCTATTCCCAGTAACAAGGAAGTCCTGCACGTTTTTCCCAAAAGCTTTACACTCGACGGCCAAACCGGAATTAAAGACCCTCTTGGTATGAGCGGCATTCGCCTGGAAGTGGACACAATTATAGTTCAGGCCGGATTGCCGTTTGTTAAAAATTTGACCAAAGCAATTATGCAGGCCGGGTTGGAAATAGAAGACTTGGTACTGGCGCCTTGTGCCGCGGCCGAAAGCGTGTTAAAAAAACGCCAAAAAGATTTGGGTGTTTGTTTGGTGGACTTGGGTGCCGGCACCACATCGCTTGCTGTTTATGAGGAAGGGGATTTACTGCACACCGCTGTTCTACCCATAGGTTGCAGCCATATTACCAACGATATTGCCATTGGCCTTAGGTGTAGCATTGAAACCGCGGAAAAAGTTAAACTGCAGTTTGGCCACTGCGACCCCAAGGCCGTGGATAAAAATGAGGAAATAAATTTATCTTTACTGGATAAAAGTGAAGACCAGGCCACCTCGCGGCAATACGTGGTGGAAATTATTGAAGCGCGTTTGGAAGAAATTTTCAGTATGATATCAGGCGAGCTAAAAAAAATTCAGCGCGACGGCAAACTGCCCGCCGGTATAGTTTTAACCGGCGGGGGAGCCAACCTGCCCGGCGTGGTGGAATTTTCCAAAAAACATTTGCGCCTGCCTTCCGTTTTAGGCACGCCGGAAAATATTACCACAATTATAGACCGCGTTTCCGGCCCCAGCTTTGCCACAGCCGCCGGACTGGTTCTTTGGGGTAATAAATATTCCGCGGGCAGCGGCGCCAATTTTGGAGATGCTTTAAAAAATATAATGAGTAACAAAACCGTGTCCGGCGTCAGGAAATGGCTGAAGTCATTTTTGCCATAAAATTATAGTAGTAGTTTGACAAAAGTTTTTTGCTGGAGTAATTTTTAAATATGAAGAATTTGACTAAAAACAAAACTGATGCTCTAAGCAACGGGGATATTGAGAGAATCGGCAATTTGCTGGATAATCGTCTTGCTCCATTGGGTAAAAAACAAGATGATATGTTGGAAGTTATGGCTACTAAGGATGATTTAAATAATACTGTAAATGCCGCTAAAGAAGAATTAAAAGAATATATTCATGAAGGAATACAAAGTGTTATGGAAGGGATGGATAAACTTTCCGAACAGTTGGCGGAAAAGGAAAAGGTAGAAAAAATGGAGTCCTGGATAAGAAAAGTTGAAGCAAAAGTCGGGGTAAAATATTAAAAAAAGCTTTTAAATAAGACAAATATAAAACTCGTTCTCTATTGACAAGAAGCGGGTTTTTTGTTATAATATTAAGTTATTTTATAATGTTTTCCGTATTTATGATTGTTTTTATATAGAGAAGATTTAAAAACAATAATGAGCACGGAATTTTTCGGCTCAAAAGTGTTCTTTAAAAATTGTTCGGAGGAACAAACGTTACTTTTATAAGGGGTATCCTTTGCGGCTAGGGACTAATTTTTAATTAGTTTTTGCCTGCAAAGGATACCCGAAGTTCCAGACGAAAGTTTGGAATGTTGTTGCGATGGTATTGCATTTGCGTTCGAGGTTACACAATGTCAGCAGGAAAGGTGTTTGTGAAAGGTTTTTTCGTGTTCTTCGCGATCGGCTTAGTGCTGATCGCAACCGTAAACTGTCTTTCCGCCCAGGCCCCGACATCTCGGTACGACCCGGAGCAGACTTATGCTGCTCCCGCCAAGTCGGATACCCAGACCGGCCAGCCCGTAGCGGCCGAGACCGGCTCCGAAAGCGGTTTCTTGGGAATTAGCGGGTGGGTTTGGATTTTGATCATGCTGGGTTCGACGATAGTGTGCTTCTTCTTGATTCGTTCGCGCTTGCGCGGCCGCAAAAAGGAAGAGGGAGATCCTCAAGAGCCTCCTGTTAACACCTTTAATCCGCCCGTAGATCCGCCGACCTGTCGCATCCAACCGGATCCGCCACCTGCAACGACCGAACCCAAAATCACCAATGTTCCGTTGCCGCCGGCTCCGAAAGTTGAAGATTCTGCTTTTGTGAGCCCGGCATTGTGTAAGCTGGAGCCGGGCGCAAGCAAGAAATTCGTGGTAAAAGTGAACAGGGTTGAACTGGACGGCATGCGTTCACGGTGGGGTTTGGAGCCGAATATCGGAAGCATTTCCAACCAGGGGCTCTACACCGCACCGGCGCAGTATGTGGGTACGGACACCGTTGTCCGCATTTCCGCATCATCGTTTACCGACAGCACGAAGATGGTGTGTGCCTTGGTGACTTTGGTGGCGCCGAAAGGAACCCCCAAAGTGTTGTATCCAAAGACCCCAGGGCAGCCCTACGACCTCAATCCTCCAGCTCCTCCCGCTCCGCCCGCCGAACCTATCCCGGTTCCGCCGACTGAGTCCACTCCGACTCCGACCGCAGAAGTGACTCCCGCTCCGCCCGCCGAATCCGGATCCGGCGATGCCACAAGAAAGATTTCTCATGTGGCAATCGCTGTTCTGGCTTTATTGTTTGTCAGCCGTGTTTTTGCGGCCGAATGCGGCGACTCGAAGTATGGCATGCCGTTCTTTGCAACAGCCGGCCAGTCCGAGAAGGTTGTTTGCACCGGTGTGTCTGGCGCAATTTCGGCCGTCTTGTTCAAGGATGTACGGACAGGGAATGTCGTCACGGGGATTCATGTGTCGGGCATCGCACCGACCAGTTTCAGCATTACGGTGGATCGTTCGGTTGGCTATTTGCAACCGCGCATGTTCATCAACGGCAACGACGCCGGGCGCCCACTAGTTTTTATGCCGCCTGACTGGGCAGTGTTGACCGATGTGAGCACGACGTACACAAAAAATCAGATTGCGATTACGCAGGACCAGATCAACAAGCTGACAGCGCGGATCAACGCCCTGCCTGCTTCTAAGCCTGCATCGGCCACTGTCACCACGAAGGTGGTGGTGGACGCCGAAACCAAGGCGCAGGTTGCCCTTTTGCAGGGGCAAATCCGTGACCTTACGTCAGCACTCACGAAGTTAGCCGAGGCAGGCGGCAAGGTTGGCGAATTTACTTTTGCCGATCTCAAGCGGATCGCCGATTCAAACCCCGTCGCGTTCAAGGCATTCCTTGCCGAGTACGCGCCGCCGGCACCGGCAGCAGCGCCGGCAGTGGCAATGCCACTTAGCTTCAGCAAGGCCGAGGTTTTGGCCGAGGCAAACGGGTATACCGACAGCAAGGTTGGGGCCGCTGTCCAGCCAGTTGCCGATCGCGTCAACGCCCTCCAGGCCGACATTGCCCCTACGGGCAACACGGGCATGAGAATTGCCCGTGCCGATACCGGCACCCAGGCCTTGCTCCAGGACAAGCTCAAGCCCAAGGGCATGAGCAAGTCCTTCCGGAAGGAAGCGTTGCGTGCCGCGCTGCGTTTCTATCCGCCGGCCACTATGCCGGCAGCCAAGCCCGACAAACACGCGAAAAAGTAACGTTTTAAACTAAACTAGGACAGGTCACTGCCAACAAACCTACCTAATTTAGCAGAAGCTCGAAAAGGGAGATCGTCATCGCAACCAGCGATACGTGCCTCCCTTTTCATTTTGTCCCAATTATGCCATAATAATCTTAACAAAAGCAGAAAAACAAAATAATCCATTAATTTTATGGCAGACAATCAAGACCCTAAAACATTAATAGATCCGGGATTGGAAGCGTTTTTAGACTCTTGTCTTTATGACAAGGGAATAAAAGATGTTCCAAAAGCCTTACACGACCAAATGATGCAGGATTTGGCCGCTCGTTTGGAAACGTGGTTAATGCAATCTATATTTAAGAAACTGGAAGAAAAAGACGCCGAGCCGCTGGAACAGCTAATGGATAAGGGCGCCGGACAGGCGGAAATAATGGAATTTTTGCAAAGCCGAGTGCCGAATTTACAGGAAATTTTCGCGGAAGAAATGGTTAATTTTAAAAAAGCCTATGTAGGCGCTTAATTTATTTTAGGCGTTTTTTAATTGTTAAAAATCTTATGGCCAAAGAACAATACAGCCAGAGTCCCGATGAAAAAAAAGTTATTTTAAGCTCCGATCGCGAGCACCGTCCCAGCCGGGAACAGCGCGCGGAAGAAGAGCGCAAGCAGGCGCAAAAGGACAAGGCTCGGGAAGCCAAAGAAAAAAAAGAGAACGAAAAAAAACGCGAAAAATTACAAAGGACCGTGGGCGAGCTGGAAAAATTGCGCGCGGTTTTTCCGGACGGCAGTCGGGACAGAAAACGCCTGGATCATACCGTAGATTCCATAAAAGGCGGCCTGGAAAAAGCCGGCAAAGACGGAAAAATTGACATTGTAGTTAAGGGTTACGACAACAATATTTCCTATACTCAAAAAGAAGGCGTGCCGGTGGACGAAGCAATAAATATTTTGCGCAACCGCGCCAAACAGGTTAGGCAGGAAACATCAGGTCGGCTTTTGGAAATGGGAAAAAAGCGCAACGAATTTTTTGATAAATACAAAGCGGCCAATGAAACCATCGAGAAAGCTAATTTTTACAGCCAATACGACGTAGCCGACCAAGCCTGGAAAAAAGCACAGGAAGCCGCGGAAGAAGGCAGTCTTGGCCTTTCCGCGTTGGAAGGCTTAGCCGCGGATTTGGAAAAAAGCAGTAAGGGATATTTTGAAATCCATTATGGTCCAAATCACGGAGAAGATCCGAACGCATGGAATGATGCCGAGCGCGGTAAGCAAGATTTGCGCACGCGCCACGAGGGCAAACTGGTCTCCCTGGATTATCGCGCCACCGGAAGCGAAGAAGGGGATTACAAAGCCGGAATGAAAATTTTAAAACATCGCCGGGAAATGGATTTGGAAGAGGAAGAAGAAAAGCCGCCGGTTGTACCGCCAATCCCGGAACCAATCCCTGATCCGGTACCCGAACCAGTTCCCACTCCCGAACCCGTTCCGGTTCCTGAGCCTGTTCCTGTTCCCGAACCCGTGCCTGTTCCTGAACCGGTACCGGTGCCAAATCCGGACAAACATCCAAAGACCGCGGTCATTGTAGACATTTCCGAAATCGCCAAACGCATGGCCTGGACAAAGGGCGAGGAAAAATTGCGCCAGTATTACGAAAAATCAAATTGGTTTATGCGCAAGGCTCGCAGTTTAACCGAGAATTTTTATCGCTTAAAATTTTACCAGGAAGCCCTAAAGGAAATTCAGGAAGACAATAATTTACTCAAAGCTATTGAGGGGCGTTTGGGTGGGGGAGACAGCGATAAAAATGAACAGGGGAAAAACAATTCCATTTACGGACTAAATAAGCCGGCTCCCAATGCTGATAAAAAAGATTATTTTGAAATTTTGGACAAAGTTGTTTTACAGTACGAAAAAGAGCTTTGGGGAGCCCAGCAGGAAATGGGCGAAAAAATCAGCAACGACCCGAATCTGGCCGCGGCGGCTGGGGAATTATTCTATCGCCACCAGCAGGGCAAGTGGAACGACCTAGGCGGGAAGTTTAATGGCCTAACCGGCAGGGACGCGGTGGAATTATATGTGAAAGAAAAAATTGCGCCATTGTTGCAAGATAAAAAATGGGCGGTAGATGAAAAAGGTAATAAGGTTAGGGAAAATGAAGTTCAAAAAAATATTGAGAAAAGGCTGTTTGCCAGCAATTTTTTTGAACTGGCCGAAGGGTATAAGGATTTAGTTAAAATTGAGATAGACAAGGCAACTAAGGAGTTTGGCCCGGAAAATGAAAAAGCTATTTTGGCTCACGTGGCCGGCACTATGGATATAAGTTTCCAGCTGGGACTTCAGCAAAGGGATTTGGCCAACAACAAGCCAAAAGGCCTTTTAAGTGTAATGGAACGGCTACAGAACAGGTTTGAAAATAATCGCTTGTTTGGGACACTTGTGGCCAACCCATTTACGGTTGGCGTTATTGGGGGTGTTATTGGCGGGAAAATAGGCCGTCGTGTCGGGAAAATTGCAGTTACTGCCGGTTTGGTCGGCTTGGGCGTTGGTGTGTCTTTTGCCGCGCCAATTATAGCCGGCGGCGTTATGGCCGCAGGTTGGGCTTATTTTGATCACAGCAAGAAGTTGAAAAATGATATGTCTCAGGAGCAAAGGCAAAAAACTTTGGGCGGACAGCCTAGTGAGTTGTTGGCCAAGACCGGAGAATATACTAGCTTAATGAGTTTTGAAGACGCCCTTGCTTCTTTGGATTCATTAAAAGGAAAGAAAAATTTAACAGATGCGGAAAAACAGACCTTGGCCGAAGTTATGGGCAGGTGGCAGATGAGGAAAGCTAGTACTCCAAAACAAGGTTTCTTTGGCAAGTATAAGGGCAAAGACAATGTCGACTTATTCTATTTGAGCGAAGAAGAAGGAAATAAATACGGTACTACCGAAGTTGCGGAAACCAATTTGCGCTCTGCGATTACGGAAATATTGGGCGCTACCGGTTTGAAAGAGGCGGATTTGGAAAAGTTTACCTTGGCTGTCCGCCAGGAATTAATTAAAGACATAGACAGTAAAGATAAAGATTTTGACAAATTCCGTAAGCATGAATCGTTTAAGGCCTCGCTTAAAGCTTTGTTACTGGGAAGCGTTGGCGGCATTGTTGGCCAGTATGGCCTAAACAAAGGTTTGGGTTTTGTGGCGGATAAATTGCATTTGGCTGGAATGCAGCATTATTTTCAGACTCACGGCACAACCGCTGAAAAAATCTTCCATTGGGCCAAGAGCAAAGATCTTGCCCAGCATCCTTGGGAAATGGCCGCCGCTGGCGGCGTGGTTACGGAACACGTTATGACCGAAACGCATCCGCAATTTTCCCCGGAAGAATGGAAGCAACATTTAGGCGTAGAAAAAATTCATCATTTTGACTGGCACCATAGCCACGAACACGAAACCCCGGCAGACATTGCGTCCGGCCACCATGTATTTACCGGCAAAGAACTCCAGGCTCAGCTAATGCATGAGTCTAGAGGCGATAAGGTTACGCTTAGCTACCAGGGCGCTTTAAAAAATATTATCAAAAATATTAGAGGCGAAACCCATCAGCTGGGTCAAAATTTTGACGATACCGTTGACAGCCGGTTTGAGCATTTGATGCCCGCGGATTTAAAAAATCAATTAGATGAATTTTTGCAGGCGAAAAATGAGTTTGTTGTAAAATTCCCCGGATTTAACCCTGATGGTTACGATGAAGATACCGCGCCCGAGGCTTTAAAGGAAGCGGTGAATAAATTAACAAGTTTGCATGAAGGCTATCAGGCCTCGGCGGATAAGTTCGTTGGGACATTGCATGAGCATATAATAGTCAGAATTATTCCCACAGAGGAAATGAATAGAGCACATGAGGGAATTATTGTCGGACATTTGGATGCTCACGGGAAAATTGAAATGACGGATTTGAACCGCCAATTTTTTGGCCCAAATGGCGAGCCGCTGGCTAAATACACCGAAGAGGGCTTTGTAGATGAAAATGGGCATTTTAACACCCTGGCGACCATTGTCGGTAAAGGCAATGGCTATTTCCCGTCTGCCCCAACTGAGACTGTAGACATAACAGAAACCATAACCAAAGTCGTGCCAAAAAAAGACGATTGGACCGGACCGTTTGTTATTCCGGGCAGGAAAGTTTATAAACGCGAGAAGCCAGATAAAAAGAAAGAGGCGAAAAAGGGCGAAATTATTAAAGAGCCTACCGGACACGAAGGCCCGGGCTTTGATATTTTAGACCCAAAAATAAATAAAAAGAAACCGCAGGACGAAAAGGGCAAGGATATTTTGGTTGAACTGCCTCATATGGAAGACGACCCTTACGATTCCGAGCCGGAGTTAAAAAAGAAAATAGCCGACAAAAAAGTCTCAAAAGGTAAAGGCAATCTTAAGGTTGATACCAGAGGCCAAAAAATTCCCACGGACCGGAAAGATTTTGGCAAGGACTATCCGGAAAAGTTTAAGTTCAAAAATGACCGCCAAATTGCTGAATATATTTTGGACAATCTAGGCAAGCCAGGCATTTACGCCGACCAAAAAGATCAGCAGGAATTAAAAAAACTGGGCAGCCGTGATGAAAAAATTAAATTTTTGGAAGGCATTATCAAAGAAAATAAGTTCGACTTTTTAACGAACAAAAAGTTTTCGGATTTAAAACTTTTGGTTGAGTTAACCGTTGGCAAAGTAGATGAAGTTTTTAATGAATACGGAAAGGAAGGCCGCAGTGAAAAGCCGGCTATAGAAAAAATCCATCTTGCCAATATGTACGAGTACCAGGCCCAGGCGGAAACCAGCGGTAAGGGTACTTACGGTTTATTCTTTAACAACAACGGGGAAATATTTATTAATGTGGATTTGTTGCTTCAGGTAACCAGCTCGCGCGAACAGGCTGTTATGGAAGTCAAGCATATTATTGCCCACGAGGTTACACACGCCTCTGCCGCTAATAATTATTGGCGATACGGGCAGGCAGGTTCTGAAGATGGGGTATACTCGCCGCGTAGAGGCGGAATTAAAATGGTGCGCAGGGTAGGGGAAGACGTTAGAGAACGCGGCCGCGCGTTAAACGAGGCCGTTACCGAAGAGTTGGCTCGAAAAGTTTTGACTAATATTTATACCAAGGAGGAGAAAGGGCGGCCGAAATTGCCGCTGGAAGTATATCCGGCAGAAATACGGGTTTTGAAACTTTTACAGGACAAATTCCATATTGACTTTGAAGATTTTGCCAAAGGGGCGGTTAACCGCAAAGCATTAAAACCATTGGTAGAAAAAATGGAAGGCAAAAAGCAGGGACAAAAAGAACGCCCAAGAAAACAATTTATGGAAGTTCTTATGGCCATTATGGATTACGAGCACGACGCGGGCAGAACCGATTATAACTTTACCAGGCAATTAATTGAAGGCCAGCCTATAATAATCAGTCCTGAAATGAAAGCGTATTTCCCCAGTTCAATGTTTGACCAAAAGGGCAATATAAAAGACAGTTTAGCCAACCAATATAAATTTCAAAACCCCGCGGCCTGAAGAGTTGCCGCCTAAGTAAAACCTCCGGCCAGTCCCCGGATAGGGAATTAAACAGTAAAAATAATCAATAAATATATGTTTGGTAGGAACAAACAAGAAAATCTTTCAATTAATCCGGACACTCGTTCCGAGATCCCAGAAACAAAAGCGGAGTCAAAAAAGCTTTCCGGCTCGGAAAGAGCAGCGAGTTTTCGGAAATCAACCTGGGAGGGGTTTAAGGGAGTTTTTAAAAAAGTCGGAGATATAGGTAAAAAGTTTGTGGGTGGCTTTGACCGCGTTGTGGGAAAGGGACTAGAAACTTACGATACGGCAAAAGTTGCCGCGGCTAAAGGCGCGGAAAAGGTTGGAGCGGGAGCAACAGCTTTGGCTGAAGCTCCGGACTGGATTGCGGATAAAGTTGGTGAGGGTTTTGAAATGGCTGGAGAAAAAGGCGCTGACGCTTTGAATGCCACCGGCAGAGGCTTAAAGAAAACGGCAGAAGTCGGAGTGGGGTTGGGTGCCGCTGCCGTTGTAGGGACTTATGAGGGTGGTAAATATCTTGTTAATAAAGGCGTTGAAAAAGCCGGCGACGCTTCCGATGCCATAGGAAGAGCCGCTTATAAAGGTTCTATGGAGGCCGCCAACTGGATGGACAGAAAAGCTACCGATGGCAAGGAGTTTGTCGGCCAACAATACGAAAGTCTAAAAGGCTGGGCCGGCGAGCAGGCCGGCAATATTCAGGAAAAGGCCGGCGCGGCCAGGGAATCTTTTAGGTCCGGCGTGGAAAAAGTTAAGGGTTGGAAAAATCAGGCCATGGAAGCTTATCATAGTCACCGGTTTGAATCCCATTTCGCCAAGCTTAGCCCGGAAGCCCAGGCAGATTCATTGGAAAGGCTTAAAGCAATTCAAGGAGGCCAAAATTTGAGACAAGAATTAATGGCCGCTTAATTTTAAATTAAAATTTGTATTTATGGACAAACAAACATTATTGGATAAAATTAATAAGGCGGAAATTACCCCGGAATTAAAAACGGAACTAGTTGCTATGGTGAATTTGGCCAAAGTAGTGGATAAAAGTTTAATTGATTCTATTGTTGCCGAAATTGATGCTGAAGCGGAAAACTTGATTGAAGAAATTGCCAATTCCGAACTGCAGGTAGAAACACAAAAGTATAGCCAAAAAATGGACGATGTTAAAAAGGATGTTGATGAGTTTACGTCGGAACTTAATAAAAAAGCCGATCAAATAGATTTGGAAGACGCTCGGGCAAAGCTAAAATAGTTTTAATTAAGCCAAAATTTAACAAATAAACCGTAAGTTCTTGTTGCTATTGACAGAATACGGTTTTTTTGTTATAATAGTAGGTTAATTAAATCCAGCACCAATTTTCCTAAGCCGATTGTATTTTGGTTTTTGTCCCTGCTGCAATGTTAAATAAGTGGCATAGGAACGGTTTGTGAAAATTAGTGCTGGATAAATAATGTTTGATTTTGCTTGTGGTGGGCAAAACCTGGTAAATTTTATTAAGCCCCGCCAAAGTGCGGGGTTTTTATTTCTTCCCTTGTGTTACACCACAATATAAAGGAAGATAATTTACCGGGTTTTCCTCTCCATAAGTCGCTTCCATTTAATAATTTATAAGGAAGCATTATGAGAGAACGATGGCAACATCGTAGCGGCATTATTTACAACATTGCCGCGAGCGCACACGGACGCATTACCGTGAAGCACCTTAACAATTGAGGAAGATAAAAATGGCAACACGAGGAACCCCTCCCCCTGCGGGAGGAACTACTCCGGCGCCAACGCCGCCTGCCGCACCCGTGGCAGGAACGCCAGCGCCTCCGGCTACTCCTGCGCCCCGCCCCGAACCTTCCCGTCCGACATTTCTGGACGTGGATGTCGATGACGGTGTGCAGAGAATGTTAACTTCCGGCGTTGTGGTTATGCAATATGTCGTAACTGTTCAGGTCACTGACCAAAAACATAACGGCATTACCGCATCTGTATGGCACACAGGCACGGGAGCTGTTACAACTCCCTCAAACGGTTTTTTGAGTTTTACGTTCGATGTCCCTGTTGGTGGCAAGGCCTTACAGGTCCGGCTACTGGGGACAACGGCGTCGGATCAATTCCGATTGCTTGGGCCTAAACCGCCCCGGCCAATCATAGCTCCATGCTCTGCTAACGCCTCCTTTTGGAGGAGGTTCTTGCAGGGATGGTCAGGGAACAAGGAGTAAGTCGAGGATGAGTATAATATTAGTAGCATTAGGGATCTGCCGGCTTCTGGCGGCGCTGTTCCTATTCGCAACCCTGCTAACCGTTGCAGTCCGGTCGGTCTTGTACTGGCTGGATCCAACTGTCGCACACGGCAGCGGCCCAATCTCTAGAACCTGGCACGCGCTCGGCCTTGGTTTCCATGATGCGCTTCGCGTCAACAACGGGCGAGCCGCCATCTTGTTTATAATGGCGTTAACCTGCACGTTTTGCTTGCCTTACGTAGTCTTGACCCGGCCGTCCTTAACCGGACTTGCCGTAGATCAAGCCGAACGCATGCAGTCTCCGCCTATATCCCGTCCTGAGAAGCTGCTTAACATGCTTCTCCACGGTGATGCTTCAGCCTCGGTAAATTTCGAAAAATTCCGGTCGAAAGATGAGCCGAAACCGGAATTCTATTCGGATTGGCCGTGGTGGAAAACTTTTTTCCTGCTTTGGTTGGTATTCCCAGTATATGGAATCCTGGCCATGAGGGAGGAAATCGCCCACCTATGGGATACCGCAACGCGGCGAATTCACCGGCAACATCACGCCGGACACGCTGCACCGGGAAGCAGTTGGATTGCCCAGCTGATTACGCGGAACCTTCCGGCTCCGCAAACCGCAACGACTGGAACAGGAGTTCCTCCTGCCCAGCCTAACCCGCCTGCAGCTGGCACCGCCCGAGTTTTACTTTGGGCGATTGTCGCTGACTTTGCGGTTGCTTTTTTGGATCGTATGTTCCGAGGAGTACACCATGCCGCATAACAACAACGACGCACCGGCGGGTAATACCGCCACAACACCAACCTTCGCCGGAATGATTACCCGTATTTGGCATGGTTGCCTCTATGGGGTCGGTCTGGGTCTGATTCTCGGGCTCTTGATCGCTAAAATCTTTCCGGTGATGGATTTTGGTTTTACGTTCCTCGCGGTCTTCACGTTCGTGCTTATCGCTTCCATCCGCCAGGACATCACGTTTATGTGGAGCGCCCCAACGGCGCTAGCCGGATTCATCGGCAAGATCTTCTTGTTCATTATTTCCGTCTGGGGCTTTTTTAGCCTGGCGGGTATGGTGACGGGAACAACTTTTGGTGAGTTTTGGTTGCAGTTCTCCGAGGCCGATGGCTTGCTTGGTCTGTTTGACTCTTCCAAAACCGTCCCTCCAGATGTAGGCATCGGCCTACTAATCTTGGGACTCGCTGCCTGGTTGGCGATATCGGTGCTTGTTACTAAGACTGTTTCCGCTAAGACAACTTTATTGTTGTGTTTTTTGGTCTTCGTTGCGATAGTTATCGACGAAAAGTTCGCGGGAGGAACCACAAAGCTCCTTCCCGAACAGAACGCCGTGAACATCGAGGTAAAAAAGTTGCGTGCGGACGCTGCCGAAGATTTTAGGATTAAGATGGAGAAGCTACGACACCAACGCAGGCAAAATCCTGCCATTACGACGTTGCAGTTCGACGCTGACGCATTGGCTGCAAAGCAGGAGTTGGTCAAATCACAGAATGCTGCGAATAGCTTGCTTGATTCTGAGCCGCCACAAATGCAGCCTCCGCCGCAACAATCCGCGTTGCCGGCTCCAATGCCAACGCCGTCGGCCCCGACAATTCCGGGAACGCAAGTTACGTCTATTGGGGCGAACAAATGGGAAGTTACTTTCCCGGCGAACTTGGAGTTCCGTACCGATATCCCGATTCCCATCAATCAGAAAGCAGTCTTTTCTGGTTGGACGGGAGCAGTGAAGTTGAATCCCGGCGATTCTTACACCAGTCCGCCGTCCGGGGGATTTCCTACGGAGAAAATGAAGTTTAAAACTCCGACTGGGGAGATTCAAATTCTTCCCCGCGAGTTTTGGGTGCAACCCGAGGCTTGGACCGGAGCCCTGCTTGCCCGGGTAGATGGGCAGGATTATACGGACGTTGGCAGCCGTGTAAGTAACTCGTTTTTGGCAGTCACGGCGGGAAAAGTAATCTTGTCCGTCAACTGTCTCAAGGACGAACGCAACAACGCCACCGGAATTCTCCACGGCATCATTGAGGTTCAATGAGGCCATGCGACATTTCCGGCACACATATGTCCAAAGGAGGACACGCTATATAACCATTCTGCCGCGTTTACCAACGCACTGGAATCGGTCACCCTGAAGGCAAAAGAAAGACCCACTGGTCTGACTTTTGCCTTCAATTCAAAAACCGTCACCTAGTTAAGGTGGCGGTTTTTGAATTCCAACAGGAATTAAGCAGTTGTTAAAGTCTTTTAAAAAAAGTGAATTGTTTAAGGGGTGGTAACAGTACCGGGTGGAATAGTGACAGTACCCGGTGGAATTGTGACCGTCCCTGGAGTCGTAGCTGCCGGGATATTTACCCCAACCAAATTTTGCACTATGGCGATAATGGCAAAGGAGAGGACGGCGACCAGGAGGCCGAGGACTGCCCAGGTAATGGTTTTTTTTGCGGCCAGGATGGCTTCTTCCTGGCCTGAAGAAATTACCATTCTAAACCCGCCAATAACTATAAACGCCACGGCCCACACCGCAATAATTCCTAAAAATCCTTTCATAATATTAACCAGTAAAGCGGTTAGGTTATCGAATTTGGAAATTGGGTTAACAAGCGTAGCGTAACTGTTACTGGTTTGTCCGCCTACTGCGATGGAGCATGTTCCCCCCGTGGCCGCCGAACAGATTAGTCCAGGACTACAGCTTCCCTGAAGTGCCGGACCTCCGGTGCAAGGTGTGCTGGCAGCTGCAGACCCGGTAGTTACAGAAATTGGATTTCCTTGGGGAGAGGTCAATTGATTATTGCTTGAATCAAACAAGTTTACTGTTATGGTATTGGAACCAGATGTCTGAAAGTATTCATCAGTATTAACCGGTATTTGCACAGTAGCCGAACCACCGCTATTAGTAAAATTAAAACACTGATTGCCGCTATTAACACAAGCCTCCCCAGATGCCACATTAGAACCCATATTGCTCACCGTTAGATTCATGGTGTCGCCAATATTGTAATTGGACTTATCGGCTTTTACTGTTGGGCTTGATGATTGGCTACCAGATCCAGATGCACTGCTATTAGTAATATTAACCGGGCTGCTTTGTGTTTGTTGAATTGCGTTAGCGTCTAAAATTTTAACAAAAAATCCGTAATTGGCAGGGTTGGCGGGGCTCGGTACCACTTGGCTCGGCACAACACTAAAAGTATAAGAAATAGAAGTCCCTCCATTAAAGGACATTACTTTGCCGTCTACCTGGGCTCCACTGGGTGTGGCACTGGTTTGCGCAAACAAGTTTATAATTACCCGGGGGTCGGCTTGCAGACAGGTTGTATCTGTACGGGTGACTGTGGCCGTAAGGTTTATTGTATCGGCTGAACCGACGGAAGATTTATCGCCGCCAAATTGTACGCTAACGCAGCCTGCTAAGACTCGCGGGGAGCCAAGCATAAGGAATTCCGCTGCTACAAAAATTAATAGGAAAAAGAATTTGCTAATTTTTATTGTTTTTGATTTCATAAAAGAGTTTAATTTTATTACCAATATTATACAACAAATCGGGCAAATTGGGAATTTAGGCGGGATTTTGTGGGGTTTAATAGGTTTTAAAGGAATATTGGCAGGGAGTTTGTGCAATAATAGTTTTGTGTTATAATCCTGTTAGAGAAAACAAACATCAAAAATCAAAAAGCAAGCTTTAGCGAGAGTTATTCACTTTTTTGCGGGGCTTGATTTTATTTTTTTTATCTATTATTCTGAACTTAGCAAACTATGAAAAAATCTATGGAAGTGAAACCCAAAATTGAGACTTTTGCCCGAATTAAGGTCTTGGGCATTGGCGGCTCCGGCACTAATGCTGTTAATAGAATGACCCAGTTGGGCATAAAGGGAGTGGAGTTTATATCAATAAATACCGATGCCCAGGCTTTGCATAACAACCAAGCCGACCGCAAAGTCCATATTGGCAAAGGCGTAACCAAAGGCCTTGGCAGTGGGATGAATCCGGACTTGGGCAGGCAAGCCGCGGAAGAAAGCGTGGAAGAGCTGGAAGAAGTTATAGACAACGCCGATATGATTTTTATTACCTGCGGACTTGGCGGCGGCACCGGCAGCGGCGCGGCTCCTATTGTGGCGGAACTGGCCAAAAATAAGGGCGTGTTAACAGTGGGCGTGGTCACCAAGCCGTTTACTTTTGAAGGCAGCAAGAGAAAAGAAGTCGCCGAAACAGCTTACGATAATTTAAAAGACAAAGTAGACGCCATAATTTCTATTCACAACGACCGCATATTACAAATAATAGATAAAAAAACTTCCCTGATAGATGCCTTTAAAACCGTGGACGAAGTTTTAAGACAGGGGATAGCCGGCATTTCAGACCTTATTACCACTCACGGTATTGTTAATGCCGACTTTGCCGACGTAAAAAGCATTATGATGGATGCCGGAACCGCCTTAATGGGTATTGGCAGAGCCAGCGGTGAAAATCGCGCGCAGGAAGCAGCCAAGGCGGCCATTAATTCGCCTTTGCTGGAAATGACCATAGACGGCGCCAAAGGCGTGCTGTTTAACATTACCGGTGGTCCATCCTTGGGTATGTTTGAAATAGACGAAGCCGCCAAGGTTATTACTAAGAGTATAGACACAGATGCCAAAGTCAAATTTGGCGCGGTTATAGACGAAGCCATGGGCGACGAAGTCCGCATTACGGTTATTGCCACCGGTTTTGACGAGAGCAGTAAAAGAGTCACTCCCGCGGTTATGGTTTTAAACGATGAAGCCAGGAAGCCAAAAATTCAGGAGCCGAAAATTATGGCTCCGCCGGTAATGGCTTCGCTGGAATTTAGAAAGCCTATGTTTAACCCCAAACCCGCTCCGCCAATAGAAATTATGAATCCGGATCCTGCGCCTCCGCTTCAGGCGACAGAAGACGAGTTGGACATCCCGGCTTTTATCCGCAAGAAAATGAAATAAGTAAATAAGCTGGTCAGCTAATAAGCTGGTCAGCTTTTTTAATTAATTAAGCTTATAAGCTAGTATGCTGATAAGCCAATAAGGAGAACGAGGTATGCCCATAAAAAGCTTCTAAGATATAGTGGCTTGGAAAAAATCGTATGAGTTAGTGTTAGAGGTTTACAAATTAACCGAGAAGTATCCAAAACAGGAAATATTTGGGCTAACTAGTCAGAGCAGACGGTGTGGAGTATCTATTCCTTCTAATATTGCCGAAGGGTTTAGAAGAAGGACAGTAAACGATAGTTTGCATTTTTATAATATTTCTCAAGGTTCACTGGAAGAATTACGCTATCAGATGATCTTGGCAAGGGACTTAGGTTATATTACGAAAGGGGAGTACGAAAAAATTAGTTTGCTCGCGGAAGAAGCCAGTAAGGTTTTGAATGGCTGGATTAAATCACAGGGCAAAGTTGCTTAGCTGATTAACTTATTGGCTTACAGGCTTATTAACTAAAATGCGCTTGATTTTTTAGCGCGGATGTGCTATAATATATTAGTAAGGTGTTTCATGGTCGATCGTCCTAAATAAACAGGGGCGGAAATACTCTCGCATAAGAAACAAAAAGTAAGTCAAAAACAAAAAACAATTAAATTAACCCGCCTAAACTTTGCCATTTTTATTGGAAAGTTGATTTTATTTAAATAAGGTTAATTACCTAATTTGGTTAAAATTTAACAGCAAAGTTTTGGAGGGTAAAATAATAAGAAATTCCGTTAACATCGGCTCTTTCAATTGGGGAGCGGATTTCTAGAGGACGGAATTTCTGAACCAAATATTATGACTCAAGAAACACCGGCAAAAGTTATAAGCTTGCTTGGAGTGGCGTTAGTTTCATTGTCGTTTATGTTCGCGATAACGTTGAGTAACGCCAGTTTTACCCAAGTCTATAATCCTATTCCCGACATTTTTGGGCCGGCAAAAACTATGGCTGTTTTGGACAACGTCTCGAGCAGCTACAGCAATTTTGTCTACGCTCAATTAGTCAGGCCGGAATCTCCGGAGTTTGCCATGGCTGCCGATAATCTGGCCTACATTGGCCAGGAGGCGGGCTCGCAAATTTCAAACTACTTAGGATTGAATTCCCAGAGCGTTTATTCCCTAAGGCCGCAAGTGGCCGGGGCTTCAACGCAAATTGTAATTAGTAAGTACTATCCCGCGACTTCTGGAGGGGGATTGGGGATATTCTCACTATTAATGGGACCAAGTAATTAGAAATTAGGAAATAGAGAAATAAGGAAATTATAACTGAATTTTAAAAAGCTTCCGGATGTATCCCCGGAAGCTTTTTTTATTTAGGATGTCAAAGGTGCTCTTTGACATCGCGAAAACCAAATGTCAAAGAACACCTTTGACACTCTAGATAGTAGATTTGCCCGGCAAGAGTATTTTTTTATTTTTTTTGTGGATATCTCTTTCTCCAAGGTGACAGTTTTTAAAAATGCTAAGCATTTAGGGGTCTTGAAAAAAACTATATGTAGTATTATAATAATATAGGTATCCACTATATCTAGTGGACAAGTCCATTCGGGGAAATCCAAACAAAAATACAAAAAGGCCGGAAATTTTAGAAAACCCATAAAATATAGGCTTTTACATAATTGTTTATTATATCCTGTCCGCAGGGGTTGTTAAAGATTCGCCAAATTATAGTAAATTAATAAAATAAGGTTTTTAATTTAAGTTTATCGGAGGGTTTAAAAAGTTTACTTATTATAAATTGGATACTAATAGATATTAAGATATTGATAGATTTGTTTATAACCTATTAATATCAACTAATATCTTAATATCCCAATATCTTTCCTAGAATACAATTATGAGATGTCCCAACTGCCAAAATGAAGATACTAAAGTGCTGGACAGCCGGCCGGTGGATGATGGCGGCGCTATTCGTAGGCGAAGGGAGTGCGAGAAGTGCGATTTTCGCTTTTCCACTTATGAGGAAATAGAAATATTGGACTTGGCAGTTATAAAAAAGGACGGCAGCAAACAGGCCTTTTCCAAGGAAAAGCTGGAGAGGGCAATAAGGCTACCTATGGACAAACGGCCTCACACCGACGAAACCTTCCGTAAGTTGGTAGCGGCAATAGAAATAGACATCCAGAAAAAAGCCAAAGACGGGGAAATCAAGAGCGCGGATATTGGCGATATAGTTATGAAGAAGCTCAAACGAGCGGACAAAGTTGCCTACATCCGCTTTGCCGCAGTCTACAGACAGTTCGAGGATGTAGAGGAGTTTAAAGAGGAACTTAAAAAGTTATAACCTACAGTTTACGAAGTACGAACAGGTACGAACTTACGAAGTTTGTCCGTTCGTAAGTTCGTAAAATTTCGTACTTCGTAAAGTCCTCACAAAATAAAACCATTAATTATATCTAATACCATGCAATCCAAACCAAACCTTCAAACCAGAACAACCAACGCACTCTCTGAACTTGGGGAAAAAATATTTTTAGACCGCTACGCGGTTAAAGATATAAAGCGCGAAACTTTGGCCGTGGGCGACACGGTGGTGGTTTTGGTAAATCCAAAAACCGGCCAGCGGGAAATTGGGGTAATTGAAAATTTAAATTTAGAAACCCGCGAAGTCAGCGTGCGCATGCGCGACGGCCAAATTGAGTACAGGACAATTGAGCACGTGGACAAACCGCTGGAGCTGGCCCCTGAACAAATGTTTGACCGGATTGCCAAACATATTTCCAGTGTGGAAAAAACCGCTGACAAAAGAACCGAATGGGAAGATAAATTTCGAAAGCTGATGGATGACTGGAAATACGTTCCGGCCGGAAGAATTTTTACCGGCGCCGGTACCGGACAAAACCTAACCTTTTATAATTGCTTTGTTATTCCGCATCCCAAGGACAGCCGCCACGGAATTTTTGAGACCCTGGGGCAAATGGCGGAAATTATGTCCCGCGGAGGAGGAGTGGGGATTAACGTTTCTTCTTTGCGTCCGCGTTACGCCTACGTTAAGGGCGTTAACGGCAGAAGCAGCGGCAGTGTGTCTTGGGCGTCGCTTTACAGTTTTGTAACGGGATTAATTGAGCAGGGCGGCTCCCGCCGCGGCGCGTTAATGCTTATTTTAAATTGCTGGCATCCGGACGTCATAGATTTTATTAATTCCAAAAAGGAAGCGGGAAAAATAACCAATGCCAATATCTCCGTGGGGATTACCGACGATTTTATGGATGCGGTAAAAAATGACAAGCCGTGGGATTTGATTTTCCCCGACACTTCCGACGAGCTTTATGCCACCAAATGGGACGGGAACATTAAGCGCTGGCAGTCTTTGGGCGGTAAAGTAGTTAAACACAAAACCGTGCGTGCCGCCGACATTTGGGATAATATTATTTCTTCGGCCTGGGGCAGCGCCGAACCGGGGATGTATTTTATAGATCGCGCCAACTACTACAGCAACTCCTGGTATTTTGCCGACTTGCCCTGCACCAACCCCTGCGGCGAACAGCCTCTGCCGGCCTGGGGCGTCTGCAATTTGGGACACGTAAATTTATCCAAACATATTAATAAAACCACGGGCGAAGTTATGTGGAACGAACTTAAGCAGACCGTGCAATACGCCGTGCGTTTCCAGGACAATGTAATAGACGCTACCCCGTACTTTTTTGACGAAAATAAAAATCAGCAAATGTCCGAGCGCAGAGTCGGTATGGGCACCATTGGCCTGGCCGAAATGATGATATACAAAGGAGTAAAATACGGCAGTCCCGAAGCCGTGGAATTTATAGACAAGCTTTATCAGTTTATAGCGGTTACGGCTTACGAAACTTCCGTGGAGCTGGCGCGCGAAAAAGGCGCCTTTCCGGAATTTGTGGCGGAAAAATTTTTGGAGTCCGGTTATATGAAGGCCATGCCCCCGTATATTCGGGACTTGGTTTACAAATACGGTATCCGCAACGTGACAATTTTAACCCAGGCGCCAACGGGAACCGTTGGCACTATGGTGGGCACCAGTACGGGCATTGAGCCGTTCTTTTCCTGGACGTATTTTCGTAAGAGCCGTCTTGGCGTGCACGAAGAAAAAATTAAGCTGGCCCAGGATTGGGAGGCCTTGCACCCGGGACAAGAGTTGCCAGATTATTTTACCACCGCCATGGAACTTATGCCGGAAGAACACGTGCGTGTCCAGGCCGCGGTTCAGCGCTGGACAGACAGCGCCATTAGCAAAACCTGCAACGCGCCATCAAACTACACAATTGAACAAACCAAACAGCTTTATACAATGATGTACGATTTGGGATGCAAAGGCGGAACTATTTATCGCGACGGCTCGAGAGACGAACAAATTTTGGCAACCGATCATACTAAATTAGGGAAAGACGCTTCCGATCAGGTTGTGGCAAAGCAGGACGCGGATAGCGCTGCTAAAAATTTGGAAGACAAAGCCATGGCATTATCAGCTAATCCAAAAGAAGTAATGTCAGTATCCGGGGACAAAGTACAAATTAAATTTGCGCCAAGAACAAGACCCGACGCGATGCAGGGGATAACTTATAAAATGAATACCGCTTATGGTAATTTATATGTCACTATAAACGAGGACGGCCAGGGCCCATTTGAGGTTTTTGCCGCAATGGGCAAAGCCGGAGGCTTTTTTAGCGCCCAAACCGAGGCCATTACCAGAATGATATCTTTAGCGCTTCGGTCTAACGTGGCCATAGAAGAAATTATTTCACAGCTCAAAGGAATTCGCGGACCGGACGTTTCTTTTTCCGACGGCGGCGTGGTGTTTAGTTTGCCGGACGCGATTGCAAAAATTTTGGAAAAGCATATTAAACGCAACGACAAACAGTTAACTTTAGACCTGCCTTCTGCGGAAGGCCGCTCCTCGACTTCGCTCGGGGTTTCGGACGCTTCGCGTCCTCAAGAACTAAAATTAGAAATCGACACGGTCTCGGAAGAAAAAATGGTACAAACCATTAGTGAAGAAAAAATAAAGAGCAACGGCACATTAACCTACAAAAAAACGCAAAAAATTTCCATTGCTAACCTCGGCAACGCCCCGGTCTGTCCCTCCTGCGCCAATATGATGATCCTCGCCGAAGGATGCATGAAGTGTGATTTTTGTGGCTATAGTAAGTGCGGTTAGTGGTCGCGGAAGAAAGCGGAATTTAACGCGGAAAGGAGCGGAAGCTAGGTGTCCTTTCTCCCCCTTTGGGGGAGATGTCCCGAATGCATCTGAGGGACAGAGAGGGTGCAGTTGTTTGCTGATTATCTGCAATATAAGAAATAAATATAACTTTATAGTAACAAGGCGGGCGGCTGTACCAGCCGCCCGCCTAAAAAGTATATTAAAAAAGTTGTACCGCCGAATCCCGATGTGGGTTCCGGCGGCAACAGGCAATGGTTACGGTTTGTCAGTCATCCGCCGACGAAAGCTGTATATCGGCAGGTAGAGGAAGAAATATGCGCACACAATGACTGGTCCAATTATTGGGTGGGCAAAGGCGCTCAAGGCTGCGCAACCGATGGCTAGCAGGGGATATCCCCATTTGAAATTTGGGTTTATCGCGTTGCCGAAATACCATTTCCAAACTTTTAACATGTATCCTCCATTCAGAACGACGTTAGGCTTAATTTTATCACTAAATGCCTAAAACAAAAAAAATCCAAATCCCTAAAACCTTTTCCGACGAGCCTAAGGGCTTGGTGATTTGTTATATTGGGGTGGGGAAGGGGAAGACCACGGCGGCTATGGGCATGGCGGTAAGGGCTTCGGGCGACGGGAAAAATGTTTATATTTTACAGTTTGTAAAAGCAGGCAATAAATCGGACAGCCAAATTAAAGACGGCGAGTGGCCGGTATCATCGGAAATTAATTTTTTTGATAATGTATCTTACGGCCACAACATCGGTAAAATAGAAAATGAACAAGTCGGCCTTGGCTTTGTGGGCATACTGGGCGATAAAAAAGAAAAAGACATCCACATTCGCCAGGCATTAAAAGGGGTTGAAAGGGCGCGGGAAATTATAACATCGGGAGAATATGATTTGGTAATCCTCGATGAAATAATTTCCGCGCTGGAAGTCGGGCTTTTGGAAGAACGGGACATAATCGATCTTATTAAACTAAAAGCGCCTCTCCAGCACTTGGTAATAACCGGCCACAATAAATATCCAAAAATTTTAAAACTCTGCGACCTGGTTACGGAAATGAAAATGATCCAGCATCCGTACTACAAAGGAATTTTGGCGCAGAAGGGGATAGATTACTGAGCCGCTGATTTGTCGCCGATAGGGACGCTGATATGGCGCTGAATCTATAAGTGTCTATCCCGGAATTTTTTACCGTTGGTGGATTATAAAAGTCGGTAAAAAATATCCCTGCCTGCGGCAGGCGGGCGGGATTCAGAACCATAGAAATTGACAATAAGCTATTAACAAATTAAAATCAGAAGGTATGAAAAAGTTTTTTATATTATCGGCAACATTATTTTTGTTGGCTGCGGGTTGCGGAAAGCAAGGGGTTCAGCAGAGAGCCCCCGGTACAGATGACACCAATTTAGAGCAAAGTTCAAACCAACCATCGACACAGGCCGTCTCCGCCCCGACTTCAACCCCGATTGGAAACAAAAAGAATACTAAGACCTTGCCTAGAATAAGTTTGGTTCACCCGGGCGGCCTGCAGGGAATTAGTGTCGAACAGTCCGTTGAAGGCGCTTATGTAACCGTAGCTGGTTCAAAATTCACTAATGTAAGTTACACTGTAGATGTTGGAATTACCGCTTTAGACCTTTTAAAAATCTCCTATAAGGTTACCGCTAAAGATTACGGCGCGGGTATGGGTGAGTTTGTGGAAACAATCGACGGTATAAAACCGGACAGCCAACATTTTTGGGCGTTTTATGTTAACGGAAAATCTTCCAATGTTGGCGCATCATCGTACAAACTTGAAGCCAACGACAACATTGAATGGAAGCTCGAAGCAATAAGCTCATCGGGACAATAAAATTTTAGAAATTAGGATATTAAGAAATAAAGAAATTATGCTGATATATATAGTAATCATCTCAGCGGTTATTACCCGGTTCATTCCCCATATGCCAAACCTAGCGCCAATAACGGCGCTGGCTATTTTTAGCGGAGCTTATTTGCCAAAGAAGCAGGCGGTGGGCATAACTTTGGCCGCGCGTTTTATTAGCGACGTTTTTCTGGGTTTCTTTTCTTGGCCGCTTATGGCCGCGGTTTACGCTTCACATTTGGTTGGCGTTTTGTTTGGGTTCTGGATAAAGAAAAATGAAAATCATCGCTGGACTAAAATTTTCACTTCTTCCCTCGGCGTATCGCTGATATTTTTTCTTGTCACCAACTTCGCCTTTTTTTACGGCACTTACGATCATAATCTAACGGGCATAATCGCGGCTTATACAAACGGCCTGCCGTTTTTTCGCGGTACATTGCTCGGGGATTTAGGCTACACGTCCGTACTGTTTGGTTCCTTTGAATTTGTTAAATGGTTTTTATCCCAAAGGTCAAAATTCCTAATTCCTAATTCCTAATTCCTTTTCTATGCAAAAGGGTGTGGATTTTGTCGGTATGTCCGTAGTTTACTTTTGCCACGACGGCAAAGGGAATTTTGTTATGGGTAAAAGATCTTTGCAGGCGCGCGATGAGCACGGGCGCTGGGACATCGGCGGCGGCGGGGTTGAGGTTAGCGATTCAGTAGAACAGACTTTAAAAAAAGAAATTTTGGAAGAATACTCCACCAATGTTTTGGCCTTTGAGTTTTTGGGTTACCGCGATGTGCATCGTGAGAATCAGGGAGTTAAAACCCATTGGATAGCTTTGGACTTTAAAGTTTTGGTAGATCCCGTTAAAGTTAAAAACGGTGAACCTCACAAAATGGATGAAGTTAAATGGTTCACGTTTAATAACATGCCTGCTATGGAAGAAAGCCATTCCCAGTGGCCGGAGTTTTTGAGGCTGTATAAAAACAAATTATGACAATAACCATCATCGCTCACCCAAATTCCAAAAAGCCCAGAGTGGAAAAAGATTTGTTTGGAACTCTTCATGTTTACGTTAACCAGCCGCCGCTGGAAGGCAAAGCCAACAAGGCAGTTGTTGAAGCGCTGGCGGTATATTTTAAAATCAGCAAGTCCAAACTCATTTTGGTTCGCGGCGAGAAATCAAAACAAAAAGTTTTTAATATAAATGTCTAAAAGTAAAATTTTTATCGGTATAGCAGTAAGTTTTGCGGTGGGGATTTTATTCGCATCAAAGTTTAATATTCCAGGGGAGGCTGTCTATATATTTTTGGGCGCAATGGCCGCCGGGTTTGCCATCTCGTTTTTTGGGCAGAACAAAAAAATAGCGCTAGCGGCGCTGTTTTTGTTCTGCGCGGGATTGGGGGTTTTAAGGCTGCAGCTTTCCGTTTTACCCAATCAATATCAGGAATTACTGGACAACAAACAACAGTTGGAAGGTTTTATTACCCAGGATGTGGACTTAAGGAGCAACGAACAGCTAATTACCTTTACCCCAAACGGATTTAGCCAAAATATTTTAATGACAGTACCTTTAACGCAGAAATTTTTTTACGGTGATCGGGTCGTCGTGGAAGGGAAACCAACAGAGGCCAAAAATTACGGTGATTTTGACTACCAAAAATATTTGGAGCGGTTTAATGTTTACGCGGTTATGAGTTATCCAAAAATTTTGATTTTAAAAAGCCACCAACTTAATCCCTTAAAGGAATTTTTGCTGAAGGTCAAAGCCGCTTTTATTCAAAGAACCAATGAGCTGTTAATGGAGCCTCAAAGCAGCCTGTCAATAGGAATTTTAATCGGCGGGCATGCCAATATGCCGCAATCGATTGTCGATAACTTCAGTAAAACCGGCGTCTCTCATATTATCGCGGTTTCCGGTTTTAATATTACCATCATAATTTATGCCTTGGCCGGTTTGGCTTATTTGGTAGGCCGGCGAGCCAGTTTTTGGTTGGCCATTATCACTATAGTTAGTTTTGTAATTATAACCGGAGCCTCGGCTTCGGTACTGCGCGCCTCGATTATGGGATTTTTGTTGCTTATTGCTTTAAATATTGGCCGGCAATATTCCATGGTGCCGGCGTTGGTCTTTGCCGCGTTTATAATGTTAATTATTAATCCGAAAATTTTATTTTGGGATGTGGGTTTCCAGTTGTCGTTTGCGGCGACCATGGGCATTATATTTTTTATGCCTCTGTTCGATATTCTCGCCGAAAACATACCAAAACTGTTTGGAATAAAAAATTTAATTTTAACCACGGTTTCGGCAATTATTGCCACTCTGCCGCTAATTTTGTTTAATTTTGGCGTATTGAGCCTGTCGGCGCCCTTGGTAAACGTATTAATCTTGCCGTTGGTGCCGTCAACAATGCTGTTTGGTTTTTTGGCCGCATTGCCTTTTGTCGGGCCTGGCTTTGCTTTAGTAGCTAACTGGTTACTGCTATATATTTTGCAGGTGACTTCTTTTTTTGCCGGCTTGCCGTATAGTTTCCTGAATTTTCAAATTTCCGTCTGGATATTTTGGGCTTTGGCAACCGGAGTTTTTGGAATTTATTTTTTATTAAGATATTTGGTCAACAAAAAATCCGCGCAGGTTGAACTTAATTCTTTGTTATGATAAGATAATCAGAGAATTAATTAACTATATAAAGAATGAGCAACAAAACTTTAGTTTTAGTAATTATAATCATATTAGCGGTGGGAGCGGGGTTGGCCGGATATTTTTATTGGCAACAGACAAGACCATTAAGGGTTCCAGAGACCCAGGATATTAGCCAAACACAGCCAGATCAGCAACCGGCTTCCGTAAATAACAATCAGCAGGCAGCCAATTCCGCAACCAGTTCCGCTCCGGCCGCAAATACGCCGGCTTGCATCAGAGATTTTAGCCAAAACAAATTAACAGCAAATTCCAACATGAACATCGTAAATAGAGAAGTACAAATTAATGTCAAGGATTTTGGCAGTATAACCGTGCAGTTGTACGATAAAGACGCGCCAAAGGCCGTAGAAAACTTTTTGCGTTTAACCGATTCCGGATACTACGACTGTTTAACCTTTCACCGGGTTGCCCAGAATTTTGTGATTCAGGGCGGCGATCCCAGCGGCAACGGCACCGGCGGACAGAGCTCTTTTGGCAAACCGTTTGAGGACGAACTCAACGTTAATGCGCCGTCTTATAAGGCGGGGTATCTTAAAGGAGTGCTGGCTATGGCAAACAGCGGACCCAATACCAACGGCAGCCAGTTCTTTATTATGCTGGCCGACAACAGCCTGCCTCACAATTATACAATTTTTGGTAAAGTTATCGCCGGGCAGGACGTAGTCGATAAAATCGGCCAGGTGGCCATAACTCCGCAAATGGGACCCAACGACGGCGCGCCAAAAGTACCGGTGGTAATGGAATCGGTTAAAATAATTAAATAGCCAATAAGCTCGTAAGCTAATAAGCAAGTAAGCAGGTTTTCTGTTTAAAGGAGCTTATCAGCTGACTGCTTATTTGCTTAATAACTAACTTTTATGGAACGAACTTTAGTTTTACTTAAACCTGACGCGGTTGATCGCGGACTGGTCGGAGAAATAATTACCCGTTTTGAAAAAGTCGGGTTAAAAATAGCCGGCCTAAAAATGCTTCAAGTCGGTAAAGAACATGCCGCAAAACATTACACGGAAGATTTAGCCCAAAGGCGCGGCCAGCATGTGCGTGATTTAATGATAGAAATGATAAGCTCCGGACCCATCGTCGCCATGGTCTTGGAAGGCGTTGAGGCTGTGGAGATTGTCAGAAAAATGGTCGGCACAACAGAGCCAAAGTCCGCCGCTCCCGGCACTATCCGTGGCGATTATTCGCACGTATCCTTCAAACATGCCGACAGCAAAAAAATGGGCGTCTACAACCTCGTCCACGCTTCCGGCAGTGTTGAAGAAGCCCCGGTGGAAATTGCAGTCTGGTTTGCCCCCGAAGAACTGCATGATCACAAGCCGGGTTATACCAAGCATACCATTGCGTACTAGGCCGCTGATACCTCGCTGATATGTACGCTGAATTGACGCTGAAATTAAAAACGCCCGTTATTTTGGGTAACGGGCGTTTTTTGTAAGTTGACGACTATCTGCTTTATTTTGTAGACGAACTCAGCGACCAATCGGCGTACTTATCAGCGTTAATTCAGCGGTTACTTCTTCCGAAAAAATCTCGGCAAAGTAAAGTCTTTAAGCTTAAGTTCTTTAATGCGGTTGATTATGCTTTGATTGTGCTCGTTTAGGTAGTGGCGAATTCTGTTGTGGGCACTGTGGGTTTTGGCGGCTTTGAGCCAATCGCGGGAAATTACCGCTTCCTTTTTTATTTTAATAATTTCCACCGTGTCTTCGTTTTCCAACTCGTCAAAAATACTACCCATTTTGCCGTTAATTTTCGCGCCCATCATATGGTAGCCCAAGTCCGTATGGACCGCAAAAGCAAAATCTATAACGCTGGCGCCGGCCGGCAAATCTTTAATGTCACCTTTGGGCGTAAAGACAAAAATTCGGTCGCGGAAAAAATCAATTTTCAGACTTTCCAAAAATTCTTCCGGGTTTTTGGTCTCCTCCTGCCACGACTGCAATTCTTTAATCCAGTTGGCTTGAACTCTGCCCACGCCTTCTGGCTTACCCTCTTCGGCGTAAAACCAGTGAGCCGCAACTCCGCGTTCGGCTTCTTCGTGCATTAAGTCTGTGCGGATTTGAATTTCAAAAGTCTTGCTTTCTTTATTAAACACGGTCGTATGCAGGCTCTGGTAGCCGTTGGGCTTGGGCGTGGCAATGTAATCTTTAATGCGTCCGGGCAGGGGCTGGAAGTGTTTGTGGATTACACCCAAAGCGGCGTAGCAGTCGGCTGTGGATTTGGTTATAATCCGCAGGGCAATTATGTCGTGGACTTTGCTTAAATCCTTTTGGTATTTTTGCAGTTTGCGGAACAGCGAGTACAGACGCTTAATGCGGCCGGTAATTTCCAAATATTTAATGCCTTCGGTGCGCAGGATGTGATGGAGCATTTTTTCCATCTCTTTAACGCTTTCTTTCCGGCTTTCCAATTCCTCGTCTAAAAGTTTTTGGGTTGTTACGTAATCTTTTGGGTAAACAATTTTAAAAGATAAATCTTCCAGTTCGTCTTTCCAACTGCCAATGCCCAAACGGGCGGCAATAGGCGCGTAAATTTCCAAAGTTTCGCCGGCAACTTTTAATTGTTTGTCCGGAGGGATAAAACTAATGGTTCTCATATTGTGGATGCGGTCGGCCAGCTTAATAAGAATTACGCGAATATCCTGGCTGGTGGCAATAAATAATTTCCGCAGGTTTTCCACATAAAATTTGTCCTTGCTGTCCTTCATCCGCACCTGGCCAAGCTGGGTCACGCCGTCTATTAAGTGCGCGATTTCCGGGCCGAACTCCGTTTCCAGTTTTTCAATGGAAAAAGCGGTGTCCTCGGGGACATCGTGCAATAGAGTCGCGGCAAGAGTGGAGGAGTCGGGGAAAATTTGCCCTAAAGTTATGGCCGCTTCCCTGGGGTGCAAAAAGTAAGGGTCGCCGTTTTTGCGCTTTTGTCCCTGGTGAGCCTTATAAGAAAATTCATAAGCGCGTTTTAAGACCTGCTCTTCTTTTGGGCCAAATTTGTGCGGGATTGCTTTTAGGAAGTCAGGGAACTGTTTCATTATACGGTCATTATTAGTAGTGTTATAATTGTAGCATTAAGATAGTATTGAACAATTATGTCATTTTTGTCAATAACCTTTTATGCCTGAATTGCCCGAAGTCCAAACTATAGCCAGCGAGCTAAACCGCAAACTTAAGAATCGAATTATAAAATCCGTTGTGGTTAACGCGCCTAAAATGGTGGCGGTTGGGCCGGGCACTGTGAGTAATATCAGGACAGCCGATAAGCGGTCAACTGATAAGTTTATAAGTTTGCTGGAAGGGGAAAAAGTTTTGTCAGTGCAACGGAGGGCAAAATTACTAATCTTCGATCTTTCAGGGTCTTTATGCATCCTTGTGCACCTTAAAATGACCGGTCAATTTATTTTTGAAGATAAAAAATTACGCGCTAAGACCGGCGGGAAATATCGAATGTTCAATAAGCTATATGCTCCGCTTGTTAAGCTTCCAAGCAAACACACTCACGTGATTTTTAATTTTATAGACGGAAGTACTTTGTATTTTAATGATATCCGTAAATTCGGCTATATGAAACTTGTTCGGGATGATGAGCTAAATCAAGTTAGGGAATTACAGGAGTATGGCCCGGAACCATTAAGTAAACAATTTACCTTTAGCACGTTTTTAACGGCCGTTAAAAACGTGCTATCTAATAAGCTTAAAATAAAAATATTTTTAATGGACGCAAAAAAAATTGCCGGGATCGGAAATATTTATTCCGATGAAATTTTATTTCACGCCGGCGTTCGGCCAATGCGCCGGGTTTCATCGTTAACCAACAAAGAGCTCGCGGCAATTTATAAATGGATCAAGCCGGTTTTAATCAAAGGCATAAAAGCTAAGGGTTCCTCGGTAGGCGACTTTGTCCGCACTGACGGTTCCTGGGGCCAAATGGGCAAGTTCCACTTTGTTTATGGGCGAAAGGGACAGAAGTGCAAAAAATGCGGGAGTATAATCGAAGCTGTTAAATTAGGAGGGAGAACAGGATCGTTTTGTCCACATTGCCAGAAGTAAAGTTTAAACATCATTTTACCATCTTAACATTTTAACATACTAGGTTATGGCTATTTAGCAAATTGTAAGTGTGATAAAATGTTAATATGCTAATATGTTAAAATGAATACTATGGAAACCAATCAAAATCCCTCCTTCGCTGAAGCTTCGGAGGGCAAGCAAGTGCCGCAGCCAACAGCAGAAGTCCAAAAGCCAACCCAGGAGGAGATGCTTTTGGCAATTTATGAAAACACGCGTAAGACCAAGAATTACATGAAGTGGTCGCTGTATATTACTATTATTTTGGTGGTACTTCCTTTGCTGGCCGCTTTGTTTATTTTGCCGTTTGCCATGAGCAGTATAAACAGCGCTTATATAGCGCCGTTGCAGGGGTTGCAATAAGCTAGCACGGATCTGCGGATTGGATACGGATCTACGGATTACTACTGATTCTAAACTACAAAAGATAATTTATAGTTTGTTTTAATCAATGCGTAAATTTTTTTTACCCTTTTTGGCATTAGTTATTGTTGTTGGGGGTTTATTTTGGCGCTTTAGTAATTATGAAGCAGCCAATAAAAATAATTATAACGCCGATATTTTAATTACCAACGGCGAGATTTTAAGTTTGGACGGGCAATCAAATATTTATAACCCCGGCTGGGTGGAAATAAAGGACGGGAATATAGTCGGCTTGGGTGGAGGTTCTGCTCCAAAATCTATCAGCGCTAAAAAATCCATCAACGCCTCGGGCAAGTTGGTAATGCCCGGGTTGGTTAATACCCATTCTCACGCCGCGATGACTCTGCTTCGGGGAGCGGATGACAACGAGCCATTTGAACCGTGGCTAAAAACCATATCGGCTTATGAGCAAAAAATAACCCCGGATGACGTATACTGGGGAAGCCTTTTGGCCGAAGACGAAATGATACGTAGCGGCACTACGGCTTTCAACGATATGTATTTTTCACCGGACAAAACCGCGCAGGCGGTAACCGAGGCTGGTATGCGCGCGATACTGCGTGTCCCGATTACAAATCAAAATAATCAATTATCGTTTGACCAAAACATCGTCAGTCAAAATAAAAATAACCCGCTGATAACTTTTTCCTTAGCCCCAAATCCATTTTTGGATTATTCTCCGGATCAGCTAAAACAAATTTCCGATTATGCTTTAAAAAATAATTATTTGGTGCACATTCACTTTGAGGAAGACCCACAGAATCGCACAGACAGTTTGGCTAAATATAAGCTCACCCCGACGCAGTTAATTGAACAGGCCGGCCTTTTGCAAAACAAGATTGTTTTGGCGCACTCCGCGGATGTTAATGGAGATGAAATGAATGTCTTGGGCAAATATCCAAATGTCGGCGTATCGTTTAATCCGAAAAGCGAAGCTAAGTTGGGGCCGTCTTTAACTCCTGTTACCGAAATGCTGGATCACGGGGTAACAGTAGGCATAGGCACGGATGGGGCGGCTTCCAGCAACAGCTTGGATATGTTTGGGCAAATTAATTTTGCGGCTTATGGCCACCTCAAGTGCCCGCCTCGAGTCGACTCGTCAAAGGCAACAACAACGCGAGTCGAGGCGGCTTCATCAAGTGACAAATATTGCGCTAACGGCCGCTCAATCGATCCGGAAAAAATTGTCCGTATGGCTACCATAGACGGTGCCAAAATATTGGGACTTGATGACAAAATCGGTTCCCTGGAAACCGGCAAGCAGGCCGACATTATCATCTTGGGCGTACAAAAGCCTTCTTACGACATTTACTCCACTTTGGTCTATAATACCAGCGGGGAGGATGTTGTGGGTTCTATTATCAATGGAAAAGTGGTGATGGAAGATGATAAAGTCTTAACCATTAACGAACCGGAGGTTTTTAAGAAAGTTTTGGATATATCAGAAAAGCTTAAAAAGTAATTATAGCGTGCTCAATTTATTGGCCCGCCTGAGGCGGACGATAAATCGGCGCTCTACACTAACATAATTTTATGCAAGACGAAAAATGGCAACAATTGGTGGAGGCAGCGGAGAAGCATTTTAAAAACGCCAGCCTCACCCATGAAGACCTGATAATGGACACCCAAGACGGCCCCGTAAAGCAGGGGACGCAGGATATTTTAATTTTTGAAAATCCGTCGGGGAAATTTAAATTGGTGCGCGAGAATCGTCACGTTGTTTTGGAGAAAAAAGAAATGTATTCCCACCGCGCCGGGCAGTCGGCCCAAACCCAGTATAAATTTTCCGAGACCGAATTTTCACATAAACTGAAGGTTTATAAGGAAGACGGATTCGATGAATGGGATGAAATTACTTTAGATAAACTCGGACTATAAGACTGATATGATAAAGGATCGAATTTTATCGACATTAAAATTTTTCGATTTACAGGACTACCCGGTGACGCTTTTGGAATTGCATCAATTTTTGTTGGATGATTTGCAGGTTTTAAGGACGAGGATAAATACCAGCTGGGAGTTGATAGACAATAACAATAACGATAACAATAAAATTAGCATTGACAAAGTTTTAAAATGTATGGAAACTGAATGCCAAAACGAGGTGCGACAAAAAAACGGATTTTATTGCTTAATCGGGCGTTTGGCGATTATTGATCAAAGATTGTCCAATTATTTTTACGGTATAAAACGGGAGAGGCGTATTCGCAGGTTTGCCAGGGGTTTAAAATTTTTGCCTTTTGTCCGCGGCGCGGCTTTGGCAGGTAGCCAGGCCATGGGTCAGCAAAAGGAAACGTCCGATATAGATTTGCTTATAATTTTGGATCCAAAATTTTTGTGGCTCGGGCGGACTTTGGTCACGGCTTACTTCCAAGTTTTGGGCATTCGCCGGCACGGCAAAAAAATCAGCAACAGGTTTTGCTTGAATCATTATTTAGCCGGAATAAAAAGTATTATGGAGCTTCGGAATTTGTACACAGCCTGGGAATACATGAAACTCCGGTCGCTGGTTTATCCGCAAACAATCGCGAACTTTCAAATACAGAATCGTGATTGGATTGCGGAGTTTTTTCCGAATTTTAGAATTCAACCTCTCTATCCCTCGGCAGCACTCGGGACATCTCCCCTCACCTCCTCGACTTCGCTCGGGGTGACCCTGAGCATTGCCGAACGGGTCAAGAGGGGAGAGGGACTCCGCAGACATACTGATGAGCAATCATCGGTACAAAGTTTTTTGGAACGGATGTTGTCCGGGAATTTCGGCGTTTGGCTGGAGGCCAAATTGAAAAACTGGCAACTGCCAAAAATCAGGCGGGAAGAATTTATTTTGGTTTTGGACGACGAGCTGTCATTCCATCCGCAAAGCAAACAGCAGGAGCTTTTGGCCCGGTTTTTTGCCCTGTAATCGGCTTGATCGGCCTAAATAAATAGTGATACTATTCCCTGGTAAAATCTTGGATTTTTCTTTTATCACTCAACTTGACAGAGTGATAAAATCAGCTATAATTATTATTAGATATTAATTAAATAAGGAGAAAAAGATATGAAAGTAAAACCTTTAGGAAACCGCGTACTGGTAAAACAGCTTTCCTCGGAGGAAGTTACCAAATCCGGAATTGTTTTGCCTGACACGGCAGACAAAGAAAAAAAAGCTCAGGGGAAAATAGTGGAATTGGGCAACGGCAGTGAAATCGCCGGTCTTGGACTTAAAGTCGGCGACACGGTAGTTTTTGGCAAATACGCCGGCGAAGAAGTGGAAATAGACGAGAGCGGAAAAAAAGTCGAATATAAAATTCTATATGTCGGAAAAGAGAAAGACGATTCCGACATCCTCGCATTAATTCAATAATAATTGTCTACTAAATACTAAATTAACTTCATGCCAAAGGCAGATCAGCCTCTGGCGGAAAAAGTACTAAATCAGAAAATTTTAAGTTTAGTAATTTTCGACTCTTTAGTATTTAGTAGAGATTCTAAAGGAATAAACTATGAGTAAAATGATAAAATACGGCCTTGAAGCCAAGCAGGCCATTAAAGCCGGCGTGGATAAAGCCGCGAATATTGTAAAAGTAACACTGGGACCCACTGGCAGGACAGTTATTTTGGACAAAGGTTTTGGCAGTCCAACGGTTACCGATGACGGAGTAACCGTAGCCAAGGACATTGAGCTGGAAGACAAATTTGAAAATGTGGGCGCTTCGCTTATTCAGGAAGTGGCCAACAAAACCAACGACGAAGCCGGCGATGGTACCACCACTGCCACGGTTTTGGCCCAACAAATGATAGAAGACGGTTTTGAAATGCTAAAGCGCAATCCGTACAAAGCCAACGACATGAAGCGCGGTATGGACAAAGCCGTAAAATTTGTTGTTGCCGAACTGCTTAAGGTCAAAAAAGAAGTTAAAGGTAAAGCGGGCATAGAACAGGTTGCCACAATAGCCTCACTAGATCCGGAAGTTGGAAAACTCATCAGCGAGGCTATGGAAGAAGTCGGCCACGACGGCGTTATCACTGTAGAAGAAGGCCAGACCACCGGTCTGGAAAAAGAAGTGGTTAAGGGCATGCGTTTTGACAAAGGTTTTGTCTCCTCCTATATGGTTACCAACAGCGAGCGAATGGAAGCTGTTTGGGATGACGCGTTTATACTCATCACGGACAAAAAAGTTTCCTCGGTTCAGGATATTTTACCCCTGTTGGAAAAAGTCGCGCAGAGCGGCAAAAAAGAACTGGTCATTATTGCCGATGAAGTGGAAGGCGAAGCCTTAACGACTTTTGTGCTAAATAAACTCCGCGGCACCTTTAATGTTTTGGCCGTTAAAGCTCCTGGTTTTGGCGACCGCAGAAAAGAAATGCTGCAGGATATTGCGGTTCTTACCGGCGGCACGGTTATAACAGAGGATATGGGTCTTAAATTAGAGAAGGCCGAAATTGCAGACTTAGGAAAAGCCAGGAAGGTAATTGCCACCAAGGAACATACAACAATTGTTGATGGTGCCGGAGATAAAGAGAAAATTGAAGGCCGTGTCGCCCAAATGAAAGCGGAGTATAAAGAATCAACATCGGATTACGATAAAGAAAAACTTCAGGAACGCATGGCCCGTTTGGCCGGCGGCGTGGGTGTAATAAAAGTTGGCGCGTTTACGGAAACCGAAATGAAAGCCAAGAAATTTAAAATTGAAGACGCCCTTAACGCCACGCGCGCGGCGGTGGAAGAGGGGATAGTTATTGGCGGCGGCGCGGCTTTGGCTAAAATTGCCCCCAAATTGGAAAATGAAGTTAGCAAGGGCAGTTATTTTACCGAGAATGAAAAGCTTGGCGCCATGATTATTCGCAAAGCTTTGGAAGCGCCGCTTAGGCAGATTGCGGAAAATACCGGTGTTGAACCTTCGGGGATAGTAACTTACGTCCAGACTTCGGGCGAACACGAAGGTTACGATTTTATGGACTACGACGAAATGAATTGGTCCAAGGGTAAAAAGGATTTAATGAAGGCCGGTATTGTAGACCCGGTAAAAGTTACCAGACTCGCGCTTGAGAACGCGGTATCCATTGCCTCTACCTTGGTTACGTCGGAAGCCATAGTTGTGGACAAACCGGAACCAAAGTCCTCCGAACCTATGCCGGGTGGTATGGGCGGGGGAATGGGTCTGGGCGGGTACTAAATTAGATATCGGATATTAATAAAAACATCAAAACCCGGGGTTTAACAACCCCGGGTTTTTTGGTATAATGTTTCAAAGGAATAAATTATTATGGGTGATATTTATAGAGGTGGAGATGAAGAATTTGAGGCAATGCGAATCGGTTTATTATTTAGGGAACCGGTAATTTCGTTGCTTTCCGACCAAGAATTGGCTTGGGCCAGGTTTTATGTTGAACATGGGGAGGGCGATATTACCACGCGGCTAGCGGAAATATTTACAAAGGAAAAAAAGGAAGACAAAACCTTTTTAGCTAAGAAGTTAAAGGATTCTTTAGACGAACTGGTTACCTTGTCCGTGGAAAGTGCCATAGATTTTATTTACAGAGACGAGGAGGGAATGCGTAAAACAGTAATTGAGTGGATGCATGACGGAGAATCTTTTGGGCTTTTGTCTAAAATGGCTCTGGCAGTCAGGACAGACAATATTGGCAGAATTGACGAGCTGAAGGCGGAGTTGTTTGCCATGAATAGCCGGAAAAAAGAACTTAAAGCGGAAAGCGATATGGATCCGGAGCTGATAATGCTAAAAATGGAAGTTATAATAACTAATTTGCCTTTGGGTTTTGAATTCATTCCTCTTAAGGAAGAGGTCAGGAACTTGGAGACTCTTGCTAAAAAATTAGGATCGGAAAAAACAAATTCTTTATTAAACGAAATTATAAGAAAGTCCAAAGAAAACCCAAAACTTGGGCATTTAATTAAAAGATTAAAAAGATATTTGGATTATATAAGATAATTTTTTGTTATAAATAAGCCAAAAATAGGAATTTAAGACCAAAAGGTACGGGGTCAAGACATCTTGTGA
>PLYC01000021.1 GCA_003151625.1 Candidatus Doudnabacteria bacterium
CGTTCTTCTTTCTTAATGCCGTTTAGAAAGTCTAATTCCTGCTGGTATTCTTCCTTGTACAAGGATTTTTGGTAAGCAAGATAGTCCGGGCTTTCGTAAATCCAGCAAGTCCCGTACTCGCAGCAAATTCCGTAGCAATCGTGAGTGCCTTCCTCGTTGGTTATGACATCCATATCGTAGGGATTCATGGATTGATATTCGGGAACATCCCAAATATCCATTTCGCCGCCATCGTCCGGATCGTAAGCCGACGTCAGCCCCTCGCTGTATTCCTTAACCGCCGTATCCGGTTGAGTCCAGCGGGCTTGGGATAGTCCATAGTACTCTTCACGGCTTGCCTGAGGTTCAGGTATGCGTTCATCTAAACTGATGTCTTCCAACTCTTCCCTGTATTTGAAATGGAAGTTGGGCTTGCTAAAGTTGCTGATTATGGCCACGCCGTCAAAGGAACTTTCCAGCAGCGGTTTGGTGGAATACTCAAAGTCTATGCCATGGCGGTTTAGCTTAAAGTCCTGCTCCATGTTGATGTCGGCGCTGGAGAATATTAGGTAGCTGTCATCAGCCAAATAGGTATGCCAATCCCCGAACAGAAATGCCTTGTCATGGACTTTATCAATCAGTACGGCTCTGCCCCAGAATGAGCAGTTATTGATGACGTACTTGATGGCTTTGATGATTTTCTTGCTAGAGATGCCCCGTTTAAGGATTTCCAGACGCAAGTCATCAAAGAGCCTTTTGGAATCAGTATGTTCCCAGTCCAGGCCGACATCGTCAGCTATGCGGTAGCCGTAGCTGTTCCTTTTTGGTTCATATTCGCTGACTCCTCCGTTATGCAAAAACTGAAAACCGCTTGCTTCCCAGCCATGAACATTGGTCACGTCTTTCTTGCCTACGGTGGCATAACGGAAGTGCATAATGGCGTTATCAAACGGCATATCTTTGATAACTTGTTTGGCCAGCTCAATATCCATAGTGCGGAGGGGCACATCTCCGTTTTGGATAAAGAAGCCGTCAGGGTTAGCCACTAACTTTTCCAAAGCCACTTTCTTAATCTTGGCTTCTACGGCTAAGTCTCGGCTGTTGTCCCGTATCCGTTTAGAAATCATTATGTAACACATAGGCCCTTTCCCTGACCGGTATCTGAAACGTCAGTTTATCGCTTACGGGTTCTAACTCTTCCCGGGTAAACAATAGCTTTACGGTTTCGTGCACTGGTTTTTCGTCGACATTAGCCTGGTTTTCGTAGGTACTGTCCGAGCCAAGGTAATCGGTTAATAATGAAAGCAGTTTTTTGATATTTTGGACTTTGTGCTCGCAGGGAGCCAGAAAGCGGAATTCCAGAGTATGTAAAGTATCGTGGAATCTTAAAAAGCGGAATTTGCTGCATGGATCTGAATGGCTAAATGCCCTCAGCGGATACTTCTGGTTAAAGGTGGAAATAAAGTCGTAAGGATTTTTCCAGAACTGGAAATACAGGTCATCGTTGCAGATGAGCCGCGTTCGTTGACATTCACACCAGGTGCACGCTTCATCGGAAAGTTTCCTTAGGAAGTCCAGGTTGCCCGTAGCATTCCAGAGTTTCTTGTAGCCAGGTTTGCAGCGCGGCTTGTTGCCGATATGCAGATGCAGGCCGCAAGTCTTGTTCCAGATATGCGTTTGTTTGTCGAACTTTGAAACTTCTGCCAGTAACTCTTCCATGGTCTTAATGACTTTGCTGGCGTATTCCTGGGCGTACTGGCTGTCTCCATTGCGGGAGCCGTGGCCATCGCAGTCCGGGCAATCGACGTGGTGATATTCATCATCGTCATCACAGCTGCGGATATAGCAGTCGTTGTCGCATTCGTGCGCGCAAACTGAACGCGTGCACGGCGCTGTATGGCTGCAATTATGTTCACATCTATGGACGTCGTAGTCGCACTGGCAATCTTCGTAATATCTGCCGTCTCCTTCGCAGCGCTCGCAGCTTTCGCCGTCACTATCGCCATCGCCCGGAATAAAGGGGAAACTGCCTGGAATGCTTAAATGCTCTTCGCTACCTACGCTGCCGTCTTCCTTAAACTTACCGGGCAAGTTTTCTAACTTATTATGAAAAACACCTTCAATTTCAAATCCGAATTGGAGGTGTTTGAGAACTGTATTATTCATGGCTGCCTTTTTGGTTACGGCCAGCAGGTTGCAGTAGTGTTCTACTTGGCAGGTGTGGAATCTGCCTGTTGCATTAATGACCTGCTGGCGGCTACCGTTAATTGTTTTAGTTAGCCGTGGCTAACGTTTCATCGCCTGCCGGAACTGAGATTTCGGCAATGACTTCACTGTCCACCAAATGATTTTGGTAGAATTCCTTGGTCCAGTTGGCAAAGCGCCTGATATAGTCCTTCATTTCTTCTAAGGACAATAAATCAGTTGTTTTTATTGTTACCCCTTTGCTTACGTTGACGATGCGCAGAAAAGCTACGTTCATCTTGTCTTCATCCAATAACCCGTTGCCAAAGTTGTCGATGACCCGCGTGCCTGGCACCAATTCGCCTAGCTTGCGGTTTTTGATGTAATAGGCAAGGCCGTTGCCTTCTTTGTCCACCCACTTGGTGGAAGTCTTGGCCACGCCGTCTTCCGTTGAATCGCCGTTATCCGCACAGCTTCCTTCCAAGCTGGCCTGCTTGAAGAAATTTTCAATCTTCTGGTCTACTTTGAGATCCATTAAGATATCAAAGCCACTGCGCCGCAGCGTTATCTTGACCGCTTGTTTTTCGCCTGTCATATATTTGCTCCTTGTTCCCGCTTGTTTGGCAGGAAACTTAAATAATAATCAATCAAAAGTCATTTAAAGTCTGGTGCACTTATCTTCCAACTTTCCCCTGTGAGCTGTGGCCTGTCCTTTGTAGCCGTCGCCCGGCTCGCTGTATTTCAGTTTGAAATAGAGCCGGGGGTAAAGCTCTGTAACTTTTTGCAGCCACTCTACCGGCGGACTCCAGGCGCTGTCAAAAACGTAAATGAGCTTGCGGACACTGTCTGTTATTAGCTTGCTGTCTACGTCCCATTTAGTACCCCAATTATTTATGCACCAGTTGTACCAGGTGTTGTTGCCGTACTTCTCTTCTTCTTTTGCGCCGATAGGGCCTTTAAAAACCGTAGGCGGTATAGGGACAAACTGGCTGAGTAAGTGCGGCGACCCTTCGGCCTGCTTCTTGAATTTTAGAATGTCCTCTTTTGGCCCCGAGACTTCTAAATCGTTCTCGCACCAGTTAGCCATTTAGCCCTCCTTCCGTTCTTTCGCTAAGAATGTAATCAGCAAATTTTATCCCATCGACTGACCGCTCTTTGAGATTGATTTTTACCAAAGCCCCCGAATCCATTTCATACGGCGCGATTCCGTACCCCGTTTCTTCCAGGACATTGTCTTTAACCATTTCGCTTAAAATGATTCTGGAAAGATACGGCTCATCGTCCCAGCGGGACTTGCCACGGATTAGAGCCTGCCTAACGATTTCACGCAGATTGCTGCCTTGCCAGTGGGTATAGAAATAGATTTTGCCGCCTTGCTCGTAGCTGAGTACAACATTTCCTCTGTCACCCATAAGTTAGTTCCTTTCGTCTGTTAATTCTTTTGCGCGTTTAAGGCCATCGACGAAACCTTCGCGATAATCATCTGTCCATTCCGGATTGTCCAGGTTGGTAACATTGGAATGACAGACTTCAAAGTCCATTCGTTGTCTAAATTCGTGCCTATTCATGTGCTTAGAAAAATTCAATGATTAATGACTTGATCCTGATATCGGGTTTGGCTTTTGTGCCGATATTCTCGTAGTCCGCGTATACGGGATATGAACCATCGCCTAAACCTGAACTAGCCACAACACCAAAACCTCCAATGCCGCTGACTAAGATTTTTCCGCCTTGGGCTTCATTGTGATTTGTTACGTCGCAACACTGCGCGTAATGGTTAGTCGGCGTTTGCCCTGGGATGAACTCGCCGTCTTGCCAGCTGCTTAGGTAGCAGGGGTCTACGATTATGATTTGGCCGGAGTCTACGGCGCATTTGCCTAAAAGTTTACGATTCATTAATTTCTCCTTTGGGATAGAAATCATAGCCGCAGTGGGGACATTCAATGGCTATGGTTTCGGTTAATTCTTCAACGCTGCCGTAGTCAGTTATGGTGTTGCCTTTAAGCGCGCATAATTGGTAGCATTCCGAGTAAAGGCGGACGGATTCAAGTTCTTTTTTACAACTTGGACAAACAAGGATTTTTGGCACTTCTGATTCAGCCCAAGTGTCGCCATTGGATATGGCTTTCTCTTTTGGGCTGCCGGTCAGGCGGTATTGCTTGCCGTATTCGGGTTTATTAATAGTGTCTATCAGTTTCGACATAGAATATTTCTCCTTCCTTATCCTCGTCATCCCAGCCATGTTTGGTTAAGTCGTAGGCTTGGCGCTGTGTTGACCAGAACTTATTCTGCTGCAAACATTCGCCGGCTTGCTCTAAGTAATAACCCTTTTGCTCTAAGTTGCGCTCTCTAGCCGCCTGTTCTTTGTAGCGGGTATATTCCGCTTTCTCTTGGTCTTGCAGATGGATAAAGTCTCCGTTATTGAACGGGCTGCCGTCTTCGTTTTTGGCGATTTTAGTTTGATCTTCGCTTACGTAATCAAAGATTAAGCCGCCGGCGACTGACGTGTATTCGCCTTCGTCCGTAAGCAACCGATTAACGCTGTTGATGGCTTCTTCTTCATCTTTGGCTTTAACTTTAATGACCGTGCCTAAGTGGCTCATTTAGTCCTCCAGGTTTTCGTCCACAATCCAGTTACGGAGAGTTTGGATTGAATTATAAATATGGCTGGAAGGTCGACCTGATTCCTCCCAGTTTTTTTCTTCATCGTCCTCAAGATATTCAAGGACGGCTAATAGCGCCTGATACGCGTCGGGGTTCATTTGGGATCCTCCAGACTGAATTCCACGATTTTGGGAGTTTCAGCTATTTGATAAAAGCAGCCGTCAGAGTTACTGGTTTGGAATTCAATAGTATTGTCATCAATGATGGCTGGAAACTTCTCTTTGATTGCTTTATTAGCGAATCCTTTATACTGCTCCCATGTCATGATGAGTTTCATTGGTTTCCTTTATGAGTCCGGCGAGCTGGTCAATGGCTTTACGCAAGTCATTTCTGGTATCGCTGGGCAATACTGCTTTTCTAATTTCGCTTAGCTCGACCAGCCAGGCGTATAAATCTAAAGCGGATACTTTGAGATGTCCTTCTTTTTGAACGGCTTCTAGTTTTAGGATTGCTTCCTGGATATATTGGTAGGCGTCTTCTTCAAAATTACTGCCAGAGTCTTGGGGATCTAAATTAGCTGGCGTGGTGTTGGTGAAATCACTCACCCAGCTTCTCATCTTTTTGATTAAGTCTTTTGTGTGCATATTATTGCCAGATTGGCAGGTTAATGAATTGATCGTCGTCGAACAGATGATATTTGTCTTTTTTGGCTTTTTCTACTACTTGCTTAGCTTTTGCCAGAGTTGGATAAAGTTCCGTTTCCCTGACTTTCAGCAGATAAGCGTGGTCGGCTAAATCAAAATATTCGGCGTAGCCCGTGGACTTCCATTTCTTATAAATTTCTTTGTAGTACTTTATGAGTTTTTTGTCTGTGAGCGGTTCATGGAATTTGGAGTCTTTTAGGATTCTGTCGTACCAAAGTTTAGAAGCGTTCCATAAGTTGATGTTTTCGTAGATTGGGATAACATTGTAATCGTGCCAAGTGGACGGATTGTCCTTGCTTTTTGGCCCGAATACCGTTTGGTAAACCACTTCACAAACCCTGACTTTAATTAAGAATGTGTAATATGTTCCAGGGCTGCGGACAGTTTTGCCGAAGGTGTGGAATCGCCCGGCATAATAGGCGGTTTGTTCGGGTTCAAACTTTGGCTTTTCTAATTGAATGTTAAGTTTCATTTGGATGGCATACCTTACAGGAGCAATTCATATCTCCCTTTTTGGGGCGATGAGCTTTTGCTGCCTTTAGTTGTTCTTCTAAACGGGAGAAGCGAAGCATTCCAAATTTTCTCGATTCTTCTGGGGCGAGTAAGCGAGTTCCTAATTCGGATTCGCTCTCTGCTCCGTTTTCGTATACGCAGACAAACTTTAGGCGTATCATACGATATTTGACTTGGCCCTTTGGTTTCTTTTTAAGTGGATTCATAGGATTTTGATTAGTTGATACCAAAACGAGTGGCAAATTCTTGCTCGTCAGAGCTTAAGCGCTGGCCTGCTTTGATTTTGGCTTTGACTAACAGGATGGCTTGATCGCGGGCTCTTTGCTGCCTGGCTTTATGGCTGAAAAAGTAAAAAAGTAATTGGAATAGATAATTCATAGGGTGAATAGTTAAGGGTAAGTGAGAATTTGGAGAGAAAAAATAAAGGGAAAAGTCCCTTTACTTTTTTTAAGCGTTTACGCACAGCTGATAATCCGGATCTTTTGGCATATTCGGCCGTTTATTGTTGGCTCTTAAAAATAGGCAGTCGTTTGCGGTCAGCGTGATGTTGTCTATGCCTTGTTTTGTGTTGCCGATTTTGATGGTCAACATCTTACGACCTTTTTTGTCGAGCTTTTCCCAAGCCGCGCCAATCGTTGTCCAAAGAACCTGGGCTGGAGCGGCCGCTTGAACCGGAGTCGCAGGAGTTTGTTTGTTAATTTGCATATTGTTATTTTTTAATGATAGATAAAAAGAAAACCGGTTATTTTACGGTACCGGAAAAAACGCTTAAGCCGCGTAAAGCGACAAATAGAATTACCTTTATTTTTTCGGGAAACAGGCGACCTCAGGGCTCATAAGTCTTTGGTGACTTTGCCTAGGTTTGATTCCCATAAATTCGAACAGAAGGAATTTAAGCCTTCGTAATTTTCACGCGGACATTTTCCTGGTAGGCTTTGTCCAGGAGTTCAATGATACGCAGGCGGCGCGTGAAGACACGGAGACGGCTTGCTGTGTCAAAGAATCTTATAGCAACGTAGGGCATATAGATGATGAGTTAATGATTTGTTATATTCATCAAAGGGCATTATGTGCTAGCGCACGGATGTGGGGGGGGGTGTTTTTGGTTTTGTAGCCCAGGGGGTGCGACTGTTATATTTATTGGAGGAGCTTGTGTAAGATCCTTCCGATGAAAATCCTTCATAGACCCCTGTGTTTGGTTTTTAAAAATTATTTGATTTTCCCGGAACAAAAAATTTGGTACACCTACCCCTCAAAACTCACCCTCAAAACTCTACTTGACAAGTGCCGAGTTTAGGTGTCTACTTTCCATACAATTGAATATTGGTATCAAGCCCTTCTTTTTTTTATAAAATCCTGAGCTGATAAATACCACGCTTAAACGCCGCTGTTTTCTTTGTTTCGGTCGATAGCAAAATGAGCCGCTGGATATTCAATCAAAAATATTGTTAATGTCAAAACAAAAGTAGAATACTGTCGCAAGCCAAGAGTATCCATCGACTGATGACAGTAGACCCAACGAACAACTATTAATTTTAAGAAAGGAGTTATATATGGGAAAAGCAATCAAATTAAAAACAATCAAAATTAAAGGCGGGACGATTACTTATGGAACTGGCGTGAACGCTTCCCAAAATGTCCCCGTCACTCTAGGGACTTCGGAAGAAGTTATAAAAATGCACGCTCAACATTGCTACGGCTACAAACTTAACAAAAATGAACTGGAGGCGCTCCGTTCGGTCATGGTCAATCATGAGGCGGTGATTGAACACCTGGAAAGGGCGATTTGGGTTGCGCTAGTAGACATTATCGACCCCTCCAAGTGTAACTGGCAACTGGTTGATCCGGAGGACCGAGACACGATGCAGCGGAATCTCGAGAAGGACAAAGCCCATCTCAAGAAGAGTAAGGTGTGGCTGGAATTATTGGCAGAAAGGGATTCCATGAGAAAAACCATCCTGCTTAATGAACTTAAAAACATTCATCTTGTTCTTCGCAAAAGCAAAGATATTCCCGGCTGCCCCCCAATGGTTTATGAGGTTACCGAAAAAATCATAAGCGATCTTGCAAAACAGTACTACGGCTACGCGCTGACAAAAGCCGATCTAATGGAATTTTACCTTTCCATGAAATATAACGGGTTATCGTCTGAAAACGCGGTAGAGGCGGCTGACACAGCGCTGCTGGTTATAATGAATCCTGAAAAATGTGATTGGAATTTAGTTGAACCGAAATTCCGCGATGAGATGAAGAAACAACTCAAGGAAGGCCAGGAGTCCTTAAAAAGTAAGGCCGCTGCCGGATTGTCCAAGCGGGGGTAATAAATAAGGCGAGCATGGGGCTGGCATATTTGCCGTTGGCTTTACTGCTTTTATGCCAGCCTTACGGACATTCATTCGGGACTTTGCAGCACTTGCCCTTGACACAAAAAAAGGAATGGTCTAGACTATATTTAACGATTTTGCCATTGAACTATTATCTTAAACCGGTCGTCTGAAAAATATACAGCACGACTGCCCAGAAAGTTTTTGACTAGTGAAGTGGTTTGGGAAAACTAAATCCTGACAGGAATGAATCCTGGTAAACGCATTATTTATAATGTGCTACCAGGGTTTTTTGTAATTTAAACCAATATAGTCATCGCCAATACCCGTTTTCTACAACCGGTGCCAGCGATGACCATCGGATGACTGGAAGACGGGTTTTGATTTAAAATGCCGTTTTCCCAGGCCGCAGAAAGGTAAACCATGAAGAGTTTAGAACGCCGCCATAAGAATATAGTCGCTAAAAACCCAAACTTTAGCAGCCTCAGCTGTTTTACCCGGGCTGTGGATGGACAAGGTTTTAGCAAGCAGACAGTTCACCGCTGGTTTTACAAACTTGTAGAAAAGGACGACTACCAGCGTGCGGACGTAAAAGGGATTCTAGCGGAACTCGACAGCCTATCAAAAAGTGCTGAGGACGACAAAAAACAGGGGTATATCAACACTCAGAGCTTCGCAATTCAACAAAGACGACTCATTGCTCGTCCACAGCTACAAACCGCCCAAATTTAGCAATTCTGCTTTTGGCTCCAGTCTCAATTGGAGCCACAAGCAGGTTTGGTAAACCGTAAGGGTTTTATAACCTGCGTCGCCCCAGTCGCTACACGACTCCTGCGGGACGCAAAACGTGCAGGGCAAGTGTGCCAAATAACGGATACCTCAAAAACGCAGATTAAATTTTAATGATTGCTTCCAGCTGGAAGCCGGCTAGAGGCGAAACTATAATTTTCGCCGCCGCGAGCTCCACCCTCCTTAACAACCCCATCTTTACGCTCCTTGTTACCCTTCTGGTCCTGACTTTTCTCTAAACTGCGGATTTAGGAAACGGCTTGTGGGCGGTGGGGTATAAGGGCACTTACACCTATGAAAAATTACAAAACCAGCAAGTTTAAAAAACGCTTAAGAATCACCGAAGATAACCACGCGTTCATTCAGGCCAATAAAGCCCCGTGCAAAACCATGGCCGGGTTCGCGGACATTATCTTCAATAGATTTAAAAAGTCATTTTATAAAAAAGTAAGAAAACGCGAAAATCATTCTGCCGTGGAGGGGAATCGGCAAAACCTGTAAATACCTGAGGTAAACCCTGATTACATAAAGGTCGAAGGCAAGGTAGTAAAAAATTAAAAAAAAGATTATATGGGGAAAAATAGCATATAAGTTTATTTCGCAAGAAGAAATTGAAAGTAGAGGTGAGCCGATTGTATTCGTCATCTACGCGTCATCCCTTAATAACTGGGCCTGCAATTTCATCGGCGATGATCGGGAATTTACAGATATTCAGGTAAATAGGATTTCTCAGGAGATGTTCAATTCTTTCGATTTAGATACTGAGCCGTTATCTGTAATGGAGGAAGTGTTTAGACTTGATGACAACGCATGGAAAGAAGTTGACGATAAATTTAAGGCAAGGCAGGAAGCAATTTCTAAAACTGTCCAGGATGACAAAAAAGTTCAGTAGTTCTGCCGCCGGCTCCGGGTTGTAACTCCCGGGGCTGGAAGCAGGGCCCAGTAATAAAAAATAAGAAATGGCCAAGGAACAACCTTCAAAATTTGGATCCTTCCGGTAACTCAGGCCATTTCTGGCTTGTAGGTTAGCCATAACCTTCATCGCCGCCATTTAACCGCCAGTCAAAAAGCCGTTATTGCCCTAGAAGCTCTTCCCTTCTTTGCTGCGGAAGCTAAGAAGCGAATGTCTGCGGGGGGTAAGGGTAGGACATTAATGTCCTACGCTGGAAAAGCCACCGATCAGGCCGCAGAAGCCATGCGGGTTTCTGGAAGTTCTGTTCGGGACGCGGCTCAGGTAGCAAAGAAAGCTCCAGTAAAGTTGGCGGAAATCAAGGCTGGAAAGAAAACACTTACTCAAGCTACTCGGGAGATTAAAGAAGCAGTGAGGGAAGAAGACCAGGCAAAGATTGACGCTAACCGAGATTGTGGTTTCACCAACCGAAATTAATTAATCCTCCTTGTGCTAAGGCATACGGAGACAAGGAAACTAATATTATGGATGAAGCAGGAACAAAAAAATGGCAAGAGTTTATAAACTCTTCCGAAAAACTAACAGGGAAGAATTTAATCCGTGCTCTGTTGGCGTGTGATAAAGCAGACTACGAGTATAGATTACGTTTAATTAAAAGGAAGCTCCACGCACTTGGCCCAAAGGACAAGAAATGCGATTAATAATAGAAATCCAGAAAATTTACCATGAGACCAGAACCAATACAACCCGCATTCATTCGCATTCCTACAGAGCTAATTACCGATTCCGGTTTAACTTGGTTTGATGGCGTGCTGTTCGGCTATATCTGGTGGTACACGAAACTGAAAAAAGGTCGGTGCTTTGCTTCCAATGAAACCTTGGCGAAGCTAGGTTGCTCCAAACCTAAAACCGTCCAAAACTCACTAACTCGTTTGGAACGGCGCGGTTATATCCAGCGAGAATTTTTTGACGGCAGCAGGAAGAAGAGAGCCGAGATTATTCCACTATGTGATAATAAGGGGCTATCCCTAAATCGGGATAGGGTATCCCCAAATAAGGATAGGGGGCTATCCCTAAATCTAGGACAGAAGAATAGCAGTCCTTTAAAGAAAAGCAGTGAGGGTAAATTAGACTCACCCCCAGTTCTTTCTTTATTAGAAGACAGACCATTAAAGGAAGACAGTAATAGCAAGAGTGTTGACTCGGTAACTACCAGTGAAGAAAAGACAGACAGTACCGCCGATTCCGCAGCCGAAGACTTGGTGCGCCACTTGTGCAAGATGGCCGGCATGAAGCGCCCGGATCGTGGCATGGAATATAACCTTGCCCAAGCGCGCCAGCTGATTGAACTCATTAAAGAAAAAACTAAAGTACCGGAAGCTGGCGCTATCTCCTGCGCCCAAGCATTAATAGAGCTAATAGCAAAAGGCGAACCCGGTTTTGATCGAACTAATATGACACACACTGGATACCTGGTAAAACATTTTAACCGCTTGATCAACGAGCAGGGGCTGGATTGTGATAGTAACGGCATTTGGTATTTTAATTAACAAAGTAAATAATTAAATGAATAACAACTTTTATGACATCTGATACTGAGTCCATTTTATCCACCGATATTTCGATCTCTGTATTCGAAGAGGTTCGGAGTTTAGAAGTATGCGGGGCATGTCTGCTCTCTCTCATTGAGGGTTTCCAGTATGGCTATATCTACGCCGAACCGGAAGACCTTGATGACAGTTTACGTCGCGCTTACGACATCATATTTGATGAAACCCTAAAACGTCTTGAGTCGCAGGGCATCCATTTGCCACTCTAGACAATTGGGTATATAATTACATTATGGAATTTAAGACAAGACAAGAAGTCGCGGCCCTATTTCGAGTTAACCCTCGGACCGTGGAACGATGGCTAAAAAGCGGCAAGATTAAGGGATACAAACTTGGAAAAGGGGCAACGTCCCCATGGCGTATTGACATGGCGGAGATAAAAAAGTTTTTGGCAAAATATAAGGTATAAAATTTATGAGTGACACTAACTACAACGGAATACATCGATTTGTCTCTTTCGGAGGGCGAGTTTCGACAACTCTTCAAGAAGATCAAGAAACTATTCAAAACCAAGTTATGGCGATGAAGGATTTTGTCGAAAAAAAATTCGGCACTGGCAACTATACCATTGTTAAGGAATATCTGGATGAAGGATGGAGCGGGGACAATATCGTAAGGCCAGGACTTGACCAACTACGGATTGATGCCAAAAAAAAGATCTGGGACACAGTAATATTCTATGACCCGGACAGGCTGGCGCGGCGGTATTCATTACAAGAGCTGGTAATGGACGAACTGAAAGAAGCGGGCATTGAAGTTCTTTTTGTTACCGTAACTGCTCCCAAAAATATGGAGGACAAAATCCTCTATGGCGTGCGCGGATTGTTTGCCGAATATGAGCGAGCAAAAATCACGGAGCGTTTCCGCCTAGGGAAACTCCGCAAAGTAAAAAATGGCCATATCCTCACCACAAATCCTCTTTTCGGATACAACTATATACGGAACAATAAAGATACGAAAGAGCATGGCTATTATGTTATAAACGAAGATGAAGCGAAGGTTGTGAAAATGATATTTAGCTGGGTAGGTAACGATGGATTAACTATCCGACAGATAGTTCTAAAGTTACAGGAGCTCAACATAAAACCGAAAAAAAGCAAAAGAGGCGTGTGGAGTACTAGCACTTTGAGCACGATGCTTCGGCACAAAGGTTATATCGGGAAGGCTCATTGGGGCAGTTCCTACGCAGTGGTTCCCGATCACCCCAAAAAGACAGATAAATACCGGCAAGTAAAAAAGAGCAGCCGGAGAACGAAGCCGGAAGCGGACTGGATTGCGCCAAATATCCCTATACCGAGAATTATTGAGGATGAATTATTCTTTAAAGTAAAGACACAACTGGAAACTAATTTCGCTCTATGTCAACGGAATACCAAGAATGAGTATTTAGTCGGTGGCAAAATATTTTGTGCTTGCGGCCGGAGGAGATGCGGTGAAGGACCACAGCACGGCAAACATTTATATTATCGTTGCAGTGACAGGGTCTACAGTTTTCCGCTTCCTCCAACGTGCAATAAAAAAGGTATTAACGCGAGGATTGCTGACCGGCTTGTGTGGCAAGAAATGATAAAGCTGATGACATCTCCGGACTTGCTGTTGGCACAAATAGACAGACGGGCAAACGATCGAAAAAATAAAGACCGATCCCAAGACGTTGACGTAGAAGCGATAAAAAAGAACGTTGAAAAACTGGAAATGCAAGTTAAACGGTATGACGCGCTCTATGGTGAAGGGTTACTGTCCATAGAAAAATTTAAAGAATATACGGTTCCCAGGAACAAACAGGTAGAGGAGCTTAAATCACAAATAAGAAAGGTCGGACAGGAAGAAAATATTACCAAAGTTACGCCGGCACCAACTGAGAACGAAATAAAAATATTCTCGCAAGCGGTGTCGGAAACCCTCAAAAATCCAAGCCTTGGTTTTAAGGCGAGACAAGCAATTATCAGAAACACTGTCGGGGAAATTATAGGCACCCAAAAAGAATTGCAGGTGACTGGCAAAATACCCTTAACATCTTTAAAATATGTCGAGTACAAAACAGACGATAGGCATAGTCGGCCTGCCAAATGTTGGCAAAAGCACACTTTTTAACGCCATTACCAAAAGCAAGGTGGAGGCGGCAAATTATCCTTTTGCTACCATAAGTCCCAATGTGGGTGTGGTGGCTGTGCCGGACGAACGTCTGGCCAAACTCGCGGCGCAGGAAAAAAGCGAAAAAATTGTGCCAACCTCAATTGAATTTGTAGACATCGCGGGGCTGGTTAAAGGCGCCAGCACCGGCGAGGGTTTGGGCAATCAATTTTTAAGCAACATTCGCGAGGTGGACGCCATTATGGAAGTGGTGCGATTTTTTGTGGATGACGACATTATTCACGTTCAGGGAAAAGTAGACCCAATACGCGATATGGAAACGATTGCCATTGAACTTCAGCTGGCCGATTTGCAGAATGTGGAAAATAGGCTGTCTACTGTGGGACGCATGGCCAAAAGCGGCGACCGCGATGCCATTGTAAAAAAACAAGTTTTGGAAAAATATAAAACTGCGCTGGAAAAAGGCGAAATGGCCAGCTCCGTGCATTTAACCGACGAAGAGCGGGAACATTCAAAAGACATTCAGCTGTTAACTACCAAACCAATACTTTTTGTTGCGAATGATAAGTTTGATTTAGATAAAAAAGAATTTGTTTCTCAATCTGAAATTTCAAATCTAAAATCTTCAATCTTTATTGATGCTCAACTGGAATCCGAACTCGCCGAACTGTCCGACGAAGAGCGCGCGGAATATTTAAAGGAACTGGGCTTGCCGGAATCCGGCCTCGATAAAATTATCAAACAAGCGTACAAAACCTTAGGTTTGGTTACGTTTATAACCGCGGGCCCAAAAGAATCCAAAGCCTGGACCTGCCCGTCGGCTACCCGCGCCCCCCAGGCCGCGGGCATAATCCACACCGACTTCGAAAAAGGCTTCATTCGCGCCGAAGTCATTCAGTGGAATAAATTGCTAGAAGCCGGCGGCTATGTGCAGGCCAAAGAAAAAGGCTGGCTTAGGGTAGAAGGGAAAGAATACATTATTGCCGACGGCGACGTGGTACATTTCCGGTTTGCCAACTAAACCCTTTAATAAAACCACCAAATCACAAAATTGTGCGGTCGCACAATTTTGTGATTTTAATTTAATACTAATTATCTAAAAAAAATAGGCAAAAAGAAAAGGCCCGACATTACTTGTAAGCCTTTGGTTCTTTTGCAAAACGTCACACTTTTCGCTGTCACATCCAGCAAGCCAGTGCTGTGGCTTTGACGGCTCCAGGTACTACAAAAGTAAAACTATTTCTTGAATCTTATCATTGGCTTAAATTACCAACGATACTGGCCTAGGGCGATATCCCTCAACGGTTCCGAGAGCTTCTTCGGAAGTTCAATTCCGATATACTTCAGATACACATACAACATACGCGCCATCTGAAGTTTGGTCAGGCCGGTATTTTGAGGAAACAGGAAAACCCAGGCGGAAGAAAAAAGCGTCTTCATGAGCGCCCGTCTCGAAATCGTAATGTGCTTCTTCAAACTCGCCATATCCTTCAACCAACAAATACCACGAAACCTTTACAATAATGTTCTGCATCTAAATTAACCCTCCTTTAGATTAATTGTCCAACTGTTGCCAGAAAAATTTGTTATTATATCACTTTTTTCCCCTTATGTCAATCCCAGTTAGAAAAACCTCTTCATTTTTCCCTTTTTTTAATAACTAAAATCTTCTGGGATTTAAAAACATCAATAAAATATGGGTTTTTCTAACGGGATAAATATCGACAAAAACCCCAGCAAATGCTATAATTTTAGGACTTAAATAAAGGTACCCTAGGGTATTAAACCTGTATTAGCTCCTCGGCTCGGAATATTAAAAGTAAAATTTTAATATTCTCTCGCTCTACGCCGCTAATAAAAAGTTATGGACTTGGAATTAAAACAACAATTTGAAAAACTCGACCAGCGATTAGACAAGACAGATGGTAAGTTGGACAGGATGGAAAAGTTTATAACGGAGAATCTTGTTACCAAGCAAGAGCTTTCTGAGTTGACGGAAAAAGTAACCACCCTAACAGAATCCGTTAATAAACTAACAACAGCGGTGGATAATCTTGCCAAACGGATTAATGATTTCGATAAAGAACATGCCGTGCTTAAACATCAAGTGTCCGCGATTCAAGATTGGATTCGCGAAGCTTCAAAAAAAGTTGGAATTGAGTTTAAACTTTAATAACTAAATAATTAATCATATTCTCTCCCCTATTTAAGGGGAGAGATAAGGACGCCTCCTTATGCCTCAATATGAGCTTATGTATCTGCTCGGCAGCCATGTTGCCGACGACGAAGTGCCCAAGATTTCCGCGAACATTTTAAAGTTTGCCGAAGACTTTGGCGGAACCGAAGTTAAAGAAGCCCAACTGGGAAAAAAGAAACTCGCCTACCCGATAGGCAAAACCCGCAATGGACATTATATTGTGGTTAATTTTGCCATGGACACAAAAAACATTAACGCGTTTGACGCCAAAATCCGCACCCAGGACCAAAGCATTATCCGCTACATAATTGTGAATTTGGACGAGCATTTAGCCAGAATGGCCAAGGACAAAATTGTCCAAAGCAAAATTGTTCGCAAAGGCCCGCCGGCGGAAGTTACCGTGCCAACGCCCAAAGCTCCAGCCGCGACACCGGCCGCTTCCAAAAAAGAAACCCCGGTCTTGGCCGAAATTAACCAGGAAGAGCTGGATAAAAAAATAGAAGCGGCTCTTTCCGAAGATCTTACAAAATAAATTATTTATCCACTAATTCACGAATCATCACCAATATCACAAATTTGATATTCGTGTAATTCGTGCAATTAGTGAATTAGTGGAGAATTTATGGACTTAAACAAAGTCATGATAATCGGGCGCCTGACCCGCGACCCGGAACTGCGCACCATTCCTTCCGGCACCAGCGTCTGCCAAATGGGCGTGGCTACCAGCTACGTTTATACCAACCAAACCACCGGACAAAAAGTGGAACAAACCGAATTTCACAATGTTGTTTTATGGCGCAAGCTTGGCGAGATTGCTCATCAATATTTAAAAAAGGGTAACCAGGTTTACATTGAAGGCCGCCTGCAAACCCGCAGCTGGGACGGGAAAGACGGGCTAAAAAGAAACCGTACCGAAATTATTGCCGACAATATGATAATGCTCGGCAGTAAAAATTCCGGCTCCGCACCGACCGCCGGATCATATTCTGCCGCTGCCCCAAAGCCCCAAAGCCCGCCTGCCGAAGATTCTAATCAGCCCGGACCGGCGGACCCGTCTCGACTAGGCGGAGCCGAGGCGGAGCAATTACCCACCATTCAGCAAGGCGAGGACATTAACGTCGAAGACATCCCATTTTAAATAGAAGCGAAGGTATAAGCGAAAACCGCAACGCGAAAAAGTTGCGAATTCGCATTTATCTTCGCGTATAATTTCGTAATTAATTCGCTTCTAACTATATGAGACCATCCAATAACAGAGACCGAGACAGCCAGCCCCAAATAAAAAAACAGTGCTATTTTTGCTCAAACAAAATTAGCACCGTAGACTACAAAGATACGCAAACCCTGCGCCGCTTTATGTCGCCCCATGCCAAAATTATGAACCATAACCGCACCGGTACTTGCCCCAAGCACCAGCGCATGGTCACCAAAGCCCTCAAGCAAGCCAGACATATGGCGTTATTGCCGTTTGTTGCAGCCTAATTAATACATCGAATTAACGAATAGAACGACACAGTCATCCGACGTGTCGCCCTGTCGAATGACAGGGCGAATCTACGAAGAACAACGAATTCGCAGATTCACAAATATTCGTTGATTCGTCTCATTCGTAGATTCGATATATTTATGGATTTAAATGACATGAAAATTGGGACTATCATTCTCTGGGAAAAACAACCGGTAATGATTATTTGGAGCAACCGAATGCGCACGGCCCAAAGAAAGCCCGTAATGCAAACCAAAATGCGCAACGTAATTACCGGCAAAGTTTACGAATATTCTTTTAAATTTGGTGAAAGCATAGAAGAGGCGGATGTGATTCGTGAAAAAGCTAATTTTTTGTATACCGACGCCGAAGGCACTCACTTTATGAATAATGAAACTTTCGAGACCATAGATATTGCCAAGGATGTGACCTTAGAACAGGAAAAATTCCTCAAAGAAGGAATGGAAGTCAGCATTCTGCGCTTTAACAACAAACCGGTATCTATTGAACTGCCAATAAAGATCGAGCTCAAAGTCACCGAAGCTCCTCCGGACACCAAAGGCAACAGCGGCGGCAATGTAACCAAACCTGTGACCTTAGAAACCGGCCTGGTGGTAGACGCGCCAATGTTTATTAAAGAAGGCGACACTCTCCGCATCGACACCCGCGACGGCCAATACGTGGAACGCGCCAGCCAGTAATGGAACAAATTAACACGGATCAAAGCAACGAATTAACACGGATACAAAACTCCCATACACTGTTGTATGGGAGTTCTTCGTTGTGTTCGTATTATGCCAGACAGTCCTATTTTAAAATCAACACCCCAACCACATAAGACGCAAAATTCATAACACAGGCTAATAAAAAAAGTTTTCTTGGATTTTCTTTAAATGCCCACCATAATATCAGCCATTCAACTACAACTACAATAATTTCCAAAAAGCCAATAACAAAAAAATTTATCGTCACCGAAAAAAATAACCTGTTTATTACCAAAATATAATTTAAAAGTGGGTTGGTAATAAGATTTACAAGGATAACAGCCAACAGCTGTTTTCTGCTATTGAATCCAATCAACAACGCTACCGATAATTCCACCGTTATGGCCAGTAAAAGTGGCTCAACTAAATTATTTATCAGCATTCTTTTTCCGGAATAATCTGAATAAAAGATATACAGCAAGGACGACTACTCCGATTACAACAACTGCAAATATAGTAAGCTGAAATATACCAATAGTAAGTGGCTGGACTTGGGCAGCCTTTTCGCCGGGCGCGATAGGATCTGCAAAAACTTTACCAACAAGTGATAAATTTAAAAAAACAGATAACACCGATGCTTTTATTATCTTTACCATATTCGTAGCTTTTTAGTTTTTGTCGGAATCCAAATGAATTTAAATAACCTTAACTTTAGTCTACATCAAAGCAAATAATTTTAAAAGTGACTTGCTCATAAAAAACCCCTCTCACGCGAGAGGGGTTTTAATTTGTGTTTATTCGTAATTAATTCGTGTTTATTTGTTTGCTCTTATTGCATCCGTGAATCCCCGGAAGTCATAGGGGAAAGAATGTACAGGCGGAAGTCATAGGAGTTGGCCGGGACCACAAATGAGGCTTGGCCGCCATTGTTTAGGAAAGTGTTCCAGTCGGGAACCGGAATTAGGCCGCTTTGGTGGACAAAATAAATGGTTTGGCCGCTTTTTATCCAGCTGCCCCAGGGGTGATGGACTGCCGTTGTTGATACGGTATAACCGGAGTCGGCCAAACCTGAATTACCAACCGCCACGACATTGCCAAATTTATATCCTAATCCCAAAAATACGGAGGCACTCGTAAAAGCAGTTTTGGTATTTTTATAAACTATATACACGGTTGAGCCTTCGGAAATTAGCTGGCCGTTTGCGTAAGCGCTGGCGCCAAGGACGCTGCTTGAACCTCCCGGATACTGCAAGCTACCGCCGCCGTTGTTATTGTAAGGATAACCGCTGTTATAAGAATAGCCACCAACGGTAACATATAAACTCTGGCAGGAGTTGGCGCTGTTTTGGCAAATTTGCAGGGTGGAACTGCCGTTGCTAATTCCGTAAATAGTTATCACGCTACCGTTAAAGCTGGCGGAAATAACGCCGGGGTTGCTGTTGGAAGAAATATAATAGCCATATCCGCCGTTGCCGGAAACGTTCACCGTGGCGCTCTGGCCGACATTTAAACCTAAAGATGATTGGCTTAATATAATATTATTGCCGCCGTAGCCATAACCATTAACGCTAACATATACGCTGGCGCACTGGCTAGAACTTGAGCCGCACAATACTATTGTGCTGCTGCCAGAACTTTGCCCATAAAAAGTAGCCTGGTTGACCGAAACACTTACCGAAACCACACCGGAATTGCTGTTGGAAGAAACATAAACAGAGGGCACATTGTAAGCCGAAATAATCATGCTTTGACCCTGGCTTAAACTTAAACTAGTCTGGCTTAAAGACAGACTGCCACCGTAATTATTAGAAGATCCGCCACCGACTGTTACATAAAGCGTGCCGCAAAATCCCAAAGCCGTACTGCAAACAGAAATATTGCTGGAACCGTTTTGATTGGCGGTTAAATTTAATACCGTGCCCGAAATATTCGCGGACACAACATAAGGACTGCTGTTGGAAGAAATATAATATGCGCTGGAATTATTTAAGTAAGATGTGGCATAGGAACTGCTATTAACAGAAACCGCCAGGCTTTGCCCAACATAAAGAGTAGGATTAGCCGGACTAAACCACAGGTTGGTGTTGGCTCCCAAAACCCCGCTGACCGTAACATAAAGGGTCGCGCAGGAAGAACTATTAGAACTTTGGCAAACTAAAACATTGGTGTTACCGGCGCTTAAAGCGTTAACATATATGCTGCTGCCGGACATGCTGGCCGATGCAACACCGGAGTTGGAATTGCTGGAAATATAATAACTTCCGTAAGAAATGTTGTTGTTGTAAACGGCAACTGTCGCGCTTTGTCCGGAATTCAAAGACAGGCTGGAAGGACTAAAAGAAATTGTCCCCGAACTTCCGTTGCCGCCAACCGTAACATATAAGCTTACACAGGAAGAAATATTACTCGCGCAAATGCTTATAGTGCTGGAGCCAACAGCCAAACCGTAAAGGCTAATGTTGTTTCCAGAGATGCTGGCCGATGCAACGCTGGAATTGCCATTGTTGGAAATATAAATGCTGTTGCCGTTATTGTAAGCCGTGACCACAGAAGTTTGGCCAATATTTAAGCTGACGCTGGTCTGGCTTAAAGAAAAAGAACCAATACCGCTGCCGCCGCCAACAGTTACATACAAGTAACCGCAAGTAGAATTACTCTGGCATACCGTAATTGTGCTGCTGCCAGTGCTCCCCGCCTGCAAATAAAGGGAACTGCCGGTAATGCTGGCAGACACGATGCTCGAATTGCTGTTGTTGGAAATGTAAAGAGAAGTTCCAAAATACGAGGCAGAAATAAAGACAGTGGAGCTTTGGCCAACCGATAAATTTACAGAGCTGGGACTAAAAGTTATTGAGCCGGAACTGCTGCCGCCGCCAACTGTCACATACAAGGTTGCGCACTGGCTGGAACTATTTTGGCAAATACTAATGTTGGTTGAACCGTTACTAATTCCGTTAACATAAACCGTATTGCCCGAAACGCTGGCGCCGGCCACCGAAGAGTTGCTGTTGCCGGAAATGTAAGCTGAAGATCCGCTGTTGTATCCATAAACGGTAACCGTGGAGCTTTGGCCAACCGTTAAAGATAAACTAGTCTGGCTCAAAGAAAGACTGCCGGAACCGCATCCGTTGTAGCAACTGCCGCCGTTGACTGTGGCATATAAAGTGGCGCAAGAGCTGCTACTGTTGGAACAAACACTAATGTTTGTTGAGCCGCTAACCAATCCATAAACGTTTACCTGATTACCGGAAGCGGTCGCGGAAGCGACGCTCGGATTAGAATTGCTGGAAACGTAAAAACTATTACTCTGACCATAAACAGGATAGCTTGCGGTTACAGAAGCGGTTTGGCCGACGTTTAAGCTTAGGCTGGTCTGACTCAAAGTTAATCCGCCCACATTGCATCCACTGTAACCGCAGCCGTTATTATTATAGTTATTGCCGTTATTGTATCCGTAATTGTTGCTATAGACCTGCTGGCCGCCAACTGTGGCGTTAATTTGCGAACCCACGGCAGAATCAACCATAGTCATAAAATTTCCGCTGTAATCCGTGAACCCGCTGACGCTAGTCAGTAAACTGCTGCCGGAAGGCGTGTAATTTATAGCCACTGCGGCGTTAGGCTGGCCGCCGCTAATGGAAACTGTCGTGCTGTTTCCGGAGGAATAAACGCTTAATGTTGGGCTATAGGCCAAAACCGAACCGGCAAAACCCATAAAAAAGCTTATAAATAAAGCAAAAATTAAGCTTTTTGATAATGTCTTCATATATTTAAAAAATTAATAATTAATTCTTGCTGGATTCTATATTATTATCCTTTTATCCCTGTTTGTCAATGCAATTTAGGAATTTTTTTATAAAATAATTTGGCTTAAAAGTCAATCAAAAATCTTCCAAATAAAAAAATTGGGCGTTACCCATAGCGGGCAAACGCTCAATTTCAATGGAGCTGTTAATTATTCCATTTTATCTATAATCCTTTGCGCGGCTAAAACATAAGCGGCAGTTCTAAAAGTACAGTTGTATTTATTTTTCTGTTCCAAAACATCGGCAAACGCCAATTTAATTTGTTTGGATAATTTTTCCAGCACCTGTTCCTTGTTCCAGCTTTCACCCTTCATGTTCTGATACCACTCATAGTAAGAGACGCACACTCCGCCGCTGTTGGCCAAAATGTCGGGAATAACAGCCACGCCATTTTTGGCAAAAATTATATCCGCCTCCGGTGTTGTTGGCCCGTTGGCCATCTCCACTATTAATTTGGCTTTAACTTTTTCGGCATTGTCTTTGGTTAAAACATTTTCCAACGCCGCCGGCACCAAAACATCGACAGGCAATTCCAACAGCTGTTCATTGGAAATATTTTTTGCTCCCGGAAAATCTTTTAACGCTCCGCTGGATTTTTTGTAAGCCAGCACCTTTTCAAATCCTAAACCTTCAGGGTTATAAATCCCGCCTTTGGAATCCGATAACGCGACAATCTTGTAACCGATTTTTTCCGCCGCTTGGGCAAAAAAAGTAGAAACGTTGCCGAAACCCTGAATGGCAACACTGGCATCTTTTGCCAAACCGACTACTTTGCTTTTTACTACTTCTTCAAAAACGTAAACACCGCCAAAACCGGTAGCCTCTTCCCTTCCCTGACTGCCGCCGTTGTCCAAAGACTTGCCGGTGAAAGTTGCTTTGGAGCTGTTAAAAGAGCGTTTTTGGTATTCGTCGAGCATCCAGCCCATAATTTGTCCGGTAGTGTTTACGTCCGGGGCGGGCACGTCTGTTTCCGGACCGATTATGGGATAAATCTTTTTTACGTAACCGCGGCTTAAACGTTCAAGTTCAGCCGCCGATAATTCTTTTGGGTTTACAATAATGCCGCCCTTGCCGCCGCCAAACGGCACGTTAACCACGGCGTTTTTAAAAGACATCCAAAAACTTAAAGCGCGCACCTCGTCAAGATTCACGTCCTGATGAAAGCGAATGCCCCCCTTGTAGGGCCCGCGGGCGTTATTGTGCTGGCTTCTGAAACCCGTAAAAATTTTTTGCGAACCATTATCCATTTTTAACGGAATGGCGACTTCCACGTAACGATCCGGATTTTTTAACTGTTCTACTTTGTCTTTATCCAAGTGGGCTGTTTCTGCGGCTTGCTGCAGCTGGGATTTGGCCGTCTCAAAAGGGTTTATTGTCATGTTAGATTAAAGATTAATGATTTAAGATTAAATTGCTTTTTCGTTTTCCAACACCGGGCTGTTAAAACTGCCGCCAGTCAAAACCAAAGCTGTTACCGAAGCCAATAATACCAGAGCTCCAACAATTTGCCAAGCGTTTAAAGTAATGCCCAAAAATTTCCAGTTGACAACAGTCAGCGCCAAAGGATATCCAAGTTCCATTAAAGTGGCAACCGAAGCTTTGGTGTGGCGCAGACCGTAGTAATATAGCCAAAGAGAGAAAAATCCGGTAACCAGGGCAATAATAATAACGTTACGCCAAAACAGCGGGGTCATTTGGCCAAATTGAAAATGATAGCCTATGACCACATAAACAGTTAAAAATATAAGCCCAAAAACGAAGCGCATCCCGTTAACCAGCTGTACATCAATATTTGACATTAAAGATCGCCCGACCACGGTACCGCCGGCCCATAAAATTGCCGCGCCAACTGCTAGAGCCGGTCCAAATAAATGCAAATGTCCACCGGAGCTCCAAAGTCCGGCCGGATTAGCCCAGCCAAACGTGACCAAATAGGCGCCGAGCAATGCAGGGACGGCAAACAGCCAGAATCTTGGCGAAAGTTTTTCCTTTAAAAAAATTACGGCCAGTGAAATGGCAAATATGGGTTGTAGTTTTTGTAGCAACGCGGCAATGGTAAAATTATAATTCATGGCCACCGCGGCCTGTACATAAAGTAGGGCGCCCAAGGCCGACGCTCCGGCGCCAATGTAAAGAAGCCCCGCCCACTGTTTTAAGGTCAAATTTTTAAACCCCGCGCGCTTGGCTAAAAGCCCCGGCATGCTGACAAGGCTGTTAAGCAGGTGCTCTAAAAACCCGACAAACGGCACCGAAAGGCCGCCCAAAAGCAGCGGTTCCCGAAACGGCGTATCGCCCGCCCACAGCAGTGATGAAAGAAAAACAATTAACGGTCCGCGCTTTTTTGTATCCATTGCAATTATTTTTCCAATTTCTTAATATTTTTAATATCTTTTTTTATCTGCGCTTTTAACTCAATCTCCGATGAAAACTTTTTAAACGGCCTAATAAACTTCCCTAATGTTATTACAATTTTTTTGCCGTACAGGTTTCCTTTAAAACCTATCAGATGAGCTTCAAGTTTGGGCAGATGATGTTTATCGAGCGGACCAATTACGATCGCGGCCACATACATTTTGCGATGTAGCGGCGGCCACCCAACTTCGCCAAGGCTTCGTCGGGCAGGCTGGCCGCCATTATTTTGGAGGCCGATGGCCTCCGCTACAATCACACCTCCCGCATATACCCCCAGCCTAACCTTTAACCCCCGTCTGACATAATCTCTCCTATCCAAATTTGCCGTAGGAAATCCTAGTTTTTTGCCATAGCTGTCACCATGAACCACCCGGCCTGATACTTGAAAATTTCTGCTTGGTAATTTATTCATGTTCTGTTAAATATTTTTCTACATCTAGCGCGGCCATGCATCCCATACCGGCAGCCGAAACTGCCTGCCTATAGCGCGGATCGTTAACGTCTCCGGCCACAAACACCCCCTCTATATTAGTGTGGGTGTGGTTCTTTACAACGATATAACCTTTTTGGTCGGTTTCTATGCCGGCAGCTGCAAAAATTTTCGCGGCTGGAGTATGGCCAATGGCCACAAACAAACCCTGGACAGGCAAAACCGATTCGTGACCGGATTGATTATCCTTAATCTTTAATCCCTCTACCGATTTTTCCCCCAAGACTTCCAAAATGGTAGCGTCGCCTATAAATTTAATTTTCGAATTATCCTGCGCCCTTTTGAGCATAATTTTACTGGCTCTAAATTCCGGACGACGATGAACAATAGTCACAGTATTGGCAAACTTGGTTAAAAAAGTCGCTTCTTCCATAGCGCTGTCCCCGCCGCCGGCCACAATGATATCTTTTCCCTTAAAGAAAAATCCGTCGCAGGTCGCGCATGCCGAAACGCCTTTGCCGCGTAGTTTCTGCTCGCTGGGCAAATTTAACCAGTTAGCGTCGGCTCCGGTGGCAATAATTATTGTTTTTGCAAGATATTCGGCTTTATCGGTAGTGATTTTAAACGGCTGATTTTTAAAATCCGCGGCCGTAACATTTTCCGGCAAAATCTCCGTGCCAAACTTTTTTACCTGCTTCATCATATTTTCCATTAACTCCGGACCCATAATCCCTTCCGGAAAACCTGGAAAATTTTCCACTTCCGTGGTGTCCATTAGCTGGCCGCCGGGTTTTAAACCAGCCAATACCAAAGGCTTAAGTTCCGCCCTGGCCGCGTATAACGCGGCAGTCAGTCCGGCCGGGCCAGAACCTATAATTATTGTATTGAAAATCTGTTTGTCCATAAAAAATTAATTGGTTTTTGAATATAAATTAATTAATTCTGCAATGGCCTGCTTGCGCTTGCTGGTATTTTTGCTGTGCACCGCATCCCAGGCGCAAATACCCAAATGGCCGCTTAAAATCATTTGGTTGATTTTTCGCAAAGCTTCGATGACCGCGTGATTTTGGTTAATAATATCCAAGCAATAGGCTTCCGTTTCCACCATTTTACTGACCGCTTTTAAATGACCCTCCGCGTAATGCAGCCTGTTTAAAATATCTTTCCTATTTTTGTCGGATTTTTGCACAGTTGGCATAATCTTATACTGATAGGACTTACGCGCTTGGTCAAGCACAAGGCATTTTCCGAGGATGTTTGGAGACGTAGTTAATCTACGACGACAAACACCGCAGGAAAATAACGAAGTGATTGACCAAGCCCCTGTGGTTGAGGCAACAATAAATAGATTTTTATCTTTTTTGCCTCAAACGCGTAAGTCCTAACTTATTAAACCCCCCTGTGGGGGGTAACAAATTAAGTATAGGCCGGGACTTGACAACTGTCAAATAAAAGTTTATACTTGTCGGTCACCCGGCAGGGCATGCCCGCCTTGGCTAGACGCCAAGTCGAGACAGGTCGATAGCCACTCTGGGTGGTGGAAAAGTTCTTTAACATCGGAACCCAAAAGGTTCCAAAGAAAACGGAGGGGAAAGGAACTCCCATGTTAACGTTCCTGATTGTAGTAGCGGGATTACTGGTGGTGCTGGCCGCGCGCGAAAGCAAAAAATTGCGCAAAGCGCTGTCCAAGCATAAAACCAAAACCCGTCTACTGCCGCAAACCGTTAGTTTGCTGGTCATTTGTGCCCAGGTATCTGAACTGCTCAAGGTACTTGACCACGTGACCCTGACTAACGTCGCCACAACATTGTTTCTGTTGGCGATATTGGCGGCCGGCAAATCAGGAACAGAAAGCGAGCTGTATTAATTTCCCGAGTGAATTTAGCCTCGGACGTTTATTCGGCTGGAAAAGAGTTCCTGATAAAGGATAAGCAAGGACCCGGTTGTATAACAACAACCGGGTCTTTCTAATTTAGGACGCGTAAGTCCTATTATTATCTATAATTTATTGCAGTTGCCCCAAAACCACAGGGATATCTATATTAGAGCCGTTGCGCAGAACTTTTAAAGTCACCTGACTGCCGGCCTTGAATTTGCCGACAACATCATCTAAAGATTCATTCTGGTTTAAAGTAGTAGTGTTAACCCCGGTAATTATGTCCCCTGCTAAAATTCCCGCGACATCTGCCGGAGAGCCCTGCTTGATATCGGTAATAAGAGCGCCGTTTTGTACTGTCAAATTCTTGATAATTTGCACGGCGGGGCTAATGCTCACAAACATGACGCCCAAAAACGGACGGGAAACTTTACCAAAAGTTTTTAACTGCAAAACCGCATCCTTAATGGTATTTATTGATATGGCAAACCCCAAACCCGAGCCTTCGGTATCTATGAGCGTGTTCATACCCACAACCTGGCCAGCCAAATTAATTAGCGGGCCTCCGGAATTGCCCGGATTAATAGCCGCGTCGGTCTGAATTAAATTGTGAAGCCTGGAAGAATCGTCGCTTACATCAACCGCCCGTCCCAAACCCGAAATTACTCCGCGGGTCACTGTATATTCATACTTGCCCAAAGAATTGCCAATGGCAAACACGCTTTGCCCGGTTTCCAAGCTGTCGGAATCCCCTAAAACGGCCGGGATCAAATTGTTAGCGCTAATTTGAAGTAACGCAATATCATCAAATTTATCCAAATCCAAAATTTTGGCCGAATATTCACTGCCATCGCTAAGCACTACCGTGTAACTCATATTTGGATCTTCTACTACGTGGTTGTTGCTTACAATAAGCCCGTCTTTTTCCAACACAAAACCCGTTCCCAAAACTTCATTCGGCGTGGCGCTGATGCTCGGTGTGGAACTTGAATCCGGAGTGCTGGTGGCCTGATTTTCAATGCCAATAATATTCACAACGGAGGCCTTGGCGGTGCGCACTGCTAAAATTCCCTGTTGTTCATCGGTTAAAGCCACCCCCGAGGAGTTAGGTTTAATCGGATTAAAGTTAATTGTCTGGCTTAATGCACCCGCTGCCGACATCACGGCCGCCGTAATAATTATTGTAATAATATATGATTGATATTTTTTGGGCATGAAATTTTTGAATAAAATTTAAAAAATTATAAATACTTACAGATGTGGCTCAATGCATGTCAATCTTGTCAATCTTGTCAATCTTGTCAATTTTATTTACTCTATTCCCTGTTCTTTTAAGTCATCCAAAATTTGCTGAGTGGCGGTAAGCCAATTGGGATTGCAGGGCTGGACATAAACTCCGCACATTTGTTCCAGCGTCCAGTCGCTGTATTTTTTATCCAGCAGGCGGTTAAAATCCACCACCCAGGCGCTGTAACTGGCATATTGCCGCCAGGAAGGCGCGCCGGGTTTTACCCCAATATTGCTGCAGTTATTGTCCGCGCAATTTTTCCCCAGCGTGCTTTCGGCAAAAGCGATGGCCAAAATTAGTTTCCAGTGTGCCTGTTCGGCAATTGTCTCGGACGCCGGAGCCAAGGGCGAATGCATGTCCGTTAAATATTTCTGCAGCTGATTTTTGCGCCGGTTAATAATGTCCGGTTCTTGGGTGCTCTGAAAATAACTTTGTAAATATTCTATCGGCGTATTAAATAAAACATCGTTGCCAACAGTTCCGCTGTTCTGGCTTTGCAGTTGTCCCCCAGCTAAGGGTGAGCCGGCGGGATTGGACATGTCTACGCTGGGACTATTTGTAAACGCGCCCAAAACCTGGGGCTGGGTGTCGGCAATAATGCTCTTGGTGTCCAGAACCGACCACATCCCGGCCACAAAAGCCAGAATTAAAGCCAGCACCGCGGCCGCAATGGGAACTTTTTTCTGGCTGTAAATTTTTCTGATGAATAGCCCCGGCGACGACTTTTTAACGGCTGATTTTCCATAAACTGACTTTGGTAATTTAACGTCGGCTCTTTTAACTGATCGCTTAACTATGCTATCAATTTTTAAAACCCTCGACTCTCCGAGCCTGGGCTGTTTTTTTAAATCAACAGTTTTTAGTTTTTTTATCCCGTCAATATTTTTGATATTTTTCACCTAACCATTATAACACTTCCCGGGCATAAAAAAAACTTTTTTGAATTTAAAAGCTTTCCCCCCAATTTAGACTGTTGACAATATAATATAATTGATATATACTTTACATATCAATTATTAATCAACAAATTATGAAAATCAGCAATAGGCTTAAGTTCCTTATGCAGTTATCCAAAACCCAAAGCACGGTTTCCCGAAAATTAAGCGGGCAGGGTTTGAGTTTTGGAGATTTAGCGGTGCTCTACGCCATTAGCCAAGCTCAGGAAGGAAAAATCCGCAGAATAGATTTAGCCGAGCAGGTTGGCTTAACCGCTTCCGGTGTGACCAGGTTGCTTATCCCCCTGGAAAAAATCGGCATTATTAAAAGACAAGCGCACGAGCGCGACGCTCGGGTTAGTTTTACTTTACTGACCCATGCCGGCAAGGAACTCCTGGAAGATTCCCTAAAGTGGGCGGAAATGAAATGCGAAGACCTTATTCCGGAAGACCAGGCAAAAAAAATCGACCAGGCTTCATTGTTACTTGAATCTATGTCCAAATAAGGATCAAATTAGGACTTACGCAGTGCGTAAGTCCTACAAATTTTAAAAGCGCGGCTTCATAGGCCGCGCTTTTAAAATTACCTAAAACATTTTTTCATCGGCGCTCGGGCTGTAAATTTGCGGAACCGGTATGTTGTTCAGACGCATATAAAGGTTCCTCGGAGCTTAAGCTCTCGAGGTATTAGTGCAATGAGCTGCCTGCATTTCGCAGTCCGCCCGCCTAAGGCGGGCGGACGAAGTATTGAACCTGTATTAGCTCCTCGCCCATTCGACAGCGCTCAGGGCGACCCTGAGTTATACCGAACGGATCGGCTCGCCCCGCCAGGGCGGGATCTCACTCTACGTCGCAAATAAAAAAAATAATTCGACAATCGAGAACGACCGCCCCAACGATTAACCAAGCCTCCGACAAAATTAACGGAATTAAAAGATAAAATCGAATATAGCCATAAATTGGAATCAATTTTTACTAATGGCGGCACTGGACGAAAATATACGGGAAGTATGACAACTTTTTTATTTTCTTTCTTAAACCACAATTTTATAACCGATTCTGAAACTATTCCTATCTAATAAGCGTAACATTAGCACCTAGGACAATTAAGCGAACTATATTATTTACTATCATTATATTGAAAGGGAAAACAAGAATGAACAACCTGAAAAAATATGCAGCGCCATTGGGCGTATTTGCCCTCCTTGCAACGGGAGCAGCCGCACTGACTTTTGCCCAACCAACGCAGGCGCTAGGCATAAGTAAGACCGTAAAAACACACGTAATAGCTCCAGGCATCAGCGGCACAGTTGCTTCAGTTAGCGGCAACAACATTATCTTAACCGGCAAAAACAAGACGACCTATACGGTTGATGCCACAAACGCCGCAATAACTAAAATTGTTAACGGAACTAAGGCCACTCTTACGGTTTCACAAATTGTTACGGGTGATAATTTAAAAGTTTCTGGTACTGTTTCCGGAACAAGTGTCACAGCCAAGACTATTGTTGATGGCGTACTTTCTATCCTTACCGCCAAACAATCCCCTACCGCGACTGGCACGATTTCGGGAATTTCCGGCAATATTATAACATTAACCAAGGGTACCACAACATATACGGTTGATGCCACAAACGCCGCAATAATGATTACAAAGCCGGCCGGCACTTCTTTGGCCAATTCAGGAATTATAGTCGGCGACAGCATAACAGTGTCTGGAACAACAACCGGTACCAACATTGTCGCCACTAAAATTACGGACGGCAAACTCGGCTTAGGCAAAGGGACTGGATTAAAGCCATTGAGCAAATAATAGGTATTAAAATTAAAAAGATTACGTTTTCCTAATGGAAGCGTAATCTTTTTTTGTGAATAAAACTAATTTGGATGGTTCAAAAATGCTAAATTGGCAGGATTAAAATTAAAGAGTACTGAAAAGTAAAACTAATAGCTATACTACTTTAGCGCAATTATTTCTCGGATGATAGCGTGGACTATCCGGTTGTCGCCTTTAAGTTTATAGTAAACTTTTTGCCCCTTTCTCTCTTTTTGCAGCATATTACCCTGCTCCAAAATTTTAAGATGCTGGGAGGTCAAAGGTATGGATATTTTTAAAATTTTCGCAATGTTGCCGACTCTTAGCTCGGGGTACTGGTCTAATATTTGAAAAATTCTGTAACGGTTAGTGTCGGCCAGAATTTTAAAGACCTCTCTTTGGGAAGCACCATTTAAGCTTTTGCGGATTTTTGTGATTTGCTTGTTGGTCAACATATTTTTCCTTACCGCTTAACAACATAATAATTAAGCTTTTAATTTATTCGCGACGTAGAGGGAGGCCCCGCCCTGGCGGGACGCCCAAGGAGTCTAAATACAGGTTCAATACCTCGGGACTTGCGGAGAGTGAACCTTTATTAAACCCAAATTAAAACCCGCAGAGGCTTCATACCCAAGCGGGCATACAAACTATATTTTATGATTTACTTATATATGTCGGTTTCAATTATAGCTTCTTTTGGGTTTCTGCGCAAAGTTTTTAGACTTTTTCTTTGGCAGGAAATTTTGTTTGGATATTACGGGACGACGGAGCTCTTTTTCCAGTTCTTTTCTGGCGTTGCCGGCTACCCTGCCGCCGCGGCCAGCGTCTATTTTTAGCTTTGGCACGCCCTGGGATTCCTCATTTTTATGGATTTCCGTGGTGGAAGCTTCGCCGAGCATATTAAAAATAAGTTCCAAATTACCCATATGATCGCGCAGGTTTTCTCTTTTTAAACCTTTAATTTTTTTATGCTGGCTTGGAGTTAAATCAAAAGTGGCCTTGGCAATTTCCGCTGTTAAAATTTCGTAATCTTTTTTCTCTTTTGCCCCACGTTTTTGCCATTCGCCAGTTAGGTCTTCGCGCACTTCAATGCCGCGCATTCGCAACTCTATCCAAGAATCCGGGTAGCCTTTTAATTTATAAAGCATCCTTGTGCGTCGCGCGCCTAGCTCCGGATCCTCAATTTCCTGTACCCTTTCATACCCAACCTTTGCCAGCCAACGCTTAAAAGGTTCGGCTTTGGGAGATGGAATTGATTGGATAATACGAAAAATTCCTTCTGTATTTGCGCAGTCGGTCTCATACATTTTACCGTCGGAAGATTTCAACTTCAGTTGTCTACAAATTGTAGACAACTCAAATCCATCTGCGCTTTTTACCCGAGACTTCATTGCAAACCAATAAACTCTTGGTTTATTACTGTCCGCTAGTGCCCCCACTACGTCAATAACTGAAAACCACCATTCGTTATTAAAAATTGTCCTTCTTATTTTGTTACCTTTAAACAAAGCTATACTATTAGTTTCCGTAAATTTACCCCTAATTATATTATACCTATATAGTATACTATCGTTCACCATAAATCAAGTCTGGTCTGTGGATAAATCCGGGCGTCTTTTTCCAAGTGTATTTTTGACTTTAGTTTGTTTTGTCTTTGTCCGTTTGCAAATGGAACTGGTGCAGGAGGCGATGTATTATGGGGGCAAGGAGCACGCCTACGGAGACCAGGAAAATTATGCCGGAGAACAGCGCATAAAAGGAAGCAAAAATCTTGCCTGCATTGGTATGAAGCTGATCAACCGGCCCCATACCGCCAAGTATCATTGCCGCGTTTAAAGTGGAATCTATCCACGGCAGGCCTTCCAACAAGCGATAGCCTAAAATCCCAATCATCCATGAAACCGCCACCAGCAATAAAGCCCACCCCGCAAACCTCCCCATCCTCTTCACAAATTCCCGCCTTGATATTAAAGGTTGTTTATGATGTTCAAACATAGAAGAGTTTATTTATTAATAGCTACTTTAATTATACACCTTTTGCCGTTGTCTTAAACTAAACCATAACCGCCTTTATAGAGTTGGCCTCTTGAAAAATTTATGGCTTTATGATACAGTAGTTAGTCCCCCAAAGTTTACAGTCACAATCGAAGGAGAAACAATGAAGCCAAACGCGGTCGCTTTTGTAAGCGACACCAACCCGGAAACGGTGCCCCTGGCTATGAAGGCATGTCTGAAAGCGGACGCGAAACGCCGCTCTTGGATATTGTCCGTCAATACGCCTAACCTCTTTACGCTCATCCGGCAAAACCTCCTGCAGTACAAGCCGGAAGTTATTGCCATCGACGCCAATCTCAGGACGGGCGACCTAGCGCGATTGGGCGAACTCGCCCAAATGACCCCGCCCGAACTCAACCGGCTGACGAGCGACCCTGAAGCTAATTTGCCCGCCAGCCTCCGGCTGCTGCGCTTCTTGGCCAGAGAGAAGTCGCCGACCACGCCGGTCTTCTATTTCACCGACGAGCTCCCCATCTATCTCAACCTAATAGTCTATAGTCTCGGAGCCACCTGGGTTTGGACCCCGAGAAGCAACGTCGACGGGAGCGAGGAAGATTTTACCTACTTCGCTGACACCCTCATCAGGGGACGGGGCGGCGCTGGAGAGTCAGTTTAAACTATCCCGCATTGGCAAACCGCAGCCCAAAAGGCGGCCCGCACGAAGTCCCGACTTCTGCCGGTCGCCTTGATTTATTTATTTAAACTTATAATTCAACACTAAAAACCGCTGCCCTTAACCCAAACCTTGCTAAACTAAAAATTCCACGTGAGTGGATTTTTTAGTTTATAATATTTATTTATTCCTGCGAGTTGGCGGAGCGATAACGGCGGGAGAAGGAGGCTAGGGTGGTGATTATGAGGATGGAGGCGAGGATGGCCATTAGTTCGGGGAAGGAGAGGGTGGAGCTGGTAGTGGTGGCGGAGGCTGATGAAATTGCCGGAATCATCCAAGTGGCCCAGCGGGCTTGGATGTAGGTTATTATGCAGACCAGAAAAATTAGGCCGAGACTGTGTAATATAGTAAATCGGAAAAGGGTGCCTTCTTGGCCGGGGAGGTGGGCAGAGGCTGTGGCTACGGCTATGCTTTGGGGCGAAATCATTTTTGCCGCCACTCCCCCGCTGGAGTTGGCGGCAACGCTAAGCACCGGGCTAATGCCCAGAGAGTGCGCGGTTTGGGATTGAATGTTACTAAATAATGCGTTGGACGATGTATCACTCCCGGTAATAAATACGCCAAACCAACCGAGTAAGGGAGAGAGGAAGGGAAAGAACGCGCCGGTTACGGTAAGCGCGTTGCCAATGGCCGTGGACATGCCGGAATAGTTGGCCACGTAAGCAAAACCAACAATGGAGCCTATGGTTAATAACGGCTTGGATAATTCTTTCAATGTTTGCCAGGTAACTTCCCAAAAATCTTTCCACGCCAGATGGAGCATAAGCGCGGTTAAAATTGTGGCCAGTAAAATTGCCGTACCGGCCGCGCCCAGCCAGGCAAAGGTGTAATTAATATTTAAAGTTATGCCGTTGCTAATTATTGCGTGATAAATATTTCCAAAAGGAATTAAGAGCGTAACTTGGCCGAGCAGTTGCTGAATACCGGTAATGCCCCAGTTGCCCACAAAGACAATGAGTAAAATAAACGGAGTCCAGGCGCGGACAAGTTCGCTTGCGGTATGTTTGGCGCGGATGTTTGGTACGGCGTTGCCCTGCACCGGAGTCAGACGACTGGTGCAGGGTTGATTAACCCTCTCCTTTGGAAACCGCCAAATTTCTTTAGGATGCCAAATCCGCAAAAATAGCAAAAGACAAATTATAGAAACAATCGCGGACAGTACATCGGGCAATGTCGGTCCAAGATAGCTTGCTGTCAGAAACATCGTTAAAGCATACGAAGCGCCGGTCACAAAAATAGCCGGCCAAATTTGTTTGGCGCCCTTCCATCCCGAGACAACCAACACCAGCCATAGCGGAATAATAAAGGCAATAAACGGTAACTGGTGCGCTATCATTTTGCTTAAAATATTCGGGTCTATATTGGTTAAATGCCCGGCCGTAATAACCGCAATGCCAATGCCGCCAAAGGCCACTGGCGCGGTGTTGGCAATAAGGCAAATACCGGCCGCGTACAAAGGCTCAAAACCAAGGCCTACCAGCATACCGGCGGTAATGGCCACGGGCGCGCCAAACCCGGCCGCGCCTTCCAAAAAAGTCCCAAAACAAAACCCGATTAACAAAGCCTGCAGGCGCCGGTCGGTAGTAACCGACTCAATACTGTCTCGCACTACATTAAAACTTCCCGTGCGGACGCTAACGTTATAAAGCAGTACGGCGTTAAAAACAATCCAACCAATAGGAAACAAACCGTTTAAAAACCCATATAGGCCGGACATAACGCCCAGCCCCACGGGCATAGTGAATATGGTAACCGCGATAATTAATCCCAGTAAGAGCGTCAGGAGTGTGGCAATATGGCCGGCAACTTTGCGGCTAAGCAGTAAGGCGAACAAAAAAATAATCGGAACCGAGGCGGCAAAGGCGGAAAACATTACGCTATGCAATGGGTTGGAAGTTTGTGTCCACATACGCGAGTATGGATTGGTTGGAACCCATTTTAAAAATCCTTTGGGCTGCAATTCCAGCATTTTGGCGTCTTGGCCTTAAAAATTTTTCCGCTTAGCTTCGGCTAAACGTCAAAATTTATTAAGAGCCAATCCGCTCAAAATCCTGAAATTTCGCCTACAAATTATTTTTAAAATGAGTTCTTAATTATTTTGCACGTAAGCCTGAACAATATAGCTTGTGGTGGAATCAACTGTTTGCTTGGTATAATCCTGGGAATTTTTGTGGCCGAGAATTTGCAGTTTTGAAGAAAAAAATTCATTTTGCAAACGCATCTGCACGTATTGGCATGCTATTGAATCTAAATTGTCAGGCTGGTTTAAAAGGAATAATTGTTCCGGATCCCCGCTTTGTAAAACTTTTACGGTTTGTTCATCATGATTTTCCGCGTTGGTCGCCGTCAGATAATGAGAAAAGTCCGTACTTTGGACGACTAATGAATTTTTATCCAAAACTTTTTTTAAAGCCTCAACCATTTGTTCCAGTTCCCATTTAGGCGTAGATTCTTTAAACGTAACGGCAATAATTTTAGCACTGGGAAAATAATATTTAATAAACGGCAATTCGGCGCCCAGCCCGTGCTCCCGATAGAAAAAATTCTGGACATTTACAAACGGCAGGTTAAGAAATTTTTGCGTCGCCTGTTTGTCGGTGTCCAGGGTGCCAAAAACCGTGGAGAAATCGCTTAAAGAAATTGAAATATCCGTTTGGCCCAAATTAAAATGGTCTGGGCTAATTAACAATATTTGATTGGGGCTGCTTGAGGCGGCAAACTTAAAAGCATTAGCAATAAGGTCTGTGGCCAATAAATGGTGCGGCACGGTTATGCCGGTAACTTTTTCCGTGGTGGGAGTGGCCGTGCTAAAGTTTATTGGGGTTAAAAAAATTGATTCGTCTTCAAATTGCGGAGGCACGGTCATGGTTTGCAGGGTGCCAAGCGGCGCCGCGTTTGCGCGTACAAATGAATATTTTTGACGCTGCCATAACACTCCGGCCAATCCGGCAAGCACAATAAAAAATATAATAAGCGCGAGTTTGAATTTCATTTTGTTTGTAAAGTGCGCGTTTAGCTTTATTGAGCTGTGTAGAGCGAGTGAAAGTCATCCGCCTAAGGCGGATAACCTTCCGAGCCCAAGGAGTCTTAATACAGGTTCAATACCTCGTCCGCCTTAGGCGGACTGCAAAATGCAGTCTGCTCTTTGGGCTCAATACCTTGGAGTTCTACTCCGAGGAACCTTTATTTCGCGATTAAAGAATCATACCAAAAATTCTTTACCGGTAATTTGTCGGTTTGGTCATAAACCCAACCCTTCCAGTCTTCGTCGGTCAGCCTTTGGCCGCCGAGCGGATTGGTAAATTCGTACTGGTTATAGGCCAAACCGGTTACCACTCTCGGAGTTTTCTCGTTATCGACAATGGCCAGCATCACATACGGCCTGCCATCGGCTTCATAAAGAATTTGGTTTTTTATCGCGTCCGTATGAATGTCGGCAATTAAAGCCGTTTTGCCGCTGTCCTGATCGGGCTGGGCGGCGGTATCAAACGGCTGAACCATAAACGAGAGCGTTGTGGTTCTTAATTTTTCGTAATCGCTTTCACTTATATTTTTACCCTGTGTTTCTTGGTCGGCTAGAGAAGAATAAAATGTGGTAATGTCCTGGAAATTTTGCAGCCGGGCGGAAACCTCGCTGTCGCTAAACAATTTATTTTGGCTAAAAACTTGTTTGGTTTGGCTAATTAATTGGCTAAAACGATTCCAAAAATCCATATTCGGTTCCACAAAACCTTTAACTACCGGGGGCAAAGGCGGATTTTCATCTCCCCCGCCGCCCCTTTCCGCGTAGCTCTGTTTAGCGTAAAGCAGGGTGTCGTGTTTGAGTTCGGTAAATGATCCCAAAAAAGTCTGGAGCTGTTTGTCCAAAAAAAACGGCTCCTGCATATAGGCGGGATAGGTGGAATTATAGGAGTGGGTCAAAGAGCCGAGCACATAAAGCCAGGCGCTGCCCATGGAAGCAAACCACTCCCCTTGGGTAACCTTGCCAATGTCTGACTGCTTTTGGGAAAGTTTGGTTAAAAACCCCTGCGTGTCGCTGTCAGTAAAGCCCGCGTCTTTTTGGAGAAACTCTGTGGTGTACTTTTGCGCCTGCGCGTCGCCAAACGCCGCCGGGACAAACAGCGCCGAAGGAGTAGACGGCAGTTTTACGTCGGTTTTTTCCTGACCCGCGGTTAAGTCGTTAAGCACCCAGGCGTCAAAACTAAACCTTTGGCCAAAAATTCTAAAAGACAAAGATTGTCTTAACAAATCGCTTTTGGTTTCGGAAGAAATATTATTGTCCATCACCACGTCGGATAAAATTTTTGGCAGCCTCACCTGATTTAAATTATCGGCTATTTTTTGGATGTCGGCCTGGGCAACCAAATCCGCGTCCGCCGGCTGGTTCGTGCCCAGTACCCGAGTTTCAAAATCCTGCCATTGGGTATAAGTTAAATCATCGCTCTGACCGGCATAAAAAGCCGTCACTGTCATAATTTTTTGCCACGGATCAACCGGAGTAATGCCAATCTTACTTTTAATCTGAAATTGTTTGGCCAATAAACTTGAGTCGGTTATGCCCACATCTTTTTGCAAAAAATAACTGCTGCGCCCCAAATACATCATTGTCCGGAAGTAAGCGCGCAAAGCGGAATTTTCCGTATAATGGCTGCGCGGGGTGAATTGGGTGTAATCGGTCTGCAGGGTGTCGGAATATTGCGCAAACAACGGCGACTTGCCGACATCACTGGCTTTATAAATAGACTCCAATTCGGTTTGAACGGCGCTAATAAGATCCGGGGTCAAACCAGCGGAATATTTGGACATGATGGTTTTGGCATTGCCAAAACCATCTATTGTTTGGTCTTGCTGGTTATAGGCAGTTTCCTGATCCGGGGTCTCAAAAGAAGCGGGCTTTGGCGGGTTTTTATTTTCAAACACAACTCGCGCCACGGTAATTTGAGCCAGTAAATTTTGATAACGGGTTTTGGTGTAACCGGTATTGCTCTGAACGGCCGTAAGCAAATTGCTGTACAAGCTGTTAAGAAAATCGCCTAGGGACTGTGCCAGCTCCTTTTGTTCCAGCTGCTGCAAAGTCATATCAAAAAATTTATGGTAAGTATGCAGAACAATATCGGGCGTGACAAATTTAGTATTATCCGGGGTACGGTAGTATTCGGAGGGAGCCCCGGTTAAGAAATCAAAATCCGTAAGCATCTCGTCAAAATTATTGCCGTAGTTGGAAGCAAAAGCCGTGTCGGCCGGATTAATCAAGACAAAATGATTATCTTCCAAATACTTTTGCTCGGCCGGGGTAAGGTTTAGGCCGTATTTCTCCGCAACCGCCATAAAATTCGGAATGGCTTTTAAAGCGTCGTCCACCGGATATTGAATGGCGGTTGTGGAAGCAGAATCGGCAACAGGCTGTGAGCTGCTCGCCTGCTGTCCCGCAGGAACCTGATTCAGGGACGTAGACGTAGGCTTGGCCGGAAAAAATTTAACGGCCAAAATCGCCACGATTATTAAAAACACAACCACCGCCCCAACAATAATATATATAGTGCGTTTACTTAAGCCGCGCGGTTGCGAATTCTGCGGAGGCATGTCTGGCTGATTGTTTTGCGGGGGCACCGAATTTTGATTTTGGTTATTTGTTTCCATGGAAATTTGTTTTTGGTCTCCGAGATTACATACGGAGGTTAACTATTAATTTATGACAGCAGTGCTCCCCCATCCACAACCACCTGCGTGCCGGTCACATAGCTGGAAAGGTCAGAGGCCAAAAACAGAGCGGTTTTGCCTATGTCGTCGGGTTCGCCCAGCCGCTTTTGCGGAATTTTGTCTAAAAACTTTTGTGCTTGCGCTTCCATTTCCTGAGTTTTTGGCTGGCCGGCTCCGGCTCCCGGCGTGCTAATGCCGCCCGGGGCAATGGCATTTACCTGAATATTTTGCGGGGCAAGTTCCAGCGCCGTATTTTTGGTAAAACCCCACAGCCCGTGTTTGGACGCATCGTAAACCGCCAACCCGACCGAGGAAGGATGCAGCGCGTCTATAGATGTAATATTAATAATTTTCCCTCCCCTGTTTTGCTTTATCATAACTTCGGCCGCGGCTTTGGTAAAAAAGAACGCGCTCTTTAGGTTAACGGCCAGGATTTTTTCAAAATCCTCCGCCTGCATTTTCATAACCGGGATTACGGGATAAATGCCGGCGTTATTTACTAAAATATCAACACCGCCGAATTTTTTCACGGCAAAGTCCGTGGCGCTTTTTACTTCCTCTTGCTTGGAGACATCGGTTTTTACAAATGCCGCCTGCCAGCCGGCATTAATCAGCTGTTTGACCGCCGCCTCTCCGGCTTGTTCATTTAGGTCCGCAATTACCACTTCTGCGCCGGCTTCGGCTAAACGGTAAGCAATACCATAACCAATTCCCATAGCCCCGCCGGTCACAATGGCCGTCTTTCCCTTAAGGTTAATGAGTTGCTGTAATGAAGGTAAATTCATATCTTAAAATTTAATTATTTAAAAAGATTCCCAAAAAATCCAAAATAAAGTGGGCTTTGCCTGTCCTCCGTAGCCTTGCCTGCCCGCCGAAGCTACAGCGAAGGAGGGGCGAAAGGAAAAAACCTCAAAAATTCTTAACTTCAACATTTTAAGTATACCACAAATTAGTCGGCGTCCTCTGTAATCCCCGAACACCTTGAAAAACCTGGGATTTTATGGTAAACTGTGATAAGTTACTTTAAATTTTGAGGATTTTCCAATCTTTCAATCTAAAACCTTCAATCTTAAATCTATATATGGCGCTATCATCTAATGGTTAGGATAAGTGGTTTTCATCCACTAAATCGGGGTTCGATTCCCCGTAGCGCTACCAAAGCAGAATTGCCGCCTTCAAGGGCGGTTTTTGCTTGATAGATATAAGAAAGTTTCGGGGTTGTAAAAGTTTGATAATTATAAATGGGCTTAATTGGAAAAATCATACCCATCAATTTTAATTTTTGCCAGTAGGTAGTTTTAGGCCAGAGTTTTGGCAAGTCGGCTATAAAGTCAAAAACAAAGCTCACAGTGTCATCAGCGTTAAAGTCCTGGGTCGCGCTGTCGCTAATTTCCAACTGCTTATCCGCCAGTAATTCCTTGACCTTGGCAAATTCAATTTTAAAATCCTCATCGGGCAGTAAATCTCTTTTAACCAAATCCAGCAGTTTGGCTTTTTCCTGTTTTAAGTTTTCTATTTCCTTTTTGGCCTGTTCCTGCTGTTGATTCTGCTGTTTAAGCCTGTTTTGGCCGACATCGGTTAGCACCTTTTTAAAGGTTTCCATTATTTCTTTGGTGGGCGTAATTTTGGCCAGACACTTGTCAAACTCGTCCTCCAAAGTTTTTTTGGTGATGGCTTTTTTAGACGGGCAGTTTTTATTGTAACAGCGGTAGTAATAATACATACTGCCCCAGCGGTTTTCCGAAGTATGGGCGGTTAAAGGCCGGGAGCATAAGCCGCAGTCAACTTGGTGGCGCAGGGGGAATAACTCATTAGTCCGACTACCGGCGATAATGTCGCCTTTGGTGAATCGTTTTAAAAGCTTTTGGTTTTTGTAATAAATATCCTCGGTAATGAGCGTGGGGTGAGAACCTTTAAATTCGCCGCGCTTGTTGCAGATGAGGCCGAAATAAAATTTGTTGGTTAAAATTTTATGCATCAGCTGAAAGGAAATTTCTTTGCCCGAAGGCGAACGCAAGCCCATTTTGTTTACCTTAATCCGTAATTCTTCCTGGGTATACATGCCTTTGAAATACTCTTCAAGCAAAAACTTAACAAGGCCAAACCGGGCAGGGTCTAAGATTATGGTTTTGTCGTGCTTGCCGTGGTTTTGGTTGAGGTAGCCAAAAGGCGCGCGGTGCGGGAAGCGGCCGGACTTAAGGCACTGGATTATGCCGTCGGTAACTCTCTCACTGCGAACATCGTTATCAAGCTGGGCAATGCTAGCCATCATATTTCCCATAAACTTGCCAAAGGAATTTTCGCCAATGGCTTCGGTGGTGGAAATTAACTGGACGCTGATTTTATCCAGCAGGCTTTTTATGGCCGAGTAGTCGTTGACGTTGCGGGACAGGCGGTCAACTTTGTTGACGATGACAAAGCTGATTTTGTTTTTCTTGTCGGCGACAAACTTAAGCATAGCCTGGAGTCCGGGGCGGTCTGCGGTCTTGGCAGATTCGCCCTCATCGGAAAAAAGCTTAATGGCCTTAATGCCTTTGTCCTGTGCGTATTTTAAGCAGGCTTCTTTTTGGTTTCCGAGGCTAAAGCCGTCCACTTGGTCGGCGGTGGATACGCGGTAATAAATCACTCCCAGTTTTTGGTTTTCTTGGTTCATAAAATTATTTTAAAATTAAGAATCTTCGGTCAAAATATTATACACCCGAAAACTCATCCGGCAAAATTATTTTGCCTTTTTTCCTTGGCCCACAGGTCAAAACCGATTTCAGCCAACTGATACATATCCTGCCGGAGCTGTTCCAGTTCTTCCCGGGTGAACCTGTTGCCGTAATCCCCAAGCGAATTTTTAAAATCATCCAGGGAAATCATGGCTAAATTTTGTAATGTTTAAAAGCATTGAATTTATTGGTAAATTTTCTTAATTCTCTAGTTAAGAGGTATATATCAAGTCAATGGAAATTAAAAAATATAATTATTTGGCCAAGAAACCTTGAAATTTAAAATCATTGAATTTATTAAGGAATTTTATTTATTTCCAAGATATGAGGTATAGATCAAGTCAGCAAAAACATTAAGGTTTTAGTTGTTATGGTAATATGTTATCGCTTAGTAACAAGCTTACGGCCGCGCCCCTGCGGGGCGGCGGCCTGCGCCGTTGTCCCACTGGCCGCTTTGCTGGCCGTGGGACACGGCGTCTCAAGGTTGGATCTGGAAAATTGCGGTTAAATCAGCCGGGCAGTCAGGGCAGGTTCAGAGGGAAATTAGGCAGTAAACTTAAATGTTTGTCAAAGTCAAAATGGGGGCAAAATTAAAAAACAATCTTCACTACTTGAAGATTATCGTTTAGGTCAAAAACAAACAAAGAGTTAAGCGTGCTACATAAGAATTCTTCTGTGCTACACTTCTTTTCGCATATTGGAGATTATTTTGTTAACGGTTCCCTCATCTAAAAACTCGCCAGTTTGTTTCCGGACGGCTCTGCGTATCTCTATTCGGGGCAAATCCCGCAAAGACCAGATAAGCTGGTTGCGCTTGGTAACGGCCGGGTCTTTGACTCTTAATTTGCCGAGCTTAATTTTAGGGTTTTGGTATTTGAGTTGTAACGGGTGGATGCTTGTCTTAAACTCTTTGGTAATAAAGTCCCTAATAACGCGTTCTGAAGCGTAGGGGCTGATTTTAATGGCTAAGGGATAAGCGGCTAATTCGTTGTCTATGTGGGTTTTACCGTATTTATGTTTGGGCTTTTGTTTTAAGTCCGAGACTTTGCAAAGGCCTAAATTTTCGTCTTCCAGGTAAGTAATAAAATCCAAATCGTGAAAGATATGATACCAAATGGCGTAGGCAAAGCTATTATTAAGCGCGTACTTTTTTATGAATTTTTCCCGAATTTCTTTTTCTATCTGTTCGGTCTTCTCATACAGAAAAGCCTCGCCTTCTAGAGATACGGGATAAAATCGGGGCTTTACAGGCTTATCTTCCGGATTATCCGAACTAAGATATTCCGCCGGCACCACCTTGTCCGGCATATACTTGGCCCGCATTTCCCAAACAGCATCGTTAAAATCCTGCTTTGCGGAAACTTCGTAAAAATATTCCAAGGCTTTTTTACGGCTTTCGGAGGGTTGTTTTTGTTTTGGCATAATTTATAAATCTAAATCGTCAACATCAATACCCAAAGCTTCCATTCGGTTTAAGGCCTCATCCGGGTCATCCTGAAATTGCTCGGCCAGTTCTTCCTTTAAGCCGTCCTCGTCCAATTCCATTCTGATTTCGTCTTCCAAATCTTCAAGAGGCATAAAATAATTACGCGGTCACTAAACTCTTGTTGTCATAGTAGTTTTCATAAACAAAATTATAAACTTCAAATTTTTTGAATTCACAATCTTGCTCTGTGTAGGTAGGCGCGGGTAGTTTCTCAAATAATATATCTGATATGGCGCTCTTTACCCCCGAGCGGTTGGTTTCAAAATCTCTCCAATGTGGGACAAGAAGCGGCTTAAGATTTTCCAATAATTCGTGTGCCGTGCCTTTAATTTTAGCAACTTCATCCGGGTTAAGATTTTCTTTAACCAATAAGTCAAAAATTGCCAACTCCTCCTCATTTAAATTTTCCTTCACCGCACGTTGTTCTTCCACGCTCAAATCTTTTGCAAGGGAAATAAGATCGTCAAAAAGCTTGTCAACATCATGCGCGCCACTGTTATATTCCTGTAACAAAGCAAGTAAGCGATCCATAAATTTGGTTCGTTTTTTGTTCTTTCTTACCATTTCCGCTATTTTTTGTTCTAGCTCTGCGCTCATGGCCTCCACTTGAAGGTTTTTGTTTTCTAGACCCTCAAAAAATGTATGCAGTGCTTCGGAATCCAACTTACTTAAATCTTTCAACTTTTTATGTGGCGATATTACGTACTCACCAGCTTGAATAGACTTATCAAGTAAGTCCTCTAAATCTTTTTTTACCTGGGTAACATCCACACTTTGAGCGCCTACATCTCGAATACGCGAAGCCAATACGCGAACGGCAGTCACTTCTTTATAATAATCTTCCGCGCTTGGATCCGGCAACACCGATCGGTAGGCACTTTGTAAATCCGAGGCTAAGTTTAAAAACTTTTTTTTAATTTCCTGTTTGCCAATTATTAAGTCGGCGAATTTTTCTAACAATAACAATTTTTGATCACCTGGCGCTTCCAACAAAGGCTTAAGTTCAATTTGTATAGCGCTCAAGAAATGTTTTACGGTTTTAAGTGTACTTTTTAAATCTTCTAAAAGCTCGTCTTTGCTTTTGATTATTTCATCTTTGTCTACACCGCTGGCCGCATACAATGCCAAGGCACGCTCAATATTTTTGAATACGCCAATGTAATCAACTATTAGCCCGTTCTTTTTGTCTGCGTCAGCTACGCGGTTGGCGCGGGCAATCGTCTGCATTAAAGTATGATTTTTGAGTGGTTTGTCCAAATATAATGTGGAGAGGTTTGGCACGTCAAAGCCGGTCATCCACATAGCGCAGACAAAAATAATCCGCAGATTGCTGTCGGCTTTCTTGAATTCTTCTTCCAAATTTCCGTGAATTATCCTATCCCGAATCGGCTTAACGTCAATCTCAAACTCTTCCATATCGGCGATTTCGTTCTGATTGTCGCCCAGACTTACCATTACCGCCATGTCAACATTTTCGTGCTGTTCCAGTTTTGCCAGTATTTTTTCGTGCTCACGTTCATCCTTGGCTCGGGAAAGGTCCATGCGCAATTTAGCGATGTAGCGATCCCACTCTTTTTTAACTTTGTCGTACATCCGGAACGTGGTTTTTTTATCAATACAAACCACCATGGCCTTGCCATTATAACCCCGCCCAATGTAGTGTTCTACAATATCCCGAGCAATAACATTTAAGCGATCTTCGCGGGTAATAATTTCGTAAAAATTGGAGTACTCGCGTTCTAATCTTTCTTCTTCATCTTCATCCAAATCATACCTATCCATAAGCTGGCCTAACTGCTCCTCAAGGTTTTCGTTGACGTTTTTTAGCCTCGGCACCCTGTTTTCATAATACAGCGGCACAGTTGCGCCATCGGCCACGGACTGGCCAAAATTATACACCGAAACATAACTGCCAAAAGTTTTTACCGTTTCGGCTTCACCGTCTGTCATTAGCGGAGTGCCGGTAAATCCAATAAAAGATGCATTGGGAAGTGCTTTTCGCATATTTAGCGCCATGCGGTCATATTGGGTACGGTGCGCCTCATCGGTCATTACGATAATATCCTCTCGTTCGGAAATGGCGCTGGCGATATCTTGAAATTTCTGAATTGTCGTAAATACTTGCCTATGGTCTGCTCTCAGCAATTTTTTAAGATCTTCTACAGAATCCGCATGTACTTCTTTTTCATACACCGCGCCAACATTGGCAAAATTATCGTATGCTTGTCCGTCCAACTGTTTCCTGTCTGTAACAATAACAAAAGTAAAATTACCGGTAAGTTTTCGCAAAACCTTTTGCGAAAGCCAAACCATAGAATATGATTTGCCCGAGCCTTGGGTATGCCAAAACACGCCAAGTTTGCCGTCCATTTGCTTACGATTAACAACATGTTCAAACGCCCGGTTAACACCGTAATATTGGAAATACCGCGGCACTATCTTTTTAGTCTCTCCCTTTGATTCATCAAACAAAATAAAATTTTCAAAAATATCCAAAAGCCTTGTTTTATCGCATACTCCGCTAATTATCGTAGACAAATCTGTTCTTGGTTTATTATCTTCGCTGTCGGCTTTTTTCCACTCATTGAAAAATTCGTAGGGTGCTGTCAGCGAGCCAAATTTATTTTCTATGCCATTGCTGATAATAATTCCCATATTATACCAAAACAATTTGGGAATAGTATCTTTGTAATCGCGAATGTTGTCTTTATATGCATCCACCAAACTCTTGTGAGACGCTTTGAGTTCTAATAATACAAGCGGAATACCATTTACAAACAGCACAACGTCGGTTCTTCTGGTATACATTTCTCCTACGATCCACAATTGCGAAACGGCCAGAAAATGATTATTCTTTGGATTTTCAAAGTCAAAAAACCTTACCCGCTCCGGCTTGCTTTCGCCGTTGGATTGGACGACATTCACGCTCACGCCGTCCCGTAAAAGTTTGTAAATTTCCTGATTAGCTTTAACCAAGCTTAAATTTGACCTGTCCCGCGTCAATGCGTCCATTGCCTGAACTAAAGATTCTTGTGACAAACCTTTATTTAATTTTACCAGAGCAGGTAACAAAAACTTTTTCAATACCACTTCACCTTGATTTTCCCTTCCAAGCTTTAAATCATCCTCATCCGCAAATGCGTTTATATGACAATCCGAATTGCCCCAAACTTCCTTAATAAGTTTGATGACAGTCTGTTCAACCAAATTGTCTTCAGAAAATGGGTTCATAGATTGTTGTAATTATTCTATCCATTCTGGTTTAATTTTCCAATCTGTTTTTGGTAAAATTCCAAAATTGGATAGACAAAGTGTATTTCTTGGATCATCCATTGAAAAAGTTATGGTAAAACCTCTACCGTCGTTATCTTTTGGTGGTTTAATTTTTCTTTCTAAATAATATTTCAGAGCATAAACTACCTTGAATCCCTTTATTTTGAATTCATCAACAAATTTTGTAATCCTATTCACTCCTTTCTTTATTTCTCTAGCCTTGTCTGAATTTACGAAATAAGTACAATCGTATACATAACTTCCAACGATAGAACAATTGCATAATCGCGCTTCAATTCTCCCATTTTTAAATTCTTTGGCTTCAAAAAGAAGTTTATCCGATTTGATAACAAATTCAATTGATTCATGGCCAGTACATTTTATATAGAAAAGACACCCCTGTACGTCTTTGTCATTCGACTCATTTTTTACCTCCGTAATAACCTCGTCTGTTTTGCCATAAAAAAGTATGGGGCGCCAAGCACAAGGACTGTTATATCGAGTATTTTTTTCCCTAAAAATTTTGCCATTAAATAACCATTTCCTTTGCAATTTTGCTAGTTCGCCAACAAAAAAATTAATATGATCTTTTTCCAGCATGACATTGATACCATGAACTCGCTCTTTTCTTCTTTCCCAAAATGCTTGCGAACCATTTGAAAAATGCATTTTAAACCCAACCAACCCCTCTTTCTTATCGGTCAGCAACTCAAATACTTCATAATTTGGCATTCGGTGTAGTTTCTTTGTTTTTTTAAAAGAGTACCTAATCTGCCTGTATAGATCAAAAAAAGCTTGGTAAAAAGCAAAGCAGCGGGATAATTTTTCTGACAGTTCCTCAAAGGAAACTACTTTTGGTAGTCCATTTTCACAAATTCTAAATTCAGTATCAGTTAGAGAATAATCGGAATGATAAAATGCATTCCTTATGTCATCATCAAAAAATGAATTAATTTTACTAATCAATTCTTGCTCGCCAATCTTTTCCGCTTCATTTTTAAGTGTTACTAATTTTTTTGTTGGCGACTGTGGTCTTACATGAAATGGTTTCTTTTTCCCCAATGATTCTCCTGGGAAAGGGAAAGGAACATAGTTTTTACCTTGTGCGCACCCCAATAAATTATACAGTATTTGGTACGGGGCCGACATCTCAATCGAGTGACAATATATAAGTAAGGCAACTCGAAAAGAGGATTTTTTTATACCCTTTTTGCTAATTTTTTGAAGTATTTTACTAAACTCGATTAAGGCTTCTTGTGCCTCAATAAAAGGGTCCCATCCGCCATCTTGTACACCGCTTACACGAAGCAGTGTGTAAATATACTGTAGCCCATTTGTGTCGCGTGCACGTTCAAAAAGATGGTCAAGATAACTACGATATTCTTGATAATATGCTTTTTGTGAATCTTGGGTCTTATATTTTACAGTTGTGCCCATAAGTGTAATTATTTTAGTTCTCGTTTTCCTGTGACTAACTGGGGAATCAAAAGATCGCGAATCTGGGAAAGATTTTGATTTTCATCCTGCAAAGACAATACTAAATCAAAATGTTTTTTTACTAGGTGGCTAAATTCATTAAGAATTTCTGAACTTGGAATAATGACCTTAACATCCTTAACTTGTATCGGACTTAAATTTTGCTGGGCAGCACCATTAGACATCCCCTCCAGTTTTTGCTGAAATCTCTTTTGCCTAAATAATAAGTAAATGTATTCTCTTTTATTTGTTCCCGTTGGATTTAATTTCGCGACTCGTTGATTTAACAAATAATCTGAACCATATACAACACAAATACGTCCAACATTCCCAGTCAATGAAAGTAGAATGTCACCACTATTCAAAATGCAATTTTCTGGCAATTTTGAAGGTAGGTCATCAATAAACGAGTCAAAATTTAATACAAATTTTCCATCATGAACATTTTTTATGGTAACTATTTTATACTTTCCGCTTTCTTGGTATGTTGACCCTTTGAAAGGAAACCCTGAAATAACATTTACGAGTTCACTAATCTTTCCAACTTTCCAACCCTCTGGAATCATACCGTATTCGGTGCCGCTGTTAATCATTTTTTCTTTTTCATGGCCGGGAAATTTGAATTTTATAAACCACTCGGTATAGAGAAGCTGGGACATTTGCTCCAGGGCTTTGATGCGTTTTTCGTTATTTTCTATTAGGTCGTCGTAGGCGGAGAGGACAGAAGCAATGCGTGTTTGGGTTGGGAGCTCTGGAAGCTCAATTTGCAAACCGTAAAGTAAATTTATTGTGTACGCTTTTTGGGACGATCCAATAGTACATTTATTTAATTCTGATTTACCTTGCGGTGAAAGAAGCCAATAATATAACCATTGACCATTTATTCCATGAAAATTTCTAAACCATGTTAAATTTCCATCCTTAAAATAAAATTCTTCGTTCTCTTTTACCAAATACGGATTTCCGATTGTTCCGACAGAGGTCAACAATAGATCACCCTTTTGAGGCACACCGTATTTGGCCTTTATTTCCTCAAATTTATCTCTAGAAATATATATTAAGTCGCTTACTTCTGCAGAGCTTCTTTGTTTTTCGCTGATTTCCTTTCCACGATAGAAAGGAACGCCTGATGATAAATACTCATCAGCAAAAATTCTCTTGCTTGAGGTTATTTCACAATAATCCTTAATTTTTACTTTTTGAAAACTTACCATAATCATTTATAAAATACTTTCCCAATCGTCCTGGATATTTTTTTCCAGCTTGTGAGCTTCGACGGTTAAACCTGTAAATTCACTCATTAATTCTTTCATTCGCGCGTTAAAGTCCACATCGCTCATTTCTTTTTCTATAATCTCCACATAACGCCCAGGATTAAGTGAGTAGTCGTTAGCTCGAATTTCCTCAAGAGTTGCAACTTTGCATCGGCCTTTAATGTCTTGATATTTTTCTTCGCCTTTTTCTTTGCGATAGCGGCGAACAACACCGGCGATTTCTTGTATTTGCTCATCTGTCCAGTCGCTATGAGCACGGTCAATTTCGGTAAAAATATCTTGCGCGTTTATAAATAAAACTTTGTTTTGCCGTTCGCTGCCGCTTTTGCGTTTGTCAAAAAACCACAAGGTACAGGAAAGTGTAGCGTTCATAAACATATTTGTGCCAACGGAAACAATTGCATCCACCATTCCGGCGTCTACCATTTTTTTGCGGATTTCTTTTTCCGCATTTCCGGCATCACTGGAAGCGTTTGACATAACAAAGCCTGCCCGTCCTTGCGGGTTTAAAGCACTAGCAAACATTTGCATCCATAAATAATTAGCGTTGCTGATTTCACCTTTACCAGTAAGCGGCAATCCTAAATTGTATCGCGGGTCGCCTTGAATTTTTGCTGGATCAATTACAATTTGTTTGTTCTTGTCTTTGCCTTTTACATTAAACGGCGGATTTGCAAGGACAAAGTCAAAAGCGCCAACGCTGTTAAACGTATCGGTATAAAAAGAATTTACTTCCGCAATTTTACCCGACAAACCGTGAATAGCTAGGTTCATTTTGGCCGTGCGAATGTTGCTACTACCTTTTTCTTGGCCATACAGTGCAACTTCGTTCATAACTTGAGTTTTCTTTTCGGAATGCGCTTTAACAAAATTTGCAGACTGCACAAACATACCGCCGCTTCCGCAGGCGGGGTCGTATATTTTTCCATGGTATGGCTCAATAATTTCTACCAGTAATTTAACAATAGATTGCGGCGTAAAAAACTCGCCGCCTTTGGCTCCTTCGGCGCGCGCAAACTCACCAAGGAAATATTCGTAAATTTCCCCGAATGCGTCACCCTCAATGTCATCGGGGATTTGATTAAAATTTTTCAGTAAGGTGATTAATATCTGACTATTTTCGCCTGGAATTTTGTGAAGCGAAGTATAATCTTGCGGCAAAACACCGGCAAGATCGGTATTTTCTTCTTCTATTGCCTTCATCGCATCATTAATTTTTTTGCCAATATTTGCACTCTCAGGTAGGCTCATTAAATAAGAATACGTGGCAATTTCTGGCAAATACAGAACACCCTTGGATTTATAATGGTCAGGCGTAATAGGTTTATTTCTTCCGGAATAAGCTTTAACAGCGCGCTCTGCAACAATCTCCGACTGGAATCTCTTAAAACGTACGTCCGCAAACTTAAGAAAAATAAGCCCTAAAATTGGCTCGGAAATTTCGTTTAATTTTAGCCCGGAGTTTGCCCGAAGCTGTACCGCCGCAGACCAAAGCCTTTCGTGAAGTTGTTTTCTGGTTGTCATACTAATTTATATTTAAAAATAACTGCTCGCGCTTTAATTTTTAGTCCTTTGCTATTTCAATAAATCCTCAAGCTCACAGGAGAGCAGGGCGGATTTGTTAAGCACGATTTGTTCTTTCTGGTTTAGGTTGTCCGCGGTAAGTCTAATAACTTTTGTGATTATAGCGTTGCCAATAACAACGTGGTTGGTTTTCTTTAAGTAGTTTTCGGTTTTTTCGTAAAACAGTGTTATAAAGCGCTTTAGCTTGTCGCTTAGTTTATCTTTCATATTTCCCGTAACCAATGCGACTACTTTTTCGTTTATTTCCGTCGGTATATTCCCCTCCGCGAATACTATCCAATAATCGCTTATGGCATAGGCAAAGCGCACTGGCATTTTATCTTTAGTTTCGTAAAAATAAACAAAACGGTAATTCTGGGAACTAAAATCCTGGCCAATGGCTATTTCGCGCAACTCGCCGACTGTATTTATATCGTAAGAGTTTACAAGCCGGAGATAATTTTCCAGCCAAGTTTCAAGCCAATGCGTAATAAAAGTCTGATCCACAAATAGCGGAGTTAAATCCTGCTGTAAGTTTGTTTTGTTTACTTTGTTCATTTGCACGGTCAGCCGGTCAAACAGCGCCTGCAAATGCGTAACATCAACCTCCTTGGCTTTAAGATAGTCCAAATCGGGGACAGTTTTCTTTTCCATATACCACAGCAGGTCGTAAATGTCGCGGCCTTTTTCTTCGTATATTTCCTTGCCCACGCCACGCTGTCCACGTAAAAATATAGCGGCAATTTTACTGGCCATAAGCGCAGACATATTGTAAGTCTTTATTACGAATGACAGCTGGTCGTGGTTTACGGGTATCCGTTCCGTAACCGCTTTGGGAGCCGTAAAATGGTTCAAATCAATTTTAACGTGCACCTGTTTTGAAGGGTGGCTCATTCCCAGCTCGTCGCCGATAATGAATTTTAAAAGCAACCCGCGGCCGTTGGTAATTTTTATGTTCAAAAGATCCGGCCCGGTGCTGTAGGTTTCCAAAAAATGTTCCTGCAACGCTTCCTTAAGGTTGTTAAGCAAGCTGTCGGTAGGGGCTTCCGCAATTTCAAAATCCAAATCAACGGACATTCTGTTCAACTCATGGCAAATGCGCAAGGCGGAGCCGCCGTACATAGTCCAATTGCTGTAGACCGGGTGGTGATAAATAAAATTTAACAGGTAATACTGCAATTCCTCTTTTAAGGCGTTGCGCTGAACTTCAATATCCACCTGTCCGTAACGAGACAGGTCTTCAAGTTTTCTTTTTAGTAAAATAATTATTTGGTTATTCATTGTTTAAATATTTTTTAATCATCTCATAAAATAAAGTCTGCTCCTTTTTGTCCATTTCTTCAATATCAATGCGCAGGTCGCGGATTAGCCCATCCACCATTTCCGGCTTTATCCCCCGAAACTGTCTGGTCTTAAAATACAACAGGTCAAACAATGCTTTGGAAGGCGCGGCAATAAAAAAATCAAATTTTCCTTTTACCAAAGAGAATCCGGAAAATAATTCTTTTTTAATTGAATTGTAGCCAAAGTTTCCGGCCCGCGTCTGGTAGTCTCTGGTAACTTTTAGCGTAACCGAGGTAATAGTCTGGATGGCTTCGGTTGTTAGTTCGTAATACTGCAAAGCCGCCCAGGAGCTGACGTAAGACGGCGTCCTAATGACGTTGGCCAGATAAAATTTGTAGGAAATATCCGCCCTGTTGTTTTCGTAAAAGTAAGTTGTTGTATACAGCCCTTTTTTAAACTGGATAATATCCTTGGACTTCAAAGAGCGGCCGATATAGCTATCAACCGTGGTATTTTTTAGGCCGTACTGCTTGCTTAACTGGTAAATAGCGCTTTTGTTAAAATACGGCAAACTCTTGAGCTGTTCTAACAATATTTCTCTATATTTCATAATTGTGATGTAATCATAACAATGATGAAATACTTTGTCAATATGGATAGTTATTTGGATATAAATTTAAGAAAATACCCTTTATTTATGGGTATTTTGCTTCCTTATGGCTTTTTATTGTAATTCTGGATCCCGTCCAGTCAAGGGTAAAACCAAATTATTTGCCATAGGCCATAAATTGGTTTTAATCCCGTTGACTGTCCAGGCGTTCCAGAATTTTGTTTTCGCCATAATCAGTAAGCAAAAAAGATTATGGAATACCAAGTCAATGTCAATTATCGGTTTCAAGCAGTTAATGAAAAGGAGGCAAAAGAAAAAGCTGTAAAATATTTAGCTAACACCCTAAAAGTCCAGCCAATGTCCAAGGCAGTATGCAGTCCCCTTGAGATTGCCGACCAGTGCTGGGATTTTAGGAAAAAGGACAAGGAGCACTTTTGCGTGTTCTTTTTAAATACCCAAAACCAAATTATCAGCCGGGAGATTATTAGCATTGGAACTTTGAACGCCAGTCTAATTCACCCGCGGGAATGTTTTAGGACGGCAATATCTAAAAACTGCGCCTCAGTCATTTTTGTCCATAACCATCCAAGCGGCAGTCTAGAACCCTCGGACGAAGACATTGCCGTAACCAAGCGCCTTAAAGATGCCGGCAAACTTATCGGCATCGAAGTTTTGGACCATGTGATTGTAACGGCTGAGTCCCATAAAAGCCTTAAGGAACAAGGCTTGGTATAAGCCAGACTAACTCTTTGAGCCCTTTTCGGTTTCGATTTTGAATTCTTCAAATTTGTTTTTATATGCAATAAAAAGATCTTGGGCCAAATCCAAAATTACTTTGGTATGTTTTTCCATTGTCGGCGATATTCTCTGACGCCTTGTTCTATAGCCTCGAGTTTTTAATAAGTTATCCGAGGTATTTATATCCATCTCGTGAATAATTTGATTCCTTACGGTAAAAGCATCTTTAAGTGCGTTCATTCTGTCAGCAGTGAATATCTTATTTGTGCTTAACCCAGAAGCGTCAGAAACCATACACAGTTGTCCAACGGACTGGAGGCTGTCTTTGGTCATACTGCTTAAGTATTCTTTTAAAAATATTTCCCTTGGATTTTGGTCTATCAAAGCCAAGGCAACTGTATTTAATATCTTTTCCGGACTCTTTTTGTCTATACCATTTTTAACGTAATTTCTAAATTTTTCTTGGGCATTTTTGTCTACAGTTATCAATTTTGAAAGTTTGGTTTTGGTCAGCTGTTTAACAAATACGTCAAGTCCAGCGCAAGCAAAAATCAGCATTGCACGATATAGGTCTTGTTGGTAATGGGTAGATGGGCCACCCTTTGAGCCGCGTCTGATAATTTTATACAGCAAATTGAAGTTATTAACGGACTCTGCTGTCTTTAGCAAAATATTGTATTCAAAACTAAAAAGACTGTCGTCCTTCTCAGCCGAAAGGTGAATTTTATAAAATCCTAATTCCCGTTTTTTAACAGCCTTTTTCGCCTTACTGGATTTAAGCTTTGCCATAAAGATTTTACTTCAGGAAACATTATCGCCGTCAGATGGCATGGCCGTTGCAATTGCGTTGGTAAATAACGAATCACAGTGGACTAACAAAGACTCAATTAAACGCCCATGGTATATTGCGTAGACTTCGGAACTGATAGTTTTGCTCTTAGGTTTAATAATAAAAAAGGTCAGCTCTTTGCCACTTTCTACTTCCGGACGGAACCACGCCAAATATTTCCATTGTTGCGCCGTATGTGTAAAATCGCCATCTTTATCATAAGACCAAGTGACTATTAGCCCGTCATCAATTGCCTTCTTAAAAGAGGATAGCACTTTATTCGGAGTGGAAGTTTCTAAATGTACGGCCATAAAATTTTCATTATTTATAGCACTATTTTAAAACTTTACTAATATAAAGTCAATTTTGCAAAAAAACCAATTCCTTTGCTTCCTTATGGCTTCTCATTATACTGGCCGTTTACGGCCGGTCAAGGGTAAATTTCATTTATTTGCCGTGGGCCATAAAATCAATTTAATCCCTTGACTGCCGTAACCTGCGGCCAGTATATGATTGCCATAATAAGTAATCAAGAAAGGAGTTAATATGCCTAAAGTCAAAAAGGCAGTTAGCAAGAGGCAGGGAATCACGCCGGAGATGAAGTTAAACATCATCAAGGCGTCCTTGCAGAGAAGTATCAATTACTTTATGGAATTGAGACACTCTGTAGACCCCTCTTCCAGCGATTATCACGATTTCGGAAAAAAGGTTTCCGCGTATATCGCTGTAAAGCAGACAGTCTAACAAACACCAAAACAAAAACAAAAATCTTTCTTTAATTTTTAACCTTATCCCAATGAAAATTATGACTGCACAGTTTGTCTACGAGATTACCTGTCCAAGATGCCAATACACATGGAGCGCTACCAAGGAAGAGACCTTTGACCTTGATATTGTGTCCTGCTCCCAATGTGGTTCCTGTGAGCTTGAAATTACCAAAAAGTTAGAAGCTTAAAATCAAAACAAAAACAAAATTTTTTTATGGTCGCAAATTTGCTAAAACCTCCAAAAACGCGTTAAACTGAATTCATTAGCGGAATAAAATCACGGAATTGCCGTAATTCCTGGATTAAGAGGTTGTAATGCTGTGAACAGAAGGCTACCACAAAAGCCCGAACTTTGGTTCGGGTTTTTATTTATGGTAACTTAGACATTCCTTTGTCTTTTATGCCAAAGTCTGGTAAGTTTAATACATTATGAACAAACAAATTATAGTGTTTTTGGGCATTGCCCAATTGGTGCTAATTGCTTTTAATCTGATTATTTACGGCTTGCTTTTAACTTTTTTCCCGGCGCTTGGTACGCACAAAGTAGAGGTGCTAATAACCGTGCTTTTGCTGGCAATATCATTTTTAATTTTTTCTGTACTAACTTTCAAATACGAAAATATTGTTCTAAGAATCGGTTACAAACTTTCGTCAATTTGGCTGGTTCTTGGCTTTTATTTTGTTTTGGCCTCGCTTATTGCGCTTATTATATATCTGCTATCCCCCATCAACTTGTTATATTATGGTCTGGCCGCAGTGTTTGTTAGCTCGGTTTTAACTATTTACGGACTTATCAATGCCCGGGTGACCAGACTCACGAAGATAAAAATCAGCCTCCCCAACCTGCCGGCATACTGGAAAGACAAAAGCGCCATAATGGTTTCCGATTTGCACTTAGGCCAGGTCTTGCGAAAAGGTTTTGCCAATAAAATCATAAATTTAATAAACCGCGAAAGTCCGGAAATAGTTTTTATTCCGGGAGACTTTTACGACGGCGTGCATACGGGATTTCAAAATTTAGCCAATGAATTTAAAAAAATCAGCGCGCCCCAAGGCATATATTTTTGTTCCGGCAATCACGAAATGTTCGCTGGCTACGGGCAATGTGAACAGGCATTAAGAGGCGCGGGCATAAAAATTTTGGAAAATCAAAAAGTGGAAATCCAGGGACTCCAAATTGCCGGTGTGTCTTACAAACACGATGTTATGCCCGATTTGTCCCAGACTCTACAAAATATAAGCCTCGATAAAAATAAGCCCAGTGTTTTACTCAAACACGTACCGCTGCAGTTAAAGGAGGTTTGGGAAGCCGGTTTTAACCTGGTGCTGTGCGGCCATTCCCACCATGGTCAAATATGGCCGGGCAGGCTAATTACCAAGCGCTACTTTAAAGGTTTTGATTACGGTTTAAAAACCTTTAACAATTTACTGGTTTACACCAGTAGCGGAGCAGGCACCTGGGGTCCGCCCATGCGCATATTTACCAAATCCGAAGTTGTCAAAATAATATTTATATGATAACAAAAAAATCCGCCAAAAGAGGCGGAATTTTTTTATGTAAGATTTTATTGCATTCCACCCTGAGTTAAAGTATGAGACCCCGGCCCCAATGCCCCAACTTTTGTTCCTATACAAAAAGTAATAATATAAGTAGTGGTTACTAACTGAGTTCCGGCGACATTGGCATATATATAATAATCATTGGTGCCATTGCCCGGCCCACCGCCGCAAGTGCCGTCGGAAGGAAGCACTGTTTTGGGCATCGAACTTAAATAATTCGGGACTAAAAGTCCGGCAATAGTGCCGTTGCCTAGAGCTGCGCCGGGTGTAATGGTCGGGTAGCTGTTTTTGTCATTAAAATAAAGTTCAAATGCTTTGGCTAACTGGTTCATATCCGCGACCCTTTTGGCGTCTCTAGCTTTAGTCCTGGCACCATTTAGCGCCACTAAAACAACGGAAGCCAAAAGACCAATAATGGCAATAACCACTAAAAGTTCAATTAGGGTAAATCCAGCACCACTTTTTGATTTATTTTTAGTATATTTATTTGCAAAGAAAAATCCGACCATTGATAAACACGACCCTAGCCGCTGTTTCAAAGAGTGGTGCTGGGTAAATCCCTGCATATTATGATTGATTTTTTTTGTTTCCATTAAAATCTTAAAATAAGTCCGTTCTTATTATAGCACGAAATAAATAAAATTATCCACTATTGGATAATTTTATCTATAATTCCATATTTTTTAGCCTCGTCCGCGGTCATAAAATAGTCTCGGTCGGTATCTTTTTCTATCTTACTTATAGGCTGATTCGTGTGTTTGGCTAAAATGGCGTTTATTTGATTTTTAATGCGCATCATTTCTCTGGCCTGAATTTCCACGTCCTTTTGCTGGCCTTCCACCCCGCCCATTACCTGATGGATAAGTACGCGAGCATTGGGCAAGGAAAAACGCTTGCCTTTGGCACCGCAAGCAAGTAAGACAGCGGCGGCCGAAGCGGCCTGTCCCAAACAAATGGTGGAAACATCGGCTTTAACGTGCTGCATGGTGTCATAAAGAGCCATGGCAGAGGTAACCGACCCGCCCGGGGAATTTATATATAATTTAATGTCTTCTTTGCTGGTTTCGGCGTCTAAAAATAGCAATTGCGCTATTAGAGTATTGGCAACCGCGTCGTCTATTGGTTCGCCCAAAAAAATAATTCTTTCTTTGAGCAAACGGCTGTAAATATCGTAAGCCCTCTCCCCCATTGAGGACTTCTCAATCACCATCGGTACTAGAGGCATAGGAGTAGTTGTTAGTAATTAGTTGTTAGTTTGTAGCGTGCCGATTTATCGGCTGCATTATTAATCAAAGAGGTTTGATTCTAATCTTTCTGACATTATAAAATTAGAACAGTTAGGTCAATTATAAACTATTCCTTAGTTTCATCAGCTTTAACTTCTTCAACTGCTACCGCTTCTTTTGAAGCTTCCGATGTTTCCGCAACAGTTTCCTCGCCACCTAGTTTTTCCCCGTTAATATCTATTTTCCATCCCGTCAAACGCGCGGCGAGGCGGACGTTTTGTCCGGCTTTGCCAATGGCTAAAGACAACTGATCTTCTAACACGCCGACTTTGGCTTCTTTGGCTTGGTCGTTTAATTGGACGTTTAAAATTTTGGCCGGTGAAAGAGCGTTGGCAATAAATTTTACCTGGTCATCGGAAAATTCTATAATATCAATTTTCTCCCCGCCCAGTTCGGCCATTACGGTTTGCACTCGGCTGCCCTTTTGCCCCACGCAACTGCCAATTGGGTCTATGCCGTCCTGGTTACTAAACACGGCAATTTTGGAGCGCGAACCCGCTTCCCTGGCCAGGGCTTTAATTTCCACACTGCCGTTAAAAATTTCCGGCACTTCCAGTTCAAAAAGCTTGCGCACCATATCGGGATGCGAACGGGACAAAGTAATTTTTGGCCCCTTAGTAGCCGGTTCAACATGGAGGATTAAAACTTTTATGCGCTGGCCAATGGTATATTTTTCCCCGCGAATTTGCTCGCTGGGGAACAGCACGCCGGCGGCTTTGCCTAAGTCTACCAGCACGGTGTCGCCTTCCACTCTCTGGACAACCCCGTTTTGCAAAGTGCGCTCTTTGGCTTTGAAATCGGAAAACTGAACATTTCTTTCGGCTTCGCGTAATTTTTGGATAATAACCTGCTTGGCGGTTTGCGCGGCAATGCGGCCGTACGAGGTGCCGGTTTTGGGAGTGATTTCCGTGCGGATTTCGTCACCGACTTTGTGTTTATGAGATTTTTTTCCGCCGGTCGTTCGAGACCCTGAGGGGTCCTCAGACCCCCGAAGGGAGGAGGATCCGCCTTTGGCGGAAATTTCCTGCGCCGCTTCCAGGGTAATGAATTTTTGGGGGTCTTCTTCCGCCTCGGTCTCGGTTTCTACCACGGTTTTTACGTCAAAAACTTTGGTAGCCATATTCTCCGGGTCAAATTCCACCACAATATTCTGGTTCTTCTCGCCGTAATCTTTCCGGAAAGCCGCGGCCAAAGACGCTTCTATCATAGAAACTAAATCCTGGCGGCTAATGCCTTTTTCTTCTGCTATTTGGTCTAAAGCTTGTTCTAGCTGTTCGTTCATTTTAATACAAACTAATTAACACGGATTTAGAAACGAATGAACACGGATCTGTGTTAATTCGTCTGCGATATTAGTGTTCATCCGTGGTTTCTAATAAAAAAGATGAGCATCGCTCATCCAATGAATCTGTACAATCTTTTCTTCAACTGGTAACTGTAAACTTAATTCCAGTCTTCAACTGCATTCGGTATTATTATAGCAGGTTTAAAGGTTTTGTCAAACTCTCCATATTCCATTAAACATACGTCAATTTGAGGCCTAAATTCAAGCATTTTCGGATTTCGCAAAAAATACATTTTTATGGCTCGCAAAAGTTTTTGCTGTTTGTAAATATTTACCGATTCCACTCCCTTCCCAAACTTGTCCGCGCCCGCAGTCCTGGTTTTAACTTCCACAAAGACAATGGAGTGTTTATCTTTGGCGATAAAGTCTATCTCACCCAAGCGCTTGCCCTTTTTATTGTACTCGTTTCTGGCAATAATTTTGTAACCCAGTTTTTTATATTCTTCCTGCGCGGCTTCCTCCCCAAGCTGGCCAAGGGTTTTTGGATTTTTATTTTTCGATGTAAACCATCTTGGCATAAAAATTTCTACTAAATACTAAAAAAACTAAAATACTAAATCGGCCAGCTTTCGTATTTCGTTACTTTAATATTTAGTAGAGGTTATTTAGGTAAATATTTCAGCCTCACCTGCTCTTTTTCCCAAACGTCTTTTTCTTTTTTATAATTTTTAAGCATACCGGTTAAAATTGCAACCAGCCAAACAAGTCCGATTAAAACAATTAATAAAGCCACAAAATGGGTGCCAAAAAACATGGCATTTTCATAACGGCACAGGTACCATAAAATTTCCACAAGCCCAATGCTCAAAAACAAATGATAAAACTTCTGCCTGTATTTGCCGTCCACGGGATTGGGCGCCAAAATCGAAGAAATTTTTAGCACAATGCTCAACAAAATTAAAATAACCCCACTCAAAAAAAACAGCTTTTCCCGCGGGCTAATGAAAGCTGTATTTATTTGAAAAAGGTTTTGGTAAGTAAATAACTGTTTTATGTTCATATAAATTCAAACTAATTAACACGGATTTAGAAACGAATTTACACAGATCAGTGTTCATTCGTTTGCAGTATTAGTGTTTATTCGTTATTGCTACTTCTCGTACAATACCGCGTAGTGATAGCCATCGGCCTGGAGGTCTTTGTCTTTTCGGAAACCCGCGGACTGCAGCATAATTTCCAGTTTTTCCTGATCCAATCTCTTGTCCAGCGGCGGACCAAAAGGAGTGGCGGTGCGTTTCCATTCTACCGCGACCACGCGCCCGCCGGATTTTAACACGCGATAAATGTTTTTAATCAATTCCTGTTTTTGGTCTATTTCGTGCAAAATACTGCCAATAATAACCAAGTCGCAGGAGCCGGGCAAAATATCCAAAAGCGGTTTGCTTAAATTGGCCTGAATAACCCGCACATTTTTATATCCAAACTGGTTGGCAATGGAAATTGTGGCGGCCAATTTAACCGTTTGTACGTCAACCGCGTAAACCGTTCCGGTGGGGCCAATCATTTGCGCGGCCGGTAAAACATAAAACCCGTTGCCGCAGCCCAAGTCTGCCACTGTCTGGCCCATCATAAGCCCTGTTTGCGCCATAACAGCGCTTGGATTTAAAAATTGACTCATATAATTTTCTAAGAGAAAATTAGTGTGGATTAACTTTTGTTTCCTGATGAAACCTTTGTTGTTTATTACTTACTTTAAAGCACCAATTACAGCTTTTAAGTATTCAGTGTAAGCCGGGATGAAAGAATTTTTTATGGAATCGTAAAATTTTCTGTTGTCTAACTCAAAATCATACTCATGGACAAGCCCATTGCGCAAACTCACGGAATCGACAAGTTTTTTACACAAATCTCCCCCTATTATACCTAATTTATTCAGCCATTGAAAGGAATCTTTGTAAGTGTCCGGCGTTTTACCCTGTTTTTGCTGGACAATACTACTGTTAATGTCGCTAGACAACTCAACTAATAATTCCAAATTTCGCTCGCTAGACCTTATTAAAGTTACTGTTTTGTCAAAAACTTCAAACTCAACATCCGTCCATTCCTTTAGTTCCTGAATGAACGAATGGATTTGTTCCGACTTTTTTTCTATAATTTCGTTACCCATATATTGACTGTAAATATTCGTGTCTCATTTTTCTGAACTTAGCCGTATGCTGATATCGCTTCCAAGCCGATAACTTAAATTTAAAAAAATCTTCTTCGCTACCCTTTAGCAATTTGCCGCTTTGGGCCGCTTCCATCTGGAGTAACGGCGAAGCCTCGTTTAAATCCACGAGATCAATTTTGTCTTCGGGAAATGAAAGCTCTTTGGAAAGATCTTCTCTTAATTTATCCTTAGTTTCCAAACTTAAAGGTTGTCCCGCCACCACGCCAATGTCAAAATCTGATGTAGCGTTGGCGCTCCCTTTGCTTTGAGAACCAAAAAGGATAAATAAAGATGGGTTCGAAAATTTTGAAAACATTTTTTACCTCAACGGGTTTATTAAATAATTCCAAAAAAAGAATATAAAAAATAAGTTTAAAATTGTTACAAAGCTCCAATACAGAGCCACTAGAGCAACGCCAACGATGCGTTTTGTGTCTAAATATTTATATGCAATCCTGCCTAAGCCATAAATTAACGCTGCTAATAAAACCGTAAACAAACCAGATTCGCATATCATTCTACCGACAGTTACAAATACCCCGATTCGTGTCGTAGCCTGCTGAAGACCATATTGAGGTTGTCCAGAAAATACACTATTAACTAACAAACTAATATATAGTAACCACCAGAAAATAACAGAATAAAATCCAAATTTTTGATTAAAAATTCTCACTGTTTATCTTATAAATTAGGAACTCACTTTTATTTAAAAATTAAAATAATTAGATCAATTAGAAATTTCTTGGTAGAGTTTTGTTATCGCTTGCGCTTTCCCATCAGCTGATGTTTCTACCAGCACACCATTGATTTGCAACATCCCGTCTTCTTCCACCTCATTTTTAAACTTCCCTTCCGGATGCAAAAACTTTTCTAAGACAGCTTCTTTTTTTACTCCTATTACCCCGTTTAGCGCGCCGGTCATCCCTACGTCTGTAATGTGGGCGGTGCCGTTTGACAATACGCGGGCGTCCGCGGTCGGCACATGGGTATGGGTTCCTAAGACCGCCGTTACGCGGCCGTCCGTGTAATATCCGAACGCTACTTTCTCCGAGGTGGCCTCCGCGTGCAAATCCACTATTATTATATCACCTTTTTGTCCTTCCTGCGCCAAGAGCTTATCAAATGCCAAAAACGGGTTTGCAATTCCGCCATTAAACTGATTTTCCATAAACACCTGGCCGTTTAGGTTGATAACCAGGAATTGTTGGCTATTTTTGGCAAAACGATAATACCCGTGCCCAGGTACAGGTTGTTTTTGTTTGGCCTTATCGAGCAAAAATTCGTAGTTTGCCGGTCTTATCAGCTTATCGTATTTTTCAAAACACGTTGCCGCATCTTTGTTAAAAATATGGTTACCCGATGTATAGCAGTCTATATCCAATTCATCCAACTCCCCCAAAGTTGATGGCGTCACCCCTTTTCCATGCGCCAAGTTTTCCACATTTACAATTACAACATCAGGATTATATTTTTCTCTCCACTGGGGCAAGACCTCACGGAGTATTTTCCGCCCGCCTTTACCTACAATGTCGCCAATGAATAAAATTTTATGCTGCATAAAATTTTAAGAATCAAGATCCAAGAACACAAGAACCAAACCCGTATTGCGGTCTTTGAATCTGGCATCTTGGTTCTTGGATTTTATTACTATTATCTTGCGTACTCAATAACCCTGGTCTCCCTAATTACATGCACTTTAATTTCACCCGGGAATTTTAATTCCTGTTCCAAGCGATTGGCAATGTCCCTGGCCAATCTTTGACAGCCAAGGTCATCGAGTTTCGATGGAGTGACAAACACGCGAATTTCGCGGCCGCCCTGAATGGCGTAGGTTTTTTCCACGCCTTCGTAAGAGTTGGCAATATTTTCCAAATCCGTTAAACGCTTAATATAATTTTCCAAAGAATCTTTACGTGCGCCTGGGCGGGCGCCGGAGATGTTGTCGCAGGCATCCACAATTATGGCTTCCACACTCTGCGCCGCTTCGGCTTTGCCGGTCACATCGGTATCGGCATGATGGCTGGCAATAGCTTCTATTACTCTGGCATCCAAATTAAACTTTTCGGCAACTTTCTTGCCAAGCTCCACATGGCTGCCTTCCAAGTCCTGGTCCAACGCTTTGCCAATATCGTGTAACAGCGCGCCCTGTTTGGTAATTTGCACATCCGCGCCCAGTTCCTCGGCCATTAACGCACCAATTTTGGCCATTTCAATGGAGTGACGAAGAATATTCTGGCCGTAAGAGGTTCTAAACAAAAGTCTGCCAATTAAATGTACCAACTTTGGCGGAAAACTGGTAATTCCCAAATCGTAAACCGCCTGCTGGCCAGCTTCTTTAATTTGGTCGTTAATTTCCGCTTTGCTTTTTTCGTAAGCCTCTTCTATTCTGGCCGGATGAATACGCCCGTCGGCAACCAATTTTTCCAAAGTCAGCTTGGCAATATGCCTGCGGATGGAGTTAAAGCCGGAAATGACCACGGTATCCGGGCTGTCGTCAATTAAAATTTCCACACCCATCATCTGCTCAAAGGCGCGGATGTTGCGGCCTTCTTTGCCGATAATTCTGCCTTTCATTTCTTCGCTGGGAATTTGTACCGTAGTGGTGGTAACTTCGGCGGTGACTTCGCTGGCCACGCGCTCTATGGCTTGAGCCACAATATTGCGGCCTTCCCGTTCGGCGTCTTCGTGGGTTTGAGCTAAAAGCTTTCTGTATAATTCCAGCATTTCCACTTTGACGGTTTTTTCCGCGTTATCAAGCAGTACTTTAGCCGCTTGCTCACGCGTCATACCGGCGATTTTTTCCAAATTTTCTAGCTGTTTTACTTTAAGCTCCTTAATTTCCTCCTGAATCTGCTTTATTTGTTCGGCTTTCTGCTCCAATTCAGTTTTTTGCCTGTCTAAGCTGGAAGATTTTACGTCCAGTTCTTTTTCCTTACGATCTATTCTCTCCTCAAACCTGACAATTTGGGAACGGAATTCGCTCTCCTGTTTTTTGGCCTGGTCAATAATTTCCAAAGAGCGGGTTTTGGCCTCCAGTAAAAGTTCCCTTTCCCGGACCTTGGCTTCTTCTAAAATTTTCTCGGCGCGCGCTTCGGCACTGCCAACTTTTTTGGAAACCAAGCTTTGGCGAATTAAATAACCAACGCCAAGGCCAACCAAAGCGGCAACCAAACCCACTATAAATAACATCATAAAAATAGCCTTACATCGCAAAGTAAAGTTATTTAGGCTACGCAAAAATTTGCTAATTTAAAACGTAAATTAGCGGGTTATCTTTTTTGTAAGTTCACTTTTTACAAACCGTTTGTGAAAAGTGGCACCCAGTACCGGCAAACTAACGACTGGTACCGAGGTGAAAAAAATTGGCTTAGAAAAAGACCGGATTTGCATAAAGAGCCTAAACTGCAACTACTATGCGGAAAATTATCAATACTTTCAACACCCAAACATTACCATATTTTGCCAAACCTGTCAAAATCCCCCGGAAAAAAAATTGGGCGCCCAATGTGCTATTATTAAATAATGATTGGTGATTTAACCTTCACTCAAAATTCCCAAAAAACCCCCGCCGGAGGCAAACTCGCCTTTTGCCGGAAATACGACATTTGGCTAATTATGCTTTTGGCTTTTTTTGTCAGAATAATTGGCTATAAATGGATGGGCTATACAAATTTTCCGGAATTTTACCGCGACTACTATATGGTCAGTGGCATAGCCCACGGCACCCAGGCAGTCTTGCTGGGTCCGCCCTCTATGCTTCATGGATTTCATTTTGGTCCGTTTTATTATTATTCCATGCTGCCATTTTTTTTGTTGTTTGGCGGCCACCCTTTTGGCTTAATCTTTACCGGAATTGTGTTCTCTGTTTTAACCGTCTACGTTTTTTTTAAAATTTTGCTGCTTTGGTCTAACAACCGCGGCCTGGCATTAGCCGGCGCGCTATTTACGGCGCTGTCGGTTTACAGCCTGCATTTGGCCTCATATACCTCCAATCCGAACTTTTTACCGCTGTTTGTGCTGTGGTACTTTTATTATTTAACAAAAATTTTAGGCGGAGCCAAAAATAAAGATTATATATTATTAGGGTTGGCTTTTGGACTTGCCACCCAACTCCATGCCACGGCCATGATTGTACTCCCGCTAGTTACCATAACCACTCTAATTATAAACAAATATCGTCCACGGATAAAAACCGTCGCAATTTTTTTGGCCACAGTCGTCCTTACCTATCTACCATACTTATTTTATGAGTGTACCCATCGTTTCACGAATTTTAGCAGGCTGTTTATTTTAGGAACCAAGGAGTTGGGCGGCCGGCATTTAGGCGCGGGGCTTTACGCGATTTGGAATTTTTTTCAGGGAACCTTAACGCCGTTTAACTACTGGTACAGCTACAGCAACATCCAGCCAAATATTTTATACCTGGTCGTTGCCGCGGCGGCGCTTTTTGTCCTGTTTGACCTGCTGTACAAAATTTTTAAAAAGCAAAAAGGGGCGCAAACCAACGTTAAGATTTCCAAAGAAGGGCTGACCATAATTTTATCCTGGATATTTTTTACGTGCGCAGTTTTGCTTATGTTTGACCGCGGGGTACACGACCACTATATTATTATTCTCTGGCCGGTGCCCATGATAATTTTAGCCTACGCCGTTTTTTGGATGAAGGCCAGATTCAACATTTTTGCCTCCCTGATAATGTTGATTGTTGTTACCTCCCTGCTGCAAATTTATTCTTTTTACCAATTCGGCCGCACGCCCTGGTCGGCTTTTTGGCCGGAATACCAAAACCACTACCAAAACCAGCCCGGAGTTTCGGAGATTGGTTCTTGATAACATCCAGTTTTTCTATATAATAGCAATATGGCTAAACTAAAGTTCAAAAATTTAGGGATCAAAATTAAGGGCTTCCCCAATAAACCCGACAAAAATATTCTGGAAAGCTTTCCCAACCGGCACCCTGAACAGTTATACTTGGTGTCTTTGGTGTGTTTGGAGTTTACCGCCATCTGCCCCATTACCGACCAGCCCGATTTCGGCAAATTTGAAATTGTTTACGTTCCCGGCAAAAAAATGGTTGAGTCAAAGTCTTTAAAACTTTATTTATTTTCCTTCCGCAATCACGGAGAATTCCACGAAGACGTTACGAATCGAATTTTTAAAGATTTATGGGGGCTTATGCAGCCAAAATTTATGAGGATTTTGGGAGACTTTAACCTCCGTGGCGGGATTGCCATAAAACCATTGGTGCAAAAATTCGCCGCTGGCACAAAAAGCCCAGCCGAAAAATCAATTTTACAAATGCTGCAAAGCTGGGATAGTTCAAAAAATAAAAACTCTTATGGACCAACTTAATTACGGCCGCGCCTTAATGGGCGACAGTTTAGGATATCATATTTTGTTTGCCCTGCTCGGTGTCGGCATTCCCCTGCTAATTTCCCTGTCTGAACTTATTGGGCTAATAAAAAAAGACAACCACTACTACACTATGGCTCGCCGCTGGAGCTTTGCCTTGGGAGTATTATTTGTGGTTGGGGCGGCCAGCGGCACCATAATTTCCATCCAACTTAACGCCTTGTGGCCAAGCTTTATGACGCTGGCCGGCAAAATCATTGGTCTGCCGTTTTTTTTGGAAGGCTTTGCCTTTTTTATAGAAACAATTTTTCTGGGAATTTACTTGTACTCCTGGGACAGATTTTCCAACAAATGGACACACTGGCTGTGTAGTTTGCCAATTGTTTTGGCTTCCGCCACTTCCGCGTTTTTTATTACCACGGCCAATGCCTGGATGAACAACCCGGCGGGATTTAGCTACAGCAACGGAGTTGTCTCGGGCATCAACCCCATAAAAGCCATGTTTAACGCGGCCACGCCAACCGAGACTTCCCACTCCATTTTTGCCTACTACTTAACCACGGTTTTGGCTTTTGCCGGTTTATACGCCATTTTTTTATGGCGGGAAAAACTCGATATTCAGCAAAAAATATATTACAAAAAAGTCATCGGCATGGCCATGGCTTTAGGGTTAATTTTTGCCTGCGCTACAGCTTTGACCGGAGACTTCTCCGGCAAATATCTGGCTAAATATGAACCGCTAAAACTGGCCGCGGCCGAAGGCTTGCAACAAAGCGGGAGCGATGCGGATTTGTCTGTGGGAGGAATTTTCCACCGCGATGAAAATGAACCCGGCGAAAAGCTGGACGGCGCGCTGCGGTTTCCCGGAATGCTAAGCTTTTTGGCCACCGGTAGTATTCACGGTTTTGTCCGGGGCTTAAATTCCTTTGACCCAAATACCTGGCCGCCGTTATGGATTCACTATATGTTCGACTTCATGGTTTTTATCGGTATATTTTTAACTACGGTACCCTTAATATTTTTATTACTGCTCTGGAAAAAACGACAATGGGCGTTCAATAAATTTTTATTGCTTTTAACAATTGTCGCGGGGATTTCCGGATTTTTTGCCGTTGAATTCGGCTGGATATTAACCGAAGTCGGCCGCCAGCCTTATGCCATCCGCGGCATAATGACAACAACCCAGGCTTTTACCACCAACCCTGACGTCGCCCGATGGGGATTTATTTTTCCGTTAATGTACTTGGCCTTATTTATAATTACTCCTTGGATATTGCTCAGATATTACAAAAAAAATAAGCTGGATTTGAAAAAAAATTATTTTTAGTATTATGCAGCCGTTTGCTCTAATTTTATCTTCCATCTTTTTATACTGCTATATTATTCTTTCGTCTATAGAATTCGGGGCGTCAGTTTTTAATATTTACCCCGAACTGCTCGGCGACCACTCTAAGTTAAATGAGTATCTAAGTCCGGTCTGGGAAACCACCAATGTTTTTTTGGTATTTTTTATAGTTGGAATTTTTACTTTTTTCCCCGGCTCTGTAATTTACTACGGCACCAATTTAATGCCGCTGCTGTTTACCGCGCTGGTTTTTGCCGTACTTCGCGTTGTTTGTATGCTGCTAGTTTTTTACGGCGAAATCCAGAACCAATACATTAATCTGCTTTTTGTTATTTCCCGCTTTTTCTTTCCTTTAATCCTTTGCGGTTTTTACTTTTATTGTCTAACGGGACAGCTTGCTATAATCCCGGAAAGTTTTTTGGGCTTGGCTTTATGGTTGTTTGCCATAGCCGTAATTTTGCTTATTTCCGCGACATTTTTTCAATATTATTCTGGCGTCAATCTAAAAAAATATATTGAAAAACTGGCCATTTTATTTACTTTGGCGCTGGCTGTTTTAATTACCGCCTTAGCCAACAGCGCACCTTACTTGTTTGCCAATGGCTACCAAAATTTATTAGCAGGATTAGTCTTACTAATAAGCGCGGCGGGGTTTATTTGGATTTTTTACAAACAAAAATTTCTACATTTATTTTTGTCCGTTTGCAGTATTATTGGGACAATCTTTTTTAGCTTAATTAGCCTCCATTTGCCTTACTTAATCTATCCAAATGTAACGGTTTACAGCGCTTTCACCGATCCGGCCGTTTTTAAAATTATGATGTGGTGCCTGCCGTTCGGGTTAATTGTTGTTGCCCCGGCATTATTTTTGCTGTATTCCCTGTTTGGTTCTAAACAATCCCATAACTGATTTTAAAAAAAATGACAAAAAAAATTTTAGCCATAGAAACCAGTTGTGACGAAACAGCGGCGGCAGTTTTGGAATTGCGCGATAGCAAAACTTGGCCGAAAATAGCTTCGCTTTCTTCCGTGGTCAAATCCCAAATTTCCCTCCATAAATCTTTTGGCGGGGTGGTGCCGGAAGTTGCGGCGCGGGCGCACGTAAAAAATATTTTACCGGTCGTAAAAAAAGTCCTGTCAGACAGCAATTTAACAAAGACAAGTGAAATTCACGGCCGTGAATTTCACTTGTCTTTGCAAAAAATAGATTATATTGCGGTAACCGTAGGACCTGGTTTAATTCCCTCACTAATTGTGGGCGTGGAATTTGCCAAAGCGCTTTCACTGGCAACCGGCAAACCGATTATCCCTGTCAACCATATGTTGGGACACCTGTACTCGCCATTCGGAAAATTGGAAAATGAGGAAATTGAAAAATTATTTCCAATGATTTCACTAATAGTTTCGGGTGGTCACACAATAATTGTGCTTATAAAAAATATTAAAGAATACAAAGTCCTGGGACAAACCGTGGACGATGCCGCGGGAGAAGCTTTTGATAAAGTCGCAAAACTCCTTGGCCTCCCCTATCCCGGAGGCCCCGAGGTCAGTAGGCTGGCCAAACTGTCTAAATCTTCCGCGATTGTGTTTCCGCGGCCAATGATAAACAGTAAAAATTATGATTTTTCTTTTTCCGGCCTAAAAACCGCGGTACTATATTATTTGCGCGACAACCCAAACGCGAAAAAAGAAGACGTCTGTAAAGCTTTCCAGGAAGCCGCCGTAGACGTCCTGGCTACCAAAACCATGCGCGCCGCAAAAGAATATGGGGCAAAGTCAGTCAGCCTGTCCGGAGGCGTAGCCGCTAACGAACCCTTACGGAGCGCCTTAAATCTTTCCGCCAGAGGCGGATCCGCCTCCCTTCGAGGGTCTGAGGACCCCTCAGGGTCTCGAACGACCGGCGGAAAATCTAAAATCTTAAACCCGTCTCGTTCGACGCGAGCCGAGGCGGATCTGAATTTTTTTGTTCCCCAAAAAAATTTATGCACTGACAACGCCGAAATGATAGGCGTGGCCGCCTGCTTTATGCTGCACAACGGGTTTAAGCCAAAAAACTACAAGCAAATTAAGGCCGACCCGAACCTTGAACTTTAAAGCCCGATGGATTATAATAAAGTCAAGCTTATGTTCCGGCTGTCACCGGAACAGCGCGGGAAGAAATCGATGCTTGTAGTCTGCCGATTTATCGGCCATCAAAAGTAGAGCCCGCCGGGATTGCCCGTTATAGCGATCAAATTAAGTTAAATTCACGATGGTACCGCCCGCGAGGGCTTGTGAACACCACTTTTGTGGTGTTTTTATTTAACAACAAACTTATGGAAACCTATCAAACTCCAATATCTGTCAAAGCAATAATTTTCGAAGGCTCCAAGGTATGGTTAAGAAAAAACGAAAGAAACGAATGGGAACTGCCGGGAGGAAAACTGGAAAAACAAGAACAGCCGGAACAGACAGTTACCCGGGAAATTAAAGAGGAGCTAGATTCAGATATTGAAATAATTGAGATTATACAAGCCTATGTTTACCAAATAACAAAATCGGCAGATGAGCAATACGGAGTAATGGTTATAACATATCTGTGCAAATTATTATCTTTGGGCAAAAACTTTGAAACCCAAGGCGAAGCAGGAACTGCAGAATTCAAAAAAATTTCTATCAAAGATATTCCGGCTCTAAAGATGCCTTCGTTTTACAAAGATTCTATACAAAAAGCTTGGAACAAATTAAACAAAACATTATGATCGAACTTGATAAAGCCTACGACCATTCCACGGTCGAAGAAAAAATTTATAAGATGTGGGAGACTTCGGGATATTTTAATCCGGACAAGCTTCCGGGCGACCGTAAACAACCCTATACCATAATTATGCCCCCGCCGAATGCCAACGCTCCAATGCATTTGGGGCACGCTTTGTTTGTGACCATAGAAGACATCCTAATAAGGTATAAAAGGATGCAAGGATACAAGACGCTATGGCAGCCGGGCACCGACCACGCGGGTTTTGAAACCCAGGTGGTTTTTGAAAAAAAACTGGAAAAGGAAGGCCGGTCGCGTTTTAAAATGCAACGGGAAGAATTTTACAAGGAAATTTGGGAGTTTGTCCAAAGCAACAAGCATATAACAGAAAACGGACTGCGCCGTCTCGGAGCATCCTGCGATTGGGACAGGAACATTTTTACCCTGGACCCGGAAATCGTAAGAATAGTCTACGCGACTTTTAAAAAAATGCACGAAGACGGGCTAATGTACCGCGGCGACCGCATTGGCAACTGGTGTTTTAAGCACCAAACCGCTTTGTCTGACTTGGAAACCAAATACGAAGAACGCGTTGAGCCATTTTATTATTTTAAATATGGCCCGTTTACCATAGGCACCAGCCGCCCGGAAACCAAGTTTGGTGACAAATACGTGGTTATGCATCCGAACGATAAACGTTACGCCCAATATAAAAACGGCGATACTTTTGAAGCGGAATGGATTAACGGGTCAATAAAGGCAACCATTATTAAAGACGAAGCCGTGGATATGGAATTCGGTAGTGGGGTTATGACTATTACGCCGTGGCATGATCCCGTGGACTTTGATTTGGCGCAAAAGCACAAGCTGGACAAAGAACAAATAATCGACAAATTTGGGAAGCTTTTGCCGATTGCCGGTGAGTTCGCGGGAATGAAAAACGCGATTGCCCGCCCTCTAATTGTGGAAAAATTAAAAAACAAAACCCTCCTGGTAAAAGTTGATGAGAATTACAAGCACAATGTAAATGTTTGCTATAAATGCGGCGCCATAATAGAGCCGCAAATAATCCCCCAGTGGTTCGTGGCTATGGCCAAACCGCTCCCCGATGGTCGGCCAAGCCTCCGCGATATGGCCATTAACGCCATAAAAAATAAGGAAGTAGAGATTGTCACGGAAAAATTCGAAAAAATTTTTATGCACTGGATGGAGAACCTCCGCGACTGGCCGGTAAGCAGGCAAATTTGGTGGGGAATCCCGATTCCGGTAAAATATTGTGTCGATTGCAAAGAGGTTATTGTAGACACGGACGATTCCATAAAAGTATGTCCAAAATGCCAATCACCCAAACTCGAAAAGGATCAGGATACTTTTGACACCTGGTTTTCCAGCGGTCAGTGGCCATATGCGACTTTAATGGCGAACGATGTTAAAAGAGGCACTAAGGACTTTGAAAATTATTTTCCAACGCAAGTCATGGAAACCGGTTGGGATATTTTATTTTTCTGGGTGGCCAGAATGGTAATGATGTCGTATTACCGCACCGGAAAACAACCTTTTGAAAAAGTTTATTTGCATGGTTTGGTGCGAGACAAAGACCGGCAAAAAATGAGCAAAAGCAAAGGTAATGTTATTGACCCGCTTGGTGTTATTGATACCTATGGCTGTGACGCTTTGCGCTTTGCGCTCATATTTTCCACCTCGGCCGGCAACGACATTCCCCTGGCTGAAGACAAAATTAAAGGCATGAAACATTTTGCCAACAAGCTTTGGAATATTGCGAGATACATTTTGGCAAATGTAAGTGTCCCCATTCCCCCCCTTGCAGAGGGGGGGCTAGGGGGGGTTACCGATGCAGACAAAGAGATTTTAACCAAACTCAATCAAACAATTAAAAATACCACGGTCCACCTGGATAATTTTCGCCTGCACGAAGCCGCCCAGGAAATTTACCAGTTTACCTGGCACGAGCTGGCGGATATTTACGTGGAAGCGTCCAAAAAACAGCTGGCTGATGAAACCTTAAAAGAAAATACCCAAAAATTGCTGCTGCATAATTTAATTAACATCATAAAATTACTCCATCCGTTTATGCCATTCATTACCGAGGAACTTTGGGGAATACTGGGACAAGCCGATTTATTGGGTCGTCATGACTTGCTAATAATTGAAAAATGGCCTATAGTATAATTAATTACATGGTTGATTCAAAATACTTAACAGAATATCGCTGTCCGGGATGTCGCAAGCTTCTTTGTAAAGGTCTTTTAACAGACCAAAGCAATGTTTTGGAAGTAAAATGCCGCGGGTGTGGACAAATTTGCCAGTTTGCCGGTGAAGATGCCCACATTATCAGCGAACGCTCCGTGTTAATTAGGCAACGCCTTATACCGGATACCGACACCACCTAGTATAAAATTTAAAACAGCGGACGCCATAGCGTCCGCTGTTTTTTTATCTCTATATTATTTAGCCAGGTATGCCTTTAAGCCTTCGCGCAAAATTTCCATGGCTTCTTTTAAGATCTTGCTGTCCAAAACATATGCCACGCGAATTTCGCTGTGGCCGCGGCCGGGCGTAATGTAAAAATCCTGCATCGGGGTAACCATTACGGTTTTACCTTTATAGCTAAATTCGCTAATCATAAACTTTACAAAATCTTCGGACTCTTTTACCGGTATTTGTAAAGATTGATAAATCGCGCCCTGTGCCGGCTTAAACACCACGCCTGGAATTTTGGCCAAGCCTTCGGCTATAACGTCGCGGCGCTTATGATATTCCTTAACCAGCTTTGTTACATAAGGTTTGCTGTTGTTTAAAACCGGGATTAAACCCAGCTGTTCCAGCGTCGGAGTGGACAGCCTGGCCTGGGCAAACTTTAAAATGGTATGCATTACATCGGTGTTAAAACTTGCCACAACGCCTGTGCGCGCGCCCGGCATGGTAAAGCGCTTGCTGGCGCTGTCGCAGACTATTACGTACTCTCGGGCGGCTTTGTTGGCCAAAAGAGAAGTGGGTTTTTTGCCGTCAAAACGGATTTCACGGTAAGTCTCATCGGAAATTATAAATAGGTTGTGTTTTTTCGCAATGGCGACTACGGTATTCAGCTCTTTTTCCGTCCAGAGTTTTCCGGTCGGGTTGTCCGGATTAATTACCACCACCGCTTTGGTTTTTTTGGTAATCTTTTTTTCTATTTCCGCGGCTGTGGGCAACGCGAAATTTTTTTCAAAAGGCAGCAGTACCGGCACCAGCTTAATTCCGGTCATTACGGCAAAAGATTTATAGCTGGCATATAGCGGCTCAAAAACCAACAGCTCTTCGCCGGGGTCGCAAACCGCCTGCATGGCCAAAAGTATGGCCTCGGCACAGCCCACGGCAGGGATAATCCCGGACATCGGCAAATCTACGCCAAACTGCTTAAAATATGTTTGCCAGGCGGCCGTGTGCGCGGGAATTCCAGGGGACGGCGTATAAGGCAAAGTCTTTCCGGCATAAGCCCGAATAACTTTAAAAAAATCCTGCGGCGGCACCAAATCGGGATCACCAACATTAATTTTAATTACCTTTATCCCCTTTTTCTCCGTGGCCTGCACATAAGGCAAAAACTTGCGTATTGGCGAAGCAATAACATCTCTGCCCCTTTTTGAAACCTGCAATTTAGACATATTTTGTTTATTTAAGGCTTAAATTTAAAAAGTATGATACTGTCATACAATTCAGTAAAACTATTATAACAAAAATCCCTGCTCTTTGATAGGGCAGGATTAAAAATCATTAAACTTTTATCATTATATATAACTCTGCCGCCAATTTTCTCCCTCTAAATAGAAGTTTCAAATATTTTCTTTACTAAACTTGTTCTTGCGTAAAAAGCACGGCTTATCGATCCATGACCCGCCCCTTTTGTTCGTGCTTGTATCCACTTCCCATCTGAGCCTGTAAGACTGGCAAAACCTTTTTTTATTAGCTTATTTCTTATAAGATCGTAATCAGCCTTTATCTCTTTAATCAGCTCGTCTGTTTCGGCAAAATCCAGACTAGTTACTTTTATCAATTCTGCTTTTTCTGCATTTTTTCCATACCACATTACCGCACAAAAAATTATGGATTTTAGTTTAGACCAGCAATGACTTTTATAGAACTCATTGTCTTTAAGCTCTTGCGGATTAATCATTGTTATTGCCATGGTCTCTTTTGGCACGAGCAGGTTTTTTACATTGTGAAAACTTACGGACTTTAATTCCCAAGAAAGTCCATTTGGAGCTTTGGACACATTATTTTCCAAACCGGCTAGCCTTTCTAAAATTAAACCTTTCCAACCTTTGTTTTGTTTTCCCGTCTCATATGTTGTAATTTTAAAATTCTTAGCAAGTTTTCTCAAATCCTTGCCTATATATTTATTTAAGTTCTTTATTGCAACTGCTCTAGTAATAATTTTCTTAGGCATAAATTACTTAAATAATTCTTCCTGCTTCATTGAAAGTCTATTTGCCATAATTTCTACTTGTTTTTTACTAGGAGCTTTATTATAAACCTGATTTAGCTCTTTAATTAGACTTTCCAATTCGGCGTGCCTCTTAATAGACAGATCCAAATATTTCTTCTCCATATCTATACCAATAAACTTACGTTTAAAAGCGCTGGCCGCTATGCCGGTGGTGGAACTTCCGGTAAAAGGATCTAAGACTACGTCCCCTTCTTTGGTGCTGGCCAACACAATGCGTTTAAGCAAATCTATTGGTTTTTGTGTTGGATGTTTGCCAAAGTGTTTTTCAGCCTTTCTTGGAGTAAGAATTGACCAAACGGAGCGCATTTGCAAACCCTCTTTTTTTAAAAAGTCTTCAGGCCACTGGCCATTCTTCATCAAATCATAGTTAAAAGTATGTTTGGCCTTTTTGTCTTTGCGTGCCCATATAATTGTTTCGTGGCTGGCGGTAAAAAACCGGCAGCTTAAATTTGGCGAGGCGTTTGGTTTAAACCAGGAAATGTCGTTTAAAATATGGTAACCCAAAGACTGAAGGGCGTGGCCGCACTGGTAAATAGAGTGATAAGTTCCGCTAACCCAAAGGCTACCTTCCGGTTTTAAGACCCTTTTACAGGCTTCCATCCATTTGTAGTGAAAATCGTAATCATCTTGAAAACCTCTGCTTTTGTCCCAGTCCCCTTTATTCACGCTAACCATTCTTCCTGCGTGCACGGAAAAGCCTCCGTTAGAAAGGTTGTACGGAGGGTCAGCAAAAATCATATCTACGCTATTTTCCGGAAGCTGGCTTAAAACATCCAAGCAGTTTGAGTGGTACAAAACAAAATTATCCTTCGTGAAATAAGGCTTTTGGGCGACATTTGATAGGATTTTCGCTCCGGTTTCCATTTTTTTTCTTTTGTTGATTTTTCGTCTTTTTTTCATAGTATACAATCGTTCACCTTATGTCAAGTGGATAACTTTTAAGACTTTTATACAGTTATTCTATCAAAAAACCCCGCTCTTTACGAGCGGGGTTTTTGTTGCCGATGTTATAGTTATCAATTATCGTTCTCCCCTACTCCCCTTCTTCCACCATACTGGCGGCGGCGGAGACTTCAAGTTGGAGGTTTTCTTTGGCAATTTGGTCGGTAAAACCGGTACCGGCAGGAATTAATTTACCGATAATTACATTCTCTTTTAGGCCTCTTAAATAGTCGGTCTTGCCAGTAACAGCGGCTTCGATAAGCACGCGGGTTGTTTCCTGGAAAGAAGCGGCGGCTAAAAAGGAATCGGTGTTCAAGGAAACTTTGGTAATTCCCATTAGCAACTGCTCGGATGCCACAGGGCGCTTGCCCGCAGCCTTAAGCTCTTCGTTAATAAAACCGAGCTTGGCTTTGTCGGCGACTTCGCCAACCGTTAGTTCGCTCTCGCCGGAATCGGTTATTCTGACTTTGCTGAACATTTGCTTCACAATTATTTCAATGTGCTTGTCATGAATGTTCTGCCCCTGAGAAACGTAAATATCCTGAACTTCCTTAACAATATATTTTTGTGCCGGTTCTAAACCGCGTAGAACCATTATTTGTCCCGGATTTAAGTTGCCTTCGGTTAACTGCTGACCCTGAGTCACCAAGTCTCCGTCTTTAACCACAAGCGACAAAGTTGCCGGAATAATATATTCCTTCACCTGATCGCTTTCGTGCACCACAATAATGTGGCCTTTTTCCAAGCGCACCAACCCGGCTGTTTTGGCTTTAATGGCTTTGCCGGCTTCGTCTATGTATAAAGTTTCGCCGGACTCCACCTTAATACCGTCTTTAATGGTGGATTGCGCCTGCCCCAAAGTGTAATTGTCTTTGGTAACATCCGCACCCTGGATTCTGACAATAAATTCTTTATTATTTGGTTTGGCAATATACACCTGGCCGTCGATTTCCGAGACATAAGCCTGTCCTTTTGGTTCTCTGGCTTCAAACAACTCTTCCACTCTCGGAAGACCCTGGGTAATATCTTTAACCGAGGCCGAGCCCCCTGTGTGGAAGGTTCTCATGGTCAGCTGGGTACCCGGTTCACCAATAGATTGAGCGGCCACAATACCCACGGCCGCGCCAAGGCGCACCATATCGTTAAAGCCCAAATCATAACCGTAGCACAAGCGGCAAACTCCGCGTGACAGTTTGCACTTTAAAACGCTGCGGCATTTAACTTCCTCAATACCAGCGTCGGTAATTTCTTTGGCCTGGATGTCGTCTATGCCGTGATTTTTTTCCACAATCACCTTGCCGCTCTTATCTTTTAAATCCTCGGCAACCACGCGGCCGAACAACCTTCTGTCGAACGGTTTGTTCATGCGCTTGCTGTCTTCCTGCGTTATTAAATCGTAATCTTCCGTGCCACAGTCTTCGCTGTTAACCACAATGTCCTGGGCTACGTCTACCAGACGGCGGGTAAGATACCCGGCATCGGCTGTACGCATAGCGGTATCGGACATTCCTTTTCTGCTGCCGTGAGTGGAAATAAAATATTCCAAAACGTTTAATCCTTCTTTAAAACTGCCTTTAACCGGAAGTTCAATAACATCGCCGGCCGGGTTAACCACCAAGCCTTTCATTCCGGACATTTGGGTAATTTGAGAAAACGACCCTCTGGCGCCGGAAGATACAAAGTAATTGACGCTGCCGTATTCAGCCACCGTGCCGTTAACCGACTTGGCGATTTTTTCCGAAACATCGGCCCAAATTTCCACCACGCGGTTATAACGCTCGTCTTCGGTAAGCAACCCTTCCTGATACTGCTGATAAGTTCCTTCCACTTCCCCATCGGCAATTTTTAACGTTTCATATTTTCCCGGCGGAACCAGCAGGTCGTCCATGCCCCAGGACAATCCGGATTTCTTCATATAGTAAAAACCCGTGCGCTTAATTTCATCAATTAATTCCGCGGTTTTTTCATTGCCCAGCAGACGGTGCGCTTCGCGCACTAAGCCCTGAAGTTTCTTTTTGTCAAAATTATCGTTTCTAAAACCAAGTTCTTTGGGTACAACTTTGTTAAAAATCAAACGGCCAACAGAGGTTTCCACGGTTTCGCCGCTTTCTATTCTAACTTTAACTTTGGCCTGAATGTGAACATAACCGTTGTTGTAAGCCATAATAGCTTCGCTTGGGGAAGAAAATATTTTTCCTTCGCCCTTTTGGCCGGGATGGATTCTGGTAATGTAATAACAGCCCACAACCACGTCTTTGTCCGGAGTCATAACCGGGTCACCGGAAGCAGGCTTGAGCAGGTTGTGCGCGGAGACCATAATTTCGCGCGCTTCCTTTTGGGCGGCTTCGGTTAACGGCACGTGCACGGCCATTTGGTCGCCGTCAAAGTCCGCGTTAAATGCGGCACAAACCATTGGGTGCAGTTGAATGGCTTTTCCTTCTATTAATACCGGCTGGAAAGCCTGGAAGCCCAAACGGTGCAAGGTAGGAGCGCGGTTAAGCAACACGTAATGGTCTTTAGTAACTTCTTCCAAAATATCATAGACTTCGGTTCTGCCCTGCTCGATTAAACGGTTGGCACTGCGCACGTTGTGCGCAAACTCGCGGCCTATAAGCTTGCTAATGACAAAAGGTTTAAACAATTCCAAAGCCATCATTTTTGGCAAACCACACTGATGCAAGCGCAAGCGAGGACCCACCACAATAACACTGCGTCCGGAATAGTCCACGCGCTTACCGAGGAGGTTCTGGCGAAAACGCCCCTGCTTGCCTTTAAGCATGTCGGCCAGGGAGCGCAATTTTCTTTTTTGGCCCGTGCTAGCGGTAACTTCCTTGCCGTGGCGGATGCTGTTGTCTATAAGCGCGTCCACCGCTTCCTGAAGCATGCGTTTTTCGTTTCTGGTAATAACTTCCGGGGCCTTAATTTCCAAAAGTTTCTTTAAGCGATTGTTACGGTTGATAACACGGCGGTATAAATCGTTTAAGTCCGAAGCGGCAAAGCGTCCGCCGTCTAACTGAACCATTGGGCGCAGATCCGGCGGAATAACCGGCAACATGGTAATTAACATCCATTCGGGGCGCAGACCGGAATTAATTAAAGATTTTACCAGCTTCATGCGCTTAAGAACTTTCCTTTCGGCTTGTCCTTCCAAATTCGGCAAAGCGGTTTGCAAATCCAAAAGCAGCTGCTCCAGATTCACTTCTTCCAAAAGTCCTTTTATGCCCTCGGCGCCAATAGAGGCGTTAAAAACCGGTCCGTACTTTAAAGACAAATCACGATATTGCAGTTCGCTGATGATTTGCATTTTTTTAATGGACTTTAGCTCGCTACGCGCCTGATCGCGGATGCTCTCCAAAGCTTCCAGCTCTTTGCCCCAGGCGTCTTTGAGGCGGGTAACTTCGGTGTCAATTTCTGCCTGTAAAACATCCGGATCTTTTTGAGCGAATTTTTGCCCAATGGCGCTTTTAGATTTGCCAATAAGCGTTTCAAATTTTTCTTCTATGACTTTTTTCTTGGCTTTAAATTCGTGCTCAATTTGTTCCAGTGTAGACATGCGGGCTTCTTCGTCTACGGAATTAATAATGTAGGCGGCAAAGTAAACCACCTTCTCCAGTTCCTGTACGCCCAAATCCAAAATAAGTCCCAAGCGCGATGGCACGCCGCGCAAAAACCAAATGTGCGCGGTCGGCACGGCCAATTTAATATGACCCATTCTTTCGCGCCTGACCGAAGACTTGGTAACTTCCACGCCGCACTTGTCGCAAACAATTCCTTTATAACGAATCCTCTTATATTTGCCGCAATAACATTCCCAGTCCTTAATGGGACCAAAAATCTTTTCATCAAAAAGCCCGTCCTTTTCCGGACGTTGTGTTCTATAGTTAATGGTTTCCGGCTTAGTGACCTCCCCGTGCGACCAGTTGGTTATGGTCTCCGGGCTGGCGAGTTTTAAGCGGACACCTTTGAAATCTTCGGTTTGGGTGAACATGAAAATTAGTTATTAGTTAATATTGCTTAGTTTGTAGCGTGCCGATTTATCGGCTGTTTTCTTAATTAAATATTTTTAATTAGTTTAATTAACCTAATTGTTCTAATTATTCTAAATAATGTCTAATGCTTAAATGTCTAAATTCTGACATTGGATATTATGATTTGTTTAGGTCAATTAGACTAATTAGAGCAATTAGAATAATTTTTTAGCCTCTTTACAAACCTCTCTCTCTGTGGTATTTTTAGCTGTCCGATTCTTCGGCATGCAAAGGAGGTTCTATCGTGGCAACGCACGACATCGATTGTGCTCTTAACTTCGGGCAACTGACTGATTCTGAGCGGTGGGCTTACCTGGTCAGGCAAAATGCCTACTACATCTGGGAACGCCGGGTGAAAGCAGACACGCCTGGCACTCCAGAAGAAGACTGGACAACAGCGGAAGCCGAGGTCGCCAAAGGCTGGAAAGTCTGGTTTACTGATGGATTTCTCGAATCGTTGCACCTACCAGCGGCCATCACATAAACTTCGTCCTGATCGTCCGCACCCCGTGCCCTGTGCCGGTTAGTTTTCCGTCCGCCTTCCGCCAACTGGCGGATGAGGATTTGGAGCTAACGGTACAGGGTCGGTTTTTTTATTGGAGGATATTTTAAGGTTCTTTGCATTATCTGCGGAGCTTCCCCTCCTTCTTTAAGGAGGGGGTGTCCCGTCGGATGACGGGACGGGGTGGTGATACTTATCAACGCCGATTCATTCACCGCCTCCCCCGCCTGCGGCGGGTACTCCTCCTTAAAGAAGGAGGAGAGACTGCATTACGATTCGTGTTCATTCGTCTGCAGTATTTGTGTTAATTAGTTTATTTTTTCTTTTCCTTCTTCGTCGGCTTCTTTTTAACCTCATCGTCAAACAAAGAAGTTTCACTTACAATAGGCATTACTGGGGGGAGGTTTGGAACAATAATTTCCGGCTCTTCGGCGGCGGAGCTTACCGCGCCGTCCCGGCCGAGCAGTTCCACATCCAGACAAAGCGACTGTAATTCTTTAACCAAGACTCTGAAACTTTCCGGAATATTTGGTTTTTTAATCGGTTCGCCTTTGACAATGGCTTCGTAAGTTTTTGAGCGTCCTACTACATCGTCCGATTTTATGGTCAGCATTTCCTGCAGAGTGTGGGCCGCGCCGTAACCTTCCAAAGCCCAGACTTCCATTTCCCCAAAACGCTGGCCACCGAACTGGGCTTTTCCGCCAAGCGGCTGTTGGGTAATAAGCGAGTACGGACCGGTGGAACGCGCGTGCATTTTGTCATCTACCAAATGGTGTAATTTTAAGAAATACATTACGCCCACGGTAACTTTTTCATCAAACCTGTCGCCGGTTTTTCCGTCTATTAGATAGACCTTGCCGTCTTCCGGAATGCCGGCCTTTTTTAATTCTTCTTTAATTTTACTTTCGTGTACTCCGTCCAAAACCGGAGTCGCGACATGATAGCCCAAGCGTAAGGCGGCCATGCCCAAATGAGTCTCTAAAATCTGTCCGAGGTTCATACGGGACACCACGCCAAGAGGATTTAAAATAATATCCACGGGGGTGCCGTCTTCCATAAACGGCAAATCTTCCACCGGAATAATTTTGCTAATAACTCCTTTGTTTCCGTGGCGGCCGGCCATTTTGTCGCCGACCTGGACTTTGCGCAATACCGCGACTGAAACCTGAATACTGCGAATAACGCCGCTCTGGAGCTTGTCTCCGGCTTCCCTGGTAAACTGGCGGATGTTTACAACTTTTCCGTATTCGCCGTGAGGCAAAGTCAAAGAGGTGTCTTTAACATCGCGGGACTTTTCACCAAAAATTACTCTTAAAAGTTTTTCTTCCGCGGTTAAATCCGTTTCGCCTTTTGGCGTAATCTTGCCGACTAAAATGTCCCCGGCTTTAACCTGGGCGCCAATGCGGATAATCCCGGTGTCGTCTAAATCCTTTAATTTTTCTTCGCCGACATTGGGAATGTCGCGGGTAACCTGCTCTGGTCCCAACTTAGTATCGCGCACATCTATTTTAAAATCATCAATATGAATACTGCTGTAGCGATCCTGCTGAACCACGCGCTCGGAGACCAAAATAGCGTCTTCGTAGTTACCGCCTTCCCAAGACATAAACGCCACCAAAACATTTTGGCCCAGAGCCAATTCGCCGTGTTCAGTAGAAGCTCCATCTGCCAACAAATCTCCTTTTTTTACAGTTTGTCCCTTATTTACACGGGCAATTTGGTTAATGGATGTGGCGGAGTTGGTTCGCAAAAATTTCAACAGCGGATATTCTTTCTTTTTGCCTTTTTCGCCGACCACAATAATTTTTTCGCCCATGACCGATGTTACGGTGCCGTCTTCTTCGGCCAAAACCACGGTGCCGGAATCACGCGCCGCTTTGCCTTCCATACCCGTGCCGACTATAGGCGCGTCGGGCTTTATGCAGGACACGGCCTGACGTTGCATGTTACTGCCCATTAACGCACGGTTGGCGTCATCGTGTTCCAAAAACGGAATCAACGATGTAGTTACGGAAATAATTTGTTTTGGAGAAACATCCAAAAAATCAATATCGTCCGTGGAAGCCATAGTCGGCACAGTGCGTACACGTACGCTGGCGCGGGGTTCCACAAAATACCCCTGCTCGTTTAAATTAATATTGCTTTGACCGATAATTAATTTTTCTTCCTGGTAAGCATCCAAATAAACAATTTTTCCGGTGGCGCGGGGCTTAATTCGTACTTCCAATAGCTGATGATTTTTGGCCGCCTCTTTGGCTTTGCTCGCGCTGACGGTTTCTCCGGCCGGCACTATGACTTTGCCTTGTTCATCTTTAATATCGTAAAGGGAAATTTCTTCTTCTAAGTCTTTGCCGTCATTTTTGGCGGCTTTTTTTACCACGCGGTACGGGGTTTCTATAAAACCAAAATCGTTGACGCGCGCGTAAGTTGCCAAGTGGGCCACGAGTCCGATGTTCGGTCCTTCCGGAGTGGTAATTGGGCAAAGCCGGCCGTAGTGGCTATGGTGCACATCGCGGACTTCAAATCCGGCGCGTTCTCTGGAAAGTCCTCCGGGACCCATGGCACTAAGGCGGCGCTTGTGTTCAAGCTCGGCCAACGGATTTGTCTGGTCCATAAACTGGGACAGCTGGGAAGAGGAAAAAAATTCCTGCATAGTGGCAACTATGGGGCGGACATGGATAAGCTGGGCTGGAGTTACAGTATCTAAATCGGCCAAGGACATGCGGTCTTTGGCTATTCTAGCCATGCGGGCAAGGCCAACGCGAAAGCGGGCCTGGATAAGTTCACCAACGGCTCTGACGCGGCGGTTTGCTAAGTGGTCTATGTCGTCCGGTATGCCCTGGGTATTGTTTAATTTAATAACTTCCCGAACAGCCATAACCAAATCTTCTTTGGTCAAAATTTGGCTTTCGTTATTTTGTACGTTTAAGCGCTGGTTAAACTTATAACGGCCGACCGCGGAAATATCGTAGCGCTCGGTGTTAAAAAACATACCGGAAATTAAAGACTTGGCGTTGTCTACGGTAGCCAGGTCGCCTGGGCGAATTCTTTTATAGACTTCCTTGTAGCCTTCGTCGGCATTAGTGGAAGCGTCTTTTTCCAGAGTGTTTAAAATATATTTAGTGTCCGGGTCGGTATCTACGTCTGCAAAAGCGGCTAAAATTTCCTCGTTGCTGTTTAGACCGAAGACTCTTAAAAGGGCGGTTATGGGAATTCTTCTTTTGCGGTCGATTTTTACGCCAATTACTCCGGCGGCATCGGTATCCAGTTCCAGCCAAGCGCCGCGGTTAGGTATGATTTTCGCACCGTAATAATTTTTACCGCGCAAATTCTCGGCCGTAAAAAATACGCCCGGGGATTTAATAAGCTGGTTAACCACAACGCGCTCCACGCCATTGATAATAAATGTGCCGCGCGGAGTCATTAACGGAAAATCTCCAAAATACACGTCTTGAGTCTTTACTTTGCCGGTTTGTTTGTTGACCAGCTTGGCGGAAACATACAGCGGGGCTTCGTAAGTGGTGTTTCTCTCGCGGGAAGTAAACTCGTCGTATTTGGACTTGTCAAAAAAGAAATCGCCAAAAAACATTTCCAGGTTTTTCCCGGTAAAGTCGCGAATCGGATTAATTTCTCCCAATAAGTCCTTAAGACCTTTTTCTACAAACCACTTATACGAAATTAGCTGTACCTCTATTAAATTAGGCAGCAGCGCGGTTTCGTGGCTTGAGGTAAAAAACTTGCGTGGTGACAACTTGCTCTCGGGGAACTTAACCATGGCGGAGACGCCAACGGTTTTAGATTTAGTAGCCATTAAATAACCTAACTTAGGATTGCTGTTTTTTTAGAGACAACACTCCCTAGAGCCAAAAAACGCACTTTTTGGCTTATTTAAGGATAAAAACTAAATCCTATAAACCTCTTAACAAAAAGAGGTGTTACAATATTGAGCCATCCCCGGATTAAATCCGGGGAAAAAATTGGCCAAAATTGTAAGACCGAAGAATATTCTACATCTTCTATCTCCCCGAAATCATGATTGAAGACGCAAAACATTCCCTTTTTCGCGTAAGCAAAAAAGGCCGATCCACAAAGGCTTATAGGCTTATTAAATTGTGCATATTAGGATTGTAGCAGTCAAGGAGAATTTGTCAAGTCCCAAACCGCAGGTTTGGGACTTAGCCCTGTACCGGAAGCCTTGGCGACTGGTACGGGGCAAGTCGATCATTTCATTTGTATCTCTATCCTACCACACTTACCCCCAAACTTCAAACAGTTAATCCACAAGTTATTATTTTTCAGGCCACCAAGCTATTTTTCACCCCATCCCCTAACGAACGGGGCGGCAGGAAAAGAATAGAATGATGGCCTGGAAAATCGGGACGAACAAGGCGTAGTGCTTAGCCTGGTTCATCCCAAAGTGGTGCAATTTTTTTGTTTTTCCGGCGCCCCTGTTTGGTCAAGGCTGCCGGGCAAGTTTTGGAGAAGTTATTTTTTCCTCTTCTTCGAGTTTCTCCTTTCCAGCCGACGGCCTTGCTCAACGCCGAGCTGGACTGCCAGGTTGATTATGACCCACAGCAGATCCCGACCCTCCTCCTCTTGTTGCTGGAGCATTTCGGGATCAAAAGTCCTGTAGGGCCGCGCACTCAACCTTCTCGCAAGGTTGGATTGAGTGGAGATAACGTCCAACCCCTCATACACAAGGGTCTGGCGTTTTCTCCTTTGAAGCCGATAGCCCTGGCGGAGAGCCGACACCAAAGGGTCGACAATCCACTCAAGAAACCTTACCGGCTGCTTTTTTGGCCACTCCACTTTTCTATTCACCTCCTTTATATGGTTTTTGTGGCCGGTTCCATCAACCGGTAATCTTATTTTTCGTCGGGAAGATTTTTACCCGACAACTCCCGAACATCGTCCGGGTCGTCGCCGAAGCAGTATTCCTCCGACCATACTTGGCGGTGAAGATCGGTCAGCGGTCCAAACATCGGCCCGTCTGCCGAAACCAACAGCTCCATCGCCGTTTCAAAAGCGAGGAAGCCCTCCTGGCCGTACATCCGTACGGCCACGTACTCGCGTACCGTAGGTCCTCCCGCAAGACCGAGCGAAAAGCCGTTCACCAAAGCGGCCACCGCGTGGGCGAAGGCGAAGATACGGCCTTCGGAGGCCTCGGGGTTTCGTGCTCGGGCATATTCAAGTGCCCGCCCGAGAAAAAACTCCTCCATGGCTATTTTACCTCTTCCCCGCCTTGGCTGGGCGGAATTTCGACCGGCTGTTGGGGCTCCGAGGTGAGGCACAACAGCCCCACCATTGGCAGCCGCCGTAGTAGGCGAAAAACCACCTGTGACAGCTCGTCTACGAGGCTGATGACCGCCTCGATTTCGTCGTTGCTATACTCCGGCTTGGTGCCGGTCTTCTCCACGACGACCGAGAGGCCGCCCGCGGCGTTAAAGCCGTTGGAGTTGGGCGTAGCCGGGAAATCGCGGCCGTAGCCGCGATAGCCGATGTCCGTGGTGTCTACCAGGCCATCGACCGTATTTCCCGTGTCCGGGAAATTGCCTTCCGGTTCGGCCGGCTGCCACCCGCCCTGTTTGAGGAGGCCGACCACATGGTCGACCATTGCCGCCACGTCCCCATAGGGGCGGACGCGGCGGAATTCAAACCAGAAGCGGAGCTTCTGGTGGTCGGACAGCCCGGCTTGATCCGGGCATTCGGCCGTGGTCGCGTCGCCAATGAATGGCGCGGCCGGGCTGTCCACGTCTCCGTACAGACAGACGCGGACGCGATCCGTTCCCTGACTCTCGCCGCCGAAAGACAGGTCCAACGGCAGACCTTTAACGTAGGTTTGTGGTTCCATACGTTTTTTACTCCTTTTAAAATTGGGTTTTCTGTTTCGTCCTTGCGGACTCATCAGCCTGGGACTTCTATACCCAAGGACAGAAAAATACTAAAAATTAAGCGTGTAGTGCAGGCCATCGGCCTGCTTTAAATAAAATCTTTGGGGAAAGGTTTGTGCAAAACCGTTTCCCCGTAGATTGAATGCGTTATACGTCTGCCCGTACAGTCTCGCCGTTTGTTGCTAAAACGGTGACAAAATTCTGCCGCTACTTTGGCAACTTTGGAAGGCGGGTTTTGGCTTCAATCTCCCGTTCCCAGGAAATCATGTTGTTGCCGAAAAACTTCTCGGCAACTTCCTGGCGGGAAAGCCACTCGGCTCCCGGCTCGTCCTGTTGGGTGGAGTAAAGGACGAACGGGTGGCCGCAGACCGCCCGGAAAGCCTTCTCCACTTCCGCCTCCCCGACACGCGAACGCGTCGGGTGCGAGCCAACGTGTAGGTGGCGTTCCCAGAGCCCGACAATCCCTGGGTGGCCGGTGATTTGGAAAATCCGGCCACCGACCCGAAAGTCGACGGTCAAACCCTTATCCACCAGGCACAACAACAGCCAAGGGATGGCCCACTTATGCTTTTCCGTGGGCAACGTCCACGGACATTTCGTGGTCGCCGGCTCCTGCTCGTCCACTTCCTCGGAGCCCCACACGAACGCGTGGGTGTTCCAAAACTCCTCGGAGCAGGCAGTGGCCCGCTTGTCCCACGGCTGGGGCTCGGGCACCCCGCCAAAGAACGCGCCGAGGAGCAGGAACGTGTCCCCCTGCCGTTTCAAGACCACCGTTACCTCGGAGCTGGGCTCCGGCTGGCGGTTTTTGACGAACCGGCTCAAGCCTCGGTCTTTAGCGCCCAGCTTGCGCCGGGCATAAACCACAACCTCACCCTTCCCCTCCAAGTAGGGCCGGAACTCCTCCGGCGCCTCTTCGGCCAGGGGTTGAGCCGGCATGACCTCGTCGGGACGATGCTTCACCCAGGCTTTGGCGAAATGCTCGGCCTGGGTTTTTTTGGAGGCCTGCTCGTCCCGCCAAGCTCCCGCCCGTCGCTGGGCGTCGCGGATTTCGCCGTCACGCCTGGTGGCGACGACGTTGCTGTTGCCAATCGGCCGACCAAAATCGACCGACTGGATAATCATCCCGACCTCACCAGCCGGGAATCCATCTTCTGGATTGTGCGCATTGACCCGCGCCAAAGCGCGGGCGAGGAACCGCGCGGTACCTTTGTACCGCTGTGATCCCTCGTTAGCCAGGACCGTCTCGCCGCTTGCGAGCGTCCCGACCTTCTTCATTTGTAGTGAAGACGCCATTGTTTTGCCCTCTCCTTTTGGGCTATCTATTTACTAGAGATTCTTCGCTCCGCTCAGAATGACGCCGAAAAAAACCTAACAAACACATAGCTCAAAAGAAAAAAGCCTCCTCCCCCGCCAAGCCGTAGCCTGTGGTCCACAGCCGGGCGGGGGAAGAGAGGAACAAAAAGTTGTGCAGACTTTTGTTCCCCTCGACTTAAGTGCAAATGGCGATTAAGGCTCGCCGTGGGCCTCACCGGAGGTGGTGAATTTTTGTGTTTGGTATTTTTTCTCCGGTGGCAGCTATAGTACGAATCCGTTCCTTTAGGCCAACAAGAGCACAAAGGCTCCCGTCGAAACGTATTCGTCTGCTTTGTCTTTCCCGCGCGCTTGCCGGCGCGGCCTTAAATAGGAGGTTTTACCTAACTTCAGGCTTCCTCCCGGCGCGATTCTCTTTTTTAGCATCCTGTTTTGTGACTTGTGGAAAATTGGTGATTGGTTAGGATGTTTCAAGAACCGCGATTCGGCGTCCGTCTTGCCTGGATGGGCCAAAGCTGGTGGCTCTGGCAAAGACTAATCCCTGTGGCGAGCAGGAAAATTGTTTCCCCTCCTTAAACAACCTGCAAACCGGCGTTTACAGGCCGCCTAATTCAGGCCAGGCAAAAATAAACTGCGACCTATCTTGGTGTTTGGTGAAAGATAGTGTTTGGTAATTTTTAGGTCGCAGGCGGATGGATATTAAAACCCGATAATTGCTTCGGGCTTCACTTAAACATTTAGTTCAATCCACCCCGGCCCTAAGCCAAGGCTGTTTAAGTTTTTGCGGCAGCCGTTGCCGACTTTTCCATCCTGACACTCCTTGGGGGCTTTTCGGCTGTTTAGTGGGTATATTTAGTAGCCAAAAAACCTTAACCCCTTAGAGCCGCTGTTGTGTATCTCCCAAACCGCCAGCTGGCAGCTTGGGTCTCGTGTAGCGTTTTTGATGAGCGAAAGAAGGTAAAACGCCTTCCACCGGGCCCTTAGCCCATAAAGATAAGTGGCGAATGTCGCCGCCAAACCTTTCCTTTCGCTGTTTGTTCTTCCCTCATTCTGCCGGGATTGTTTGCCGACAAACCTCTTGGGGCGCGCCTGCCCATTACCTTTCGGCAATAAACACAGTACAAACTTAAAACTGCTTGACGTGGGGTATTGTATATTAGCGCTTCTTACTGTGACAATTTTTTACCCAATAGGAGATTACTCTCCGCACAGAGAAGCGGCTGGATTTTCTGTTGTGCTCACCTGTAGTACTCTCCAGCAAAACCTAAGATGAGCATTAACCAGTTTGTAATTTGTATTTTGGATTCCACACTCTGGTAAAAAGAACCCAAAACAGGCAGTTGTATTTAGAGCGTTGGTAAAAACAATTAGCCAAAATCTTACCAACGCCGGTGCTGCTTGTTAGCGGTAAATCAGGTGCAGTTTATTGAAACCTGCCTTACCGACTTCTTGCTCTAATGACAAAATACCGTGACATCCAGCTGGCAATGTCCTGTAAGTACCCTGCCACCTACAAATTTAATGAGCGCCTGAAGCAGAAGCTCATTAAACCAGCCGCGTTGCTTAAACCTTTTCCGCCCTCAGCGCGAAAGCCCTGCGGAAAAGAAAAATTTTTCTGAATAGCCAGGCTCAAATGAATTTTTAAACATTTGAGCCGCCAGCGCCACTGGCCCCTCTAGCCAAACAAAATCAGCCGATGCAGTTTCTGGCGCGTCCGGTTTACTGATTCACCGGACCTTGTGCGATGGGAACACAAGAATTTTGTAACCCACCTTGCGCCTTTTTAACGCTCTTTACCGATTCTTAACATGCTTGCCTTACGGCAAGGGAACATAGGTCTATCTATCCTAAAACCTATGCCTTTCATGCTCAGCCACCCCCGATGCGCCTTCCCGGTCATCTCGAGAGAAAATGAACCGCTTGTCAGGGTTTAAACCCTCTACGGTGCCCTTATCATTTTTGTCTTTCTCCTCTTCGAAAAATCCAAACCAACCAAGAACCTCTTCCCGGCTTATTTGGGAGTAACGTGATGTTTTACGTTCCTCTCAAAATTTTATAGTTTATACCTTGCCGACTCGTCCGCCATAGCTTTAGCGAATTTGGATTTATCGGCCAAAACATAACTAGAAAACTTTGAGAGGAAGAGGAAGCCTAGGCGGTGTGCAATCGCGGGGCTTCCTCTTTTAGTGCTATTTGCCAAGGGCTGCTAAAAATCCCTTGGCCTTGTTGTCGTCCCGCCAGCTCCGCCACTCGGCGGGGACATGGGCGGCTTTTCGGCCGCGGTACTCAAGCGCCGCCCCTGGATAACCGGAACTGCGGCCGCTTGTGGTGTCCCACATGGACACCGTCAGGTCACCAATAGTGACCTTTTTTGCCGAGGACGGAACGTCGCTCGGCCAGCCGGGTTTCAGGCAGTTGTCATTCCAACCACCCGTCCCCCGGAAAAGTTGCCGGAGGAGGTTGCGCGGGATTTTCACCCGCTCTTTTTTGCCGCGAATGCGGCGGGCGGCGGCCAAAGTGCGCAGGGTGTGCTTTCCCTGGAACTTGGCTATCACCAGCTCAATCGACGGCTTTTCAATCTCGGCCACAAAGGTTGTGACCGAGTCGATCGGTTTCTTCACGTCGGCCATTTTCTCTCCTCTTATGGACCGAAACGGATGGTGTTTTATTATTTGGTAACCATCCCCCAAACCCTTGTCCGGATTCTCACCGAACTATTCTTCTGCGCCGAGATGCCAAGCGCGAACGAACTCCGGGAGTTCGTCTTTGGCCTTGACAAACTGCTTGAGCGAGCCCATCTTACGGAACACGACGCCGTGGAGTTTAATCTCACAGCCGGTCTCCGAGTGAGCCTTTTCCAGCGAAACCGCCAAAGCTTTGCCGTCCTCAACGTACCCGTCTGTGAGTACAATGAGGTCGGCGGTTTCGTATCCGGCAAAGTCGTCCGGCAGGAGACCATAAATCTCCCCTACCGTCGTGCCGCCCGAATACAAACGCACTGGCGTCTCTTCAGCAAAATCCCGTATGGCCTGTACATCCTGGGTCGGGATTAAGACCCAAGAGGCTCCTCCGGAGAACTGGCCAACCCCAAGCTTAATGCCCTGGGACTGGCCAACTTTTTCCGCCAGCTCGCCGCACACGCGGTACAGCTGGGAAAAAAGTTTATCATTCACCGACCCGGAGGAGTCAATGAAAATGGCCATGAGGTGTTGTTCCTTATCCCGCCGACGGACACAGCGCCGCTTTAGAGGATCGGTCCCAAAAACTTCATCCTCCTGATAGCGACAAATTTCATCCGGAGATGAAACCGCATCTCCCGGCTGCCAGGAACGGAACCTTGGCATACCGCGACCGATTAACTTGGTGCGTTCGGCCAGAACGCGCTCAAGCATCCGGAGCAACGCCTCAAGGTTGTTGTCCTCAAAGCGCTTTTCCGGCGCCGATTCAACAGCACGGGGATCTCCCGCGCCACCACCGGTTTCGTTGCCGCGACTATTGCTTTCGGACGGACTTCCGTCCCCTCCCCCTTGGCTTTCGCTTCCGGGTTCGGGGTCGTCTTTGTCTTCCGGCTCTTTAGCATCAGCCTTGTCGCCTTTGCCTTTGGAGCCATCGGACTTTTTACCGTCCTCACCCTCTTTGCCGTCAGAGGGTTTTCCGTTTGAGTCAGACGACTCACCATCACCCGACCCATCAGCGTCAGAGTCTCCGGAACCTTTGCCCTTACCCTTACCGAGCTTAGACTTTGATCCTTTCGACCCTTTACCCTGGCCAGATCCGTCACCGGATCCTTCCTCGCCAGAGCCTTCGCCTTCACCGCTCCCTTCTCCTGATCCTTGTGAACCAGTAGATGGATCTGCGGAAGGGTCTCCGCCCTTCCCTGCACCCTCGCCTTTCGGCGGTTGGTACTCTGGAGGCAAAGACCACGGCGGTGGACAATACTTGCGCAGTGCGTCCAAAACTTTCTGGAGCGCCTGGGTGCGCGAAAGTGAGCCCTGTCCATAACTCACTATCGCCTTGGCCGCTTCGCGAGCAGCATCTGCCAGCGGCTGGCTCACAAAACTCTCAATCAGCTGGCCGTAAATCTCCAACTGAAAGAGCGCTTCAATGAACGCCGCACACTGACCCTGTTTCCCGCTGGCTTCCAGCTCGGCAATGGACTTGCGCCCACCGCCTTGCCGGTTCCAAACGAAAAACCGGTTCACGCGTTCGCGAACATCCTGGCCGACGAACGTTGCGGCGTGTTCGTCGACAACTTGATCTTCCACCACGTTTAACAAAAATCGAACGTATGCAGTGGAAGATTCTCCCGGCGACAGCGGATCAGCAAAAATCTTGTACATTTCTTCGCCCGAGAGCGAAGTCTTGCCAATTTTTTTTGCTGCCCGGTCAAAATAAACGATATGACTGGCTTCATGAGCCGTTAACATCTCCACCATATCGTTTTTAGCCGAAACGGGAAGCTTCGACCAACGGGAGTCGGGGTCTAAAATGGTAATCTCGTTTCCGTCGGTGTGAGCCCCCGCGCCCACATTAACGGGTATCGCACGGCCCACCACGCGGCGGGCCAATTTTTCCAGCTTCTGGAGGTTCATCTTTATCTCCTATTTCCAGCAGTTGTGGCCGCCCGCGAGGCGAACCTGCGTTGCAAATCCGATGCAACTTCGGTGGAGTAAACTCTTACTCCTGTTTGAGTTTTCTGTTCCCCTTCTCCCCCTCTGGGGGAGATGTCGAGTGCATCCGACTTGTCCGCCGTAGCCTTGGCGAAGGTGGAGGCAGAGAGGGTTTAAATCACAAAAACAAAACTCTCAAACAGAAGGGGGAAATAAAAGTTGTGCAAACTTTATCTCCCCATCTCCTGAGTGCAACTTGCCCCGACCTTTTTAGCGTCGGGGTAAAATGCGAAGCCTTACAAGCCTTCGCATTTCCGGCAAAACTCTTCTACGCAGTGCCGGTCTGCGTCGCGGAATTCCACGGTGTCCGCGCTACCGTTTTGGCTGAAGTGAACCTTGATACCGGTCCGTTCAGCCTCTGCCGCCTTCTTGAGCCGTCGCTCACTGATATGCTTGGCCACCCCCATCCCGAAGGAGGAGGTGAATACATGCATCATCAGCACAAATGGCCGAGGAAGCGGCAGGGCAACACCCGAAGAAACTTGCGACAGGGTGCTGTCTGTTAAACTGGCGAGCAGGTCACGCAGGCTCGCCGCCTGCCCGGTCTGCGCGACCGGAGCGTTAGTGGACTTCTTACTGGCGGCCGATGACAGGTCGCCGAGATTCGCGATTTTACCCGCGAACGTCCCGGCAACCGTGGCCACCGCCGTGTCGAATTCAGCGCGGTATTTCTCCGCACCTCTCCGGCCCAGCGGCCAGCAGCGTTCCGCGGCTCCGCGAAACGCATCCACAGGCCCAAGTGTGCCGGTCAGGAGAACCCTGGCCACCGAAATGGCCATGCGCAGTCCTTCCGGCAAGTGGACTTTTTTGGGATCCAGTTTGCCGGAAAGCTCGACGACCGATTCGTAGATGACTTTCGCCACCTCCGGTCGAACGCTGGTCTCTCCCGACACAATTTTTGCCTGCTCTTCCGGCGTGGCTTGCAACCGGACAACCAGGTCGTAGCGGTCGAGTTCAGCTCTGGAAGCCTCCTCGACGCCCAGATCGCTATCGTTCCCAGTGGAAACGATAGCGATTTCCAAGTCCACCGTGCCGCCGTCTGGCCATGGCACGATTTTCTCGGAGGCGAGCAACTGGAACGCGGATTTTAGCTCCGGTGGTACCCGGTTTGCCTCGTCCACTACCAACGTCCCACCTTCGCGCTCTTTTGTCAGATGGCCGTCCCGAAGAACGAACCCGCTGGCCCGAAGCGCGGAACCCAGTTCAAGCGAGCCGCTCGGCGTCCGATACGGAAAGAGTGCCTTCCATGATGACTCATTTCCGCCGTCGATTACTTCGACGGGACGGCCGAGGGCAATGGCGACTTGCCGTGCCGTGTAGGTCTTGCCCGTTCCGGGCGGACCTACTAGGAGGACAGACATCCGCGCCATAAGCCAGGCGCGGAGTTTGTCCCCCAACTGCCGTGAATTTAGCGTAAGCATGGCTTACGCCTCCTTCACGGTCAGTTCGATTTCGACCCACGACACCGGGCGGTCGCCCGGTGCCGTCTCCTGGCCCCAACGGGCGCTGCCGCGTGACAGCGGCAAGCCCATATTGAGGGCCTTGTTCGCCGCGTCAAATGCGGCCGAGCAAAAGCGCCCGCGGGCGCGCAGGACGATGTTTTTTTGCCCCTCGCCGAAGCGAGTGGCTATCGCCAACGCGTAGTTGGCGATGTTCTTCTTGCCGACCACGATGGGTCGGCTCGTTACTGTCTGCTGCATTTGGTCTAGCCTCCTTGGCTAGTTTGTCTTGTTGCCGCTGGACTAGTGTTTTGTTCGCTCCGATGGCAACTTCTCGGAACTAGGCTTTAGTTAAACAGCCATACAGAAAAAGGTAAAAATTTTACTCTTTATCTTTTTCCAATGAAAATTCAACATTATAATTGTCGGCAGCACCGTGGTTTCGTTATTTTTATTTTGGCCTTCATCCCAAAAATGGAATAGCCTAAAATTACAAAACCACAACGCTGCCGACAACATTTAACACGCCTAAGACGAACTTAGGCAAAAATTAAAATCTTATATTGCCATAATTAAATACGCTTTTAACAAAAGTTAAAAACAAAAAATAATTATAGAGACGTTTTCAAGGTGCTACCTCACTACTCCTGCTGTAGCGGTAGCGAGGGCAGAAATATTTACCACAGGCGATAAAAATTTCCGCTTTGCACCTTTACTAAAACCTAATTACTATATTCTATTTTCTAACAAGGACTGTTCCCCTCACCATCAATTAATGATGAAGGGTGCACTCATTGCTATGTTTATTCAGCAAGCGGTCAGAGGCGTGCTTTCCTGCGAAATACACCACTAAACACTTGTAACCTTGCTTACTTATAGCGGGGTTTGTTCTTCCCAATCCTTCCTGTCAGATCGGAATGGGGAAAATGTAATGGGTTATTCACTCCAGACATTAACCTTTAAACAAAACCTAAAGTAATATTCAGTTGTTAAATGTTAATCCTTATTTATGATTAACAAATGAGTATACATTAAACTTGACAAAACGTCAATAATATACTGATATAAATAGCAATAGAATCAATATATTTAGTATTTATTTGGCTTAATTAGATGTTAAAATGTCAGTTTATATTTGACAAGATTTATAAAAGGTGCTAAAATAAGGGTATAAGCTAATATTTTACTCCTATGGATAATAATCAAAATCAACAAACTGCAACCTCTGCCCAACCCTCCCCTCGGGAGGGGAGGGAGCGGAAACAAACACCCGAGTCCCCTTTTACCCCAATTTTGGAGAAACTCGGACTAAACAAAAACGAAGCTCAAATTTATGAGCTACTTATTCAGACCGGGCCGCAGGGCATGAAGCCGATATTATTCCATACTAAGTTAAAGCGTGGCAACGCTTACTATCATTTGGATAATTTAGCCGCCAAAGGCTTGGTGGAGAAGCAGGATTTGCCCGGGCAAACCACCAAATTCGTAGCCAAAAATCCGGAACAACTGGAACTTTTAATTACAAAACAAAAAACCGCCGTTTTTTCAGCGGAAGAAGAGTTAACTAAAAATTTACCTCAATTGAGAAGCTTATACCAGTTGGCGGCTATTAAGCCAACAGTAAAATATTTTGAGGGACTGGTTGGCGCCAAACAAATTGTGGAAGATTCATTAACATCAACTACCGAAATTTATTCCTATATAGACAGCGAAGAGCTAAACAAACAATTCCCGGATCTGAATAAAAACTTTACCGAAGCGCGGGCCAAAAAAGGAATAAAGAAAAAAATAATTATGGTCGACTCCCCTTTTGTGCGCCAGCACGCCAAAACTTTTGACCCGGCCAACACCCAAATCCGCGTTATCCCCGCGCCTGCCAACTTTTCTACCATTATGTACATTTACGACAATACCGTCTCCTACATTAGCATGGAAAAAGGACAAATTGTCAGTATGGTAATAGAACACCCGGCAATTTACCGAATGCACAAAACTTTGTTTCTAACTCTATGGCAAACAGCAAAGGCGGCTTAGGCCGCCTTTGGCATTTCTTTGATATTTGCATCCTGTTTTTTCCGCTCCAGTTCCCAATACACTTCCCCTGTTCCGTGATAGTCGGCTATTTCGCCGACTTTTTTAAAACCCAAGAATTTAGTATAGAACAGTCTTGCCGGGTTATTTGCCCAAACCACGGCGGTAATATTTTTGTCCGCTTTTTCCTTTAAGGCATCTTTTAACATCGTCACAGCAATGGGACTGTCTTTGGCAGAAGGATGTAAATTAAGCGAACCAACATAGTATGCTTTGCTATCTTTTTGATCGTGGTCATAATGAAAAAATGCAACCACACGGCCATCATGTCTTAACACCCTAAACTTATGTCCGGACTTACTGAGAATGTTATTAAAATCTCTCGTAACAAATTCCCGCAACTTATCTGGGTAGTTACCCAAACGGTTAGCTTGAAAAATCTCGAGCATTTCTTCCTTCTCTTGAGCACTAAGGTCTCCCGAATCTTTTTCTTCCAAAATAACTCCCTGATATTCTGATAAATTCAATTTTTCTTCCCCGACAAAACTTTTAAATGTCGCTGCAAACAACAAAATATCTGTTTTAACGGCAACCAATTGTTCCAACAATTCCACCGTTTCCAATTGGCCTCTTCCTTTCTCTGGCATGCTCATTTGGATGAGTAAATCTTTACCTTTTTTAAGTAACTGCTCTCTGACTTTGGCAATATCATCGGAATCGGTGGAACGTTCCGGCAAATGATTTTCCAAATAATATTGGGCTTGGGCGGCAGTATCTACTATTTCCCCATATTTTTTAAAGACTTCTTTAGACAAGGTCGCGTCCAATTTATCTCCAATATCTAAAATCCTATTACCCATTTTTTTGTCATAATCCAAAGACAAAAAACTTCTGACTCCTGCCAATCCTTGGGTCTTGGCAAAATTAACAAGCCTTTGGCTGTCCCGATTTTCCAACAAGGCCCTGGAAAGAACTAATTGTTCCGCCCAGGGTAAATTTTGTACCCCGATACCTGAATCAACAAAAAACCCGTGTACTTTTTGAAGCACAAATTCCACATCATCCAAAGGCCTGATGCGCCTAAAATAATCCGCCGGTTTTTCATCCGGCCTGGGAGGCAAAAACTCCGTAGTATCATAAGCCCGGATTCGTTTTTCCATTTCACTACCTGAAATGCTAATTCCCTGGGTTACCTTAGTCGGGCTGGCGCTCCCATACTTTGCCGTCAACCTTTCCTCTTCTTTTTTATACCGCGGATCAAGGTCTTCTTTGAAAAATAAACTAAATATGCAAAGTATTTTTCTGCGCCCCTCAGCGTCTTTTTGTAAAATCCCCGCCGTGTCCTGGTCCAACATCTGTGCTTCCATCGTTTCGGAATCCACCGGTATGTTCAAGCCTACAATCTTTTCCCGGCCGATATAGTATTTGGCAAAAGGGTGCTTTGAGTTGCTGAAATGCAAATATGGAACTTTGGGGTTGAGTCGCCTCGGATGAGGGCGAAAACGATCTTCCGTGACCCGTCCCGCAATACGGCGAAAATCTTTCTGTTCATTAAAAAAACCCAATTTCACTAAATTCGGCAGATAATCATGGGTAAACTCCACGGGCGAGCTCTCAAACGAAACCATTCTACTAGCGCCACGGCTCACCGGATTTATATTGACAAGCTTATTAAATAATCTTGCGCTAAACTTTTTATAAGGAGCTTTGCCTGGGTCTGGCGATATTTCCAACTGGCCTTTATTGTTCTTTTGTGCGTGTAAGTCATGCTGTAATTTATAAGCAACCGCCAGCTCGGCTAAATTTACTTCCTCACCTGAGGCTAATTCTATGGGCGCAACCCAATCATAATTTTGTTTGCCCAATTCCCAAGGGTGAATTAAAGCTTCGCTGCTGGCCTGCGGCCATCCTTCTTTTTCTGCAGACGCAATGGATTTAATGTCCTTAGGCAATACCAAAAGCCGACGTTTTTCCAACTTTGAAAAATCTCCTTTGGCTGCATCCACATCGGCCTTACTATAACCGGTCAAACCATCCAAAATAGCCCTAATATCCGCAAGTGTCACAGTCTTTCTGTTGGCAGAAATATTGCTATGGCCGTAGGGAAAATTTTTAACCTTTTCTGCATCCCAAACAAGATGGCCACTTTGTTTTTCTATTACCCCATACTGGTTAAATTTTTGTAGCAGCCTAAAAGTAGAGTTATTTTGTTCAAGGGAAATGTTTGGGTCATAATCAACCCCAAATTCAGCCAAAACCCCGGCTAATTTGGCCTGATTTTCTTCAGGCGACCCAGCATTTAATATAAACCGTTCACGAGATGTTTGTTGTTCGATCATAGGCTTATTATAACGATTATTCGTTTAATTGGAAAATGCTATAATACCCCCATGGACAAAGTTATTGAGGTTCAAAAATTAAGGAAAACGTATAGGATATCCAAGGGTAAGGAGCTGGAGGCGGTTAAGGATGTTTCTTTTGATGTTTATAAAGGCGAGGTTTTTGGCATTTTAGGGCCAAATGGGGCGGGAAAGACTACAGCCTTGGAAATTATAGAGTGCATTAGGCCGCAGACTTCGGGGAGTGTGGCGGTTTTTGGGTTTGATAATTTAAAGTCGGCTAATGATATAAAAGGTCTTATTGGGGTACAACTCCAGTCCAGCCAGTATTTGCATCATCTTTCTTTAGGAGAACTACTGGATTTGTTCGCGTCTTTTTACTCGTCGCGGAAGGACAAGGAAGGACAAGGAAGGACCGATTTGCTCGAACTGGTCGGGCTGTCTGATAAAATAAACGAAGAATTTGCCAACCTTTCCGGCGGGCAAAAACAGCGATTTACCATTGCCACCTCCCTGGTGCACGAGCCGCAGATATTATTTCTCGATGAGCCCACCACCGGCCTGGACCCCAAAGCCCGGCGCGATATGTGGCAGCTGGTAAAAAAAATAAACGCGGACGGAATTACCATAGTAATAACCACCCACTATATGGAAGAAGCCGAGTTCCTCTGTAACCGCGTCGCTATTATGGACCAGGGACAAATTTTGGAAATAGACGAGCCAAAAAAACTAATAGACCGGCTTTCCGACACCACGCAAATTTCCTTTTTTACCGACAGCCAAATTGACCAAAATATTTTTAAAGATATCACCAAGATAAAAAAAGTTCATGCCAGTTACCCAAAAGTTATTTTAGAAATCACTTCGCTCGATAAAATTTCCGCGGTCGTTAACCTGTTGAGGCAAAACCAAATAAATTTTTACGGTTTTACGGTCAAAACCGCCACGTTGGAAGATGTCTATTTAGACTTAACCGGGCGGGCATACGAGGAAGGGGGGCTAGATGAATAGTTTTTGGCAGCTGTTTAAAGCCAACTTTAAAATGTTTTACCGGGAAAAGGAAGGCTTTTACTGGACCGTGCTAATGCCCGCGTTTATTTATATTGCCCTTTCGGTTTTACCCATTGGAAAAGCCATAGGCAGCAACTTAAAATATTCCAGCTACGTTCTGCCGGGCATTATTGCCATGACCATTATGCAGGGCGGGGTTTACAGCTTGGCTTACTGGATGGTGGACTTAAAAGCTCGGGGCATAATCAAGCGCCTGCTGGCTACCCCGTTAAAACAGTGGCAACTGGCATTAAGTCTGGTTTCCGCCCGTTTGGTTATAGTCATTATCCAGGTTATTATTTTAACCCTATTGGGAATTTTAGCCTTTGGCGCGAGCTTTGCCGGCAATGTAATTTCAACACTAATTTTAGTTCTAATTGGAGGGGCAATATTTTTACTGGTCGGTTTACTCATTTCCACTTTCGCTAAAAGCTACGATGCCGCGGCACCCATTACCTCGGCCATCGCTCTGCCTATGACTTTTTTGGGTAATATTTTTTATCCTATTGAGGCCCTACCCCACGCCCTTCAAATCTTCGCCCGCATGTTGCCCATAACTTACTTAGCCGACGGGCTTCGCCAGGCGTATTTATATCCATTTAATTTCGGTAAGATTGGTTTTGATATTCTTATCCTCGGCATTTGGCTGGCCGTGATGTTGGTTATTACACTGGCGGTGTTTAGGTTAAAAGAATAAACCGCTGAATGGACGCTGATATTTACGCTGAAAAAACGCTGAACACTTTTGTCAACATTTTTTTCAGTGTTCCAGTCGGCGATATATCAGCGGATTTTAAAGAGATCTTTTCCCACAGCTTTCATCGGTATTTGCCATGCGAAAGCCAAAGCCATGGCAATGGTTACCCCAATGCGAACGCCAGTGTAACTTCCCGGCCCTTTATTTACAACAATTTTCTTAATTGGAAGAGGTGTCCCCTCTTTCAATTTAATTTTATTGTATAATAAAAAATTTTCCAGACAACCCAAAGTCTCATGGCTCTTATGCGGGTCAACTTTGTAGATTTTTTGCTGGACTTTTTCTCCGTCTGCCACAGCAAACATCACCTTATTAAAATCCGTTGTGTCTATATAAAGTACCATAAAAGGTTAGACGTCAATTGTTTCCGCCAAAGGCGGAGCCGCCTTTGGCGGTAATTGTTAATTGTTGCAAGACTTCTTTGACTACCCGAACTTCATCCCAATCAACCCTTTTGTTTCCGGGCAAAATCAAAAACTGCTCACTGCCCTTGCCGGTAATTAAAACGAGATCGTTTTCCCTTGCAAAAGATAAAGCCCGAAAAATGGCCTGCTGGCGATCCAAAATTATTTCGTATCGCGACTTTCTTAATTTAAAACTGTTAATGCCGTCTTCGATATTTTTGGCAATTTCCCTGGGATCGGAATCGTAAATATCGTCGTTGGTAACAATAATAATGTCCGCATACTGCGCGGAGGCGTGGCCAAACACAAATCTTTTGCCGACGTCGCGGTGCCCGCCGGTACTGCCAAAAACGTGGATTAGCCGGTTATGCGGCAATTGCGCCGCTGATTCCAAAGCGGCTTTAAATGAAGCCGGCTCACAGCCATAATCCACAATTATTTGAAGTCCCCGATTATTTGGGACATTTTCCATCCTGCCCCGGATCCCGCTGAATTTTTTTAGAGCTCCGGCCGCTTTTTCCAAATCTACTTCCAGCATATTCGCGCAGGCAACCGCCAAGGCGGCATTCTGCGCGTTAAAATTACCAGGCAAATTTAAGGTAAATGTCGTATTCTCAATTTTAAATTCGGTCTGGCTGCCTTGTTTGGTTAAATCGACAAAAAAAACTTTTTGCGCATCGCTGACTTTAAGCCGCCGAAAACTCACCCCGAATTTTTTGTCGGCTGGAAAACTCAAAAAATACCCTGCCATGGGATCGTCTAAATTTATGCCGATAACTTTTTGCGGAAAAAAAGGTTTTTTCCTGTTCTTGCCGACTGCCGCAAACAGCTTGCCTTTAGCCTGCTGATAATTACCAAAACTGCCGTGCGCGTCTATATGAGCGCGCGAGAGATTTGTAAACACGGCCATATCAAAATTAATCCCCCAGTGGCGGTTTTGAGCCAGCCCCTCGGAAGTGCATTCTATAATTGCCACCCTGCACTTATTTATTGCCATGGCGTGCAGCTGCCTCTGTAATTTAATTTCATTGGGCATTGAAAGCCCGTGCTTGTTAATAAAACTTTTTTGTCCGTCAAAAAAATCCACGGTTGTAATATACCCTGTCTTAATTCCGGAATTATTTAAAATATGCGCCAATATGGCGGTAGTGGTGGACTTTCCGGCCGTCCCCGTTATGCCAATAACAATAAGTTTGCTACTGGGCCGGTCATAATAAATATTGGCATCCCAAGCCAGCATGCCGTGGTACCAGGGTCGAATAAATTTTAGCAGATCCTCGGGAATTAATTTTTTTAATAAATTCTTCATAGTTTTAGCCCTCTTTTTAGAGATCCTTTACATTATAACCTAAATAGCCAAAATTCTAAAAGTGTCTTATAATAAAAGAAAGGTTTACCATCCGATACAAAAGGGTCTATGCCCACAAAAATCAACAACAATCCCACAACCAAGCCGTCTCCGAATATAACAGGAACGTCTTTAAAATACCACCCCACAAACTCTGCATGGGGTCTGGAGGCTTTTTTTGAAAGCTACCGGCTGGTTTTTCTCGGAGACTTTGCACTCAAGTTCACTGGAGCAAAAAAACTGCAAAAGTTTATAAATTTTTTTAAGCCCATTCCAAATAAAAATCCTGGCAGTATTGTGGCTAACGTAAATTTATACAACATGTTTAGCCAAAGCGCCAAGCACGCCTGGAGCCAGGCTTTTACCCTGGCGCAAATGCGCAGGAACCAAGTTGGGGTAGAAGATATCTTTTTGGCTCTGCTTGAGGAGCCTTCGGTTAAAAATTTGCTCACTCGCATTAAGGTTGACCCAAGGCAGGCAAAAATTTTTATTAATAACTACTTAAAACTTACCCCTCCTTTAACCGACGACACGGTTAAAAAAATCCCTTTTGAAGCCTTTGCTTTAGCGGTCCGTCTTCACAACCATAAAATCGGCAGCCTTATGCTGTTGGGCGGATTGCTTAAGGCCACGCCAAACGACAATATTCTTCAGGCAATTTTTACCAATATCGGCCTAACCGCCGACAAGCTGGAATTGTTTTCTGTCTGGCTGCTCGATTTGGATTTCGAGTTTCCTGCGAGTTCCGCCAACAGTAAGTTACTGTTTTGCTTAAGGCAAGTCCAGGGGCTTGAAGAACACTTCGGCTATTTTTTTGAACTTCCGGCTATTGAAGTTGCGGTAAATTTAAGCCAAAACCAAACTCTAAAAGATTTACAACATCTTAAAGCTCTCCAACTCTTGGTTAAAGCCGGACTCTTGGGCAAAACCCGCGGCACGAAAATTATTTCACAAAGCCTGGTGGAAAAGGCAGCTAAAAATAAAATATAAAAAAATGCGCTTTGGCTAGTCAAAGCGCATTTTTTTAATGACCCTGTTTCCGAACCTCATCCCGGAATAAAATTTATACATAAAATTTTTTATTACCACATCGTACGCTCCTGCGTATTGCTGTTCTTTTCCGCCAAAGCCAAGCTTAAATCTCACAAACCCCGGCGTACTGCCCGAAGCGGTTTCTATTCCCCAAAAATCGTAAAAATTCAAACCCATAGACTTGGCGTCCCGCATGGCTGTCCAGTGCAAAAGATACGGAGCCATAACACTTTTATTTTCTTCCGAAGATCCGCCAAATAAAAATACGCGGGTTTGGCCAAAATCCACCATAATAGCCGAAGCCAAAATTTGGTTTTGGTAAACCGCCTTATAAATGCGGAGGTTTAAATCTCCGCGATTGCTTATGGCCAGAAAATCTATCAGCTTATTATAATAGCCACTCCCATAGCCCTTAAACCCCTGTCGTTTTGCAGTCTCGGCAATTAACCCAACCGCTTCTTTGGCAAAAAGCCCATGCCCAATGGAGATATCAAATTCGTCTTTAATTTCCACTCCGTGCTTTTGGGCAAGTTTGATGTTGTACCTTGTCTTATGGTGCATCTCGGACAAAAGCTGTTCTTCCGGTTTTGTGAGATCGATAAGTAAAGTCTTTCCCGGTTGAATATTTTTGGTTTTAATCAGGGGTGAGGGGTGAGGGGCGAGGGGTGAGTCTTTCGATTCAATACGAATAAATACGGCATTGATAAATTTTTCTTTTAAGCACCCCAGCAACCATTCATAATTCTTAATTCCAAATTCATAATTCTTGGCCCCTACGGGGCCGTATGGCGCGTACAAATAATACCTGCCAAACGGCAAAGGCATTTTTATAAGTTGAGTTGATGCAACTTGTTCCCCGCTATCATCTATAATTTTAAATCTACTAACTGTCCGCCCCAGGTGGGCTTGCCATTCCCCCCATTCCCAGGACTGCAAAAAAGAACCAGATGGGCTACTGGCCACAAACTGGTTATAGCTTTCCTTCTCCGTTAGGGCTAGCTCAGCTAAATTCATAAGTTGATATTAATAGATATTGTTGATATTGGGATATTAAACGATATTTACGATTTCTCAATATCTTAATATCCAAATATCAATTAATATCTTTTTTTGCTTATTTTTTTCCAAGAATTTGTAACGCTTGTTTTAACTGTTCCCCCTGCGGCTTTGCGCTGTCTATTTTGTTTATAACTTCCCGGACTTCTTTCTGGTTATAGCCTAAAGCCAGGAGCGCATCAAAAATTTCGCTTCCCGCTCCGGCAGAGCTGCCGCCCGGACCGACTTTGGATTTTAATTCAACAATAATTTTCTCCGCGGTTTTTGTGCCAATGCCGGCAATTCTGGTAAAAGCCGCTGTGTCCTGGTTTCCTATGGCCTGGCGCACCGCGTCTACGGGTGCCGCGGAAAGTATTGCCAGCGCCGCTTTTGGACCGACCCCGGAAACCGTTATAAGCAATTCAAAAAACTGCAAAGTAGTAAAATCCTTTAGACCAAATAAACTTTGCCCGTCATCGCTGACTTTATGGTAAGTATAAAGCGCTACCGAATCGCCAATCCTGTTTTCCAAAACCTCTGGCGTCACAAAAACCTTGTAACCTATTCCTTGATTCTCAAGAATAATGTAAGTCAACCCTTTCTCTAAAATTGTACCTTTTAAATAGGAGATCATATAGTTATTCTAGCATCATAAAAAGACGTTGACAAAGAGTATTTTTAAGCATAAGATTCTTTTACTCTCGGGAGAAACCGGCGGCAACCCTGCGATGGGTTGGATGCTGACAGGGGTCGACATTTGGTGTCTTATAGCGGCATCTCCGCTGGTTTAACCAGAACAAGGCAGGAGGAAGTGTGTTCAATATACGCTTACGAGTTCCACGCAAGCAGATGGAAAGCCGACGACTGAGGGCTGTACGCGAGATGAGGTTCCGCAAGGTCGACGAGAAGCTCGCCAAAAAACATGGGGTTGTTGTGAAGACCTTATGGAGATGGAAAGCAAAAGAACGGGAAGAAGGCATTGATTCCCTGCTCAGGAGGCCAACGCCGGGACGTCCTTCCCGTCTGAAAGATGAACAAATCCTTGCGGTTTACAAAAAGGGGCCTAAAAGCTACAACAAGAATGCGTCTCAATGGACCGGGCCACTTTTGGCAGAAGCCATCTTTCAGGAATGCGAGGTTCACTATACCACGAACTGGGCGCAACAACTACTTCGAAAGTTTGAGGCTCAAGGGCGCTAAACGACTCCGGAGCTCGACTTAAGAACTGCGCGGCCTCCTCGGTACCCACCGGGCGAGGTCGTTTTTTTCTTTATACTTTATACAAAATACTCTATACTTTTATTATGAACAAATTCCAGTTAGTCTCAAAATTCAAACCTGCTGGCGACCAGCCGGCCGCCATAGAAGGCCTGCTTAAATCTCTGCAAAAAAAACGCCGCTACCAAACTTTGCTCGGAGTTACGGGAAGCGGGAAGACTTTTACTATGGCTAATATTATAGAAAAAATCCAAAAGCCGACTTTAATAATCAGCCACAACAAAACTTTGGCCGCGCAGTTGGCCGCGGAGTTCCAGGATTTTTTTCCGGACAATGCGGTGCACTATTTTGTTTCTTATTACGATTACTACCAACCCGAAGCCTATATCCCCCGCAGTGACACTTACATAGAAAAAGATACGCAAATTAACGAGGAAATAGACCGCCTGCGCAATGCGGCCACGCAATCGCTCCTTTCAAGAAAAGATGTGCTGATTGTGGCCAGTGTTTCCTGCATTTATGGCTTGGGCAATCCGGCCAATTATTTGGAACTGTCTTTAAATTTAAAAAAGGGTGAAAGTTTTAAACGCGATAAACTGCTAAGAAGGCTCACGGACTTACAGTTTCATCGCAACGATATAGATTTGCAAAGAGCCACTTACCGCGTTCAGGGAGACGTGGTGGAGATTATTCTTTCTTCCGAAGACACAATTATCCGTATGGATTTTTTTGGCGACATATTGGAAAAAATTGAACGCCTGGATGCCGTAAGCGGCCATAAAATAGAAGAGCTCGAGGATTTCACTATATTCCCGGCCAAGCACTTTGTGACCCCGGAAGACAAACTAAAAGAAGCCACGGAAAACATCCGCCTGGAGCTTAACGACAGGCTAAGGGAACTAAGATTCCAGGGAAAAGTTCTGGAAGCCGCCAGACTGGAGCAGAGGACAAACTTTGATTTGGAGATGCTGACCAACACCGGTTTTGTGGCCGGCATAGAAAACTATTCACGGGTACTTGAAGGCCGCGAGCCAGGCAGTCCTCCTTCCACGCTTATTGATTACTTCCCTGACGACTTTTTGCTGTTTTTGGACGAATCCCACCAGACCGTGCCGCAAATCGGCGCCATGTTTGAGGGCGACAAATCGCGCAAAACCACGCTGGTGGATTACGGCTTCCGTCTGCCCTCCGCTTTGGATAACCGCCCGCTTCGTTTTGCCGAATTCGAAAAAAAAATCCAACAGGTTATTTTTGTTTCCGCCACGCCGGCAGAGTTTGAAATCGAGCGGTCATTAACCCAAAAAGATACTAAATTTGTTACCAAATCCAAACGCACCGAGCTAGAACAAAGCATTATTGACGCGCGCCCCGCCCTAAAGCAGATGAGGCCGCCATCAATCGTGGAACAGATTATCCGCCCTACGGGACTCGTAGACCCCACCATAGAAATAAAACCCATAAAAAACCAGGTCGACGATTTGCTGGAAAGAATTAAAGAGCGCGTAAATAAACACCAGCGCGTCCTGGTCGCCACGCTTACCAAACGCATGGCCGAAGAGCTGACCGAATACTTAAAAGAAGACGGAGTTAAAGTCCAATATGTCCACAGCGATGTCGATACTTTTGAACGTCTGGAAATCTTGCGCGATTTGCGTTTGGGGGTTTACGATGTTTTAGTGGGAATTAATCTATTGAGGGAAGGACTGGACTTGCCCGAAGTCTCCCTGGTCGCAATATTAGATGCTGATAAAGAAGGCTTTCTAAGAAGCGAAACTTTTTTTATGCAAATGATGGGTCGCGCGGCCAGGCATCTTGAAGGCCACGTGGTTATGTACGCCGACAGGGTTACCGGCAGTATGGGCAAAGCCATAGACGAAACTAACCGTCGCCGAACTATCCAGCAGGCCTACAACAAAAAACATAACATTACTCCCCTTTCTATCCAAAAAGCTATTGGTGACTCCAGAATGTCCGGAAGCAAAAAAACCATCGAGGACGAGCACGAACGCGCCATAGACCCGGCCAAAATGACCAAAGATGAAATTAAATTCTATCTGGACGAGCTGGAACAGCAAATGGATTTAGCTGCAAAGAATTTGGAATTTGAACTCGCCGCAAAACTAAGGGACAGGATTGAAGAAATAAAAAAGATAAAAAAACTGCAAGGTAAAAAATGACGCCACAATATTAATAATATTTACAGGGCGTCATCCCTTCACTTCGTTCAGTGCAGGTTCTGAACCCCGACTGCATCGGAGGGCTGGAGGTTCCCTTATACAATTGCCAAGATTAAATAGCACGATTTTAACGGCCGTTAAAATCGTGCTATTTTAAAACCTTTTCATAAGGTTCCGCGGCCTGCCAGGCGTATTCAAATAAATTGCGGAGCGATTGGTAAATCCCTTTGCTTTTAATTTGGACCGCAAAAATATACGGCTGGAAACTAAAAAATACTACATTACCATCGTACAAACAATTATCGGTTAAAAATTCCCCGTGCCCCATGGCAAAGCGCTGAACAAAATTTTCCCCATGCTCCATGGTTTTCGCGTACGCAAAATCCGCCTCGCTCCTTGTTAACAATTCCCTAACTTTAACAGAACCCGACATGGCTTTATCGTTTAATTGTTTCGGGTAATCAGGATAAACGGTTAGAATGTCACGAATGGTGGAAAAAAATTCCACCTCTTTGGCCGCCAAAATCTTTTCGTACGCTTCCCTAACTGCTTCTTTGCCTTCAAACAGCAAAACTCCCGGCTTGTCTATTTTAGCGTTATAAAGCGCCATCATATTCGGCATAAACCGCTTAACCAATTCCTGTTTTTTATATAAATCACTGCTAAATTTTTCCGGACTCTCCGCGGTATATAAAACTTTTTTCGCGCGCGGCACTACGCTAACCAAACCCTTAACTTGCAACTCTTCCAGAATTAAATAACACGTTGGCCGCTTTATAGCCGCTTTAGTAGATATCGGATGAACCGTAGCCGTCCCCAACTCCAAAAGTGCCAAATAAACATTGGCTTGCTTTTCGTTTAATCCTATTTGATTAAGCACTTCCGTAATTTCCATGGTTTTTATAAGCTCTCCCCAATTTATGGGGAGGGTGCCCCGAAGGGGCGAGAGAGGTTAATATAAGCCTATTTGCATTATGTTCCCATTTCTCAATTCTGTCAACTTTTCTGACAACAATTTAATAACTAACGAATATGCCTATTTTATAGGCTTTTCTTAATATTTTGCTAGTCAGTATTATTGACTATTTATATAATTTATGTTATAGTTACCGGTTAAAACAAATCCAGTTTTAACAGTTCACTAAGGAGGAACTTATGAAACTATACGCGATTACCGTCCTTTTGCTGGTGACTGACGCTTTCGGCCAAACACAGGTGACTGCCGACACAATGGGCAAGGGCAACGACGCGATGTTTATCTCGTCCAATGCTCTCGTAGTCAAAGACTACGGCACTCTCACGGTCACCACGCTGCAATACTGGCGTGGGCTGACCAACCGGGTTGATGCCTTTGCGGGCATTACACTCACCACAGCATTCGGCCAACAGCAGGCCAGCGTTACCGGCGGAGCAAATATCAACTTGCTCAAAACCAAGTTGGTGAGCGTGTCAGCGTTCAACACGCTGGCCACGCCGCTCCATCGCCGGCAAGACGCAAGCGCCGCAACGTGGTTTGCCGCCGGGGTTGTTAGCCACGATTTCCATGTGGCGACGCTCTATACCGGCTACAGCGCCACGGTGCCGATCGGCCACACGGCGGACAAACTGTTCACCCCTCCCAGCGTGGTGCACAATGTCCCGGTTGGCATCGCCATTCCTAAAGGCAAATTACTCGTCTTTGTGGAATACAATTTCGGCAAGGCGGTGCAAACCGCCGGACTCGGTGTCGCGTACACCTTTTAGGGGAGATAGCACCTCTCCCCTCCCTTTTTTAAACTTTGATTTATAAATCGAAATTTAAAAATTGGAAAACCCCTACTATTGCTTTTTTATTAAGGTTTTGATAAACTATGTTCACGTGTCGCAACAATCTTTAATCTAATATCTTAAATCTAATATGCCAAATACCAAATCAGCCGCTAAGGCCATGAGACAGTCTATTAAGAGAAACCTAAGGAACGTAAAAGCTAAGGACAAATTCAAGGCCGCGGTTAAGGAAGTCAAAAGACTTATTACCGCTGGAAAAAAGTCCGAAGCCGCCAAGGCCATAGAAGCCGCCATGTCCGCCCTGGATAAAGCCGCCAAAACCCACGTCATTCACAAAAATACTGCATCCAGAAAAAAAAGCAGGCTGGCTAAAGCCATTGCGAAAATCAAATAACTTACAAAATCCCGCCACTCGGCGGGATTTTGTAATTTTTTCTGCCTAGTGACTAGCAGACCCACTCCCTGCATCGGAGAGAGGGAAGGCCGCAGAGGTTGCAAAGCTTTCTAAAAATTTTACAATACGCTGGTCCAATAAAATGTCAGCCGGGTAAATTGGACGCTTTAGAGTCAGACCGACTAGGGTGCGGCATCGGGAAAGCGCGACGTAAAGCTGGCCATGTGCAAAAGTGCCGGAGGCTAAATCTATATAAACTTTATCAAAAGTTTTGCCTTGGGCTTTGTGAATAGTTACCGCCCAGGCTAATTTAAACGGATATTGAGTATAGGTACCCATGGTTTTACTCTTTACCGTTTCGGTATATTTATCAAGCGTAAAACTGTACATTTCCCAAGTATATGGCTCAACGTTTACAGTCTCGCCGGTTTCGAGTTCAACAATGATGGTATCGGGAGCATTGTTTTCTTCAATAGAAAAATCAGTGGTAAGGGGTTCCGATTCAGAGGCAGCAAATGGATCGGCAGTATCGTAACTCCAACCACCCCGTCCCGCTCCGCGGGCCACCCCTCCTTGAAAAGGAGGGGAAACCACACCTAGATTAAATTTTTCTATACCAATAATTTTCCCCATTGTGCCATTGACCCAGCGCTTGCGCTGGTCGTTATTGAGCATCATAATTTGCGCGCCAACTTTTATTTGTAAGTGTAAATCCGTGGGAAGTTCGCGATCTTGAAAACTGCCGCGCGCGCTACCGGTATAAACCTTTGGCTCCGACTCAATACGCTCCAAAAAATAATTATTTACCCAACTTGCCCGTTTGTTGGTCGGAGTTAAATAAATGGAAAATCTCTCAAAGGAAAATTCTTTTTCTTGATCTTGGGCGCGCTGGTTTAATATTTGCAAATGGTCGGTACTCGCGGCATTATTGCGAACCGCGTTCAAGATTTCCAAAAATACCCTCTCCTTTTGTCTGTACATTGTCTGAAGTTCAATGAATTTAAATTGTGAATTTTTAAAACTTCGGGAATCAAAAAAATAAGGGCTCGTATATTCTTTAATTAAAGCGCTAACCGAACCAAAATCCCGCTCAACCGGCGGAAGTTGATACAAGTCGCCGATAAATATCATTTGCAAACCGCCAAACGGCATATCCGACGCTGGTCCGTTTAGACGCAAAAATTTATCAACGAAATCCAAGAGGTCGGCTCTGACCATGGAAATTTCGTCTATGATTATGGTGTTTAATTTTAAAAGCAGTTTTCTTTTTGGGGAAAATGGGGCCAACTTTTTAACCTTTTGCATGGTTATGTCCGGACCAAAAGCGCAAAAAGAATGAATTGTTTGGCCTTCCACATTTAAGGCAGCAACGCCTGTCGGAGCCAGAACAACAATATTTTTCTCCGTGGTGTGGCGAAAATGCTGTAAGAGAGTAGATTTCCCTGTACCAGCCTCACCGGTTAAAAATAAATTCTGTTGGGTATTTTGCATTAAATCCAAGGCTCTTTGAGCCTCGGGATTGTCGGAAAAATTGAATTGTGGCGGCATCGTATCGCCCGGCTTAACAGAACCACCCCGCCTACCTTCTAAGGAGGCCAAGGCATCGGAAGATAGGTAGGAAGACACCCTTCCTTCGTGAAGAGGGGAAACGGCGCTCCCGCTGTCCTTTTTGCTTTTTCTTTCTTCATCACGCTTTTTTTGGGCATCGTAATCCCAACCCGCAATATCAGGAAAATATTTAGCCAAGCGGCCTCGGATGCCGTTTGGTTTACGGCCAAATTTTTCGGCTGTTGCCTCCAAAAATATTTCAAAGCTTTCCGATCCTTCCGTTTTATGGCTATCATAAACGTCCAAAAGCGCCGTATCCTCCTCTTTTGTCCAGCGCATGAAGGCCTTCGGATGCGTTTTACGCAATTCTTCAATATTGCTTATTTTTTGGGCTTGTTTGTCCATGAACTTACTATATCAGCGCCGCCTTTAAATTAAAAGCGGCGCTGAAAAATTAGCTTTATTCGATTGTTTTTACTTTTTCTTGCAGTTCCGCAACGGCCTGGCTAAACTGCTCCAAGTCATTTTTAAACACGGTTAGCGTGCTGCGATGACCCTGCCCGTCTCTTATCCAACTTTGGCTAATGCTCAAATACTTATTGCCGTTCTTTGCAGCCTTAACATCAAAAAAGTAAGTCTGCCCTTTGGTCTTGATGTTTTGCGAATATATCACCGGCGTTTGTAATTCTTGTGGCATATATTGTTAATTGGTTTATATTGTTTGCGACCTTTAATAAGATCTTTAAAGCTCACTAGAATGAGCTGGCAATCTTTTAAGAGATCCCTCCCCGCCAGAGGCGGATAGGGATGCCTCCGCTAGCGCGACATCACTTTTTATTAATAAGATTTACAATTATTTTTATCATTACATCTTTTTGCACCGGTTTGCTTTCCGCTACCAGCAAAGCTAACGCGACTAAAGCAGTGTCATTGACTTTGCGCTCCCCTTTTTTGTTATTGAGAAAATTGTTTTCAATCAGAAATAACAAAAAGAGCAAACAGCCAATTCTTTTGTTGCCGTCTACAAATGGATGATCTTTAATGGCAAAATATAAAAGATGCGCCGCCTTTTCTTCCAAAGAAGGATATAGCTCTTTACCGCCGTAAGTTTGATAAATACTGCCGAGCACAGCCTCCAACTTTCCGCCTACTTCCTGGCCGAATAAATCACTGACTTCTTTTTTCGCGGCCAAGCGCTGTTTAAACCGAATAATGGTTTTTTGAATTTCCGCGTGGTCTAATTTCCGCGAAGCTTTTTTACTGACATCGGAAATTTCTAACTTGCCTTCATCGTATTCATGAAGGACTGTCCAAGTGTTGGCGTAATCTACGATGATATTCAAAAATTCTTTCTCATACCCTTCCGTCCTCCGCGCCTCTATAACATTCTGAAAAAGTTTTACCGTTTGCTGGAGTTCTTTAAGCTGGCTGTTATGTTCCTGCTTTAACTGATCCAGCCGATACTTATTAACCGCATACCCCTGCAACAAATAGTCGCGCAGCCGTTGCGTAGCCCAAACCCTAAATTTTGTTGCAACCTTAGAACTTACTCTGTAACCGACAGATATTATGGCATCTAAATTATAATATTCTATTTGCCTTTCAACCGCTCTACCCCCTTCAGATTGAACTGTTGCATTTTTTGCAACAGTTGGCCGTTGCTCTAACTCCCCTTCTTTAAAGATTGTGCTTAAATGACGGGAGATTACAGATTTATCCCGTCCAAAAAAATCAGCTATTTGCTGTAAAGTCGCCCAAAATGTATCACCCTCAAACCTAACCTGAATTTCAGAGCCCTCTTGAGCTTTATATATAATTATTTCTCCCTTTTTTGTTTTTTCTTCCATAAATTCTCCTTTTGTTTTCCGCCGTAGGCGGATCCGCCTTTGGCGGAAAGCATACGAGAGCCCCTCGTATTGGCTTATTTATAAGCCTTTTAAGTTTGTTCCAAAATGGAACATACTGAACTATTTCCATTTTGGAAACAGTTGATATTTATATAGTATACAATCGTTCACCTTATGTCAATCCCTTTAAAGATAAGGGTAAAATAAATTTCCGCCCGAGTTATCCACTGCTTTGTCCCGCCATGGCGGGACTTCGCAGTGCAAGCACGCCATACCGTTTTCTCGCAAAATTTAAAATTCAAAAGTTTTAAGTTTTTCTTTAACTGGCGCAATGGCCTCCTCTGTAATATCCCCCGCCTTCATTTTACTGCTCCTAAAAATTTGTCTTTCAATTTCCCGTAAGCCGTTCTCAAACTCCGACCGTGCCTCATCGTTGCCGCCCATCATATGGAATTTATTATTGTACCTGACCCGCAAGTCCGCCAGTCTTTCTTCCAAGCTAATAATTCCTCTTGGCCCGACGCGCATATCGCTGTACGCGCAAATTTTTTTACCAAAATCTTCTGTCTCCGCATTAGTTCTACCATTATTGAAGCCAATACAGTCTATAAGCTCAATAACTCTACCTGACGCGTCTGCTTCTTTTGCAATTATTAAAGCGGCCTGATGTTCGTCTGTACCATACTTTTGCCGGTATTCTTCCTTAACTTTTTCCCAAAACTCCACATCAATATCTAAATTCATCACTGATTTGGTTTTGCGTAAATCAAACTTCAAAATATTCCCCATATCATGAAGCAAGCAAGCCAAAACTATATACTCCCTCTCCCTCCGGGAGAGGGCTGGGGTGAGGGTTATATGCGCGCAGATTAAATCCGCCACCCCAGCCACCCTTAACTGGTGTTCGGCCAACTGCGGCATTGTTTGATATTTTTTGTAAATTTCTAAAATGTTCATACTATTCCAAACAGTTTTTAATCATTTCTGACATTTCACCAAGCTCTTCGGAAGTCGCACGCTTGGCACGGTTAGGATCAAGATCATTGCCTTTATTTATAGGCACAAGATGCAAGTGAACATGATCAACGCCAAAACCCTCTACGGCCATACCAATTCGTTTTGCCTTAGTAACTTCTTGTAATGGCAAAGATAATTTTTTGGCAATCTCAAATATCTCCCGATACAAGTCATCAGGCAAATCAAAAATATAGCCATGATGCTGTTTAGGCACAATATCCAAATGCCCCGGATTAATTGGATTAATATCCAAAAAGGCAATAAAATTTTCATTTTCAAAAACTTTATGGTTTTCAATCTCTCCTTTTATAATTTTGCAAAATATGCAGTTTTCCATAAATCCGGCTATTCCGAGGGTAACCCTCGGAGTTTCATGTACTAAAATGTTCATCTACTTTCAAACAAAATTATATACAAAATTATCATTAGAATATTAAACCAAATACAATCTTTATTATAAATTTCATTTGCCTCTTTTCTTAAAACAACGACTGAAGATTTAATTAAAGGAGGGAAATGTGCAATGGCGGGAACTAAAATAATCAACCAACTCCTTTTAGGGAAATACCAACCGGCAAAGACTAATAAAAACATTGACACAGAACATATAAACCAAATTGCGTGGTTGGCATTTTTAAACCAACCTCTTTTTATAAACCATCCAATCAAAATCCCAGCTTCTCCATCTCCCCCCAATTATCTCCCGCCTTAACTTCCACTTTAATCGGAACGGAAAGTTTAATGGCTTCTTCCATCATTGGAATTAACTTTTTTGCCCAATATTCCACTTTGTCCTCCCGAACTTCAAATACAAGTTCGTCGTGGACTTGTAAGAGCATTCGAATTTCACCACCTCCCCCGCCTGTGGCGGGTACTCCTCCTTTGAAAGGAGGAGAGCTCCGCAGCATTTCCTTGTGGATATTGATCATGGCTACCTTAATTACATCAGCGGCCAAAGACTGGATGGGAAAATTCACGGCCGCGCGTTCTGCCGCGGCACGGATAAAGAATTGGGAGGATTTTATTTCCGGGAATTTGCGCATCCGGCCAAGCTCGTTGCGGACAAAGGCTTCTTCGTTGACCTGCAATTTAATTTGCTCAATATAATTTTCCACGGCCGGATAAGCGGCAAAATATTTTGCTATAAATTCTTTGGCCTCCGCGCGGCTTACTTCGCCAATGCGCGATGACAGCCCAAACGACGACAGCCCGTATAAAATACCAAAGTTGATTGTCTTGGCGTCGCGCCTCATATCGGCCGTAACTTTGTCGTCCGTCACCCCAAAAATACTGACCGCGGTGTTGGTGTGGATGTCTTCATTATTCTTAAACACCCGGAGCATATTTTCATCTTTGGCCAAATGCGCCACAATGCGCAATTCAATTTGGCTGTAGTCAATAGATAAAAGCTTATAGCCCGCCTCCGCCACAAACGCCTGCCTAATTTTACTCCCCAAGCCTTGCCCCCGAATTGGAATATTCTGCAAGTTCGGGTCGGTGGAACTAAGTCTACCCGTTGCCGCAATGGTTTGGTTATAGTTAGTATGAATCCGTCCGGTTTTTTTATTTACCAATTCCGGCAGCGCCAGCAAATAAGTTGATTGCAGCTTAGCCAATTCCCTATATTCCAAAATTTTATCAATTACCGGATGCTGGCCTTTCATTTTTTCCAGCTCGCCGGCGGCCGTAGACAGGCCGGTTTTGGTTTTACGATTTTGCACCGGCTCTAGTTTCATTTTTTCAAATAAAACCTCCTTCATCTGCTTTGGAGAATTCAAATTAAATTCCTCGCCGGTTAATTTATAAATTTTACTTTCCAAATCCTTAATATCAATTTCTGCTTCCGCGGATAACTTGTTTAAAAATTTGCTGTCCAGTTTAATGCCATTTAACTCCATGCTTGCCAGCACTTCCACCAGCGGCATTTCAATGTCGTAAAAAACTTTTTCCAAACCTTCTTTTTTCAATTGGGGTTCAAAAAGTTCTTTAAGACGTAAAGTCATGTCCACGTCTTCACAGCAGTACCAGCTCACTTTAGCCGGCTCCCCTTTATCCATTGTTATCTGATTTTTTCCTTTACCTATTAAATCCTCTATTGGCTGCATTTGATAGCCGAGCTCGTTAAAAGCCAGGGCGTCTAAACCATGCTGGCGCGTGCCGGCATTTAGGAGATAGGAGGCTATCATGGTATCAAAATCAGTTGTAAGTTGTAAGTTGTAAGTTGTAAAAACCTCCAAGTCGTATTTTATGTTGTGGCCGATTTTTTTGATTTTAACATCGGATAATATTTTTTTTAATTCTTCAGATGCCAAAAATAAATCCGCGGCTACATAATACGCTACCCCTGGCTTTACACAAAGTCCCACCCCTACTAATTTTGCGTTTATTGTGTCGAGACTGGTAGTTTCCGTGTCGATGGTTATTTCTTTTGCCGCTGACAAACCCTTCAAAATCTTTTCCAATTTTTCTTCCGTGTCTATAAACTGGTAATCCTGTTTGCCAATACTCGCAGCGCCCTCCGCCTTATTTGTAGGATTTTCTGACAATAATTCTTCATTAATCGCCCCTGCACCCTCACCCCTGACCCCTTTTTCCTTTGGCAGCTTCCCAATCAGCGTCCTAAACTCCAATTCCTGAAACAACTTCACTGTACCCTGCAAATGCGCGGCATCAAAATCATAAGCAACAATATTTATTTCCAAAGGAACTTTGCAGTCAATTTGTGAAAGCTGATAAGACATTATCGCTTCTTTTTCCTGTGACTTAAGCAATTCCAAAATCCTCGGCTTAATTTTACTGCCGGTTAAGCCTTCTTTAATCGCTGTATATAATCCATCAAACGATTTAAAATCTTGAATTAATTCCGAAGCGGTTTTCTCGCCTATTCCCTTTACCCCCGGAATATTATCGGAAGGGTCGCCGCGCAAAGCCTTATAGCTTACCATTTGGTCTGGGTTAAGCCCGTAGCGCGCTCGAACGGCTTTGGCGTCGTAAATTACCACATCGGTAATACCTTTGCGCATGGTATAAACTTTTATAACGTGATTGACTAATTGCAAGGTGTCTAAGTCGCCTGTCACAATAATTACTTCTGCTTCCGGGTCTTTTTTATGCAAAGTTAAAGCCAGTGTACCAAGACAATCATCCGCCTCAAAACCCTGTTTTTCAAAAATAAGAATATTTAACGCGCGCACCACTTCTTTAACGCGCGGAATTTGGTCGTAAAGTTCCTGGTCGGCCTTAACGCGCGTGCCTTTATATTCCTTATACTGCACGTGCCTAAAAGTCGGGCCGGCCAAATCAAAGGTGCAGGCAATATGCGTGGGCTTAATGTCTGCAATGGCTTTAAGCAAAATCAAGCTAAAACCATAAACCGCGTTGGTCTGCTCCCCGCTTTTGGTGTTTAAAACCGGAATAGCGTGATACCCGCGGTGAATTAGCGCGTTGCCGTCTATTAACATATAGCGCGATTGTTTTGGAGGCGTCATATACCTTAATTATAATCAATTTTTGGCCAAAAACCTAGTGATTTTCAACAAAAATCGCTATAATAACAATATGCCCCAACCGGAAGAAACCAAAACACAAAAATCATATTTTGCCTTACTTTTGCTGGCGCTGACCGCGCTGATAATAATCCGCGTGCTGCCCATTCTTAAATCCCCGCTTTCCACTTACGGTTACGACTTTGGCTTTTACTCTTACGCAGCCAATCACACCGGGGCGTTTCATTTTGCCGATTTGTTCAACAACGCCGTTTGGGGCGGCTACAACAATCCTATTTTTCTCATCGGGTCATGGCTGCGCCTACCCAGCCAGCTGTTGGTCAGCGAGCTATATTTTTTGGCCAGCGTGGCCCTGGGCTTAGCCTGCTTTAGCTGGATGAAACTCAAAAGTCCTTTGGCCGGAATTTTTGCCTGCCTGCTGCTTGCAACTTCCTTCGTCCAAACCAGCGGCTACTTAATGTACCTTTGGAAAAACATCGTGGCTTTGCCGCTATTGGTATTGGGCTTTAAATTTTTGGAAGAAAAAAAATACTGGCAGCTTGCAATCTGCTTTTTAGCCGTACTGCTGTTGCACCGTACCACGGCCATCCTTTTCGGGCTGGCTTTGGGTATTTATTTTATTATTGAAACGATAAAACAAAAAAAATGGCGCCTGCTAAGTACTTGTGCGGCAGTTGCGATACTGTTTGGAGTTGCGGGATATTTTGCTTTGCATTTGAAATCCATAATCCTAAATCTGATTTACAATAACAATTACTACGTGACTACGGGCCTGTTTATGGAAGGCACAAATTTTTGGCGGGTCTGGTGGCCGTTTTTACTTCTAGCGTTGCCGGGTTTATATTTATTTATTAAAAAACGCCAACACCCAATTTTATCCATATTTACGGTAGTTTTATTAGTTTGGATAGTATTTAAATTCCCCTTTTACCGGCGCATGCTCCTATATTTGGATTTATGCCTGATAGTTTACGCCGCTTATTTTTTGAGTTTGGTGGATTATTCGCGGAAATTTATGAAAGCCGCGCTGGGAATTATTATTGCCGTATTGCTGATCCGTTCCGCTGATTTCGCGCTCAGTCAAACTCCTTTAATTTCTTCGGCCAATGTGGCGGAAATCAAAAATTTCCATCCGGCCGGCGGTTTCGGTTTTATTTTGGCGGTTTCGGCCAACGACGCGCCGTGGCTCTTGGCTTATGCCAATCCGGCAGCGCGTTTGGGCGCGCCCGGTTTATTGGAAGATCCGCACACTTACCAACAATGGAAAGATTTTTGGCAAGGCCAAAACCAACGGACGTTCCTGTCTTACTACCCCCGGCCGCTGTATTTTTACCAAAGAAGTTACCGCCTGCCGCCTTTTGGCGCATCACAATGTTTAACGCCGCTGACACAAAATTTTTCCCAGCTGGATTATGGTTGTTTAGAAAAAACACCCTGAGTAAAGTCAAAGGGTGTTTTTAATCTTACTGTATCAGCTGGCTAGGTTTACGGCCCAAGGCAAGTTCCGGCGATTTGGCTAAGCGGACTGCTGCAACTGGCTTGTTTGGACGGCACCACGCCAATTTGGCTTAAGGCCTGCTCGGCGGCGTTGGCCGTGACTACGTTGGCAAAGCTAAAACCCCAGGAATTAAAGACGGTAATATTCGGAAAACCGTACAAGCCACTTTTACCTACCAGCTGAACCGTACCGTTGTTGTTAATAATCTGCCCCATGCGGGAGCTATTAGCCTGGGGAGCAACAGTAACTGTCAGAGACTTTGCGGCAGTTGGATTTGGCCCATCAGTCCCCCCAAAATAAGCGGTTAAAGTGTAAGTTATTGTTTGTGTCGGAGAAACAGATATAGATGTCTTATTGCTAACCGTTCCTACGCCATTATCAATATTGATAATGGCGCCGCTGCTAACCTGCCACGACAAAGTACTGGACTGGCCTAATGTAATCGAAGGCTGGTTAGCGGTAAAAGAACTTATAACGGGCCCGCTGTTTGATTGCGAGGATGTAACGTATATCGGCAGTAACACGCTATTATTATTTTCATTTGATTCCTGAAGCGTCTGGTGAGGATCTATGTTAACCGTTATGGAAGTTGCTCCTGTTTGATTATAAACTCCGGAAAACGCGTAAGTGCAACTCTGGTTCGTGCCAAGCCAAACTTGCGAACTACAGCTGTTATCGGAAATATTATTATTCAAACCTGTCGGCGTCTGGCCGTTATATACCGCTTCAATGCCTGGCACATAAGCCGCCGCGCCTAAGTTTGTTACTGTAAATTTAAATTCTGTAGTCTGCCCTTGGGTAACGGACATAGACCCTGCGGTAATGGTACTCATATTGCCAAAACCCAAACTTACAGTATAGTCCGGCAAAGCCGTAATCGTATTACACGTGCCGTTAATCTGGTCCAACGCGCTGCTGCAGCCTGAGTGCTTCATCGGCACCATGCCGATTTGGCTTAAAGCCTGTTCGGCGCTGTTGGCCGCCACCACCTGGCTGAAGCTCCATCCCCAGGAATTAAAAGTTGCAATGTCCGGAATGCCGTACAAGCCCTTGCTGCCTACCAAATAAACCGTGCCGCCGTTGATAAAGGCCAGTTGCCCGACGCGGACACTGCTGGAAGTTCCGGAAACTACTGTGATTGGGAACGTCGAAGTCACAGCAAGACCGCCTTTGTTATCGGTGACCGATACGGTGATGGTATAATTGCCAACCGCCGTCCAGGTATGCAGAACTCCAAACGGAACCCCGGACGCCGCGTTGCCGACATCAACCGAAGTATCGCCCCAGTTAACTTTATATGTCAGGCTGTCGCCGTCGGCATCAGTAGACATAAAATTAAACTGCTGATTAGCACCGACCGTAACCGTATTGTTTACCGGCCCGAGCGACATAACCGGTGAGGACGGCAAATGATTGCCGGTTGACGCAGTGACAACATTCACATTTTGGCAAAAATCATTATTGGATTCGTTGCTTTCAGAAACCGAGTTCCTAATATCAACTCGAGCACACACCTGATTGGATCCCAGTAGAGTCAATCCAAAATTTGCCGTTACGGTAGCGGTAGCTCCTGGGGCAAGCGACGAGATGGTGCCGGCTGTCCCACCGAGATTAACTACAAAAGAAGAGGCGGATACGGAACCGCTATTTTTAACCGTTGCCGTGTAGGTGGTTGTTTGGTTTTGGATAACATCCCCCGAAGGAGTAATGCTCACAATCTGCAAATCAGGCAAACTGCTTGAGCTGCAGGCGCCGTTAGTCTGGCTGACGGCATCAGCGCAGGCTGGGTTGCGGGAAGGCACCCAGGTGCCGGAAACCGGCAATGTCGCTTCGGCGCTGTTGGCTGGTAGAACATTGCTAAAGGACCATCCCCAGGAATTAAACACCGCTACGCTCGGGATCGGATACAAAACACTTTGGCCAACTAAGTAAACGGTTTTATCGGTCTTGTAAACCAACTGGCCAACGCGTGCGCTAATGGATGTTCCTGAAGTCACGGAAAAGATTTGGGCGGTGCTGGTACCATTAGCGTTAGTTACGACTACCGAATAGTCGCCAGGGGTAACGCTAACTATGTACTGCGGGCAAGCCGTGCCAACCGCGCAGTTCGGCGCTAAGGTAGCCGGAACGGTAAACTGCAAAGTCTTCCCGTCGCCGGAAGTTAAGTTGCCGGCCACCAGATAACTCCTCATGCTCACATTGTTCCCGGTGGAAGCAAAACCGCTGCCGGTAATGGTTACCGCGGTGCCCACCGGCCCGGATACGGGATTCAATGAGTTGATATTGACAACGCTGTTAGTCGGATTAACCAGACTAAAGCTTTGGCTGGTACCCGGGGCGCCATAACAATGGGTCGGGTAACTATTAGTGCACATTTGCGGCCCACTAATGGTCAGGGTATAACTGCCAACTGACAGATTGTTGCTAATGGTCCAGCTATAACTGCCGGTATTGGGAGCGGTGGTGGTCAGACTATAGTTGCCAGAGGTACCAGTTAAAACAATATTTAATGGGTAACCACCTGTGGTACTCGCATCCCAGGTAATCATATGAATACTGCCAAGTGCCCACTGCTCGCCGCCGGCCGGGGAAAGAATCTTGATTGAAGTGGAACTGGCGGCAGAAATTATGGTAAACGCACCGCTAGTTCCGCCTACTGCATAAGTACAGATGGTTCCACCATTACTAGCAGTACAATTATTTACCGGATATGAAACTGCCACCTTATAATAGTTTGACACGCCCATTGTGCCGAATGTCGGACTTGCAATTGTCCAAGCATAAGATCCATTATTTGGAACATTGGATGCAATAACTTGATAATTAGTACATGCGCTTATCATGGCAGCGGTACAATCAGTACTGCTGACCAACTCTATATTAACTGTGGGAGAAGCCGAGCTATTAGGCACCCAAGTAACTATATGGGTAGATCCAACCGCCCACTGCTCGCCGCCGGCCGGGATAGTGACGCTGATTGTCGATTGGGAAGAACCGCACGTGCCGTTAATCTGGCTAATGGCGTCGCTGCAATTAAGATTACGCGATGGCACCCAGGTATTGGAAATTGGCAAAGCCGCTTCAATGCTGTTAGCGGACAAGACATTACTGAATGTCCAGCCCCAGGAATTAAACACGGCCACGCTCGGGATCGGATACAAAACATTTGAGCCAACCAAATAAACGGTTTTATCGGCCTTAAACACCAACTGGCCGGCGCGGACTCCGCTAGTACCGGTACTGCCCGGATTAACAGTTATGGTAAAAGTATTGGTGCCGATGTTGCCATTGGCAGCCACCGCCTTAAGTTGGAATGTGTAAGTACCAACCTGGATCGGAACTCCTGAAAGAGTATAGGCATTGTGATAGTATGCCGGACAAGCGGCCCCTACCAGACAAGCCGGAATAGGATTTTGGCTTAAAGACAAACCCGGAGGCAAATTCGCGTCTGATGTCATCGTGTATTCTACGTTGGATGGAGAAATAGTAAACACCGCGCTGTAAGGCTGTCCGACCGCAGCTGTGTTGAAATTGGACGACGGACCGGTAATGGTAATCGGCTGGATTGGAGAAGTTGATTGGGTGATAACAAACGGCGCATCGCTCTTGTCGTCCGAAATACTACGGTTGTCCTGAATCCAAGCCTGATAGTATCCCGACGGAATAGTATGGCCATAAGCATCATTGGCTTGAACCGTCCAGTTAAATGAACCGTTGTTGGGTTCATTAGATCCCAGGTTATACAAACCGTTGCCGCAGGAACTGACACTGGAATTGGCGCATGGAATCAAATAAAGATGGATTAAATAGCTTGGATCATCGCCGGTCCATTGGATATTTAAATTAGACCCCGTGACAAACTTCTCCCCGCCGTTCGGGCTTAAAATTTTTAACAGGCCGGCCGCCGGAACCGGATTAATGGTTATTGTGGCAGGAACCTGCCCTAAAACATTGAATGAATAACCGTCGCCAAAAGTTGCCACTATATAATATGTGCCGGTCGGCAAGTTACCGACTGTAGCGGTAAACATCCCGTTAAGCCCGTTTGGAGCGCTGCCCACAATCTGGGTAATGTAACTTGCGACATCCTGCCGATAGGAAGGAACGGGGGTAGTAACGGCTGCCGGATACGAAACTCCGGTCGTACTGTTTACTAATTTAATATTGATGTTTAATTTGCCGCCATTATTGTAAGCCCAGCCGGAAACCATAGCGCTACCCGGAGCCGTGGCGCTGTAGGAGGACATGGATTCCAGCCAGCCTTCTATTAAACTATTGCTGCCCTGGCCGTAATGCGGGGTGGTATAGCCGTAAGACGGCGGAGGTGTTGGGCAAACCAAATTGCCGCCGCATTTATTGCTGTTGTCGTAATAACAACCTGATTGAGGCACAACCTGGGAAGGACAAACCGGCTGATACGTCTGCGACTTGGCTGGCGCGGTAATAGCTAAAGATGTCAGCTGCTGCAAACGGCTGCCGATTTTTTTATATAAAACAAAAGTGTAAGTCTGGTTGGGCAGTAAATCATTGCCGGTATAACCCGAGCCTGAACCGGTTATGCCGTCCATAAACGGCCAGCTGTTAACTTTGATGGCTCCGGTAATGTTCCCCTGCAACTGATAATCTATCTTAACCTGCCAACCATTGCCGGAAAAACCGATAAGCTGATAATTCAAACAGTTGGCGGTATTGTAGCCGCACACCGGCTGGTTGTAGCCGTAAGTGGCCAGGCCTAAAACCTGGGGGGGTTGGGCGTGGGCGGTATTGAACGCGCCGGCAAATATGCCGTCACTGCTTCCAGACAGTTCGGTTTGGGCGACCATGGTGAGAGCGCCGACCGAAGTGGCGGCAAACAGCACAAAAGCAATGGCCGTAACCGAGCTGATTTCCGCGTTAAAAATAGATTGCACAAAAGACCAAGCGCTGCTGGTTTTGGCGCTGGCATCTTTCCGGACATGACTTAAGCGCCTGCCGGAGATTGCGTATGGGTTCATGAAAAAACCTTTTTCCGCGCAATCACATAAGCCCTGATTTTGGAGCTTAACGTTTGCGCTGTTTAATTTTTGTTTTTATTTCGATCTTCGGCTGATTTTGGCCGAAAATAAAGTTTTTAACTTCTGTATATATTATAGCACAAAATATAAATTTCAACAAGAATGAAATAAATCAATAGAAAAATTAAAAGAATGCTATCGGCTAATCTGCGTATGATTAGATTCTTCCGAGACCCCGGAATCCCCATTGGCAATAAAATTTCCGCCAGCGTTATAATATTTTACCTGATAGTAAACCACATGCATTGGCAGTATCGGCAAAATAATGGTACAGCCGGCAGCACAGGACATTTTTGAATAGCTGTCGGTTTGTTCGTAACTAAAGGGGTTGGCATCATTAACACTCGAGCTGACAGCAACGCACGACTCGCGACGCGAGGTGCAGTAATGCTGGCTCGGGGTTCCTTGTTCCGCGTAACCAAACTCCACCGCGGCCTGGGCAATACCCTGTCCGGTAGGGGGTGTAATGGTAATGGGAGCGCGAATGAAAGTACTGCGGTCTACGTTGTCCTGTGCCACCAGCGGCGGGAGCTTGGCCATCATTAACTGAGATGGCCTATGCCACTCGGTGTCGCCAACAGTAAATAAGAGCCATGATCCGTCGGCTAAGGACTTTGCCGTAGGGTAACTGTTCATATCCCCAAGCCCTGTTAATCCGCCGGAGATAACGCGACTCTGGGTTCCGGATGTACCAATCTGGACAACTCCGTTACCAAAAGCATCAAAATTATTGAAACATGCGGCGCCAGTCTGGCCACAAGTTGTGGGGACTATTCCTGGCAAATTCATAAAAGTATCACCTTTTGCCGACCCGCTGTGGCACTCACCAGCAATATTAGCCACGCAGTATTTATAGCTGTCTTCGGCTCCGGTGCCAAGCAAAGCGCCCGGACCGCTTATATCAACCAGTCCAAACGGCCCGTTTCCGATATAAAATTTACCGATAGCTCCAGCTTGCGCCATTTGTTTTGGCGTAGCCGCCGAATAGCCGCTGTGGAATTGGTACAATTGTCCCGATATTAGAGTGGTTATGCCTTGGTCTGCGCTGGCCCCGTTCCACTCCAAGTAATCTGTTAAAAACGGCTGCCCGGGACCGGCCACTGAAGGATGCGAGGCACATCCATTACCAAAACACTGGGCGGATGCCCCGGCGAATGTTGGAGACTCGCTAATCGTCCGTGTCCAAGGCTGGCCGACTTCGTCCAATAAATCACCGATTCTTAACTGCCAATGTTCCATTAAAAGTAAATTTGTGGTCATGTCGGAGTGACCGTCTAATAAGGGTTCTTGGACGACATCGGCTCCGGTGATATCTGTGCCATTTGGGTCTTGAAGAAATTTCCAAAAGGCCGGTTTATAGTTACCGGCTGCAGTCAACACTGCGCTTGGCGCATGGGTATGGGCAGTGGGTGTAATGACCCAGGAGGTGGGGCTGGTCTTGGTTACAATTTTGACTGTTTCGCTTGTATCGCCAAATGTAAAAGAATCTCCAACTTGAGCAACTGGAAGATCCGGATCTGCCCCGCAGGCGGTGCATGCAGGCTCTCCGGATACTGCCAAAACAGTAGAACCGACCGGCAGAGTGCCGGTTCCGGTGTAAGTTGTAATATATGGTCCCGTTCCAACTCCGCCTGTCGAAACAAGCCCATGGGTCGTAATTATTACCGCCGGTTCATCATATACTGAATCAAGATGGTGAATCCCCGTCCACCGGTATAGCGGGTTCTGATACAACTGCATCGCGGCTACCACAGTTCCGGTGGAAACCTTTACAACAGCAATCCACCCATACGAGTCCTGAATACCCCTGTTACAACTAAATTCCGCATAATTACCCATAAATTGATCCACGCCGCAACCAAAATCGGTTACTACAAAGTTATTATTAAACGCATGAATGGCCTCGCGGACATTGCTTATTACTGTTGCGCTTGAAAAACTGGCTGCTGTGTTTGGAGCGACAGCAGTATAATTTCCACTATATGTTTTTACAATTAAATCATCATTTAGTTGCTGATAAAACTTGCCATCAACCGGGTTTATGAGGGGGTATGCTACCGGCATATAGCCTAAATATCGGGCTTCTCCCGTGGACGGAATAATGTAGTATAAAATGCCATATCCGCCGTCACCGTTGGAAAACGAACACAAATATCCGATTGCCGGAGACCCCATCAGATTATTGGAGCAAATACGGGTAGAGCCGCCAAAGTACATATACGGCCCAGTTGCGCTGGTGTCGCCGGGTATGCTGACTCTCCGGATTAACGCGCCTGTATGCGGGTCAATTATTGTTTGGTTACGATCGGAGTTGTCGAGCGTCGGCTTAATTGTCGCTCCGGGATTTGCCCGGTCAAGTTGTGGAATATCCTGGTATGTCATCCCGAAAGGAATATTGGCAGTGGTAAAAGACCCGGTGGACACTGACACACCACAGGTAATTTGATAGTAATGAGTAGTATAGGCCTGTAACGCCCGGGAATAGTTATTACCGTCTAGGGCTTTATTAATTAAGCGTTCACCAACTACAAATATTCTGTTTGTGCCGCTGGAAATAGCTGCTCCTCTATTGTCCTGATTCGAGCCCGAAAAAAGGACAGGGTCAACATCGTGAACCAAAGGAGTGAGAGAACTATTTTCCGAAACCTTAACAGTGCAAGGATTGGTGTCCGGGGCGGTATAAGACAAAACCGCTTGGGTGTTAGTGGTGCCAATAACCTGGACGGCGAATGGCCCTGAAGTTGGAGTCGGGGTGGGTGTAGGGGTAGGAGTTGGCGTAGGAGAAGGAGTGGGTGTTGGAGTTGGAGTTGGCGGGGCAGCTGCTAAAACTGTACATGTATTGTTTATTTGATCAAGGGGGGTATTACACGCCGGTAATTTCTGTGGAACCAAACTGACTACAGACAATGCCAATTCGGCATTATTGGCCGGGACAACCTGGCTAAAGGTAAAACCCCAGGAGTAAAATATCGTGGCACTGGAAAAAGGATGTAAGCCATCGGATTCAACCAAAAATATTGTTTTATTGCCTGGGTTATAAACCAGCTGGCCGATCCGGGAAGAAACAGATGAAACCGTTCCGCAGTTATTATTTATTTGGTCAAATGGGGCGGTGCATCCGGCCAACTTAGCCGGGACAATCCCTACAATATTTAAAGCTTGCTCGGAACTGTTTTCAGCAACAACCTGACTAAAAGAAAAACCCCAGGAGTAAAATGTTTGCGCGTCGGGGAAACCGAACAGGCCGCTGTTGCCCACCAAAAAGACAGTTTTGCTGCCGGGGTTATAAACCAACTGATTAACCCGAATACTGTTTGTGTTGGCGCTTCCGGTTGATGATGTCCCGCAACTGCCGGCAATCTGAAGTAATGGGGCAGAACATCCTGTCTGGGGCGTTGGCACACTTCCTAAAATACTTAGATTCTGTTCAGCAGTATTCTCCGGCACTATTTGACTAAAACTAAAGTTCCAGGCATAAAAAGTTGCGGCATTGGTAAAACCATACAAGCCATTTTGGCCAACCAAATAAACCGTTTTGGAGTTTGGGTTATAGACCAACTGACCGACTCGTGGAGCAGAGGTGGTATCGCCTAAAACCTGACCGGTGTATGAAAGCAACTTAAGCGGACCATGGGCTATGGCCAATAGCGGACTTGGGTCTACGGCCGAACTAATTTCCGGATAGGCCAAAGCGGCCATGCCTCCGACCGTGGTTGCCGCGAACAAGACAAACAGCAAAGCCACCAAAGAATTGATGGGCGCGTTAAATATAGATACTGCCCAGGAGCCGATGCTCTGGGCTAGTGAATTTTTGGCAGGCGCGGACACCGCTTTGCGTTTGCCGTAAGTATAAGGGTTCATACTTGTCTCTGTTAAATCCGCCGGGCGGATATTTAACAGCCTCTTTTTTTACCACCAAAGTCACCGCCGGCTATTTTGCCGATGAGGTTGTTGGCGATTATTAATTTTTGTTTTTGTTTCAACGGTGCCCGGCAAATTTTAGCCAAGCACCAAATTTAAATTTTGTACTTATATTATAGCACAAAAGCCCAAATAGCGCAAGAAAAAAATATCTTAAATAAATCCAAACAAAACAAAACCACCGGCCGCACTAACTCCCGAAGGAATCAGTGCAGCCGGTGGCTACGTAAGCGTACAACGCGCAGCGGCATATAAAGCTGCGGCCGAACGTTGTTAAAGAGAAGAAGATTACTGGTTGACGGTCGGGGGAGTCAGTGGTTCAAAGATGTCCTGCACCCCATAAACCGCCTCATCATAAGCCACACCGAACGGCGACAGCACAGTAACACGAAGGCGAGCGCCGTCGTGCAGGTTGTTCAGATCGTAATCCACACGTCGATCAAACCTCTGCAAAGCGGGTTGCCCTGCGACAAAGGGCTGAGGAGGGAAGACGCCGATCACGGATTGCGAGTTGAGCATATCCGTGATATTGTCGTGCCCGTCGGCAAGCCACATTGTCGTAACTTCGGATGGGCCGCCCAACGACGAAATGCTGGCCACTAGCTGAAAGCGCGATGACTTGCCAACCAAGCGATACAAAGTCTGGCTCGGCGGCAAGTTAACGCTCAGCGTTGTCGGGATAGTCACGTAACCGGTCTCCGGGAAAACAATTTTGGTCTGGCCGTCGCGCTTGTCGTACATATAGAACGCAATTCCAGCCGGACGGCCTTCGTTGCCGATGTCGGAGTTGACGAGCGTGAAAGTGAAGGTATTAACGCCGTCAAAAACAAAGTCGACGGGCTGCCTGTTAGGGTTGTCCCCCAACAGATACAACCACGCGCCATTGACATCAATTGAACCGGAACGATCAAAACGTTCCATCGGACGTAGCAGTCCCCCGTTGTAATAAAGCGTAAAGGACTCAACGTGGCTCGGAGTGCCGGAGTTCTGAATATAGTACTCAATGCCGGCGTCATACGGGTCGCTGACTTGAACCCGAAACTTGGTCACGAGCCCGTTGGACTGCAAGCAGAATGCCTGCAAGGTTACCTGCTGAACCGACGGCAACGGCGTGCCGGTGGGGGTAGACGTACTCGTCTGCTGCGGAGTGACGCACACCGGCGTCGGATCCGGCAGGTTGAAGATCCCAACCTGATTGAGCGCAACGGCCAACGGCCGAGGCTCGGTCTGGGCTAAAGCGGCAGTTGCAAAGATGGCCGCTAGTACTACGATGATCCCGAAAAACCGTTTAGTGGTAAACATTTTTGTCCTCATCCTAAAATACATCACCAAGAAATCCTCGAGAAGTTCCCTGGGCGCAGATAAAGCATCACAAATGACGCCCTAACTTCGCCCAAGGAACACAATATTTTCTTCTCTTGTATCCCGACTTTTTACGTCGGGGTTAATTAATATATCCTCCAAACAATTTTAAAGAGCTAAAAGTTAGCCTGCCACAAAATATGCAGATTAACCTACTATTATACATTTTTTTAAGATTTTTGTCAATATCTCCAAACAAAAAACCGCTTAATTTAGCGGTTTGACCATCTACCAATTACCAATTTTTTACGGATATACAGATTACTGCAGTAATCTGTATATCCGTATGGTTTATCCGTAATCCGTAGATGAACTTAATACAGGTTCAAAATTCGTTTAAACTTAACCCCTCCGCCAGTAAAGTTGGCCAGTATTGCCAACTGGAGATTCATACTTTTTAAATAACTTTTTGTTTGTTCTATATGTTGACGCGAAAAAAGGTTATCTTTTTTTATTTCCAATATAACTTTATTATCAATAACAAAATCAGCTTGCCTTCTTCCAATAAACACTCCTTTATATTCAAGCAAAACAGAAACCTGCTCTTTGAATGAAATCCCCCTACTCTTAAATTCCGCCGCTAGTGCTCGTTGGTAATACTTTTCCAATAGTCCACTACCCAATTGATTATGGACTTCAAAAAGTGCACCAATAATTTGCCTTGAAAGTTCTTTATGTATTAATTCCGTCATAGATCATCTACTAATTACGGATTTGTTACGGATATACGGATACTGCACAGCCCTTCATAGATTGGTATATTGGTAATGCATCCGTAATCCGTAGATGGACTCCTAGCCTTCTCCTGCCACCCTAAACACTTCCTCTACATCTGTCATGCCCTGCAAAGCTTTTAGCAGGCCGTCTTGGACCATGGTTATCATACCCTGAGACACGGCGACTTTTTTAAACTCGGCCATAGAAGAATTTTCTTTTAAAATTAGAGCCTGAACCGCTTCGGTATTTTCCAAAACTTCGTAAATGCCCACGCGGCCTTTGTAGCCTAAATTATGGCATTGGTCACAGCCGGCGGAATGGAAAAACAACAGCTCCTTTGGCAGTTCCACATTTGCAACTTTTGGAATTTGGTTTAAAATGTACTGGATTTTTTCCATAACCGTGGGCGAAAGCTGAGCGGGTTTTTTACAGCTTTGGCACAGGCGCCTCACTAACCGCTGCGCGAGTACCGCCGACAAAGCGGGCGCGGCCACAAACGGCTTAATGCCCATATTCAGCAAGCGCGGAATGGCGCCGGCGGCATCGTTGGTGTGAAGTGTGGAAAAAACCAAGTGGCCGGTCAGCGCGGCCTGAAGCGCGGTCTCCGCGGTTTCCTGGTCGCGGATTTCACCCACCATTACAATGTCAGGATCTTGCCGCAATATGGCGCGCAGGCCTTTGGCAAAATCAAAATCGTGCGTATGGTCTATTGGCGTTTGAACAATCCCCTCCAATTTGTATTCCACCGGATCTTCCAGAGTAATAATTTTTACTCCCGGCTGGTTGAGCTCATTTAAAAACGCGTAAAGCGAAGTGGTTTTACCGGAGCCGGTTGGGCCGGTGGTAATAACCATACCGTTGGGTTTTTGCAACATCCTCTCTACTACTTCCAAAGCCTGGGTGGAAAAACCCAAATCTTTTAACTTTAAAGTACTGGCTCCGGTACCGAGCAAACGCATAACAATTTCTTCGCCGTACGCGCTGGGCAAAATGGAAACACGAACGTCAATAGGCTTTTGCAGATAGTAAAAAGTTATACGCCCATCCTGAGGCACGTCTTCCACGTTCAGTTTTAATTTAGACAAAATTTTAATGCGGGTAACTATGGATCTCTGTAGGTCTTTGCTAATGTGCAACATATCCTGGAGTACGCCGTCCACGCGAAAACGCAATTTAAAAAAATGCTCCTCCGGCTCCATGTGAATGTCGGAAGATTTATAAAACATTCCCGCGCCAAAAATAATTTCCAAAAGTCGGCTGGCATTTTTGGCCTTTTGTTCCGTCTCGCTTTCCATGGACTTTAATAGATCAGCGTAGTTTTCCTCTTTTTCCACTTTTAAAACTTCTTCCGATGCCAATTTCGGCCTTAATACTTTACTGTAAAATCTCAAAGTCTGCAGCAAACTCATTTTGGAAATAAAATATAATTTAACTTTATGGTTTAGCGCCAGCTCTTTTATTTTCTCCTGGAGCAGCGGGTGGTTTGGCTGGATGGTGGCAATGCGCAGGTCGGTTAAATCTTTATAAAAAGGCACAGCGCTCATTTCTTTGGCCTCGGCTTCGGTAAACATACCCAAAACGGCCAAGTCCACCGGAAAATTATGCAAATCTATATATGGCAAATTTAAAGAGCCGGCTTGAGCTTGCGCTTCTTCCTCTTCCATTTTGCGGTTGAGCTCATTTAAGCCTTCCTGCAGTTCCTGGGGTGAACTCGCTAAAAATTTATTGGACATAAAATATTGGTAGAAAAACACAAAAAGATAGAATCAATTTGCTGTTTTGATGATTGTTTGTTTCAAAAATTTAACTCACTAATAGTATTATTATACCATTTGTGTGGAAATAAAGAAATTCCCAATAAAGATTTCCCCGCCGCAAGCAGCGGGGTATTACTGCAAGGACATTTCTGTAAATTCGCGGCAAGCCGTGAGGTATTAAACCTTTCTTAGCTCCTTGCCTCGTCTTGCCAGGGCGGGATCTCGCCTACGTCGCGAATAAAAAATAGTGGGAACCTTTTGGTGCCCACTATTTTGCCCTTGGTCTTTTAGCTACTTTTTTAAAACTTCCAACAGCCTTTGTTCTAAATTTTCCAGACTTTGGTTTTCGAAATTTTGTTCAATTATTTTGTAGTTTCCCAAGTCCTGGTTTAAAATTTGCGCGCCGGAACCCAAGGACTCCTTAAATTTTTCCGCGGAGATTTGTTCATTTACCGCGAAAAGCAAACGCTCGGAATTCTGGACAGGCTCGGCTAGTATGGCAATAATTTTATGTCCGCTAATATTGTCTATAAATTCTGCCAATACCGGCAGAAGTTCACTTGCGGTCGCAGCGGCCTTTTCAAAATCTACCGAAGTCAAAACTGAATAAATTATTTTTTCGTCTTCCAATATTTTCATTCTGGCCAAAGCCCGACCCCAAAGTTTAAGCAGCGGCAAAGGCTTGGTTTTATAGATATGTCTGATTATTTCCTGCTGGCGAGCTCCCAAAACCACGAGTTCGCTGGCTTTTAAAAAAGCTTTAGGCGTAGTTTGCACGTGCTGAAAACTGCGGGTGGAGGAAATTATTCCCAAAAGCAGGCATGTGGCAATATCCTGATCCACCAGCTGTTGTTCGTATTTTTGTAAAACCCCGGCCAGTATTTCGGCTAGCGAACTTACGGTAATATCCACCAAATTCAGCTGGCCAAAATATTCATTGTCCGGATGGTTGTCTACGTTAATTTTTGGCGTCTCGAAAAATAAATCGGTGTTTTGTTCGTAAAGCCTACCCAAGTCTTCCAGTGACCGCGCGCCCAATACAAAAATTAAATCTACCGGAAATTTTTCGGTGGAAAAACTTAAATCCTGGGGCGTAAATTCCTCGCCTTTGGCCTTTAAATAAATTTGAGCCTTGTCGTCGGCTGTCTGATAGCTGATTTCTTCCAATTTTTTTACTGTAGTGTCAACCGTTACCACCAAACTTTTGCGCGCGCTTATTTGGCTGGTTACGGTTTCCGCTCCCGGTAAAAATTTTAAATTCTCCGGCGCCAAACCCGCACTTGCCACTAAAACATCTTTTTGTAATTTATTTAAAAACAACCTCAAACCTAAAGCGGTGGCCAAGCCGTCCGCCAAAACATTTTGGGGTAAAACAATCAGAATTTTGTTGGATTTTCTGATTTGCTCAAATACTTGCTGGGTAATGTCAAGTTCCATGAAATTAGTCGATAACTAATAATTGATAACTTATAACAGTGCAAAACTAATAATAAAGGTTCGCTCTCCGCAGAGCTCCGAGGTGCTGAACCTGTATTAGCTCCTCGGCTCGGAATATTGTCTGCCGGAGGCAGATAATATTCTCTCGCTCTACGTCGCAAATAAACTATCAATTAAATATTATCAGTTAATTCAACGATTTATCAGTATAATCCATTTTACTTTAGGCGTCAATACAGTGTAAAATGATAAATAGATATTGAATGATGTGGGGAAATTAAGATATTTGGTGCCGCTTGGTTAATATCAATCAATATCCCAATATCTTAATATCCTTTTGATGAAAAAAGTACAATACGTCACTTTACAACAAATTCCATCAGTAGCTAAAGCCGTTGCCAAAAATCTAAAAGGCGGGGAAATTTTTGCACTTATTGGCTCTTTGGGCAGCGGCAAAACCACTTTTGTCCAGGCTTTGGGCAGGGAGCTAAAAATTAGGAAAAAAATTACCAGCCCGACCTTTATTCTGCTCCAGGCTTTCCCGTTCCAGTCAAAAGCCAAAAAAGAAGTCTGGCTATACCATCTGGATTTATATCGCACCAAAAATTTTAGGGAAGTTAAAACTTTAGGGCTTTTGGAAGTTTGGGGCAAACCCGACACAGTTACACTAATTGAATGGGCAGATAAAATAAAAAAATATCTGCCGAAAAAAAGTATAATTATCAAGTTTTTATAGTATAAATGATGAGGGACAAAACATACTTAACAATTTTAATTTTTATCTTCCTGGTTTTTCTTCCCGGCAAAGCCGTTTTTGCCGCAACCGCAAACAGTCCGTTTTCTTTTTCTTACAACGGGCAAGTTTTTAATGTCAGTCAGGACGCATTTAACCTCTGGCAGGGCACCAGCACCATAGCTCCCAACCCGGCTTTGGCTTCCCCGCCGGTTGATTTTAACTCCTACCTTTTAAATTTTCTAGGGCAAGATTCACCGGTGCAAAATTCCGCGCAAACTTACCATTACAGCTTAAGCGCCATTTACAGTTACATTAAAAATTTATCGACCCAAATAAATATAAAATCCCAGGAACCGGAACTCGAAATTCAAAATAACCGCGTCACAAAATTTATCCCGCCACAGACCGGGCTTAGCCTGGACGTTTTGACCAGTTCGCTTGATGCGTTAAATGCACTAACAGCAAACGCAAGTTCCAGCGAGCTTACCGTTTATCAAACGCCGCCGCAAACCTCCCTGGCCCAAACAAATAACTTGGGAATTAACCAACTGATTGCCGAAGGTGTTTCCGGATTTAAAGGCAGTCCCAATAACCGCCGTCATAACATAGCCGTAGGTATTGAAAAATTTCAGGGCTTAATAATCCCCCAGGGCGCGGAATTTAGTTTTGACGACAACCTGGGTCCGGTAACCGCCGAAGCCGGGTTTTTACCGGAGTTGGTTATTAAAGGCAGTGAGGGCACCATTCCGGAACTGGGAGGCGGCTTATGTCAGGTTTCCACCACAACTTTTAGAGCGGCTATGGCCGCCGGCTTGCCCATAACCGCGCGTCGCAACCACGCTTACGCCGTACAGTATTACTCGCCCCAGGGAACCGACGCCACTATATATCCGGGTTCGGCCGATTTAAAGTTTATTAACAACACTCCCGGCGCCATACTTGTATGGCCTTACGAAAAAGACAAAAATACTTTAGTTTACGATTTTTACGGGACTAATGATGGCCGGAAAGTTACTTTAAAAAAACCGGTGGTGTATGACCGCCTACCCGATGGCTCAATGAAAGCGACCTGGACGCGGCTGGTCACCTTAAACGGGGAAACCTCAACTTCAACATTCAAGTCCGTCTACCAGCCCCCCGCTCTGTTCCACAAAACCGAAACTTTTATTTCCGCGTCCGGCACCCAAACCAGCGGCTTAAAAATCCCTGCCTCCAAAACCCCGTAATTCTTTAATCTTTAAGGCAACTCCCAAGTTCGGTTTATTCGCAAACATTGGCTAAATATAGTAAAATTATAGATATCGGTTTTTGCCTGATTAATATCAATTAATATCCAAATATCTATAATATCCTTCAAATGATTACATCAAGCAACAAACAAGACGCTCCATTGCAAGCCGAACCCGAAGATCAGGAGGAAATAATTATCGAACAAACTTTGCGACCGCAGAGTCTTTTGGAGTACGTGGGACAAACGGGCGTCAAAAATAATTTAAATATAATTATTCAGGCGGCCAAGCAGCGGGGGGATGTTTTGGAACATTTACTGTTTTACGGGCCGCCGGGCCTGGGCAAAACCACGCTGGCGTTTATTGTGGCGCGCGAAATGGGCGGCAACATTAAAGTCACTTCAGGTCCGGCCATTGAACGCGCCGGAGATTTAGCCAGCCTGCTCACCAACTTAAGCGAAGGCGATGTGTTATTTATAGACGAAATTCACCGGCTCAATAAAGCCGTGGAGGAAGTTTTATACCCGGCTATGGAAGACCACGTACTTGATATAGTTTTAGGCAAAGGCCCAGGCGCGCGTTCTATCCGAATGGATTTGCCTAGGTTCACGCTAATTGGCGCGACTACCAGAATCGGACTAATTTCTTCCCCCCTGCGCGACCGCTTTGGCGCCACCTACCGTTTGGAGTATTATCCGGAAAAAGATTTGCAAACCATTATAAACCGAAACAGTAAAATCCTTCAGGCAAATATTATAGACGAAGCTTCGGCCGAACTTTCCAAGCGCTCGCGCTTTACCCCGCGCATTGCCAACCGCCTTTTAAAGCGGGTGCGTGATTTTGCCCAAGTCCATGGCCATGATACAATTAATTTACAAACGGCCAAACAGGCCTTGGAATTATTGGAAATAGACGGTTTGGGTCTGGATAAAAACGATCGCCGGGTATTGGAAACTTTAATCCATAAATTTTCCGGGAAGCCCGTGGGACTAAACACGCTGGCCGCGGCCACCGGTGAAGAGGAAGACACCATAACCGATGTCCACGAACCGTTTTTAATCCGCCTGGGGCTTTTGTCCAAAACCCCCAAAGGCCGACAGGCCACGGAAGCGGCTTATAAGCACCTGGGACTAACTCCGCCTATCGATCCTCAGCAAAAACCCCTTTTATAATTAAATAAAATTGACAAAATTAAGTAAAATTAAATAAAAATTACTGCAACAAATTTTGTTCAATTTTACTTAATTTTATTTAATTCTGGTCAATCCCCTTATGAACTCTTCCTCTCCCACCAACTTACTAATCTCCGGCATCTATTATGTCCTGGTCGGACTTATGGGATTTTTTTCGCTGTTCGGGGTTTATGTTTTAATCCGCTACGGAAAATCCATAATCTTTGCCTTTATTTTAGCGGCTCTTTACGCAATATTCTTCTTACAAATTTTAGCCGAGAGCTACGCCACTCTACACACCTTACTAAGTTAAAAGTTATAGGTTATAGAAGCCAGTGTGGTCATAAGGTATTGGTAATAAGTACCAAAACCTTATTACTTATTACCATACCGGCCTCTACAACTTATAACCAATCACTCTATAAATATGGGTCATAAACTCTTTCCCAGCCAACAAGACGACGAAACAATTTATTTGGTGGTGCGCGAGCACTGGGTTCATTTACTGTTGAAAGTTTTAATTTGGGCTTTTTTTGCCGCAATTTTGATTCTTTTTAACCGGTTTTCCCAATCCACTCTTCCGGGACTAACACAGGGAATCCTGGGACAGGGAACTTTACTGGTAGCTCAAATTTACACTATGCTCTTAGTTTTGAGCCTCTTTTTGATTTTTGTTTTCTACTATCTAAATATTCAAGTCATTACCAGCATCCGGGTAGTGGAAGTAACCCAGGAGGGACTGTTTGACCACGTTGTTTCCGAACTGCACATAGACAAGATAGAAGACGCCACCAGTCAAACCGTCGGTATTTTAGGCACAATTTTTAATTATGGGGATGTTTTTGTCCAGACCGCGGGCACAGTGGACCGCTTTGAATTTCACAACGTACCCAATCCCGGAGGCATAGAAAAAATGGTTTTGGATCTTTACGAAAAGAACTCAAACTTTGTGAAAGACGCTGCGACGGGTAACCGATAAATAATAATTGATATTTTATGACAACTGTCGCAATCTCCGGGGGCTTTGACCCGGTACATATTGGCCACATAGAAATGATGAAGGAAGCCAAAGACCTTGGGGACAAGCTTGTGGTAATAGTTAACAATGACAACTGGCTAAAAAAGAAAAAGAGTTTTGCATTTATGAACGAAAAGGAACGCAAGGCCATTATTGAAGCCATCCGGTATGTTGATGAAGTTATACTTACCGGCCACAAAGAAAACACCGACGATATGTCGGTCTGTAAAGAACTGGAAGCCTTAAAACCCGATATTTTTGCCAACGGCGGCGACCGCCACCCCGCCGGCGATCCCGTCCCCGAAGTGGAACTCTGCGAACGCTTGGGCATTAAAATGGTCTATAACATCGGCAAGAGCGGCAAAATTCAAAGCTCCAGCGATTTGGTAAAACGAGTACGTGAAATAGGTAAAAAATAAAGCTTCAAAAAAATTATAGCCGGTATGGATAAGTGCAAATCCATACCGGCTTTTTGTTGGCGCTCATTTTAGGCTCCAACGAACGCCGATGACAGAGCGAAGAGTCTGTTTGTAGACGAGCGGGGCAAACCACAGCTTGAGAACTGTGTGCGGCACCGAAAATTCAATTTTCGGACCGCTGCCCTTAAAGCGTTCGGAAAGGCTGCCGACTCCTAATGTCTTGCTGATCTGGTAGTTGGTTTCCGCCTTGTGCCAGAAGCCGCTGCCCCCGTCCTCAAACACACCGAGAGCGGAGAGCCTGGCTTTGCCGATCCAAACGTAGGAACCGATGCGCGCCGGGCGTTTGTCCTCTTCCAAGCCAGCGCCTAAAGCGAACTGCACCCAAGGCTTGGGGCTGTAAGTAGCGCCGCCATAGGCCTGGGAATAGCCCTGCTGAACCTGGAACCAGACAAAGCTTCCTATTTGCCCCTTGATCGGCTGTGTCAGTAGCCCGTCGATTCTGGGTGTTGCTCCCTGCGGTGTCACATATGTCCGCTCCTCTACCCAGCTTTGTCCAAACGCCAATTTGCCTAACATAAAAATAACAAACGTCGCCACTTTCATACTCTTCATTGTCTTATCCTCCTAAGATCGCGTTTATCCTCGCCAGGAGTTTTTGTTTTAACCAATAACTTTACCAGAAATTTGATTAGTTGTCAATAATATTTCAACTTAATAAGAATTAAGTTTCATTTAGACTCTATATCTATTGAATTATTGTCTGTTGACAATTTTCTAACAACATGCTATCATTTTGAATGAATAAACGGATCCAATGGGCACCATTGGTAAAAAACTTCTATGGTCAACGACCTGCTTAAACAATTAGGTTTTGGCGATAAAGAAATAACTATTTATTTAACGTTGCTCCAACACGGGAAACTATCCCCCGCTTCTTTAGCCAAGATAGTAAAACTAAACCGCACCACAGTTTACAGTATTGCCAAGGAACTGGCGGCCAAAGGAGTAATTGCGGAAGATATTGGCAGCGCCAGTATGTTATTGGTTGCTAAACCGCCGCAAGATTTATCTTTACTTGCGGAAAAAGAGGAAAAGCAGCTGGAAGAAAAAAGGGCCATAATAAAAAACGTCGTGGAGGAACTCCAGACAATTGCCAAACCAACGCAATACACGGTTCCAAAAATTGTTTTTGTTGCCCAAGATGAGGTAAATAACCACCTTTACACCCAAACGCCGGTTTGGGATAAAAGCATTTTGGAATACGACGGCACCTGGTGGGGTTTTCAGGACCATACTTTTGTGCAAGATTACGAAAAATGGATAGACTGGTACTGGGAAAAAGGTTCCAATCCCAAAACCAAATTAAAACTGCTCAGCAATGAAACCGCGGAGCAAATAAAAAAGAAAAAATTTGAGCGCAGGCAAATCCGCTTTTGGAGCCAAAGCCACAACTTCCAGGCTACCACCTGGATACTCGGTGATTACGTAGTAATGATTGTTACCAACCAAAAGCCCCACTACCTGGTGGAAATCCACGACAAAATTCTCGCCCACGATATGCGCGAAGTGTTTAAAGGAATTTGGAATACGCAAATTGAGCCAAAATAAACACTCATTTTATCTAATATCACAAAAGGAGGACCTATGTCTGCATCGCACACCGCGCCCGAACCGGCAGAAGCCCCCATCGACAGCGATGGTTTCGTGCTTTGCCCAAATATCCAGCAGGGGATGTTTGTAAATTGGGGCACGATGTGTGCCCACAAAAAGAACGTCAACGGCAAACCCGGGCGGTACACTTGCCAATCCTGCGGTAACGCTTTTTTGGCTCTCGCCGCCAAGGCCGCCAACGCCTGAAGCACAACCACAAAAGGGCGATACTACCGGACTACAGTCCCGTATGTATCGCCTTCGTTTTTATTTCAGTAAGAAAAAAATTTTTATCTTATTACTTTCCATTCCTTACTGTGGGATTTGTCAAAGACTGTGGCGTGGAGGGAGTTGGTAAACCATTCCCACAGGAGTTTTGGCCAGCCGATTTTGTGGGGGCGGCGGCCGGTATGGTAAATTAACAACTTTGGGTTGGTCTTGGTGCGGCCAATTTTGGAGATCCTGTAAAATAAATCTTTATCCTCACCTATGGTAAAGTGTTCCTTGTACCCGCCGAGTTTTCTAAATACGTCGGCTTTAATCATTTGAAACTCGCCACAGGTTGCGCCGTACCCTAAAATGTTATTTTGAATATAAAACATCCAATCCGAAACCATAACATAGCCAAAATAATCCGCCCAAGTTTCCATTTCGGGAAAAACCCTGACCCAACCACTAAGACCCAATAAATCGGGATTGGTTTTAAAATCCTCAAGTGCCCGTGACAAAAATTTATCTGGCTCTGGAATATAAACATCGGCGTCCAAAAAAATCAGAAAATCCCCGCTGGCTACTTTGGCTCCCTGATTGCGGCCAATAGCAATGGTCTGTCGCTCTCCCGTCCTGTTCTCAACAATCTTGTCCGTATACTTTTTGGCAATGTCCAAAGTCTTGTCTTTACTGCCGCCGTCGGAAACAATAATTTCATAATCAAACGCGGTTATTGTCCTAAGATTTTTTAAAATCTTTTCAATAACCAATTCTTCCTGCAGTGTGGGAATTATAAACGAAGGTTTCATAATTTATTTTTAAGCAGCAGTGTTTTAAAATACCGGCCGCCGCCATAAAGCAGTCCAATCATTAGAATCGCCAGCCCGATTATAAACATGACTTTAAAGCCTTTGTTGAGTACGGCATAAAGATTACCAAAAAAATACCCCAAACCCAAAAGAATTCCGGTCCAAATAAATCCGCCCAAAAAATTAAACAGGGCGTATTTTTTAAACGGCACGCGGACAAGCCCGGCGGTAAACAATGTGGCGACCGCAAAACCAAACCCCATGGTAATTTTAGAAATGAACAAAATTTTGTCCTGATGCTTGTGAAAAAAAGTCTCAATTTTTTCCAGCACATCGGGGGTCAAGCTAAAATATTTGCCAAAACGATCCACAAAACTTCGCCCCCCATAAAAACCAACCCAGTACCAGGCTAAGTCGGCGGTAAAATCGCCGAGCATTAGGGACAGGTAAATGGGCCAAAAATAAAAAAAGTTCAGCCGTAATAAAATACCGCTGGCCACCATAACCATGGGCCCTTCAACAATGGCTAAAACAAAAATTAATATATATCTGTAATACGACAACCCCGATAAAAACCCAGATAAAAAATTTTGAATATTCATAACCACAATTAAAGGCTTCCATTAAACCTCAACATAAATAGCGTAAACCACCCTCTTTCCCAACAATTCGTTTAGCGCCTCAATAATTCGCACGGCCATAAGCTTTATTTTGTAGGCCGCTTCTCGGGACAAACAGGCCACAGTTAAAACCCCTTTATTAAAATCCACCGCCTGGGTCTTATCCTGATCTTCCTCTAAAAATCCAGAAATAACTTTTTGCCAATTTTTTAAGGTTTGATGGCGGTAAAGAGCGTTTTCCAGACAGTACTCCTTGGCGGTATTTTTTAAAAGCTTATCTATTGGGGTAAACCCCGTTAGAGAACAAAAGGAGGCCTTTGTTAACTTTCGGTTTCGTAATAATTCTTTTTCACTGCCATCTTCATTTTTGGCTTTCTCTGACGGGGTAAACCCCTTGCGAAAATTTTGTTTCGGAGGCATTTTAATGTTTTTAGTTTAATTAGACTTTTGCTGCCTAAGGCTTAACTCGCTTGCACTTCTTCTTCCTCCAGTGCCGGCGTTAAAGTTATGTGCTGAGCCGGCATTTCCAACGGGTGGGTGGTGGTAATAAACGTCTGAAATTTACCCTGCAAATATTTGAGCAAAAATGTTCGGCGGGTTTCATCCAGCTCGGAGAGCACGTCGTCTAAAAGCAAGATTGGTTTCTCGTTGCCGTTGCTTAAATATTCCAGTTCCAGAATTTTTAAAGCCAGAACCTGGCTTCGCAGCTCGCCCCGCGAAGAAAACGGGGAAAGAAATAACCCGTCGCTCTTTAATAAAAAATCGTCGCGGTGGGGTCCGGCCAGACAGGTCGCCAAAAAAGCCTCTTTTTTTGCGACTGCCTCCAACTTCTCCTGGAAACTTTGCGCAATTTCCTCCAGGCTGTCGCCCTGCAAAGTATCATAGGCTACTTCCACCGGACGGTGAAAACCGGAAATAGTTGTGTAAATTTCTGCAATACTGATATTTAAAAAACTAATTAGTTTTTTTCTTTCCAAAATTATAAAGCTTCCCAGGGCAATTAGTTGTTCATTCCACTCCGCCAAGTCTTCCCCTTGGCTTCTCCCGGCCTTAACATCCTGCAGCAGGCGCGTTTTTTGAAATAAAACTTTTTTATATTTTCCCAACGCGTCCAAGTATTCCAGATTTTTTTGCGCTAAAACCATATTTAAATACTTACGGCGGGAGTCAGGCGACTTGGTAAACATATCCACGTCTGTTGGATCAAAAATAACCACACTCAAAAAACCCTGGGCGTCCCGGCGCTTCTTTTTAACACCATCGATTAAAAAGTTGGCGTAAATTTTGTCGCGTTTTTCTAAAAATATCTCTAGTGTGTGCAACTCCCCCGCCTTTTCCAGCTCCAATTTTAACTCAAGGTTCAAAGCGTCTTTTAAAAAAATATATTCCGTGTCATCGCGAAAAGATTTAAACAGCGAAGCAAAATAAACAGACTCAAGCAGATTGGTCTTTCCCACAGCGTTTGGCCCAGTTAACACAACGGTATCGCTTTTAATCTCAATGTTTAAATCCGGATAATTTCTAAAGTTTTTAATTCCTATGCTTTTTATTCTCATATTGTCCTCTAATCACAAATTTACACAAATAGGAACAAATAGAACCGCCTGATTTGCAGTATTTGTCTTTAATTTGTGATTTGTGGATAATTAGCTTTTTATCGGCATTACTAAATAAATATAATCGTTTTTATCTTCCGGTACAACCAAGCTTGGTGAATTGTCGTCAATCATTTTTATTACAACATTTGGTGAATCAATTCCACCCAAACAATCCAATAAATAATGGTGGTTTAACAGCAGGGAACCGCCAGCCCCTTCAATTTTCGCCGGTAGCTCAACCGAGCTCTTTCCCAAATCGGACGACTCTGCGGTTAAAACTATCTGTTGTTTTTCTTCAGAGAAAACCACACTTACACTATTGCTGTTCTGCCCAAAAATTGCTACCGCGCGCAGTGCGTTAACCAAAGGCGTCTTTTCTGTGGCCGCGGTGGTGGTAAAACTAGTGGGGATTATTTGCCTGTAGTCCGGGTACTGCCCGTCCACCAACCGGCTTATAACATGGGCTTCGTTGAAATCAACGGAAACCTGTGTTCCTGAAAACTGCATTTCCAGCGTTCCTTTTTGGTTACCAATAATTTTAGAGAGTTCCAAGCAGGTTTTTTGTGGAATTATTACTTCCTGGCTCTCGTTGTTGTTTTGTAAAACATCCATCTTTCTCTCCGCTAATCGGTAACGGTCGGTGGCGGCCACTCTTAAGCTGTTTTTCTCCCAGGCAAACAAAACCCCAGAAATCTCTGGTTGGGTCTGGTTAGTTGAAGCGGCAAAAACCACCTGATCAAGCACCCCCCTAAATATTTGGGCGTCTACTTTTAACACATTTTTCCCCTCCACCTCCGGAATTAAAGGAAACTCCTCTGCGGGTAAGGTTTTTATGTTTGTGTGGTAATTTTCGGTTTCAATAAAAAGCTGTCCTTCTTTACTATAAAGGGTGATGTTTTTATTTGGTAGGTTGTTAACCAAATCTATTAAGATTTTACTAGCAACTGTTAAAGCACCATCCTCCTCCACCTTACACCTTATATTGTTGGTGGTAGCGATCTCTAGGTTTGTAGAAGAAACTTTTAATAACCCATTCTCTGTTTTTAAAAGAAGGTTGTTTAGGATTGGAAGTGTGTGGGAAGAGGAAATAATTCTACCTACCACCAATAATCCGGATTTTAGATTTTCTTGTGTGCAGATTATTTTCATGCGGTTAATAAATTAATCTTAAGTTTAAATAATTAATTATGTTAATAAGGGTGGTTGATTTGTGGATAAGGGTTAAAAGATAATAAAAGTTGCTGATTTTAAAATTAAGACTGTTGTTTTAATGGGGAGAAGTGTTGGGGGGTGGTGGAAAAAGGTTTATCGTTTTGGTTTGAGTGGGGGTGGTAATTGGTTATTAACCAACCCAGGTAATTATATAAACAGTTTATCCAAAATTAAATCCAATTCTTGTTTAAATGAATCCTTGTTTGTCTTCAGGTTTTCCACTTTTTCAACCGCGTGCATAACCGTAGTGTGATCGCGACCGCCAAAAAAATCTCCAATGGAAGGAAAGGAATTATCCAATTCTTTACGAATTAAATACATTGCGATTTGCCTGGGTTTTACAAATTCCTTTTTTCGGGACTGTTTAATAAGATCCTCCATGGAAATATTGTAAAATTCCGCGACCGACTCGGCTATTTTTTTTGCTGAAGTTATGCGCTTTTTTGTGCCTATGATGCTGGCTAAAATGGTTTTGGCTTGGTCTAAAACCATGCCGCGGTTTTCCATTTGCTGGTAAACGGCAAGCCTGTTAAGTGCGCCTTCCAGTTCCCTAATGTTGCTGACAACATTTTCCGCAATATAAAATAAAATATCTTCGCTGAGAACCGAGCCCTTTTTTTCCATTTTATTGCGCAGTATTGCCATCCTGGTTTCCAGATCCGGTGCCTGAATGTCGGCAACCATTCCCCACTCAAATCGGGAGACGAGCCGTTGTTCAACCGCAGGAATATCTTTTGGTTGGCGGTCGGAGGTTATAATAATTTGTTTCCCCTTGTCCCGTAATTCGTTAAAGGTGTGGAAAAATTCCTCCTGGAAACCTTCCTTACCGGCCATAAACTGAATGTCATCAATCAATAGTGCGTCTACTCCCCGATATTCCTTTTTAAATTCTTCCATCCTTTTTTGGGAAATGGCGTTTACGTAATCGTTGGCAAACTTTTCTGAAGTTACGTAAAGGATTTTGGTTTTGGGGTTGGTTTGCAAAAGTCGGTGGCCCGCCGCGTGCATTAGGTGGGTTTTGCCCAAACCCACCCCACCATAAATAAACAGCGGGTTGTATTGGGTGCCGGGGCTTTTGGCTACTGCTTGGCTAGCGGCATGAGCCAGTTCGTTATTTTTCCCCACGATAAAAGTTTCAAATGTGTATTTTGGGATTAATCCTGAAAAATTGGACGGCCCGGTAGTGGTGGAAAACTCTTTATGACTGCTTTGTTCCGTACTGTTTTTTGTTCCTGGTTTGTTTGGCGTTGTTTCGTTCTGGGAGGATGTTCCCCCGAGGCGATATTTGAGCTCCTTTATTTCCGGCGCCAGATTTTTTAACGTTTTGAGGATTTCTTGCTGGTATTTAGCGGAAATCCAGTCACGATTAAAAGCGCTGGGCACGGCGATAATAATATAGTCGGCTCCGCGCTCGGCGATATTTGTATTTTTAAACCAGGTATTGAAGTTTGCTTTGCTTAAAGAAACTTCCATTCCTCCCAAAACTGCCTGCCAGAGTTGTTGATTATTCATGCTGCAAAAATATTAATAAAATTCTTCGTGGCACGGAAATTCCGAAGAGCCAAAAAAAACCAAAACTTAAATCGTCTTGCTCTCTCGGAGCTATATTACTTTCTGTAGTTTAACAGGGAGTTATCAACATGTAAAATGACAAACATATGCCATGATTAAAAGAGTTTTAGTAGCCTCTGTTCATATGGTGTGGAAAAGTTGTTATTAAAAGGTTTCTAGAAAAACAGTAGCTGAATAAAATTTATTGCGGTTGACTGCGGAGCAAATTTTCATTATAATTACCCAAGTATTATTAGCCGCAGATTAAATGCGGGTGACTCGCAGATGATTTTAGAATCAGCGAGTAGTCCGCTAAAGTATCCGCGAGATATCCGCGATTTTATGAAAAGAACGTATCAGCCAAAAGTTAAGCGCAGAAAAAGACGCCATGGATTTTTAAAGCGAATGGAGAGCAAGACCGGACGCAATGTTTTGGCGCGACGCAGGCAAAAGGGCAGAAAAAAACTGACTCAAGTATAAAATTAGAAGCTGTTTGATGTATCGCCCCGTCGAGTGATGGGGCGAATTTACTTACGTTATGCTTAAAAGAGAAAATCGCCTGGCCAAAAGTAAGGACATCGCGACGGCCTTTGCCCGAGGGCGGACTTTTTATAATCCCTTTTTTAGTATCAGGTTTTTACCCCGCACCGGCGAAAAGCGTTTTACCGTGGTGGTTTCCACCAAGGTTTACAAACGAGCGGTGGCCAGAAACCGTTTAAAAAGATTGGTTAGGGAATATATTCGCAAGAACCTGCCTAGTTTTAAAAGCGGCGGTTATGTAATATCCGCAAAACCTAAAATCACAAGTCTTCCGGAAAAGGAAATAGTGCCCGCTTTTTCAGGGGCTTGTGGTAGAATAAGATGACTATGAATAAGGTTGCTAATAATATCCTCAATATTCCTAAATATCTATTAATATCCATAATAGGTATTTATCAAGCCACCCTTTCCCCCGACCATAGCTGGTTAAAAGCGAAATTCCCGCACGGGTATTGCCGCTTTTATCCTTCCTGCAGTGAATATTCTAAACAAGCCATAACAAAGTTTGGGTTTATTAAAGGGTCGTGGTTGGGTGCAAAAAGATTATCCCGATGTCACCCGTGGGCCGAACCCAAGCTAGACCCGGTCCCTAAATTTTAATTAATTTTATTTAATACACTATGCTTTTAACCATCTACAACGACATTATCTACCGTCCCCTGCTTAACCTGCTGGTGTTTTTTTATAATATTATTCCCGGGCACGATATCGGCGTGGTAATTATTTTAGTGACAATTGTCATCCGTTTAATTCTCGCCCCAAGCTTTCACAAATCCCTCAAGAGCCAAAAGGCTATGAACGATTTGCAACCCAAGCTCAACGAGATGCGCGAGAAGCACAAAGACAACAAGGAAGCCCAGGCTAAGGCCATGATGGAGCTTTACAAAGAACACAAAATTAATCCGTTATCCTCCTGCCTGCCCTTGCTTTTGCAGCTGCCGATTTTAATTGGTTTGTATCAGGTTTTTAGAATAGCTTTGGGCGGCCATGATATTGTAGGACTCTACAGTTTTATCAAAGCACCAGCTTTTATTTCCGCCAAGTTTTTAGGCTTAATAGATTTATCCAAACCAAGCATTTTGTTTGGCGTTATTGCCGGGTTGGCGCAATTCTGGCAATCTAAATTAATGATGCCAAAAGTCGCTGGCCAGGACGCCACGACCAAAGCAATGCAGTTGCAGACGACCTATGTTTTACCGGTTATTAGCGTTATAATTGCCATAAGACTGCCTGCCGGACTCCCTCTTTACTGGATAGTTACGACCCTTTTTGCCGTCGCCCAACAATATTACATTAAGAGAGATCAACCCAAGGTTACAGTAGTAAATTAGTGTTTTATCTTATTCCCTATTCTCTAACATATGACCGATTACTCTAAAATTGTCCGCCGGAGGCGGATCCGCCTCTGGCGGAAAATAGTTTACCAGATTTAAGAAAGGTGCTTTAAAAATGACAGATTATAATAAGATAGAACAAGTAAAAAATATTATTTCCGAACTTTTGGCAAAGTCCGGTATTCCTGGCAGTGTGGAATTTGAAGAAAGCATTACCAAAGGTTTGGTGTTCAATATCAGCTCGCCCGATTCCTTTTTGTTGATTGGCCGGCAGGGGGCGACACTGCACGCTATTCAAATTTTGGTTCAAGCGCTAACCGCAAAAAAACTTCAATCCAAGGAGCCCGCCTCGCCTGACCCGTCTCGCTCGGCGCCAGCCTCGACTAGATCGAGTCTAGGCGGGCGAGCCGAGGCGGATGCGAGCCGAGCCGAGCCGTTTTGGTTTACTTTGGATGTTGACGATTATAAACGCAAGCGCGAGTGGTTCTTAAAAGAAATTGCCAAAGCCGCGGCCGAGCAGGCCAAAAAAACCGGCCGCGCCCAAGCCCTAGAACCCATGCCCAACTATGAACGCCGCCTCGTCCACGCCTACCTCCAAGAACACAACCCCGAAATAGAAAGCTCCAGCATCGACAACGACCCATATAGGAGAGTGGTTATAAGAATAAAAAGATAAATTAAAAATACTTCCACTGTTTGTGGAAGTATTTTTTAGCTGGCCTTGTGGGAAGATGTTCGAACTTTATTGGAAGTTAGTGAACATGAGCAAGCACCATGTATAAAATAAATAAAAAGACGAGTACTAGCACGAAACCTATAAAAAGAGAAATGTTACCTATTTTGTCCGACTTGGTATTAGTTAAACCTATGTTAGGCTGTGGTTTTAACCTTTCGAAAAGCTTTACGATTGCCCCAACAAATAGAAACAAGAAGGCGAACAGAGCCAAAATTGCGCTATTAAAATAAGGAATTTGAAAAACAAAACCTATAGAAAAGAAAATTAAAGCCACTAATGCTATCGGCAATAATATATTTGATAGTTTTGTATCATTCATAGAGTTACAATTATTTATTTTTATTATACCACAGTTCCAAAGTAATTTTGGCCTGACAAAAAAACACCAATAAACATTGGTGAAAAACGTTGGCTGGGGCTATAGGATTCGAACAGTTAGGCTAAAGCCAAGATCACCCAGAACACCAATGCCAAATCATTTTTAAAATATGGATTATCGATTAAACCCTGGGTGAGGAGGGCGATGAGGAAGAGGGATATGGAGAGTTTGATTGTTTTGTCATCACTCCAACCACCTCCCCCGCCTGCGGCGGGGACTTCTCCTTGGGAAGGAGGAGAGACTGCACGATGTAGTCCGCGGTAGATGTAAATGCTGATGAGCCAAATAAAACTTATGAGGCCAAGCAGGCCGGTTTCCACCCAAAAGTTTAGGAAGATGTTGTGCGGGAAGTTGTGGGTGTCTAAGGTGGGATCGGTGTTGAGCTGGCCATAGCTGTTGGCAAAGCCGGTAAGGCCTAGGCCTAGGACGGGAGATTCTTTAACGGCTCTCAGGCCGTCTTGCCACAATTCAACCCGGGAGGAGGCGGATTTTTCGCCGTAGAATGGCAAAATAAAGCGCCAGCGGAGGTTGGGAACGGAAACGATAACGATAACAATAATAATAATGCCGGAGAAAATGATTTTGCGGATTTTATTGTCCGCGGCAAAAATTAGGTAAACAAGAACTGCGGACGCAAGTCCCAGCCAACCGGCTCGGGATAGTGACAGAAGTAATCCGGCTGATCCTAAAATCCAAGCGATAATATGAGGGTAGTTTTTTCTTAAATCTTTAATCTTTAATCCTAAATCTGGGGTCAGCAATGCCAAGAGTGGCGCTGACCATAATGCGTAGAAATTGGGGTGCACAAAAAAAGCTAATGCGCGTTTTGGTTCTACGGAGTTACCCCACCACGCGGAAGGCAGACCGAGCAGGGTAAAGTATTGGACAGTAGCGTAGAGGCCTGCAATGGCAACAAGCAAGTAGATAGTAGTTAGTAGATAGTCCTTAGCCTTGGGGTTTTGCTTTCCGCCGGAGGCGGATCTGCCTCCGGCGGAAAATATGTAGCCGGCGATGAAAAAGAGGGATATCGGTTGTAAAAATAAAACTATAAACTGTCCGAGTTTGGCGCGGTCAACACCGCCAATAAACAAAGAAATTATTCCCGAGAGAAAAAATAAAGTTGTGGGTATTAGAATTTTTTTATCGACAGATAATTTGAAATTAATAAAATCCCGGATTTTTTTATTTTTCAACAGCCAAAACCCAAAAATTATCCATACCAAAAATACCCACAACATTAGCAAGTTTGTTGGAAGATGGAAAAGACTGAACCTAATTACATAGGCAGGGGCGAGGATAAAAGTTAATAGCAGAAGATATTCCATAGGAGGATATTGGATATTGGATATTGGATATTGGATATTGGATATTGGATATTGCTGGAAATATCTTAATATCTAATATCCCGATATCTTTTATGGTATTGTGACAGTTATTTTTCTGCTGACAAAACCTTCGGAACTTTGGGCATAAATTTTATAACTGCCGCTCGGAAGAGGGGTTTGCCAGTTTAGTGTGTAATGGTATTGGTCGGTATGGTCGGTGTTTGTGGCCGCGCCAATAAGTTTGGTTTGCCCCTTTTCGTTTTGGTAATAAAAACTGACGTTTTGAAAAAGATTGTTACTGGCGGCTGTTAAACTGACGGGAAACTGCAGGATGCTTTGGTCTTGCGGCTGAATTAAGGTCAGCGGCGCGGCCACGCTTAAGTTTATGTTGACGCTGGTATCCGAAGTGCTGCCGGCAATATCCACCGCGTGCACGGCAACGGTGTAAGGGCCATCGCTTAAGGTTTTATTGATGGTAAAAACGTATGGCTGTAGGCTAAGGCTCTGATAAAACTCACCGTCTATGGAAAGGTCTACCCGCGCAATCGGGTTATTTGAAGAGGCGTTAGCTGTTACGGTAAACGGCATTTGGGTTATGGTATCGCCATCGGCCGGGCTAAGGATGGTTACCGTTGGCCCCTGGCCGTTATTTGTAATTGGCGTGGTTGTGGCCTGGTCGGGCGGATAGCTATAACCATTGGCCAAAGCCCACTGCACTACGGGGTTTTCCCAGTTGGGGTTGTTTGGCATTTCACTGTGCAGGACGTTGTAAATTTTGTAGGCGATGTTGCTTGGTGCGGTCAGACTGGTTGCCGGCTGTCCGGAAGTTGTATCATAGGGGACTTTAACATGGACGTTGTCATAAGTTGTAGGAACGGAGTAATCGGCAAAAGTTTCGGTAATTGTGTTTGGCGTGGCATCGGTGGGAAGTTTACCGGAAACGGAATCTACGACAACTTTTTGAATGCCGGCAGGCACGGTAAAAGTTTCCGGTGAGCTGGAAGCCAAAGCCTGCAGCATAAAATCGTGCCAAATAGGGGCGGCCACCACAACGCCATCCGCGCCTTTTTTCAGCAGGGTGCCGTCGTTGTTTCCCGCCCAGACTCCGGCGGCTAAAGATGGCGTAAAGCCCAAAGTCCAACCGTCATGCCAGTTTTGCGTGGTGCCGGTTTTTGCGGCCACTGTTCTGCCGGGCAAAATTAGCGGTGAGTTGGCGCCAAAAATAAAACTTCTGGCGTCGTTGTCGGTCATTATGCTTATTAGCTCGTAGGCCGCTTCGGGATCAAGTACTTGTTGCGGGTTGCTCTGAAATGCTTCCAAGATTTTTCCGTCCTTATCCAAAATTTTTAAAATTGGCGTCTCCTGATTTTTTACACCCTCGTTTGCAATAACCGAATAGGCCGCCACGTGGTCGAGAAGCCTAACTTCACAGCCGCCCAAAACCAGTGACAATCCGCAATCGGCCAAAGGACTGGTGATGCCTAAGTCGTGCGCGGTTTGTACCGCGTTACTCACTCCCACCAAGGCCAAAGTTTTTACCGCCGGTACGTTTAAACTTCCGGCCATGGCTTTTCTCATGGACACCGGTCCGTAACTTTGGTCGTTGTAGTTGTGCGGAATGTAATCTTTGCCGTTGTAGGTGCCGAAATCCGTCACCACATCTATTAACAAGCTGGCCGGCGCGTAGCCGAACTGTTTTTTAAACGCTGTGCCGTAGACGTATGGTTTAATGGAAGAACCGGGCTGTCTTTGTGACAGCGCCACATTTACATTTGGCTCAAACCAGCAATTTTTGCCCGGTGTGCAACCGGCCGGCTCCGATGTCCCAAAATAATCTTTGCTTCCAACCATGGCCAAAACCTGTCCGGTTTTTGGGTCGATGGCTACCAAAGCGGCATTATGCGCGTTATATTTTACACTTTCTTTATCGACGTCATTTTTTACAACGGTTTCGGCAATGGATTGCAGTCTTGGATCGAGCGTGGTGTAGACTTGCAAGCCCCCCTGCTCCAAAGTGCTTTCGCCATATTTGTTATTTAAATAGTCTTCCACCCAAAGTACAAAATGCGGTGCCTTGATTCCGTTGGTAATTTCTGAAAAAGCCACTACCTCGGCTTGCGCTTGTTTTTCCTGGTCGGAATTTATATAGCCCTGTTGCTGCATTAACGCCAAAACAGTATTTTTACGGGCGTCTAAATCGGCTCGGTGGGGACCCGAAGGATTATAGTAAGTCGGAGCTTGAATCATGGCGGCCAAGTACGCGCTCTCGGCTAAATTTAAATCTTTGGCGGATTTGCCAAAATAGGTTTCCGCGGCCGCCTCAATTCCGTAAGCGTTTCTACCGTAAGGGATTTCGTTTAAATACAGCTGAAGGATTTGATCTTTGGAAAAATGGGCGTCTATGGCGATGGCTAAAATTGCTTCGCGAATTTTGCGATCCCAGGATTTGTTGTCGGTTAGTATGGCATTTTTGACAAACTGTTGGGTAATAGTGCTGGCACCCTGGCTTTTTCGCAGGGTTAAAATATCGGCGAGACCGGCGCGCGCAATACCGGTTAAGGACACGCCGCCCTCTTTGTAAAACCCCTTGTCTTCTACGGCAATGGTTGATTCTCTGGCGTAGGATGGGATTTGGTCTAAATTAACCAGCGTACGTTTATACTCGCCGTGAATTTCATAAAGCAAACTGCCATCGCGCGCGTAAATTTTTGTGGACTGCGGGACATTGCGGTCTAGCAGTTTGTTCGGGTCAGGCAGGTCTTTGGAATAATATAAAAAGAGGACAGCAATTAATACAACCCCCAAAGCCGCCAGGCGAAATGCCCAGGTAAAAAATTTCTTCCAGCCGGGCTTAAAAAACCGTTTCTTTTTTGCCCCGCTGACTTTTGGGCTTTTGCCGGAAGTATTGGCTTTTGGGGTTTGATAGGAATAAACGCGCATGCGTTAATTATAGCTGTTTTTAAGATTTAGGAAAAATGGTATAATTAGGTATAAATTAAGCCTGTAAAAAAATGAAGATTATCATAGATAAAAAAAGGATTGACGAGATATTGGATAGGGGTGTGGTTGTGGATGTTTTGCCTACCAAAGAAGAGTTTGTAAAAAAACTGCAGTCCGGTGAGCGCTTGAAAATTTATTTTGGCGCCGACCCCACCTCAAATTCCTTGCATTTGAGCCACGCAAAAAATTATATGCTGCTTGAGGAACTGCGTCAGCTTGGCCATGAGATAACAATTTTATTTGGGGATTTTACGGCTCAAATCGGAGATCCGAGCGGTAAAAATACCGCCAGGCCATTGCTTTCCGAGGCCGATATCAAAAATAATGTTAAGGGATGGCTTTCGTTAATTCAGCCGATAATGGATTTTAAAAACAAGCAAAATCCTCCCAAGATTGCCTATAACAGCAAATGGCTTTCCAAATTAAATTTAAAAGACGTTATTAAACTGGCCGCCAATTTTACGGTTCAGCAAATGATAGAGCGGGATATGTTTGAAAAGCGTTGGAACTCCAATGTGCCGATTTATCTTCACGAATTTATTTATCCGCTAATGCAGGGGTACGACAGCGTGGCGCTTAATACAGACGTGGAAATGTGCGGCACCGACCAGACTTTTAACGCGCTTGCCGGCCGTACGCTTTTAAAGCGGTTAAAAAATAAAGACAAGTTTGTGCTTATAGTCAACTTAATGGCCAACCCTAAGACCGGGGCGCTTATGTCCAAAAGCCAGGGCACCGGGGTGTTTTTGTCTTCCCCGCCGAACGAAATGTATGGCGCGGTTATGGCTCAGCCGGACGAGATGATAGACCCGCTGTTTATAAATTGCACCAGGATTCCCCTTTCCGAAAAAACCGGCCTGATGGCTTTGGGACCCAGGGAAGCTAAAGGCAAAATAGCTTTTGAAATTGTCAAAAAGTTCTACGGCGAGAAAAAAGCCGCCGCGGCGCAGGAGGCGTTTATCAATCAATTTAGAAAAAAACAATTGCCGGATGATATTAAAGAATATTCAGTCGCGCTTCCCATGGCCTCGGCCAATGTTATTACAATAGCGGAGTTGGCTGCAAGCATATCCGAAGCAAGAAGATTAATCTCACAAGGTGGGGTTAAAATAGATGGGCGGGTTATTAATGATAATCAGATAATAGACAAAGATGTGTTACTTCAAGTGGGTAAAAGAAAATTTGCAAAAATTAAATTAAAGAAATAAACCAAAACCCCTCCACGCGGAGGGGCTTTAGATTCAGCGACAGATCAGCGTACATATTCGCGACCTATCAGCGGACCATAAAGGTTTACATGGCACTTATACGGCTTCGCCATCTTCATCTTTGTCGTCATCCATTGGGGTTGCGACAACGCCGCCGTCTACGGCAGCATCGTCTTCATCGTCAAAAAACATAATTGTTTACCCCCACATCAATTAAGTTAAATATTGAGTTTAATCAATATAATTTTCTTAATTAATGCTCACCATTCCCAAAAGTGATTAAGGGAATTGGTGTGGGGGTGAATTTAATGCTTAAAACTTAAGCTTGCCGCAATTATATCAGTGGGTTTATACCAATGCAACCGGATTATACACAATCCATTACCCATTAATACGTAAGTTTTTTGTAAAATGGTGTCCGGCGCATAAAGCTATAGCCAAGGCATCTGCGGCATCATCAGGTTTTGGAGAAGATTTGAGATTAAAGGTTTTTTGCACCACATACTGAACTTGTTTTTTTTCCGCTTTGCCGTAGCCGCAAATAAAACTTTTAACCTGCAGGGGCGTAAATTCAAAAATTGGTATTTTATGATTTTGGCAAATGAGCAGTATTACCCCCCTGGCTTGGGAGACCGTCATTACGGTTTTTTGGTTGGTGGTAAAAAACAATTTTTCTATGCCAACTGCATCAGGTTTAAATTTTTTTATAAGTTCTTCTATGTCATCAGCCAAAATTTTTAACCGTTCGGCGTCGGGGCTGGTTTTTTTAGTGCTCACCACCCCAAAATCCACCAGCGTAAATTCGCTGGATTTTTTGGTTGATTGTATTATGCCGAATCCGGTAGTTGCCGTGCCCGGATCGATTCCAAGTATTATCATAAAGAAAAAAGTGTGTCATCCCGACCGACCTTATTGCACCATCGGGAGCGGAGGGATCCCTTAACCATAATCATCGTACGATTGTTAAAGATAAAGGATTCCTCGGCTCGGCTACACTCGCTCGGAATGACACTTAAGAGTTATAGGTTTGCCGATGTATGCACTGCAATTACATCTTCATTATTTTCAAGTTCTGCGAACAGTGCGTCCACTTTTGGTTTTTGGTCTTCGGTTAAGTCTGTGCCCTGGCTGGACTCCTTGATAATTTCCGCTTGGGCAATCTTGGCGCCGACTTTTTCCAGGGCTTGTTTAATTTTATGTAAATTGGCAACGCTGGTATAAACTTCCAGTCCCTCGGCCGATTCCCTGACATCATCAGCACCGGCGTCTATTGCCGTTAACTCCAGCGCTTCAAGCTTAGAATCGCGCTCCACCAAAATTTGCCCTTTGGTGGCAAACTGCCAGGCCACGCTCCCCTGCGCGCCAATGGTGCCGCCGTGCTCGGAAAAGATTTTGCGGACGTTGTTGAATGTCCGGTTGGAATTGTCCGTAGCCGCTTCTATCAAGAATGCCGTTCCGTACGGCCCATAACCTTCATAAACGACTTCCTTAACAGCTGCCGCGCCTTCACCCAGACCGTTCTTTATGGCCCTATCTATATTATCGTTTGGCATCCCGGCCGCCTTGGCCGAGTCTATAACACTTTTTAACTGGAAATTCATAGCCGGACTGCCTCCCCCGCCCTGCTTAACGGCAATGGAAATTTTTTTGGAATACTTGGAAAACACCAAACCTCTTTTTTGGTCCAGCACCCCTTTAGTCCTTTTTATTTGCGACCATTTGCTGTGCCCGCTCATGGTAATTAAGTAAAATTGACAAACATTTTTATAATTATAGCTGTCATCCCGAGTGCATCCGAGGGACCCCTCACTTCGTTCGGGACGACACTTTATGTCGTTTTATTTAATTTTTAAACGATATTAGTACAGTGAATTCTCCTTTTATGGAAGGTTTTTCTTTTAGTAAATCCATAACCTGCATTGGCGTGCCGCGGATGAATTCTTCGTGCATTTTTGTAAGTTCGCGGGCAATTACTATTTGGGATGATGGGAAGGCATTGCTGATGTAGGCAACGGTTTTTAAAATTCGTTCAGGGGATTCGTAAAAAATGGCCGTGGCCTGGCTATCTGCCGCGGTTTGCAAGGCTCCGACGGTTTTTGCCGCGGTTTTTTGCAAGAAACCTAGAAACATAAATTTATCAGTTGGCAGCCCGCTGGCCGAAAGGGCGGCAATGGCTGCATTGGCTCCCGGGATTGGGACAACGGTTACGTTTTCTTTTACGCATTCGCGAACCAACCTAAAGCCGGGATCTGATATCCCCGGAGTTCCGGCGTCTGAAATTAAACAGCCGTCTTGTTTGGAAAGCCGCCTGGTTAATTCTTTTACAATTTGTTGTTCGTTGAATTCGGCAAACTGACAAACTTCTTTGTTAACTAATTTAGCTGTCATCCCGGCCGAATGCATCTGAGAGCCGGGACCCAGAACCGAGGACTGGGTTCCGGATAGCCCTTCAGCTGCATTCAGGGCTTCCGGAACGACACCCAAAGAAAGTCCGTCGATATATTGCAGCAGTCTCCTGCTGTACCCCGGATTTTCCGCAATCACAAAATCGCAGGCCTTTAAAGTTTCTATGGCTCGCAAGGTAATGTCTCCCAAGTTTCCTATTGGTGTGGCGACAATGTATAACATAAGTTTACGAAGTACGAACTTTTACGAACGTACGAAGGGTTCGTAAGTTTGTACCCATTCGTACTTCGTAAAATTTACCAGTTTTTATCCGGTGCTTCCAGCCCAAAAGCCGCTTCTATAAAATCGTATTCCGCTTTTAATTTTTCGCGATATTCTTCCAGTTCGTTTTTATGGTCGCCTTCGGACTCATACCATTCGTCGTAGGTGCTTTTTAACTCCTCGTCAATTTCCTGCAGTCTCGCGTAAGCTTCGGCTTCGCTCTGCGGTCCCTGCTCGGCCCATTCCTCATAAGTGAGCCCGAGAGTCTTTTTATATTTATCATCGTATAGGCTTTGTATGTCCTCTTGATCCATGGTAGTAATTTTATTTTTTAATCGATATTATTGCATTTAATAGATTAGCATAAAATAAGTAACTAAGGTAGGGCTTCCCCGCTTGACCAAGCCCCTTGTGGGATTTGTAATTAATTTAATATTTTTATTGTTAAAACGGGAAGTCCTACACAAAAGAAAAACCCTCTATGTATTGCCAAGCCCGTCGGGGCTGTTTGGCAATAGAGGGTTTTTCCGAAAAGTCAAAAGAAGCTTTTATAAGCCGGAAGAATAACCTTGCGGCCCATCGCCCCGAAAATGAGGGCGATATATACCCCGACGAATCGGGAGTAGCTAAAAAACTTTAAATTGTTTTTTATTTTGGTTTCTTCTGTTGAAGAACTAACTTTTCTATACTAAGTATAGCAGATTTTTTGGGTCTTGTCCAGACCAGTTTTAAAATAACCTGCCCTCAACCTTTTTTTCTTGACCTGCCCAGGAGGCCAAAAAGCGGTTAATGAATTCCTGCGGACTTTTCTGCATTTCCAAAAATTCGGATAAAATTACCGCCACTGTCAACAAAATATGATATTCCTGGAAGCCGGATGTTTTGGCTTTTTGCCAGGCGGGATGTTTGGTGTTTATAGTTAAGGTGTTGTCAATAATTCTTCCCAGTATTAAATTTGGCGTGTCGTTAATTTCTCCCAACACAATCTGAATTCCGGTTTGTCTGGCTTTAACGGGATTTTTTGAGCCGGATTTTTCTGTGCCTTTAGGCGATGTTTCTTTGGTTTGGTTATTATCAGGATTTTTATTAGTATCATCTTGTGTTTGTTTGCTCCCCACTTCATCCGAGGTGCGTAATTCCGATTCCGTTTGTTTTTTATCCGCTTTCCCCCCGGTCGGTTTAAACTTTGAGCCCATTAAACTTTCCAATTCGGGAAAATCACCTACCAAATTATTTAAGGCCTGGTCTATGGTTTTGTTGAGTGGTTTAATAATTTTTTCCGCTGTGATCTCGGATTTCTCGCGGCTTTCCCCCAAACTTTCCAGTATTGGCAACACAGCTTCCTGAATGGCTTTTCGATACTTATAATATTTTTTTAACGATGTCGTGTCACTTAAAAAATCATTTTTATTGGTGGTTAAAATTTCCGCCAAAGCGGGAATCTCCACTATACCGGCCAAAGCCTCGCTGTTTTTTGGTAAAATTCCTAGCCACTCCCAACCGCCTTTTATTACTTTGCCAAAAGTGGAAATGTACAGGCCGGGACGAAGCGAGGTTAGCTGATCATTTTTGCCAAGCATTTTTTCCAGCCAGTTAAGCTGGTTTAGGGTTTTGGTTAAATATCCAACGCCAATTGGCGCGCGACTTTTGCCCTGCCTAATGTTAAACCAGTGGAGCAGTTCGTCCTGACCGTTTTCCGGAACTAAAATTGGCCGGCTGTTAATAAAAAATTCAATGGGCTTTTTGTAAAAATATCTTAACAGATCCCGCATTATTCTTTTATTCAGCAGAGGGTAGAAATGTTTTAAAATAGTGTCCTTTACAAAATTTATATTTAACAAGTGGGATTGGTTGTCGGTAAAATGGATGGCGACCGATGTTCCCCGCAGGTTGTTAATTTTATCGCTAAAAGGAATAAATTTCCACGGCGCGCGGTAAGGCCCGGTCAACTGCCAGGTTGTGGCGCAGTGACTGCCGTAGCCGCCCTTGCTTTCGGTAACAACCTGTTGGGCAATCAGCAAAGACAACTTTGCCCCAACGCCGGCAAAGCCAATACCGCTACCGCGGGTTTTGGTGGAAGCGGCTATGTTGTGGTAGTTTTTTATTGCCCCACGTTTCATCCCCGTGCCGTTGTCGGTACAGCGAATAAATTTTTGCTCCGTATCCACGTCAAAATCTATTCTTGTGGCTTTGCTGTCCAAAGCATTGGCCACCAGTTCCGTTAAGATGATTTCTTCCAAAGGCGACGTATAAGAATCCCTAATATCTTCCAAAAGATGCTGTAAATTAACCCGTGTTTCGTTCATAATAAGGATATTTTACTCTTGATTCAAATTCTTTTCAAGCCGTTTTGCTTCTGCCCACGAGAGTCCAAAAATGGTTTTCATGGCTTCGGATATTTCTTTGCTCTCGATAATGATTCCAAGCTTTTCTTTCCAGGAAGCAATCATTACTTTATTGTCGTAGATATTTATTTCCGGCGAAAAATAAATTTTATCTTCCGGAACCAGCGCTGATTCCCTCGCTTCGTCTTTGTCTTTACTAACCCGCTCAATGCCTGCTTTGTTGGAAGGGATAATGGCTTTAATATGAATTCCTTTTTTTGTCCGGCGCTGGTAGTACTTGGGAAAATAATCCGGCAGAGCGGAATGCATCTCGTTTACATTTGCGTAAGCCAGAATAGTCTCGTGGGAAGTTAATGTATCTTCGTAAACTTGTTCCATGCCCTGTTTACCTTCGTAAAACATAACCTTTGGTCGGTCTGTAATATTATGCAGGGATTTTAATTGGGGCACTAAATTCTGGGCTCGTTGTAAATTAGTCTGGTCTTTTTTTATTTGCGTTTCAAGCATATTCAGAATTTTATCCGGCGATTCCGCCACATACTCTTGTAGCGGTTCTTTACCGGAAACGTTAACAAGCCCTTTAGCTACTAAAGAATCTAAAATGTCGTAAACAGTTGTTCTGTTGATATTGGCATTTCTTGCAATTACCGTTACTGTTTGCTTTCCTAATTCCAACAAAGCTAAATATACCCCGGCCTCTTTTTGCGGAAAGCCTAAGTTTATTAATCCTTTATAAATTGGCGATTCAATGTTGATCATAAGTGTGTTAACCCTCCTCCTTTTCAAGGAGGAGTACTCCGCGCAGCGGAGGGAGGTGGTTGGAGATTAAAACTATACAGTAATTATAGCCTCTTTTTCTAATTGTGTCAATAGTCTTCCACAAAATGTATTAGTACTGATTTTATTATATAAAACAAGCCTTTTTACAGTCTATTTTTGTGGTTTATTATTGACAATATAATAAAATTATGTTAATCTTTATGGTTAAAACAAAAACACCCGGCGGGGCAGGAATACGCAAACAACAAGTTTTTGGAGGAAATATGGACAACAATGTTAATTACGCCATCAATAAGATGGAGAAGATTATCCGTAGTTGGGGCTGGAGCCAAGAAGAATACCGCGAGAAGCTGGCTCGACTGACCCCCATGCTCTTGTTCATGGCCTGCGCTTTCGCCATAGAGAATTTCATCTATGAGCTTGAGTTTGAAGCGGAGCTGCAAGATCAGAAGAGGGTTTCTGAACTTTGCGCTTCGGTTCGCGAGCAGCGCCAGAAAATTGTGGAGCTTGGACTACATGGCCGATTTGAAGGGGAAAACATTTTTGAGTCCCCAAATCTGGATACGGCCAGATTCGACCAAAGCGACAACCTCTGTATCTATCTGAATAATGTCTTTGAACATAATTCAGAAGGCGCAGACCCGAACACGATAGTTATACCGTGCGGGGTGGTGCTTCGCCTGGATCGAACTCCTTTCGTCTCCGACCAAGATCAACAGGTCTTGGAGTTGGCTAAGTGCAAGAGTGAGGTCGCGCGTAGTTTGGGATTCGACCCGCGAACGTACTGGCCGGAGAGTGAAAGCAGGAGGCGTGATTAACAGCCGCTATTTGGCCGGGGCGGAAACACTGGTCTTGGGCAAGCTTAACCGTTTGCCCTCTCTTTTAAAAATATTTTTCAAAAGTATTTTTGAAAGAGCGAAAGCTCTAATTTCGAGGAGGTTGTATGAATAAGTGGTGTGACGGCGGACCAGTAATGGTAGATTCCTGGTTTGGCAGAATCGATGAAGCCACTGTTAATAGAGCGGTGGCGGATTTCACGAGTCGTCTTATGGCGTGTTGGAGTAAAACGATCAACATGCTTTTGAACGCTCAAGGACTTTTGGAAGCAGGGGCGTTGTACCAATTGCGTCACGGGCATTTGCAGATTGCCCGTGGCGAGGTTGTCTCGTTCATCATTGAAGTAGTGTATGAACGCTTTGATGGTGATCAGCAGACCAGAAGCACTCCCTGTGCCCAATTCGACCTGGTTCTCAAATCGTGGCGCAAACTGCGAATGGCGGAAGGCGGATTTTGCGAACCCGATAGCCCTTCGTGGAACGATGTCCAGAAGGTTTTTAGCGAGGTTGTTACAGCTGATCCCTGGATTGAAGGTCATTGAACAATCGCGCAGTATGCGTTAAGCGCTGGTCTGCGGGAGCCTCATCCCCGCAATTTAAAAGGCAGGCCTTGCGGCCTGCCGAGCCCTGAATCCTTTAGTGGTTCGGGGCTTTTTTTGGTTTTTTCCTTAGCGGTTCATTTTTTCCGCCAACAGCACTTTTATGTACGACTGATACGGGACGTCATGCCTATTGGCTTCCGCCTTTATCCGGTTAAGAAGGAATTCCGGCAACCGGAGAGAAATGGTTTTATTGGAAAATTTTAAATTCGGGAATTCCGGATTAATAATGGCTTTACTAATATCCAGATAATCCAAAGGGCTATGTGATGTCCAAAATTTTCTTTCCGCGTCCTCGTTCTTGAATTTTGGGATTTTTTTCTTAACGGTTTTCATAAAAAGTCCTTTCCTTATATACTTATTTTAAAGTTTTGTCAATACTGTGTTATTTTTCCGCCTTCTCCCACATATACCAAAACCACTTGCGGTAGCTTTCGGCGAGGTCTTTACTGTGCAAGATAAAAAATACAACATTATCGGAAAGTTTGAATAATTCAAGTCCGGTGTAGGTAACCACATAATCACCAAATACATGGAAAATAGAATTTGTAGAGTATTCTTTCGGTAAAAAACGATATTTTAAAAGCCCCGGCCAGGTTTTTGCGAAATCCGGATTTTGGATTTTTATTTCATGGTCAAACAGTTGGTAAAATTTAATTTTTCCCCTGACAGATTCTTTTAAAAAATTTTGTCTGTTAGTTTCGAGTTTTGGTTCAAACCATCCGCCTTTGGCGCCCACAATAAAATTTTCTCCGCCTACCCGCAAAACGTCCCTCCAAATATTTTTTTGACCCTCCAGCCCGCGGTAAATATAAGCTTCTTCCGGGGCAAGGCGATGGGTGAATTTTCTTTTTAAATCAGGAAGGATTTTTTCCAGGCTAATTTGTTTTTCCGAAAGTAACTCCGTCAGCTTGTCAGGGTCTACAGCATTATAGAGGTTTTCCGAGGACGAAAAAATTTCAAAAGCCAAGCCTTTGTCTATAAGACGGGCAATGGCGTCATAAGCATTGCGCCGATGGATTTTGGCATTTACGGCAATATCGCTAATCCCCGACTCCCCTGTTTCCACAAGAGACTCATATATTTTAGCCTCGTTTGGCGAAAGTCCAAGGCTTTCATATAGTGTTGTATTCATGGTTGTGGTGCTAACTACTACCCTGTGGCGCTATTGGCCACTCACTTTAGATATTATACGCTTTCTAATCCCCCAGTCAAGGCTGTGGGACGAAAGAGGAGTTTAGATGACATACCAATACCCTTATTTGGTCGCTGAGTTTACAGAGGCGGTATTAACTGCGGCTAACCTCAAAGCGACCTTAACCCACTACAATGGCCAACAAAGGCCGCCGGGGGTGGATCTTTGGTCACAGACTATGGCTCGTTACATTCAAGCGATTCTATATCTCTCTCTGTGCCCGATAGCTCACCCGGAGTGGGCGGATGAGCTGAATAATCTGTTGTATTTCGCCGCAACCCCGGCTCAGAAAGTCTTCGTAATCGAGCAGTTTTTGGAACTAAAAGGAGAGAGATTAGATGAAGGGGTTGCTATGGTTGTTCCTAAGTAGCGTGGCCTTAGCCCAAGATTGGCAGAATCGCACTCTTGTGCAGGTAGCGTTGGACTTCGGTCCGCAGAGATATCTTGCGGTAAAATCCATCACCAACATCAAAAGCCAGACGCCAAACAATACTAACATTTTTGCCGGATTTGGCTATCGCGGCAAGTCCTGGTCGCTGGAAGTTATGGTGCAGAAGCAGTTAAGTGCAAGCGGCGGGTTTTGGGCTCAAGACACGAGGTTTATTAAGAAGTTTGGAAAACAGAGGAAAACCACCTTGTATGCCGAGGCCACGCCGTTTTTGAGTCAGAGAACTTTCGGTTGGTCAGCTTTTTGTGAGACAGAAGTATGGAAGAAGTTTGCGGTGGGAGCGGAAATTGAAAGTATTAACAAGCCTGGACCCGGAGGCCCGCGTATTAGCCGGCGTTTAGGGCGTTTTATCGGGTTTGATGTTTCAGGGACAGGCGCGCTTCGTTTTGATCCGTTACAGCGACCAAGCAAGGTAACCGGACATCCGCATGAGATTCGGTTTTATCTTGTGCTGAATCGTCATGACAAACTGACAGGCCACAAGTAAAGGCGCTTTGAGAAAGGGCTGTAAGTGACATGCAGCCCTTTCCTATTTTTTATAATGCAAAAGCAAGCTACCTTGCTTGTTGAGTTTCTTTATGGAGAAGAGTTTAAGTTTATGTTTCTGCACCCTCTCCCCGACCCTCCCCTCAGAAGGGGAGGGGGCAAACAAATCAACCCCCTGGCCAAAAATTATCGGCTCTATTGTTAAATAAATTTCATCGAACAAATTGTTTTGCAGGCAGTAGGTGTAGGTTTGGGCGCCGCCGAGGATGGCGATTTTTTTATAGTTGAGGGCGCGGATGAGTTTTTTGAGGTTGGTTTTTTGCGGGTTAGCATAGAGCAACCTCTCTGTCACCCTTTGGGCGACATCTCCCCTCGTCAGGGGAGAAGGCTCCGCGGTTTTGCTAAGGACGATGCAATTCCTTTTTGACAATGGCCCAACGGCTGTCTTGTAGGTGTTGTTGCCTACAATAATAACATCGCACTTATCCAAAAGCGCGCGCATAAAAACTTTGTCTTCTTTGCTGGTCCAATCACTCATATGGTTTTTGTGGCGAGCGATTTTGCCGTCCAGGGTCACGGCGGCAATGGCGATATATTTTGGCATACGGTTACTAGAATTCGATACAATGGGAACCATTGGATTAAGGTATTGCCAAGACCAATGGTGCCCATTGTATGCTATAATATGCGATATCTAATTATTTATATTTAGAAAGAAGAACATCAATGCTTGATAAATTTCAAGGCCGAGAGCCTAAGTATTACGATATTTTTACGGGTTTATTTGTGGCAATTTTGCTAATCTCCGAAGTCACATCCATTAAACTAATCTCTGTTGCTCATATCCAGACCGCGGGCGCAATAATTTTGTTCCCCATCGCTTATATTTTTAGTGATATTATGACAGAAGTTTATGGCTATGCTAGAGCCAGAAGAGTTTTATGGATTGGTTTCGGGGCGGTGATTTTGCAAGCCTTGGTTCTTATGGCGGTTCAGTATATGCCGCCAGCAGCTTCTTGGCATTTCCAGAAAGGCTATGATCTTCAGAATGCTTATGAACATATTTTGGGTTTTGTGCCCAGGATTTCCTTGGCTTCCGTATTAGCATATTGGGCCGGTGGGTTTGTGAACGATTTTACTTTGGCGAAAATGAAACTTTTAACCAAAGGCAAAATGTTATGGAGTCGTACTATAGGTTCTACCGTGGTCGGCCAGGCTGTGGATTCGTTCCTGTTTATCGGTATTGCCTTTTATGGAGTTATCCCGACCTCCATAGTTATACAAATAGCCTTAACTCAATATGTATTAAAAGTTATTTACGAAACCGTGGCCACGCCAATTACTTACTTTGTGGTAAATAAATTAAAGAAAAGCGAAGGTCTGGATGTCTTTGATTATCACACCAATTTTAACCCGTTCCATTTTAGGGTGGAGGATGAAGCTTCCTAAATGTAGTTGCCCGATTCATCGGGCTTTGAGGCTCAATAAATTGAGCGACTACGTTTGGGGCAGTTTTATCTCAGCGGCGTTTTAAAAACGGCTTCAGTATAGGCTCGTAAATATCTTTTTCCGGAGGAATAACCAAAGTTTTATATAAATTTTTGTTTGTAAATTTAACAAAATCCGCGTCGCGTAAAATTACAGCCGGGGTTTGTTCCCCGCCCTCGCCCATAATCAGCGCCCCCAAGTCCGCCAGCGTGTCTACCAAATTACGTTGGGTGTATTTTAACTTGCGTTTAAAAATGTCTTTTTTTCCGCGGTAATCATAAAGCGGGTTTAATCCATAAAATCCTATTGATACCCCTTGTGTCCCCCACCTAAGCGGGGTAGTGCGGCTGTCTACTGCCACGGCAGCCAATTTTTTTATGCCAAACTTTTTTTGGTATCTTGTAATAATTTGTTTAAGTAATAGGTTCACATTTTTCGGCCAAAGTATAAAATAGCCGTTGCCGTTGCTCTCATCTATTCCCGCTGATGGGATGAGCGTATAATCCTTAATCGTCAAAATAATTTCAGAATTCCCTATCATGTACCCGGGTAGTCTGTAGTCCGCTTCCTCTTCAACCAGTTGGCGTTTCTGTTTATGTTTGGCCGATATGTCACCGGATGCAATTTTTACGCACCTGCCCTGATGTATTGCCAAAATCTTGGAAGCAATCAGCAAAACATCTCCTTCCTTTAACTTGGGTATTCGTTTATCGAGCTCTGCCAAAAGGTTATCCTTCGGCGGCAGGAACTTTCGGGTTTTTACGGGTAGGAACTGCATATACCGTATCATACCAAATAAGAAAACTTCTGATAAGGATTTGACAAAATAAAATGGGATATATAAAATGTTAATACTTAGTATTAACTTAATTAATTATGAGAAGTACTTCTTTAGTTACCATATCTTTGCCTCCAGCCATGGTACAAGAATCCGAAAGGCTGGCTAAAACCAAACAAATGACCCGGTCGGAATTGGTTCGCGCCTCCTTACGAGAGTATTTGGAGCGTTATAATGCGAAAAGAATTGCCTGGGAGGAGAAAGAGACAATGAAAGCCATAAAGTCTTTTGAAAGGGAAAAAAAGCAAGGAAAGCTAAAAGTCTTACCTCCAGGAGGCTTGGCAAAATTAATAGGTAAATAAGCCACGATGCAGATTAAGTCTATCGCCTACGGTTCCCATTTTTTGAGGTCTTTAAAAAAACTCCCATGGGAAGTTCAGGTAAGGGCGGCTGAAAAAGAATTGGTGTTTTGTAAAAATTGTTTTGCCCCGGGGTTAAAGACTCATAAGCTTACCGGTAAATGGGAGGGTTGTTGGGCCTTTTCAGTAAATTATTTTTATAGAGTGCTTTTTAGATTTGAAAACGCCAGTCGTGCAGAATTTATTAACATCGGTGACCATTCAATATATCAATAATTTTTGGGCGTGTAGCTCAGCTGGTTAGAGCATCAAGCTTATACCTTGAGGGTCCTAGGTTCAAATCCTAGCACGCCCACCAGACTATTTTTTTATGATGACAATCTTAATTGGTTATTGTGCTACGGTAGTTGGGTCGTTATTGCTGGTTCCACAAGTTATTAAAACATATAAGACCAGGCGCGTTCACGACCTGTCTTTTTTATTTATTATTTTATACATTTTAAACTCAGTATTGTGGCTAGCTTATGGGCTTTTAATTGACGCTAAGCCGGTAGCGATTGCTAATGTTGTTGCCCTTGGTTTGTGTATTGCCCAATTAGTCTTTAAATTAAGGTTTCGTGACAAAGGGGAAGATTTAACATGAAACTCCGGCTGATGTCAGCCGGAGTTTTTATATCCTGTAGGAGTTATATTATCGTCGCGCTGGCCACCTTATCGCCTTCATCCAGTCTCATTACCCGTACGCCTTGGGTGGCGCGGCCTAAGGTGGAAACTTTGTTTAGGGGGGTGCGGATGGTTTGGCCGGATTTGGAAATTATGACCAGGTCGTGTTCTTCGCTGTTGTTTAAAATGTACATGGCCACAATTTTGCCGGTTTTGGGTGTGACTTTTAGGGTTTTAATTCCGGAGCCGCCCCGTTTCTGTATTTTGTAATAGCCGGCTTCGGTTTTTTTACCCAAACCATTTTCCGTAACAATCAGTACTTCTAATGTTTTTACATCGACAGATTTTCTGATAATGTCCATGCTAATAATTTTGTCGTCTTTTTTTAGGCGCATGCCGGTAACTCCGCTGGCATTGCGGCCCATTGGGCGCACGTCTTTTTCACTAAAGCGAATAGCCTGGCCATTTTCCGTGGAGAGCATAATTTGGTCTTCGCCACTTGAGGTTTCCACCCATTTTAATTCATCGGCTCCTTTTAGGGAGATAGCTATCATACCGGAATGTCTAACTTTGCTGAATTCTTCGCGGCTGGTTTTTTTAATCAGCCCGTTTTTAGTGGACATTACCAGAAACTTGGCCTCGTCTTTCTTGGAAAAGGTTAACACTGCCTGGGTAGTCTCCCCGTTTTGTAGCTGCAGGAAATTAACCAATGCCTGGCCCTTGCTGACGCGCGAACCTTCGGGCAGTTCATAAACCTTGGTTTGGAAAACCCGACCCTTATTGGTAAAGAATAAAATGTCGTCGTGGGTGTTGGAAGAAATGAGTTTTTCCACCACATCTTCTTCTTTTAAGGTCTGGCCAATTACCCCCTTGCCGCCGCGGCTTTGGGTTTTGTAGGTGTCAGGCGCCAGGCGTTTAACATAACCGGATTTGGTGATGGTAATTATTACATTGCTTTCCGGAATTAAATCTTCGGCGGAAAAAGAGCCTATGGCGTTTTTTACCACGGCCGTGCGGCGTTCGTCGCCAAACCGCGTCTTCATGTCTTCCACTTCGCTCTTAATAATCCCGAGGATTTTTTTCTTGGATTGTAAAATACCTTCCAACTCTTCAATTAAACTCTTTTTTTCCTTTAATTCGTCGTCAATTTTTTTGCGTTCCAGCCCGGCCAAAGTCTGCAGGCGCATTTCCAAAATCGCATCGGTCTGAATTTCCGTAAGCTTGAACTTTTTTATTAAGTTGATTTTGGCTTCTTCTTTGGTGGAGGACTTCCTAATGGTGTTAATGACTTCGTCTATATGGTCCAGCGCTTTTTTTAGGCCTTCCAAAATATGGGCGCGTTCCTTGGCTTTTTTAAGTTCAAATTCCGTGCGCTTGCGGATTACAATCTGCCGGTGCTCCAGATATTTTTCCAAAACGGTTTTTAAGTTCAAAACATGGGGCTCAATGCCGTCCACCAGGGCCAGCATGTTCATATGGAAAGTTTCCTGCAGTTGGGTGTAGGAAAAAAGCTGGTTTAAAATTTTGTTGGGCAAGCCGTCTTTTTTTATGTCTACGACAATGCGCACGCCGTCTTTGTCGCTCTCGTCGCGCACGTCCCGGATGCCCTCGATTTTTTTGTCCCTTACCAGTTCGGCGATTTTTTCCAAAAGAGTGGCCTTGTTCACGCGGTAAGGAATTTCGTGGACCAAAATTTGGTAGGCGCCGGCTTTATTTTCCGTAATTTCGGTTTTGGCGCGCATTACAATGCCGCCCTTGCCAGTGGCATAAGCGTTCTTGATGGCCGCAACGTCGTAAATTATTCCGCCTGTTGGGAAATCCGGGCCGTGGACAAATTCCATTAAGTCTTCCGTGGTAGCCTCGGGGTCTTCTATTAGTTTAATGATGGCGTCACAAATTTCATTTAAGTTGTGAGGCGGAATATCCGTGGCCATACCAACGGCAATACCCAGCGTGCCGTTTAACAAAAGGTTGGGCAGTTTGCCCGGCAGCACAACCGGTTCTTTTCTGGTGGCGTCATAGTTATCGCGCCAGTCAACGGTTTCTTTATCCAAATCTATTAAAAGTTCTTCAGCTAAAGCTGACATTCTGGCTTCGGTATACCTCATGGCCGCGGCGCCGTCGCCGTCCATAGAGCCAAAGTTTCCCTGGCCGTCAATTAACGGATAGCGCATGGCAAACAGCTGCGCCATATGCACCATGGAGTCATACACGGCTATGTCGCCGTGCGGGTGGTACTTACCCAAAACATCCCCGACAACAGCCGCGGATTTGCGGAATTTGACGTTGTGGCGCAGTCCCAGCTCGTGCATAACATAAAGTATGCGGCGATGGACTGGCTTAAGGCCGTCGCGGACATCCGGCAGGGCGCGGCTGACAATTACGCTCATAGCGTAATCCAAATACGACTCCTGCATTTCCGTGCGGATGTCGCGGTCTTTAATCTCGCCAATGTTTGTGCTTAATTCTGCTTTTGAATCTTTGGGCATAAAAAGTAATGAACAAAATTGACATAATTGACAAAAATGAGCAAAATTATCGGGCTCAAATTATGTCGTTTTTTTATATTATCTAATTTTCCTCTATTCCTGTTTTAGGCATATTAGGATCAGGTTTGCCGGTTTTAGGATTTATTTTGTAATTTTTATAGTGATCAGGATCTTTACGGCTAATAAATTTAGTTTTTGATTTGTCTTTACGAGGTTTGTCCGGATTTTGTAAAGAAAATTCCGGGCTTAATTTTTCGGGAGGCATATTATTTTCTAAAATTATTTTTTACGTTATGAATCCCCTGGCCGATGGTTTGGAACAGCGAAGTATCTTTAGGCGAATTTTTGTGGAGTCTGGCGCTAATTATCCAGACCGCGATTAAAAGTATTACCACAATAACGGAGACGGCCCACATGATTCTTATTTTTGCGGTTTGGGGCTGGTTTTGGATTTTTTGTAATAGACCCATAAATAGAGATAACTAATAATTATTAATTTATAACCGATAACCGGTGTTGCTTGGCTGAGTTATAAGTTATTAATTATAAATTATTGGTTATTATCTTAGTGGCTCTAATACTACCACCTTCGTTCCCTCTTCCGGCAAATCTCTTTTTTTGATTGTCAGTTTTTCCATTTCTTCTTTTTTCCCGCCCATTTCTTTAATAAATTTTTCCAAAGGATCTAAATCTAAAATTAAATCTGACATTTTATAGTGCGAAGGGATGACGATTTTTGGTTCAATCTCGCTAACCGCTTTGGAGGCCGCTGAAGCCGAAAGTACGGTGTTGCCACCTACGGGTAAAATTAAAATATCAATCTCGCCCAGCTCTTCCAGTTCGTCTTCTTTTAAATTAAATTCTTTAATGTGGGTCAAATTCAAAATTCGAATGTCTTCGCTCTCAATTAAAAATATGGTAATGTATTTGTCTTCCTGCTTCAGCGGGATGCCGGTAACCGTAACGCCTTTAATGTCATATTCTCCCGGGTCGGTAATATCAAAAGGCTCGCCGGAAATTCCGGAGTCGGCCGAATAAAGTTTGCTGTTTTTTTGAGCCAAAATTAACACATCAGCCGCTCCCCTTGGCGGGGTCAGGCCGGAATCTTTATGGAACGGATCGGTTATAATTGTGGCTTCTTTAGTGGTGATTTTAAACGATGATAAACCAAAATACTGTATTTGCATAAACGCGGATATAAACGTAGACCAGCTACGCGGATCTTACGCGGAAACTGTCTAAAATCCTTAATCTTTAATCTGAAATCTAATTTATTATAGCGGATTTTAGGTAAAAAGAAAAGGGTTTTTTGGTCGATATCAGGCCGATATCAAGGCTTGCCAAAAGTGTTAAGTTGCGCTAAGATGATGATACTTATTTGGCGCAAAGCGCTATGTTCAAAATAAATCATTAACCTCCAAATAAGTTTTATATAAGCGCTTTTTAACAATTAACCAAATGCAATACTTATCTTAAATTTGTGCAACGATTAAGATCGTTGTTTTTTTATTGAAGATTGTAGATGGTAAGGAATTAAATTAATATGTCAGAAGAAAAAGTTCAAACAATTCCGGTCGGAGCGGCAAAGGCTCAAACCATGAGCGATTTGCTCGGCACAGGAATTGAAATTAAAGTTTTAAAACAGGGAGATATGGTTGAAGGCACTCTTATCTCCGTCGGAAAGAATGAGGTCTATGTGGATTTGGAAGGCTACGGCGTGGGAGTAGTCCGCGGCCGCGAGCTTTATGATGACGAAGCCACGCTTTCGGCCCTTAAGCCCGGCGATAAAATTTTTGTCTCCGTCGTGGAGCCGGAAAATAAAGACGGTATTACCGAGCTGTCGCTTCGGCAGGCCGGCCAGGAAAGAGTCTGGCAGACCCTTAAAGAAAAAATGGAAAGCAAAGAAGTTATCCGCGCCAAAATTTTAGAAGCCAACAAGGGCGGGCTAATGGTGGAGATAAATAATGTAATGGGTTTTTTGCCGGTGTCCCAGCTGTCACTGGAGCATTATCCAAGAGTGGAAGATGGCGATAAAAATCGCATTTTGGGCGTACTGCAAAGCTATATTGGCCAGCCATTTGACGTGCAAATTATTACTGCAGACTCTGCCGAGGAAAAACTAATTGTCAGTGAAAAAGCTGTTTTTGAAAAAGAAATGGAAAATAAACTCGGCCAGCTAAAAATTGGCCTTGTTGTAGAAGGGACAATAACCGGAGTTGTTGATTTCGGAGCTTTTGTGAAGTTTGGCGAAATGGAAGGCTTGGTGCATATTAGCGAACTCGCCTGGCAGAGAATCGAAAACCCCAAAGATATTGTCAAAGTCGGCCAAAAGGTAACGGCCAAAGTTATTTCCATAGATAAAGGCCGCGTGTCTTTGTCAATAAAACAACTTCAGGAAGACCCCTGGCTGCAAGCTGTTAAAAAATATCAAATCGGCCAAACCGTAAAAGGTAAAGTCGCCAAAGTAATGCCTTTTGGCGTATTTGTGGAACTGGATAAAGACATTCAGGGTTTAGCCCACATTATGGAGCTTTCCCATGAAGCCGTTAAAAATCCGGAAGAGATATTAAAGCCTGGTGAAGAAAAAGAATTTAAAATTATTTCTATTGAACCGGCGGAACACCGGTTAGGTTTGTCACTCAAAGCTTTAACCGAAGCGCCTAAGAAGTCCGAGGTAAAAGTTGAGGACAAACCGGTCATTGAAGAAGTAAAACCTGCAGTGGAAGAAAAAAAGGAATAACCGGTCGAAAAAAATAGTATCTGAATCTAAAACCCCTCCTAGCGGAGCGGTTTTAGATTCAGTGACCTTAATTAGCGTTCATATCAGCGATCATTCAGCGGTATTACATTCCAGCCGGTCTGGTTGGCATCGCCGCGGGCGACGAAGAACACATTTTACAGTTGGCTTTATGGGTGAATAATTCGTAAAGAGCCGAGAGTCCTACGAGCACATAAACAATTCTGGCAAGCGTGTCACCAAGGTAAGTGACAACGTTCAAATTAAATAAGCCAATCAGCAACCAGTTTAGGCCGCCAATAATTACCAGTATCCAGGCAATCATATGTAGAGCTTTCATATAGTTCACCACCTTTTTGTCCATCCTGATATTTAGTTAAAAGGACAGGTTTTTTGGTTTCGTTAAATTTTCATTTCCGCCTTGACCAGAGCGGATAGCCCTCTGTATTCCCCTTTTTTTGGAGATTTTGGAGCTTTTTGCAACCACCCCTAGTATACTGTTTAAGTCAGAAATTGCCAAATGGGTTATCCCCCAGAGAGGTATTGAACAAAATTTAAATAATTGACAAAATTAAATAAAAATAACTGCAACACTGCAGTTATTTTTGTCAATTATTTAAATTTTGTCAGTTTTGTCAATTCTCTTTACCATCCGAACATTTTACCAACTTCTTCCGATGTTTCGCGGCGGCGGGCAATTTTAATTTCCCCATTTTGGGCAATTAATTTGGCTGGAGACGAAAGCAAACAGTGGTGGGAGGCCAGACTGTCCTGGTACGCGCCGGTGTCTAAAAATGCGATATACTGTTCGTCGGAATCCACCAGGCGCGGCAACAGAATATATCCGCCGCCGGAAGTATATTTGTCATCGGAGTCGCAGGAAGAGCCGGCCAACCAGACCTTCTCCAGCTTTTTGGCACCCATATTGTTTACCGGAATAACGTGCCATTTTTGATGAATGGCCCAGGTGTCTATAAGATCGTTCATAAAACTGCCGTCTATTACATACCACTTGTTGTTGCCTTTGTTGGCTACAGTTTTTTCGGCCAGAATTTTATATATGGTAATTTGCGCCGGCGCCGCCACGTATCTGCCCCATTCAGTAATTAAATTTGGATGTCTTATTCCCAATTTTTCACAGTGATTTTTTGCTGTTTTTACCAGCGCGTGAATAAGACTTTTAGCCGAGTAAAAATGTTTTTTCTTTTCGTATGGTACTCCTGCTCCCCCGCCAATGTCTAAGGTGTCCAGCCCCGGATTTTTTTCTTTGAGTTTGGCAAACAGCTCCAGCGCCCGCTTAAGCGGCTTGACCATGCCATCAATTTTTTCTATTTGGCTGGAAATATGATAGTGCAAAACCGAAAGGTTGCGAATTTTTCCCAAATCCAAAAGTTCTTTTTCGGTAAAACCGTAGCGGTTGTATTTTTTGTCCCAGTGGCTGTCTACTTTAACATCCAGGTTCACGCGCACGCCCACCTCGCCTTTAAATTTGGACATATGTTCCAGCTCAACAGAATCTTCAATAATTGGAATCACAATCAGTCCTTTGCTTTTGAGTTCTTCTATAAGTTCAATATACTTTGGGGTTTTTGGGCCGTTACAAATAACTCTGATTTTGGAATTAAATTTGTCCTGTTCTATCATCCGTTTTACCAAAAAAAGTTCATTGGCGCTGGCCACGTCCAAATTGGCTCCTTCGGCCACGGCCGGAAGCACGAATTCCTTATTTTGGTTGACCTTCATGGCGTAGTGGTAGTAAAACTTGCCGCGGTAACCTAAAACCTTAATGTAGGCGTTAAAAGTTTCAATAAGATCGCGCACGCGATTTTCAATAATTGTCGGAAAAACTATTTCTGTTGCCGTTCCGTATTTTTTTACAATGTCAAAAATGTTGTACTGGAAATTTCCTTCCCGTACAATTAGTTCGCCGTCCGGCGAGATGTCGAACATTTGAGTGTTGTATTCTTCTACGCCAAGGCGCCAGAATTTTCTGTAGCCGTTTTTCTTTTTGGAAGCGGATTTTGTGGTCATGTATGTGATTGTTAGTAACCGATAATATTAGCTGATTTTGCTTAATATGTCAATGCTTTAGGCATCCGCCGTAGTCCCGCCTGCGGCGGGACTACGGCGGACTGTTACTCTAAAAAAATTATTAATTAAGTGTAACAAAAAAAGAAACGCATTCAAAATTGAATTCGTTTACATTTAACTAAGCCATTGAATTGACTTGTATGGATTTTGGTTTGAAAATTGAAAGTTTTTTGTCTTCCCAACTCCTAAAATTTAATAGTACACATAATTTATCACCTGTAGTTTTGTTTGTCAAATGAACCCTCAGCTCTTGATTTTAGGGGAGTTTTCAATTAAAATTAAGGGGCAATTATTTTTTTGGTGCAGTGGCGAAGTGGTAACGCTACGGTCTGCAAAACCGCAATGCATGGGTTCGATTCCCATCTGCACCTCCACTTCTTCGTCCCGCCGCAGGCGGGACTACGAAGTGCAAGGGCAAATTTGGTGCTTTTGTGCCCAGGTGGTGGAACTGGCATACACTACAGACTTAAGATCTGTCGCCCGCAAGGGATTGAGGGTTCGACTCCCTCCCTGGGCACCATATATTGATGAAATTGTTAATTGTCCTATACCGGAGTCAAATTTTTGGTATTGGGTGTAACTAATTTAAAACTCCTCCGATTTTTTCGGAGGAGTTTTGTAATATTATTGCGCTATTGTTGCCAATTCTTGGTTTGACTGTTGTGCTACGGAGTTGGCTCTGGCAATTTCTGCCCGTTCCAAGTTGGAAAAATTTTCAAGTTCTGTAAGCTGATCGTAGATTTTTTTAGAACCAATTTTCCAATTGGGGCTGTAGGGTTGGACGTATACGCCATCCATTTTATCCAGCGTCCATCCGTTATATCTGGTTACTAAGACGTTACTCATATCATTAACCCACTCGCCAAAGTTATTGTACTTTCTTAAGTACTCCTGGCCGCCGATACCGCTACAATTGTAGTAGTAATTATGGACACACATATTGCTTTCCACAAAGCTTATGGCTACAACCGTTTTCCAGTTATCGTGAGACAGCAATTCATTGGTGTATCCCTGAAGCGGCGAATCATTATCCTGCAAAAAGGCCTGCAGGTTAACCGTTAGCGGATCTGTTGCCTGAATGGCACTTAAAGTTATGGAAGCTTGGCTGTTATTTTGTTTTGGAGCGAAATCAAGCAAGCTTGAATCCGTGACTTTGATTTCAAAAACTTGAGCTGTAGATTGCCCAGAAGTCTGAAGCGCGGCAGCTGATGCTAACTGCGGTTGTAACACCGGAATGAGCAAGACCAAAGCAATAATGCCGACAAAGGAGCTTTGATCTATGGCAGACTTGAGAGTAGAGAGAGCTTTCATTTATTGAATCAAACTCCTTTCTCCCCTGTTCCCCCCGATTTTTAACATCGGAAGAAAAAGTACATTATGTTAAAGTGCGACTGTTGGACCGTCCCGGATTTAAGGGACTTCAGCCGTCCCGCCAAAGCCATAAGGCTTTTTTAGGGTAAACAAAAAAGTGCCACAAAGCACTTTATTAACTTAAGTATACCCCTTTTGGAAGGTTTCTTCAAGGCCTTTTAGCCATAAAATGGCTTAAATAAAACAAAAAATATTATTTAACCTGCAAAATAAGCAATAAAAAGCCTCTTAATTAAAAGGGATTTTTTGAGTGAACTTTAATCCTACGATCTTGTCGCCTTGCAATATTTGTAAATTTGATAGCTATAAACTGTTATCAAAGGAGTCCAAATAAGTGAAAAAATACTGCTTATCCATGAAAGATCGTCATATTTTATGTTGGTTAGCGAGCCAAAAATAGCTAAAACGATTCCCAGGCCTATATATAACGCAATTGTAACTATGCCGATGTAGAAAAATTTTCCAAAGACCTGGCCTACACGACCTTTAATATAATATTTACTCCTTTTTAGGGCAGCAGAACCAGACAGGCCCTCTTCTATTACAATATAAGGTGATTGGCTAAACCAGAGGCCAAAAATTATGCCTGGAATTATAAACAATATAAATCCACCCAAGATTGCAAGCCCGCTTAGCAGGCTGGTTCCAAAGAAAACCCAAATTTTACCCTTGGATCTTTTAAACGCCTCCTGCCAGTTTATGCCTTCGGCTTGATCTTTAATTGCAAATAGTTGTGCGGCGGTAGCCCAAATGTAAACGTAAATAAGTAATCCGATAGCAATTATAGTTAAAATAATCCCAGCAATAGTCCAAGGCATAATGCTAACAGTGCCGTATTTTAGGGTGCCTGGCGCTATGAAAGTTATTATTACTCCTAAAATAATAAATAACAGGTATGAGGCTGTTGGAATTAATAAAATCGCGATTAAAGTTTTAAAGAGGTTTTTGTAAATCGCCCACGATTCTTTTAAGATTTGTCTTGAATTGGGGAACTCGGCAGATACCGGCAATGGCACGCCGGAGGTTGTATTTGCAAAGGCCTGGTTTATATCCTGCACCTGCCATCCGGCAGCACGTAAAGTCGAAACAATATCCTCTTTGCTCTTTCCCAACAGGGTTTGCTGTTTTAAATAATCCAACAGTTGTTGAGTAACCATAATTTTTAATCCTACTTATTGTTTGTCTTCCGACATTCCTGGCCCGGTTTAGAAAACAGCTATTGTGTGAATTTAAATGAGTTTAAGAAAGTGTTGTAGTTACTTTGGTCCATTCCGTACGCGCTGATTACGTAAATATTCTGGCCCTTTATTGTAGCCGTAAAATAATCGCCGGTAATGGTGGCCGCGGTGCTGGTCGAAGTTAATTTAACGGGTACGCTAAGTGTGCCGTTCAGTGATGGATTGCCTAAAAATTGAGCCGTTTGCTGGCTGGCAACTTCTGTGCCGGGAAACAAATCGGTTAGAATTTTAGTAAAGGTTTGCAAGCCGGTGCTTAGGTAGTCACTGGTCAATGTAAAGGTCGATGGGTAATGGTAAACAGAGACGGTATAAAAGGCATATTCTGAGCCGCTGGAAAATAGTTTACGATATTCGGTTACAGGGAGGGGACCCGCAGTCGGTGAGGGGGCCGTTGATTTGGTAATTTTGGGAACGCTGGGAAAATTTACGGTAAAGCCGTCGGCAGTTGACACATATGCGGCGGCAGGTGCCGGTACGTCAATTGTTTTATATTGGCCGGCGCTGACTTTAGGGCTAGCTTGCACAGGCGGCTGCTTTGCGGCCTGGGGCTGCTGGTTGTTGCTGTTTTGGGGAGCCGGCGAGTTAGTTGCCGACTTGCCGCAACCAGCGGCCAGCAGAGCGACTATCGGGAGCACAATTAACATTTTTTTCATAAATTTTCCTTTTTAACTTTTTCGCCAGATTTTCTGCGTTAAAAGTTAATTAATCGAAATTATTATATGCTATTTAGTTTAATTTTGCCAGCCAAGTTATACACCGTCTGCCTACAAACAAAGAGAACCAGCAAATGCCGGATCTTTTTGTGGAGCTCCTTGGTAGTAGCAACAAGGAACGAAATTGCCAGAGTTGGCGAGACATTTTACGTTCCAAGTTTTGCAGTTTAGCTCATTCCGCCGTCAGGCGACGGGCGAAGCCCGAATGCAGTCGTTACCCCACTTAGGTTCACACTATAATTGAAAATCCTGCTATTTCAAATCGCTTTGTGACAACACATTAAATTCTACCTGTATCGGAGCATTGCCAACACCCTTGACTATCTGGTCGGTTTTTACATCAAAGGTTCCGGAGCCAGCGTCTTGATACATAACCGCGAATAGTTTTTGACCTGCCACAGATTGAGAAAGTTGAATGGAGAGGTTTGAGGAGCTATGCGTCTGCAACGGACTGACTCCTAATACATCTCCTAAAGCTCCGTTATTATCTTTTTGTATAACAATAAAGGCTGGAGAATTTATAGGCACGTTCTCCACCACAATTTCGGTGCCCGGTAGCTGGTCTTCTAAAATCAGCGAGGAAACGCCACGTGTGATGTCTGGTCCGTAATGAGGCTGGCCAGTGCGTATCGTGTCTACGCTAACTTCCATGCTAATGGCTGGAAAGCCATTTTCGTCTTTGGCTACTTTATCCGCAGTCGAATCAAATTTTCCATCGCCATTGTCCACCACAAAAGTTGCGTAAAAACTATCCCTGTCCAAATAAACATTAACTGGGATAACTAGATTGGTTTTTGTTTCTCCTTTTTGTAGCAATGAGCTGTTGCCTATAACTTTTTGGTCTCTTGCTCGCGTGATAACTACAAAACCAGTTAAAGGTGCGGTAACAGACGAAGCTATAACACTCCTTCCTGGTTTCTGAGTTGCAAAAGTGATATTAAAAGTTCCTGTAAAATTTAGGCTTGCGTCTATTGGCGGGTTAATTTTTCCAATAGGAGCACCGCTCATTTTAGCAATATCGGTTGAGTTTAACATTGCTTGATAAGCCGGGTCTAATCCAGTAATTGCCCAAACTTTTAAATCCTGCTCCGAGGCGATTAAGAAAGCAAGGGCGTTTGAGTCAACGTCCATATCAACACCGACTAAGCCGGGGACAAAAGTGCTGTCAACGGTTTTTACATTTGCGAAAGTATACTTTGACGGCAATGATTTTATAAACTTTTCCTGCACAGAGCTATCTGACTGCTGGGTTATAACATTATATAGGGCAAGTTCAATGTGAACTTTTCCTGCGGTCTCGCTATAACGAAGTAACTTATCAAGATAGCCAGTAACGGGATTTATACAAAGTTGCTTAGACTGGACTTCCTCTGCCAAAGCGGTTGATAGTAAACTATTAGAATCTTTTAGCACCGCAACACGGACATCATCAGGCGCTTCCGAGAAAACTTCGGTCACAGTAAACTGCATATTTGAGGGAACATAACTAGCGTTAATGTAACCGTCTTTGTATAAGTAGCCGCCGGTTGTCGCATTAAACTCATACGGGCATTGCAAGGAACGGTTAATTTCAACTTCTTTTTGTGGTTGCAATTCCTTTACGGAACCATAACACCCGGTGCAATCTTGGGTATAGACTAAAGGTTCATTAAACACAACCGTTGTTCCAACCAATGGGTCATTTGGCAACGAAGTATCAACAAAATCACTAACGGCGCTATTTTTATTTGTTACGGAATTTTTTACTAAATTATTTTGTTTGGCAAAATAAGCCCAACTGGCCAATACTACTAAAATTGCCAAAATAATTATTGCCAAAATGCCTTTATGCTGATACCATTTTTTAGAAGTTGGTAGCATTGGGACTGGAGGCGTAGGTGTTTGTAAGTTTTGATTGCTACTTTCCATAGTTTTTATTTCTAACGGATTATTTGCTTTAAGTATACATCTTTTTAATCTTCTTTTCTATTTTCTTTTCTGATATGGAGAAACTTAGCCGTGCCAAACAAAAAACATCACTATTTCAGTGATGTTTTTTGTGGAGCGGGATAATAGCTGGGGTTAGAAACTTTTGGATGACTGGGGAAAGGTTTTATATACCGAGCTTATCTTTGGAAGCGGCAACAATCAACCGCTAGTACAATGGCAGATTTGGTTTATTGATTACCGACACTAAAAACTGGATAAGGTTGATGCATTTTTACTGACTCAGTTTGAGGGAATCTCCCACAAAACTTTGGACTTCGTCACAACCATGAGGTAACCCCGAGCCGTCATCAACACCAGTCCCACAGGCTGGCTCAAAAAGTAAGTAATTGCTACTAAGCAAAGAAGGGTATAAATCATCGCCAGCGTCACACAAGCCAAAATCCGCATTAAATTGGTCCATATTTTGGTAGCCGGGTTTGTTGGGAATAATAGTCACTTCATAAACCCCGCCATCCTGGCTTTTGCCTACAAAATTAAAGTCAAACTGTGTTCCTTGGTCGGTGGACGAAAATTTTGACAATACAGTTTGGTAATAACTAATTGGATGACTTGGACCATAACAACCAGATGAATCATTTTCCAGGTAATCAGGAGTAAAAACGTCAAGCACTTTAAATTGTTTTTGCGTTACTGCAAAAAGCTGGTTATTACCATCGTAAGATAGCAGTCCATTGGAAACAATGGAATTTGTAGGACTAGTAAATTGGGTTGTAGCAATTATCTGGTCTGCGTCTGGAACAGTTCTTACATCAAATTCAACTATCCGATTTTTGAAAAACAAAAATATGGAACGAATTTGGGGGAAATGGTCATTTGGGAATTCAATACATTTAGAGTCTGTGTCTGTTTCTATTGAATCGAACCCGGCAATTTGGCCCGGCTTCGGGTCAGAAGCGCAAGGTTGGGATGTTGTGTGGTTTTTACTCCACCAATCTGAAGAGCTTAGACTATCCGGGTTATTATAAAACAACATAGTAATGCCTTGCCAATATGTAGTTGAGGCTACATTGGTGAGATTTAAGGCAGCCCCATCGGCGGCCTCGTTTTGAAGAGCTATGTATGAAGGATAGCTTACCTTTATGCCATATATACTATTGGTATACGTTTGCCAATTTGAAGTGTTAATTTGGGTTGGGCTAGAAGTTACCGTAAATGGACTTGAGGAGGTTGCTGTCGGTTGGTTCTGAGGAACAGTCGTTGGATGATGAGAAACTACTACTGGCCCTAGATTTTGCGGTTGGTTAAGAATAAAATATACTGCAAGCGATAATGCGGCTAAAATTACCAAAACAAGTATTATTACTAATGTTTTATCCTCATACCATTTTTTTGTTTGTTGCGGCAGCTGTTCAGGTAGAGGCGTAGGCAAAACTTCATTTGAATTTTCCATTTTTTTTGTTTCTTTTAAAGATGATTTTTCTTCATCCATATTATACCATATGCCAGAGGTTCTATTTACCGTTACCCGTATACAAAAACCACCCATAAAAATGAGTGGTTTTTGTTTGGGCGGTCTTAGGGACGATTATAGAACTATGGATTGGGTGGAGGTTGTGGGAAATTATGGTTACTCGGCTAGATTGTTAGATAAGTTTTTGGTAAGAATTTGATTAAAAAAATAATAGATTTTTTATGGCGTCATTTTTGAAACTTAGTTCGTAAATGGTTAGTTAAATTTTACGGAGCTGACAATTTGATCAAAAATATTTCTGTATTTATCGTAAACTCCTGGATATTGGGAAAATGCTTTTCCACCTGCCGTATCTAAAGTATCCCCCGTTAAGAATGTACCCTTAGTGGTAACAAAATAATAATAAGTCTGCCAGTCGTGAACACTGACTAAATCATAATTGGCTTTATGCAGGACGGTATAAGTTCGGTGTGTCATACCATTGTTGGCATAGTCCGGCAAGTATGTTGAAGCGGCTGTCGGTTGCGATTCTGCCTTTACTTGCTGTAAGGTCTCTGCGGTTGCTAACTTCCTTATACTCATACTTATTAGTACTGCTATATGTTTGGCGTCGTAATAGTCGCTATCAATCCTTAAATTATTTGCGTCTGTCTGATAAACTTGGAAATTTTTTGGTAGGTCAAACGAAATATCCAAACCCTGATTTTGATAGGTAGCCCAGTCATTTTGCGTTGCTTGCTGTTGAGTAGCTTGCTGTGTAGGTTGAGGCGTAGGAGTGGTTGTGGAGTTTGGTTGTTGATTATAAACTTGTTGGGACGAATTACACCCAGCGGCTAAAAGGGCAACAATAGGAAACACAAATAATAATTTTTTCATAAAGAATTTTTTAATTAAATTTATTATACCCTCTTATTTTTTTATTAGCAATTTTATCTTGCAGTTAGAGTCCCTTTAGGGGTCAAACAAAAAGACCCAATAAATATTGAGTCTTTTTGTGGAGCGGTCTAAGGGACGATTATAGAACTATGGATTGGGTGCAGGTTGTAGCTGGCTATGGGTATACGGCAAAGATATTGAATAAATTTTTGGTGAAAGCTTAATTAAAAATAATAGAACTTCTTATGGTATCAAACTCGGCCGTGTAGGTTTGGTAAATATCTGATTGTTGGGTAAACGTTTGTAATGACACATCCTCATCCAGGTTGTCGTCAACAATAAAAGTAACTTTGCCGTCAAGGAAATAATAACGTGAATGATATTGGTTGGTAACTTTCAACGCCTGGTAGTTACTTTGTGTGCCTATAACTGTTGTAGTTGTGCCTGACGGATTTACACCACTAATTCCCACTTCTGTTAGGAGTTGGGGACTGTTTGTTTTTTTAATGCTCATTTCAATAGTAGCTAGCGGATGTTGGGAGTTTTGATAATTTGCTTGAATAAGAATGTCGTTTGCGTCCTGCTGATATACTTTTAAGTCAGTTGGATATTTAAAAGATAAGCCTAAATCGCTACTGGTATAAGTAGCCCAATTTGCTGGCACAGCTTGATTTTGTGTAGTTGCTGGTGTTGGAGTTGGGGTGGGCGTAGGTATTGGACTATGAGTAGGTGTCGGATTTGTATTTTGAGAAACTGAAGATTGGGCAGGAATTTGATTAGTGGCCTGTTGGGATGAATTACACCCAGCGGCTAATAAGGTGACTATCGGAAATGCAAATAATAATTTTTTCATAAAGAATTTTTAATTAGCCTTAGTATATACCTTTTGGCTTATCGCCGCTATTTAAAAATGTTTGAGTTCAATTCCCCTTAGCCCCCAAACAAAAATCCCCAATAAACATTGAGGATTTTTGCTGGAGCGGGTAAGGGGAATTGAACCCCTATCTTTTCCATGGCAAGGAAATGTTCTACCGTTGAACCATACCCGCATTAAAATTATTATATTTAGTTTTCCGAGAAACTCAAAATCTGGTGCCGGACCCCAGAGTCGAACTGGGCACGCCTGCCTCTTCAGGGCAGCGCTCTACCGATGAGCTAGCCCGGCATTTTGTTTTGTTTAACTCAACTGGTGGGCGATACAGGATTCGAACCTGTGGCCTTCGCAGTGTAAATGCGACGNNCTAACCAACTGAGCTAACCGCCCTAAATTTTTAGTCTGACTTTAGATACTATACCAAAATCTGGGAATTTTTTCAAGGGGCGTTGGCTAAAGAGATTATGGCGTCAAAATTATCTGGTTTTACGGTCTTATTGCGTTTGGTTGCCCCGCAAATTTCGCAACGGTGAGTTAAGATATATTCTCCGTGGTCTAATTTCACGGCCACTGGCTTCATCATGCCGCCGCAGGTTTCCGCGCGGTCCCCGGGGTTAATGTCCACGTGTTTGCTCCAAAGGCAAATCGGGCAATGGTTGGTGTAGCCGTTGCCTTCCACCTTGGCGCCGCAGTGGCCGCAAACAAAGTCTTCAATTGTCCTGGTAAAGTTGCCCATAGGAGTTTACGAAGTACCTGCCCGCCAAAGTTAATTTTAAAAATTGAACTGACTGCAATTATCCACTATCTGTAATATGGGACTTGCTTTGGCAGGCGGGCGAACAATTACGAACTTACGAAGAAGTCCGTTGGTTATGTTTCGTACATTCGTATGGCTTCGTACTTCGTAAAATTATATATTAGCACAAACAGGCGTTTTTTGTTATTATGAAAATATAAAAGAAATCTTCACCCACCAAAACTTTGCCCTTTTAATTGAAATGGGTGGATTGCCAAATAAAATTAATTAATCGAGTTTTTAAAACTCTACCGCAAAGTTTAGGCGGATAAAATATGCCAAAGGCCATACATCTTATTTCTCCCAATTTTTCCGATATCTTTAGTCCTAATATTGAAATTGGCCAGTTCCCGGACGGTGATATTCATGTTAGGGTTCCGCCAATTTTGGAATGCAGGGGGCAGGATGTGGTAATTTTTCACAGGCTTTATCCAAGACAAAATACTTCTTTGATGGGCCTGTTTTTAATTCTGGATTCTTTAAAGGAGATTGGCGCAAAGCATGTTACCGTGGTAGCGCCGTATTTGCCGTACTCCCGCCAGGATAAAAAAAAGCTCAACGGCGAAGTGGCCAGCGCTTTTGTGGTTTGCAACATGCTGGCTCGTGCCGGGTGTGATAAGTTGATAACTTTTGACTGCCATTTTTTAAACAAGGAAGGTCCGGCGGAATTTGGCGAATTAAAAATAGAAAATATCTCTATGGGTAAAGCTTTGGTTGAATACGCCAAGGCCACGGCTTTTTTGGGAGAGCCTTGCGAGGTTATTACGCCGGATATGGGTGCGAATTATTTAGTTAAGGAACACGGCGGTAAATCTTACAGTAAAGTCCGCAAAGAATACGAGGGCGATAAAATCGCTTACCGCGACGTAGGACAAATGGACGGCGACTTTGATGTTAAAGATAAAAATGTTTTGCTTTTGGACGATATGATAAGTACAGGTGCTACAATGATTTGTGCTTTGGAAAAATTGACCGAAGGCAGGGCAAAAAAAATTTGTTGCGCGGCCACTCACGGTTTGTTTTTGTATAATTGCGTGGACAAAATAAAAAAATTTACGCCTTACGTTTTTTCTTCCGATTCAATTATTAACGACAACGCCAAAGTTTCCATAAAAGAAAAGCTAGCGGATTTTGGCGTTAGTCAACCGACGTTATTTTAAATTTTATGACCCAGGAAGAATCTATAGCAAAAATATTACTTGATGCCAAGGCGGTAAAGGTAAGCGTTAACCCGCCTTTTACTTGGAATACGGGTTTTTTGGCTCCCATTTATTGTGATAACCGTTTATTGATTTCTTATCCAGAAGAACGCGGTTTGGTTATAAAAGGATTTAAAGATTTAATAGAGCAAAATAATTTGGAATTTGATGTGTTGGCCGGAACGGCAACTGCCGGAATTCCTTGGGCTTCTTTTTTAGCTCAAGAGTTAAATAAAGCCATGGTTTATGTTAGGGCGCAGCCTAAAGATTATGGTAAAGCAAAGCAAGTAGAAGGTTTTATGCCTAATGGCGCGCGAGTATTAATAGTGGAAGACTTAATTTCTACCGGCAGGAGCTCTTTAACATCGGCCAAAGCTTGTCAGCGGGAATACGAGGCACAGATTGTGGCGGTGATAGCGATTTTTGATTATCAAATGGAATTAGCTAAGACGTCTTTTGCTGATGCCAATATTAATTTATTGGCTTTGAGTAATTTTTCCTCGTTGGTCAAGGTTGCGGCAGAGCAGAGTTATTTGACCAAGGAAGAAAAGGATAATGCTTTATCCTGGGGTGCTAATCCGGAAGCTTGGCATAAAGCTCACGGAGGTAAAGAAATTTTGAAAGTTGTAAAATAATTATGATAATAGACAAATACAATCAGCGGGTGGAAAAGGTGAATTCTCTGGTTTGCGTGGGGCTGGATTCGGACTTTGAAAAAATTCCGGAACGTTTTAAAAAATTGGAAAATCCGCAGTTTGAGTTTAATAAATGGATTATAGACCAGACCGCGGAGTTTGCGGCGTGCTACAAACCAAACATCGCGTTTTACGAAGTCCGCGGCGATCAGGGAATAAAAGAACTTAAAATGACCACGGAATATCTGGGCGAAAATCATCCGGATATTTTTACTATTTGCGATGCTAAGCGCGCGGATATTGGCAATACCAATAACGGCTATGTGGAAGAATTTTTTGATTGGTTCGGTTTTGACGCCATAACCCTGCATCCCTATTTGGGGAAAGAAGCCTTAAAGCCATTTTTGGATCGGGCTGACAAGGGTTCGGTTATCCTTTGTCGAACTTCCAATGCCGGCGCTGGAGAATTGCAGGACTTATTAGTGGATGGTAAGCCCGTGTGGCAGATTGTTGCCGAAAAAGTCCGCGATGAATGGAATTACAACCATAATTGTATGCTGGTGGTTGGTGCAACATATCCTGAAGAAATGAAAAAGCTGCGTAATATTATGGGCAAGACAGCATTTTTGGTGCCGGGTATCGGCGCGCAGGGCGGCGATGTAAAAGCAACGGTGGAAGCGGGTATGAGCGAGGACAAACGTGGGATGATTATAAATTCCTCCCGCGGCATAATATTTTCGGAAGACCCGTCGGCAGAGGTAAGAAAGCTGAGGGATGAAATAAATAAATATCGAAGTTAAATCCGAAGCACGAAATCCGAAACAAATTCAAATATATAAATTTTAAATTTAAAACTTTGTATATCCGTTTAGATATTAGATTTTTGGATTTAGATATTGTTTTGAATTTCGATATCCGAATTTCGAATTTACTTTTTTATGTATAAACTTATCCGTCCATTAATTTTTAAGGCTTCATCGGATCCCGAAACAACGCACAGGGCAATCATGAAGCTTTTACATATGGTTGGTAGTGTCCCTCCCCTTTCCTGGACAGAGCGGATGATTTTTAATTTTGCTGACGAACGGCTTGGTCAAAAAGTTTTTGGTTTGGATTTTAAAAATCCGGTTGGTTTGGCCGGAGGGTTCGACAAGCAAGCCGAAGCTGGTCCTGCTTTTGCCAATTTGGGTTTTGGATTTTTGGAAGTCGGGACAATTACCCGGCATGCCCAGCTGGGCAATCCTCGCCCGCGAATTTTTCGTTTGGAACAGGACGAAGCATTAATAAACAGAATGGGATTTAATAATGAAGGCGCGGATTTTATGGTCGGCAGCTTATCTGTGGCACAAAAATTAAATATTCCTTTGGGCATTAATTTGGGTAAATCTAAAATAACAGAGCTGGCAAAAGCTCAAGAAGATTATTTATATTCTTTTTCTAAGCTGTATGAATACGGCGATTATTTTGTCGTAAACGTCAGTTCCCCTAACACACCTGGATTACGTCAATTACACAATAAAAGTTTTTTGGTGGATATTTTGTCGGGTTTAAATAACCACAAATCAAAACAACAAATAAAAAAACCGATTTTGGTTAAAACAGTTGTTGACCTTTCTTTGGAAGAGATTGATGAAGTTTTGGAAGTTTGTAAAAACCAAAACGTTGACGGTTTAATTATCAGCAATACTCTATTGAGCCGCGACGGGTTAAAAATAAAAACAGTTGAGGCCGGTGGTATGAGCGGCAAGCCCATTAGGCAAAAATCTACCGATTACATAAGGCATATCCATCACCGGCTCCCAACCTTGCCCATTGTCGGCGTAGGTGGAATTTTTAGTGCCGAGGATGCTTATGAAAAAATTAAAGCCGGCGCTAGCCTGGTTCAGGTTTACACGGGCTTGATTTATGAAGGCCCCGGCATAGTAAAAAATATTAATCGTGGTTTGGTTAAACTTTTGCAGCAAGACGGATTTAAAAATATAAGTGAGGCTGTGGGTAAGCAATAAAACAATGGGCACCGTTGTGCTGCACAACGGTGCCCATTGTTTAGTAACACTTGAAAATAAAGGCGGTTTTAGCTATAATTGATAAGTTAATTTAGTTTTTAAGCCCAGGTGGCGGAATTGGTATACGCACTACCTTGAGGTGGTAGCGGGAGCAATCCCGTGCAGGTTCGAGTCCTGTCCTGGGCACCACGAACCACTCCCCCGCGGAGCGGGGTCGGGTACGTGGCGCAGCCACTAGCGCGACAGAGCGGTGAGTGCCCTGTACCGGAGCCAGGCGACTGGTATAGGGCAGTAAAAAGACCCAAGAGGTCTTTTTTGTTATACTTTAACCAGAGTAATTAAACTATTATTTTATGACATTAAACATCCCCATAATTTTAGGCTCCGTCCGTGAAGGCCGGAAGAGCGAGGCGCCGGCGAAATATATTTTGGAAAAGGTTAAATCCGCGGGGCATACAACACAGCTGGTTGATTTTAAGGAAATGCCTTTGCCGTTTTATAACGGATCAACCGTACCTGTTGTTTACTTTAAAACTAAGTATCCAAACGAAAATGCGGAGAGGTGGAGCCAAATTGCGCGCGCTGCGGACGCGTTTATTATAGTGAGTCCGGAGTACAATCATGGCTATCCCGCGGTCTTAAAAAACGCCCTTGATTGGGGTTATTTGGAATTTGAAAAAAAGCCGTTTGGACTGATTGGGGTTTCCAATGGTTCTACCGCCGGAGCAAGAATGATTGAACACATAAGGCCAATTATTCAAAACTTTAACGCTATGTCCATCCGTGAGACTGTAATGATAGGTCCAATAGCAAAATATTTTGATGACAGCGGAAAGCTGCTTGATGACAGTTTAAATAAGAAGATAGATGGTTTATTAGCCAGCCTAACTTGGTGGGCAGAGGCATTAAAGAGAGCAAGGGTCAATTGACAAAATTGAGCATAGTTAAACAAAATTGACATAATTACCAGTTGGCAATTATGTCAATTTTTTTAAATTTTATTTAATTTTGCTCAATACCTATACCACTTTCCACTTCCCAAGTTCGTCTTTCATAAGTTTTCCGGATACGGAAAACCCTGAAGCCAGTTTATGTCCGCCCCCGCCAAATATGTGGGCGATTTTAGATACGTCAATATTTTTAAATGTGTCACTGCGCAGGCTTCCCTTTATAATCCCGCCGTCCTGGCGCAGGAACATGGCAAATTTAGCCTCGGGCATTGTATTTAGTGTCTCTACAAACCCTTCAAATGCGGCTTGGGGCAAACTTGTAAACTCCGCCAAATCTTTGTCCGTCATTACGGAATAAATAATTTTATTTTTTTCATCGTAATAGGAGTTTTCCATGGCCTTGCCCCAGGCCTTTAGGGTGAGTGGCGATTTATTTTTATAAGTTTGCTTTATAATTTTGTGGGTTTGTGCGCCTTTGCGCGTTAGTTCGGCCGCGGCTTTGAGCGTGGAGCTTTGGGTGTTACTGTGCATAAACCCCCCAGTGTCGGTAATAATTCCCGTTAAAAGGCAGGTAGCAATGTCTTTGGTAATAGGCCAGTGGTTAAATAAAAAAAAGTCATAAACCAGTTCGGCTACCGAAGATTTTTTTGGATCAACAACATTCACATGGCCGAAACCGGTGTTATCTGGATGATGGTCAATATTGATAATTTTCAATTTTAAATTTTCAATTTTCAATGAGCCGGTACGCTCGATTTCTGAACAGCCAAAGATTATCAGCAGGTCGAAATCTCCGCCAGAGGCGGATCCGCCTTTGGCGGAAAAATTTTGATAGTCAATATCATCAACTATTTTGTTTGCTCCAGGCAAGAAGCTTAAGTTTGGTGGTACGCCTTTTTTTATTGAGTAAGTAACCGATTTACCCATTTGTTCCAGCTGCTGACCCATTGCCAAAAGCGCGCCGCCATCATCGCCATCCATGCGTTCGTGCATTGTCAGTAAGATATTGGCAGACCGGTCAATTAAATTTTTTGCTTGTTCAAAAGCTTGTTTCATTTTTTTAAAAGATATTAAAGGTATTGGTTGATATTGGGATATTGCTCTGCGGAGCCAATATCTAATAATATCTCAATATCTATTTAAGGTTTTTCCTCTGAATGTATTTTCCTCAGCACCTCGTCTATATGTTGTGCATACCGAGGGCTCGTGTCTAGGTGGAAACTAATGCGGGGAATAATTTTAGTGTGGAAGTGTTTGTTGACTTCGCCCTGGATGTCATAAATATTGTCAGTCAGGAATTTTAAAATTTTATCGTCCAAAGTAGGGGCGGGATGGGTTTTTTTATAGGCCTTAATTAAACTTTTACCGTCTTTTCTTATGGGTAAGGGGCTGCTCGGTTCGTCTTCCGGTCGCTTAGCGTTTGGGTTAAATATGGAAATCCAAACTTTTGCCCATTTCATATCTTTACTCGTTTCCACTTTAGTAATGGTGACCAGTCCGTTTTGCCAATCCAAAAACTCATGCAAAATAGGCCCCAGCTCGTGCTGGATAAGCGAGTTAACTTTGGCTATTCGGTTGGTGTCTTTTTTAACCTCTGGTCTCATATTTGTAGAGCTTGGTGGAAATTTTCTTGTCCTTTGAAGATTCCCGTAAAGGTTTGTCCAATTTAAAGTTAGCTTGTTATTCTAACCAAAAAACGCTCTCTTGGCAAGAGCGCTAAGATTTAAATATCAAACGGCTTTAAAAGTTCGGGAGTGATAAAGTTTATTTTGTTTTCTTCGAGGATTTTTTTGGGCATGGCGTGGAACGGGCCGGGAAATTTTAACATTCCGTCGTGGACGGGAAATGCATAAGTCGGTTTTACTGCCAAAGCGTAATTAATAGACTCTTTTATATGTAGCCATGGGCCGCAAACCGGCAATGCCAGGGTTGGGACGGTTCTCTCAATGGGGGTAAAAGCATCGCCGGCGTAAAAGAGTTTGTCGGCCAGCATAAAACCGGTATTTTGTACCTGGCCTAAGTCTTTATAAATTTCCGCGTGCTTGCTGCCAAAGGCTTCAATTTTTATTTCACCTAGTTTGGTGCTCTGGCCGTGCTCCACGACTTCGCAGTCAATGCCAAGTTCTTTTAATAGTTTGCTTACAGAGGTGTTGGAAATAAATTTAACCCGCGGATTTTTATCAAGAATGTTTTTTATTGCCTTTGGGTCGTAATGGTCGGAGTGCTCATGGGTAATTAGCACGGCATCAATATTATTTAAATCAGCCAAAGACAAGTTGCTCCAAATACCCGGGTCGGTTAGTATTTTTGACCCGGCTTCTTCTATTATCATGCAACAATGTCCGATTTTGGTAATTTTCATATAATATTTCTACTAAACACTAAAGAATCTAAAAGTACTAAAGAGGAAATTTTTAGTTTAGTATTTTTAGCAAATTTAGTATTTAGTAGAGATTAAAGAGTTTTTTGTTTTATTTTTTCGTCAAAGCTTTCCAAGACGTCGCCGACTAAAATTTTAACCGGGGTTTTGATTTTCATTCCGAACTCCTCGCCCGCGTTTATGGATTTGGCCATAACTTTGCTTTGCTGGAGCTCGGCTATTTCCGCGCGGCCAAGATCTACCGCTTCCCGCCAAACGGTAATATGACTGTTTTTTTTAACTTCGCCTTCCTCAACCCGGCCGCCAATAATCATCTGCCCTTTTTCCGTCATAAAAATTGCCAGCACTTTGGCTTTGCCCAAAATAAACTTTTCCAGTTCAGGCGTAAACATTTTTATGACCGCCGAGGTAATATCTTCCAAAAGTTCGTAAATTACATCGTAGCTGTCCACAATAACTTTTTTTTGTTTGGCTAAATTTATGGCTTTGGAATTTACTTTAGTTCGGAAACCAATAATAACCGCTTTGGAGCTTCCGGCCAGCAAGACATCGCTTTCATTGATTTCACCAACACCTTCGTGGAGTATGCTAATTTTAACTTCGTCGTTCTTAAGTTTGGCAATGGATTGCTTAATGGCTTCCAATGAGCCCGCGACATCGGTTTTTAAAATTAAGTTTAAAGTCTTATTTTCCAAGTCTCCTACTATGGCCTGTTTGCCGGAAAGTTTATGGCTATGGTTTTTGCGCTGGACTAAAACGGCAATGGTTTTTGCCTGGTCCAATGTTTCGGTGGTCTGTAAAATATCCCCGGCTTGGGGAACTTCGCTAAGCCCCGATATTTGGGCGGCGGTGGAAGGAGTGGCTTCTTTAAGCTTTCGTCCGGTTTCATCTTCCAAACTGCGGATGCGCCCAAAAGCCGCACCCGCGGCAATAATATCGCCGACTTTAAGCGTGCCGTTTTGGACAATAACCGTGGCCGTGGCGCCTTTTCCTTGGCTCACGCGGCTTTCTATAATAGTTCCGATGGTTTTGCCGTGAGGGTTGGCGCGCAGGTTCTCCACTTCCGCGGTCAATAAAATCATTTCCAGTAAGTTATCGATTCCAATGTTTTGTTTGGCGGAAATTTCGCAGGCAATAACTTTTCCTCCCCACTCTTCGGTTAAAACTCCCTGACCGGCTAATTCTTGTTTAACTTTTATAATATTGGCCTCGGGTTTGTCCACTTTGTTTATAGCCACAATCATCGGAGTGTTGGTAAATTTGGCGCGGTTGATGACTTCCAAAGTCTGGGGCCTTACTCCATCGTCCGCGGCAACTACAAGTACGATGATATCGGTAACATTGGCCCCGCGGGAACGCATTTCCGAAAAAGCTTCATGGCCAGGAGTGTCCAGAAAAGTTATCCATTTGTCATTTTTCTTTACCTTATAAGCCCCAATATGCTGGGTAATGCCGCCGCTTTCGCCTTCGGCGACTTTGGTCTTCCGAATAGTATCCAAAAGGGTGGTTTTACCATGGTCTACGTGACCCATAATGGCAACAATGGGCGGACGGGATTTTAAGTTTTCTTCCTTTTCCGCTTTTAAAACTTCATGCAAAAAACCCAGGCCGTATTCAGCTACGGTTTGGTCGGCTTCTGTTTCCACTTCGAATCCTAGTTCCTGCGCCACAATGCTGGCGGTGTCAAAATCCACTTCTTCGTTAATGGAAGCCATAACGCCGTTGTTTATTAAAACGGTAATAACTTTAGTCACAGGAAGTTTTAGTAAAAGGGCGAAATCGCGGACTTTGATAAACGAAGGCAACTTAACTTTTTTAACTTCCTGGGTTCCGGCCGCAACGGTTTTTACCGGAGTGCCAAAAGCTTCCAGCAATTTTCTGGCCACGTAATTGTCTACCTTGTTGGCTTTGGGCGAAATAAAATACCCTTTCTCCTTGGCTTTGAGACGGACGTCCTGGATTGACATATTCAGTTGGGAGGACAGGCTGGATAGATTCATATTCCGCTGAGTGGTCGTTGATGAGTACGCTGATTGGTCGCTGAGCTGACAATGACATCTTAGCGTCTTATCAGCGTTGGTGTTTAGTTCAGCGTCTCTTCAGCGGTTAATAACTTATTGATTATACTCGTAAATCTTAATAAAATCAAGGACTTTGTATGGGATCCGAGCTCCAAATAATATCAAAGTTTTTGCGTTCGCTTTCGGAGATATCGGGACTTTCTACAATAACTGTGATTAATTCTTTTTTTGAGCTGTAATATACAACCTTATTGGCAAAAATCAGTTTGGATGTGTTGTATAAAAAATCTTCCGGCAAATATTTTACTTCGCGCAGAAGTTCAGCGTGGTTGGCTTTTAAAAAAGATTCGGGCATTTGAGACTTGAAGTATAAAGCTTTAAAGTTTATATGCCTTTTTAAGCGCGTGGGAATGTAATAATTTAAATCCCATTCTTCGCTTATAACATTGTGGATTTCACTTATGGAACCGATGTGCCTAATTGTGGTATTGGATTGCTGTAATGATCCCTCCGAGGCAATAAAGTAACCTTCCTTGCCTTCGTAATAAGTAATTTTGGGTTTTTGATCCGGTTTTTGCGCCAAGCTGTTTAATTGAGGCAAAATATTTTTTAAATCCACAAGTTCTTTTTCTGTTTTTGAAACTAAAATATGCGGCGGCGTGGCCACAAATTTAAGCCCGCTTTTCATTTTAAAACTGCCCATCAGCCCTTTTCTCTCCAAAGCCTGAAAAATAACATAAGCCGAAGTCCTTTTTATTTGTGCTTCTCTTGCTAACTCCGACATCCCCGCTTCTCCTAACTTTAAACTCGCTAAATACAAAGCTATCTCGCCATCGTCCAATCCGTTCTCTTTTAGTATTTGCTTGATGTTATCCATAATTGCATATGTCCAATGGTGCCCATTGGTGTGAGAATATTCTTCTGACCAATGGGCACCATTGGCTCTAAATCTATAATTGACGCTTTTTACGTCAACAGTATATCAAACCCAATAAAAATAAGCAAATAAAGGTAAAATTCACTATAAATTATGCCATAATTATTGACAGCATGTCAATTTTAATTTATAGTTGCTAGTTACAAGCTATGTAACATGTTTTTATGAAAGAGGTGCTTTTTGCAGCGAAGGTTACAGCTCAAGGCCTTAAGTTTGAGTGATGCCGGATCGACCGGCTGGAGTTATCCGCAAAAAGAATTCCTTATTAGGAATAACCGTTTTAAGGGGGACGCATATATGCGGACGAGAATGTTAGCAGTTTTGCTGCCGCTGTTTTTACTAGGATGCGCCAAACAGCCGCTGGCTGAGCAACCGGCTGTGAGCCAAGAAACTGGAAAAGGCGATCAGTTTGTGGTTCAGCACTGGGCTTGGGTCGACATCAAGAACGATGCAATCAAGAACGGATCTTATGGCTGGGGTGAGTCATGCGTCATACAGACCGGCGGAACAATCACTGTGGTGAGCGTCGAGCATGGCCAACTTCACTTACAGTACTCCACAGTTGGGACCCACGCTGACAATAGCGTCGCTTGCCCCGACGGTGTAGTTTTCATCGTTCAGAAGGGAAAACTTAAAAGCGAGGCACTCAAGCGCAAGTCAAGGTAAAGTCATATGCGCCCGAGATGGCTGGACATCCCGGGCGCATAAATTAAATTATTTTTTATGAACAAACGTTACAAATTATATTTAGCTTCCGGCATCCGGCTTTGGAATTTATATTTTAAAGACCAATATTCGGCCAGCTTTAATAAAAAGCTGGATTTGTTCCAGCCTGCTTTAATAGATAACCAATACGCGCGCGAGCATAGGTTAATTCCCATTAAGATTGCCACTAAAGATTTAGGGGAAATTAATACATGCGACGCGGTTTTGGCTTACATGAAAAATTATGATACCCAGAATAACGGTCCGGCCGGCACGGACAGCTCTTGGGAATGCGGCTACGCCATTGGCCTCGAAAAGCCGACCATAATGTTGGTGGAAGACTTGGCGCATTTGGATTATTACACATCCCAATGGATGATTACTTTTAGCATTGGCGCCATACTAACCACGAGCAAAGAGGTGGCGGAAAAGGCAAAAAATAGCGACAAGTTTACCCATACACGGATTTTGTATTGTGAAAACAAAGACCAATTTGAAAATAAAATTATTGAATATTTGGATAGTTATTATAAGTCCATATATGCCAGAGAAGGAATTGTAAATTTTTTTGTTGACAGTGAAATGAGAGCCTACGTGGATAGAAAAAAATTATTGAAGAGTTTAGGAACAGACGAGCCTGAATTTGGCATTTATGGAAGTTTTACAAAAAATTACGGCCGGTATTTTGATCAAGCTTTTCAAAAATCGAGAAAATTTTTGAACCGGAAAGATTATAGAATCATTTGTCGTATGGAAACAGAAAGAGCGACAGCGGTGGCAAATATTATTTCCAATAATTACGATTTATTGCCGGGGTTCTTAGATTATTGCATTCGTCAAGCTGTTAGCAATTTTGAAGGCGGGGTTAAATTAGTTGATATTGCGGAGATGATTGAATATTGGCTGAGTATCCCGGCCAAAAAAATTAAGGGTCGCAAGCAAGGCAATAAAAAAACCCGACCAACCATATTTTATGAACTTTATGATTTAGTTAGTCACCACCTTGTGCAATCGCAAAAGTACTTTCCGGAAGATTTTGTTTATAAAATCGGGGGCATTATTGAAATTTATAACTGGTTAAATACTTACGCGATTGATGACGTTTTTGACAACTCCCAAACGCGCCAAGGCAATAAAACTTTACATGCTCAATATAACAGCAGGAAAAACGCTTTATTATTAGGCTCCATTGGCCATTGTCTGGCTTTAAAGTTATTGTATTTAGAAACAAAACAAAATATGGATATTGGCAAAGAGCTTGTTAAATCGTTAAACCAAGTCCAACGGCAAATGTACCAGGGACAGCTGGTAGATTTGGCTTTGACTATGGAGAACAAGGCTCAATTGAAAAGTTTTATCAAACAAAATAGTTTTATTTCCGCTTTGGGTTTATATTTTAAAAGGATTAATGGGATTTGCGGGGCGTTTTATGAAGGAATTGGAAAAATGGCCATGCAGTCCACAAATGTCGGCACCCAATTTTACCATAAGGATGAGGTTGAAAGCTCTTGCGTTTACATTGCTAAGCTGTTTGGCTTAGTGCAAATGATTCGCAATGATTTAGGGGATTATATTTTTCCAGACATGCATTCAAAAATGAGCAAAGGGATGAAGCTGAGTTCGCATAACGATATTATGGAAGGTAAGCTGACTTTGCCGTTAATTTATATTTTATTTAATCCAAAAGTCTCTAAGTTAGATAAAAGACGACTTTCGTTTTTTATTGGAAGAAAAAATTTGTCCAAAATCGAAAAAATGGAAATTAGCAGAATCATTTGGGAAAACGGTGCCATTGAATTTTGCATGCAGTTTGTGGAAAATTTTTCCAAGCAGGTAACCGAGCAGTATGTAAAATATATCCATGAAACTCCGACCAGGCTGAAATGGATAATTCGGCTTATGGATATTACTCCGTTAATAAATAAAACTTTTCGGCAGTTAGCGGAAGAAAAAAAATGGAAAAAATTAGAGCCAATGTCTTTGGAGGCCATAAACGCGGCAAAGCTTGCCGATTTTCAATTATAAAACCGACAACTTTTTACGATTGCCGGTTTTGTTTTGGGATAAAATTATTTATTGCGGGCTAAGGTGGCAAATTGTAGAAAATATTTATTTAAACCTTCCGGGTTTTGGGGTTCATTGGACAACTCCAAACAGGCGTTTTCCCGCAGACGGCAAAGTTCTTTTAAGCGGTGATTCTGCCAGCGCGGATCGGCGATGGTAGAATCCAAAAGTTCCAGCATGCGGTCATAGGCTTTTTGGAAATAGACAGGTTGGGCTTTTTGTTTCCAGTTTAAAGCCCGTCCGTATTCACTGCCCACATTTCCGAGCTGCTCGGCAAGGGAAAGTTTTTGCCACGAGCCATTATTCAGATTTTGATGCAAAGAGGTCATAAAATAAGTTTGGAGACAATTTCTAAAATTTGTTTTTGAATTTCCGCGCTCTCCACCGAACGGGAGCGGTTATTTTGTCTTGGCCGGATGTTTATCATGGAATCAAATTCCAGCATGTCCGGCAGTTGCATATCGGGATAGAGGTTAATGCCCCAAAGATTTTCCTGTTTTGAGTCTTGTGCGAGCAAAAAAGCTTCTTCATCTGCATGTAAATCCCCGCCAGCAGCCAATATCTGTTTTTCCAAGTCCACAACAGCCTTAACCATATCGCCAAAGCGTTTTGAGGCAATATCTTTTAACTCTTTTTTGCTGATTGGTTTTGCTATTAAAATAATTTCTTCCATACAGGTATTATACCATTAAAATGTCCTGTTTTTGCCCACAATCATTCTTAATCTTTTTGGAATTATTTCTACGGTGCTGGGAAATTTTGCTACCACGCGGCCGAGCATGGTGAGGTTGGTACCGCGGGGCTCCAGGAATTCGATTTTTTTGCATTTTATAACTGTAGTATTGGGAACTTTTTCCAGCGTGCCTTCGGAAATGGCATCGCGATATTTTAAAATTTGCAGTTTGCTTAGGCGTTCTAAAATAAGCAAATCCAGGTTGCCGTCCGTGGGGTCGGCGATTTTCTCGCCTTGGCCGGAAGTGGAACGAATGTTGGCCACCAGGCCGCCCAGGCCGTTAATGGTCACGTTGTAAGAATCGTCTACTCGAATAGTAAAACTTTTTGCTTCGGAAGACAGCAGTTTTAAGTTTTGCCAGAGTGAGGCGTTTTTAATGTTGTGGGACATAACGCCAAATTCCAAAAAGCTGATAAAATAATTGCCGGAAATTTTGGCAAGATCAATTTTTTCTATTCTCCTGGCGGCTATGGTTTTTACCCCCAGGAAAATATTTTCAATACCCAAAATTTTTGCTAAGTTGGAATTTTCGTTAAAAGGGATGAAGCCCAAAGTGAAATCCCTTCCTTTAAGCGCCGCCAGCATTAAGTTAAAGGTGTCGTCCGTACCGCAGGCGACCAAAGTTTTGGCGCCGCGCTGGCTGGCTGTGTCCACCAAATCTTGGATACTGCGCAAAGGCGTGACGCGTGCGGTTTCCCCGGAAATTTTAAACTCTGCCAAAAGCCCCTGCAGTTCTGTCTGCAGTTTTTCGAATTTTTCCATTGGCAAATTATGCTGGTCTACAATGTAGTAATACAAGGCGGTGTAATTAATAATTTATAATTAATAACCCATAACTGTAACAGACAACTGAGTAGTTATCAGTTATCAATTATCAATTATGAGTTAGTTCAAGCTACTCTTCCGGTTCCAGTTCCGAACCACTTTTTTCCGATGCGATTTTTTTGCCGTTGCCAATCACGTTCCCGCCCATAGCGCATTTGCCGGAAAATTGCGCGCCGTCTTCCACCCTAAGAACAGTGCAGGCAATATCGCCTAAAATTTTAGCCGTGCTTTGTAAAATTAAGTGTCCGGAAATTTTCAGGTTGCCGGAAATTTCCCCGCCAATAACGGCATTTCCCGCTAAAATATCGGCAGTTATTTTTGCGCCGGGAATTACAAATACGCTTTGGCTGGTTTTAACTTTTCCGCTGACCTGGCCTTCTATTTTTATGTTGCCCTCACTGTTTAAATCGCCCTGAATTTTAACGCTGGGGCCGACTACTGTTTCCGCCGGGCCATTAAGATTCTCATCTAATATTTTGTCCATAAATACTGCCTTTCTGATGGTTTCTCACCATGGTTAATTGATGACTTCTCGTACTTTTGTATGTATTTTTATTGAGCTGTGTAGAGCGAGTGAAAGTTATCCGCCTAAGGCGGATAACTTTCCGAGCCGAGGAGCTAATAAATTCGAAGCACGAAATACGAAATTCGAAACAAATTCTAATATCTAAATTTTAATTTATAACACCAAAAGCCCTGATTTATAATTTTTAATTTAAAGTTTGGGTATTGTTTCGTATTTCGAATTTGCTTTGGCAACCGCCTGCTGTTCTTCCTCCGTGAGCTTGATTTCGCATTTTCCATTTTTAATTTTTTTGGTGTATATCCGGTTCTGTTCCCGACCGTACATTGAAGTAATTAGTACGCCTGTATTATGCTCGTCCAGTAAAGCTATGGAAAAACTAAAATTGCCGCCGCCGTCGTTAAACGGATTAAAACGCACCAGCCCCACCTTTTGTATGGCAAACGCCACTTGAGTTTTTAATTCGGTTAAGGATTGTCCCAAAATTGCTTCCTGTTCGCGGCTGTCCCGCAGTTCTTGTTTAAGGGAGTATATGACGCTTTCTAAACTTAAGGCTTTTTCGCCGGCAAAAAAAGTTTTTTTGAGTTTATTCATGGCAGCAATTTGCCACAGGCAATATAGTCCCAATATAAAAGCCAGACCGGCTAAAATTAAAGTGATTGTTGATAATTGAAAGTTCATAATTTGTGCACCTTAATTTATCTTGTGACCCTAAAGAATTCTGGCTTAATCCAAAGGCTTCTGCGATTAACGGTTTGCAAATAGTTTGGTTAAAATAATGTCACCCGAAACCATTGTAGCATTAGTTACCGCTTGCATTCAAATGGGGCTAACTGGTATAATTTGGTAGATGTATTGATATTTCTCAATTTCAATCTATTTCCTAATTTCCTGATGAAAGTATAGAAATAGGAAAATTAAGAAATTGATGATAACTATAACAAATTTTAAACAATCAATTATGTCCAAGAAGCACAAAAGAAGCGATTATCAATTACAGCAGCAGCCAGGCAGTATGTCTCATGCGGCCGAATACCATATTATTAAATATGATTTAATAAAGGTTGTAGTTTTGAACCTAGTCTATTTAGCCGTTATTTTGTCTTTGTATTACGGCAACCAGCAATCGCATTTTTTGGATAATTGGTTTGCAAGACTGTTACATTTCTAACTCAGTAAAAAGTTATAGTTTGTTGAAATAGGTAGGGGGTATTAGATAAGGACATAGGGCTACTTAAAACCTAATACTTTTTTACCACACTACTCTCTATAACCTATAACTAAAAACCTTAACCCCGCCTCTCGTGAGAGGCGGGGTTGTCATATGTGATATAAAGTGGATAATTTAGGTTGACTATTGCCTTAATTTATGATAAAATAGGAATACTTATATCATATACGACAATATTATGACAAAAGATCAACAACGTATAGGCCAGTTTATTGCGGAAGTCAGGCAACTAAAGGGTTTTAACCAGAGCGACTTTGCTAAGGCTTTAAAAACCAGTCAGTCGGCTGTGGCTAGAATGGAAAGTGGTCAGCAAAACCTGACTACGGAAATGCTGGCTAAAATTAGCGGAGTGCTAAACCATGAAATTATTACTTTGGCTGACAAGTCGGTAAATTTTAAAATTGAAGGCGGCAGAAAGTTATCCGGAAAAGTAGCGGTAAACACTTCCAAGAACGCGGCGGTTAGCCTTTTGTGCGCTTCTCTGCTTAACCAGGGTAAGACGGTTTTAAAAAATGTTCCTAAAATAGAGGAAGTCTACCGGGTAATAGAAGTTTTGGTGAGTATTGGCATTTCGGTAAAGTGGCAGGGTACGGACGTGGAAATTCAGCCCGGGAAAAAGATAATTATAAGCAATATAGACAAAGAAGCCGCGGTGAAAACCCGAAGCGTGCTGATGCTTTTAGGGCCTTTGGCGCATCTCTTGCCCGCTTTTAGTCTGCCTTTGGCCGGAGGTTGCAAACTTGGCGAACGTACAGTAAGGCCTCATTTGTTTGCTTTGGAAAAATTGGGGGTAAACATAAAAACCCATCACGACCATTACGCGGTTTCCTCACACAAGCTTGCGCCGGCGGAGGTTGTGCTTTATGAAATGGGCGACACGGTTACGGAAAATGCGCTTATGGCCGCAGCCAAAATTAACGGGGTTACAACCATCAAGCTGGCCTCGTCCAATTATATGGTTCAGGATTTGTGCCATTTTTTACAGGGGTTGGGGGTAAAAATTGAAGGCATCGGCACTTCCACTTTAACTGTGCATGGAAAGACGCACATAAACCAAAAAATCGTTTTTTTTCTGAGCGAGGATCCCATAGAAGCGATGCTGTTTTTGTCTTTGGCGGCAACCACTAATTCGTCTATAACCATTGAGCGCTGTCCCATAGATTTTTTACTGCTTGAACTTTTAAAATTGGAGAAGATGGGTTTTAAATATAAAATTATTAGCCAATATCAAAGTCGCAACGGCGCTACCAGTTTGGTTGATATAAAAACTTTTCCCTCCACGCTGGTTGCGCTGGAGGAGCAGATTCACCCTTTGCCTGGCGGTCCGGGGATAAATATAGATAACTTGCCCTTTTTTGTCCCCATTGCCACCCAGGCCAAAGGTATAACGTTGATTCATGACTGGGTTTATGAACATCGCGCGATTTACTATGTGGAATTGGAAAAACTCCGCGCCAATATTATTATGGCCGATCCCCATCGGGTATACGTGGAAGGTCCAACCCAGCTTAAAGCCGGGGAAGTTATTTGCCCTCCTGCCCTGCGCCCCGCCGCAATAATCTTAATTGCCATGTTAGCCGCCAAAGGCACCTCCATTCTCCGAAACGTCTATTCCATAAACCGCGGCTACGAAAATCTCGTCCAGCGTCTCCAAAAATTAGGCGCGAAGATTGAGATGATACATAGTATGTAATAAATTAGGCCTCGCTGACTGGCGAGGCTTTTTTCTTTTTATGCTAAAATAAAGAAAAGTAAAACTATGGCGGAAACAAATCAACAATTAGGGTTAAGTTCGGTGGAAGCTGCGAGGAGGATTAAACAGTACGGGCCGAATGCCATTGCGGAAAGCAGGCAGGTTTCGGGGCTTGTGGAGTTTTTGGTGCGGTTTAAAAACCCGCTGGTTTTAATATTGATTTTTGCGGCCGGGATTTCGGCTTTAACGGGCGACCCTGTTAGCGCGACAATCATTATTTTAATAGTACTAATTAGCGTTTTGTTGGATTTTTTTAATACTTATAAGTCTCAGCGTGCGGCCGAAGAATTAAAGGAAAAAGTGCAGATTTTAGCCAGAGTTACCAGGGACGGTAAAATTCAGGAAATCCCCCTTTGGCAAATAGTGCCGGGCGATGTGGTGCATATGGAGGCTGGCGACCTGGTGCCGGCCGACGGCAAGGTTTTGGAAGGCAAAGATTTTTTTATAAACGAATCTTCCCTAACCGGTGAATCTTTTCCCGTGGAAAAAGAACCGGGCGCTCCCCTATTTTTGGGTACCAGCGGCGTGAGCGGAACGGCAGTAATGGAAGTGGAAATTACCGGACACAAAACCAAATATAGCCATATTGCGGAATCCATTGGCGGCGGAGAGCAACCTACGGAATTTGACCGCAATATTACAGATTTCAGTTATTTAATTATGAAGATTACTTTTGTTTTGGTAATCTTTATCTTTTTAATCAACGCTTTATTTAAAGCCGCCATACTGGAATCATTTTTATTCTCTGCGGCATTGGCTGTGGGGCTAACACCGGAACTTTTGCCCATGATAATTGCTCTTAATTTGTCCAAGGGCAGTTTAAATATGTCTAAGCACGGGGTAATAGTAAAAAAACTTTCCGCTATCCAAAATTTCGGTAGTATGGATGTCCTGTGTACGGATAAAACCGGCACGCTTACCGAAGACAGGATTGTGCTAATGAAGTATGTGGACGCCAAAGGCGAGACTGACGAGAAAATTTTCGACTACGCCTACATTTCCAGCACGTTCCGTAGCGGCTTCAACAATCCCCTCGATGCCGCCGTAAAAAATTATAAAAAAATTTCTACTTCTCATTTTTCCAAAATAGATGAAGTCCCGTTTGATTTTGAGCGCAGGCGTGACAGCGTGGTGGTTGAGTCATCGGCCGGGAAAGAAATAGTTTCCAAAGGCGCTCCGGAAGGGCTTTGGGAAATTTGCGACCATTATAAAAGCACAAAGACCAAAATTACCCCGCATTTGTTAAAGGAGCTCGAAGAGGAATATAAATCCTTGAGCCAGGACGGGTTTAGGGTTTTGGGAGTGGCAAGTAAATCCATCGCGGAAAGCAAAAAAACTTATACCAAAGCTGATGAAAGCGGAATGATATTCCTGGGTTTTATAGCTTTTTTGGATCCACCCAAAAAAACCGTGTCCGAAACATTAAAACTCCTTGAGAGTTACGGTATTACCATTAAAATTATTACCGGGGACAATGATTTAGTTACCAAAAAAATTGCCGATGAAATTCAGTTGCCCGTGGCAGGTATATTGCTGGGATCGGAAATTGAAAAAATGCACGACCATGAGTTGGCTTTAAAAGTGGAAAAGACCACAATTTTTTCCAGGGTAAATCCGGAGCAAAAAAAGCGTATTATTATTGCTCTGCAAAAAAATGGGCACACTGTTGGCTATATGGGCGACGGCATAAACGATGCGCCGAGCCTTAAAGCCGCGGACGTGGGCATTTCCGTGAACAACGCGGTCAACGTGGCTAAGGACTCCGCCGATCTTATTTTGATGCACAAAAGCCTGCACGATTTGGCCAACGGAGTAATTCAGGGGCGCAGTACGTTTTCCAACACCATGAAGTATTTAATGATGGCTCTGTCCAGCAACTTCGGCAATATGTTTTCTATGGCCGGCGCTTCCCTGTTCTTTAATTTTTTACCCATGCTTCCCACACAAATTTTGCTGAACAATTTGTTGTATGATTCTTCGCAGTTTACCATTCCGTTGGACCAGGTTGACATTGAAGACATTAAAAAACCGCGCAAAATGAATTTAAAATTCATTAAAGAATTTATGCTGGTCTTTGGTCCTTTGAGCAGCATATTTGATTTTGCCACTTTTTATTTGCTGTATTCGGTGTTCAAGTTTTCCGGCAGTCATTTTCAAACCGGATGGTTTATGGAAAGCCTGGCCACGCAGGCGCTGGTAATATTTATTATTCGCACCAAAAAAATTCCATTTTTGCAAAGCAACCCCTCCAAGTATTTGGCGTTGTCGGTAGTTCTGGCCGTAGTACTTGGCTGGGTGGTAGCGCTTAGCGGCTTTGGCGCGGTGTTTAAGTTCACTTCCCTGCCGGTCTTGGCCTGTTTGGGAATAGTGCTGATTACTGCGGTGTACTTGGTGTTAGTCGAGTTTATCAAGCGGCGGTTTTACAGACGCTTCGCGGATTAAAACAATGGGCACCGTTGTGCAGCACAACGGTGCCCATTGTTGGCTATGTTATAAATAAAGCCGCCATGCTCTAGCATAGCGGTTTTATTTTAGTTTCGATTTTTTTATAAGCTCCAGTTTTTTTATCCGGGGTAATTTTTTTACCGCCGCTTCCCTGCTCAGCGCCTTCCCCCATTTGCGGAACTTTTCACTGTAAACAATTCTCCCGCCGCCGTGGGCAATTACATATTTTGATCCCCTGCCTGAATTATGTTTTGCTTCCCTCTCCTTTAACTCCTTCGTACTTCCCGAATACAGCGTTCCGTCTTTGCATTTTAGAATGTAGAAATAAGCCATATTTTTACAGCCCTGTACCAGTCGTCTGACTCCGGTACAGGGCACTCACCACTCACTTCGACCGACAACATGGCTGTGCCATGAACCCGAACGAAGTGAGTGGTTCGTGGTGGACCTGGGGGGAATCGAACCCCCGCCTCGGCAATGCGAATGCCGCGTAATACCACTTTACTACAGGCCCTTATTAGATTTAAGATTGAAATCACTGCATAATTTTAGCTGATTATGCTATAGTAGTAAAGCGTCGGGTAATCAGCAGGCGCATATACAATAATGACTCATTATATATGTTCAAGATAAAAATAATCGCGCTTGGAAAGTTCAAAGAAAAAGCTTACAGGGAACTGGAAGCCGAATTTTTGAAGCGCCTGTCCCCTTTCGCCAAGGTTAAGCTTGTGGAGCTGCCGGAAGTTGGTTATGGAAAAAATCAGGACGTGGAAAAAATTAAAGAGCAGGAAGCGAAAAAAGTAATAAAACAATTGCCGGAAAACGCGGTAATAATTTTGCTGGAAGAAAAAGGAACCCTAAGGAACTCTAAGGATTTGGCGGTTTTTTTGGAAAGAGTTGGTGGGCTTGGAAAAGAGCTGGTGTTTGTAATTGGCAGCGGTATTGGACTACATCAATCGCTTCATCAATACAGTAATTATTCTATTTCCCTATCCCCTCTTACATTTCCTCACAATATGGCAAGGGTTTTATTAGAGGAACAGATTTACCGGGCTTGTACGATTTTGGCAGGGAAAGAGTACCATAAGTAGAGTTTAAAATTTAAAACCAAGTGGATTTTTTGTAAGAAATATATTCCTGCCCAAATTTATTGGTCAGGATTTTTTCTTCGGCCTTAGCTCTTATTACCTGCATAATAATCAACGCAAGCAAGACAAGATTTATCCAAAGTTTTTGATAAACCAAACACAATCCAAAAATTGTAATAATGTCTGAAGTGTATATAGGGTGACGGATTTTTTTATATATTCCTGTTTGTACAATTTTTTTAGCTTTGGGAAATACTGAAAAAGCCTCCCCTAACTGATATCGAGCGGTAGTCCATAATATTGCCCCTGCCAAAGTAATTATATAGCCTAGCAGAGTTAATTGATTAAATCCAAATAGTTTAAAAGAGTATACAAAAAGAGCAAAAAATAAAAATATGTCAAAGTAGGTTCCTTTAAATTTTTGTAGCAGGTTCATTTTTTGTTTTTATTTCCGTTCCGATTAATGCTAATAAAATCCAAAGAAGAAGTTGGGTTTGCTGGAGGGTGTAAAAGTAGTGGTCAAATTGCATTAGGAGCAAAAAAGACAGGAAAATAGAGAATAGAGACAAGAGATAAGGAGAGAAATTAGTCCGCAATTTTTTTGTTAGTCCCCAAAGATGGGATAAAAATATCCAGATTAAAACCAGCATTGCCGGGATGCCAAGTTCAGCGGCGGCGATAATAAAGTAGTTGTGCGGGGGTTGTTTGTCCCAGGGTGCTAATGATTTTCCACTGTACTGTTCCATGTGGAGCAACCCCTCCCCTAGCCCGACGCCAAATATAGGGTTTTTTTCTGCCATTTTGATTCCAGTTACATCATAAAATTTCCTGGCAATGGTTGATTGGTCGGAAAAGGTTGCGCGGGTGAGAAGGAAGGGTTTGAAGATGAAAAAAGATATGGCTATTGAAACAACTATTACCACTATTGGCGTCATTCTAAACCCGAATGCATTTGAGGGTAAAGAATCTTTGGTATGAGATCCTTCACTCGGCTGCCCTCGTTCAGGATGACGCCGAATAAATAAACCTCCGAAGTAAATAATAAGCCCTGTGGCTAACGCAAGATATGCCTCACGTGAAAAGGTAACAGTAAGACCAAGAATGTTAATAAATAGCAGGGTTGAGTATAAAATGCGTGATTTATTGGTTATGGCATTCGTTAACAGGTAAATGGTAATTGTAATTCCAGCTGCCAAGAAGGCTGAAAATGGATTTGGGTGTGGAAATAAGCCGTAACCGCGTATAAAAGTTGTTCCACCTGAAACAATTTTAGCTACGCCCAGGATGCTTGGACTAAGATGTGACTCCCCTAACTTGAACAAACCGATTGACGATTGCCTGGCAAATTGGATTAGCGCAAGTATGGACTCAAGGCTGCATAACCAGACAAAAAGCTTCAAAAACAGCTTTTTTATGAGGTTTTGCTCAAAAAGAAGGCTAAATGTTCCATATGCAACAATTAGTTCGAGCCATTTTATGAGCAAATAGCCATTAAGCCTTATATTTAAGCCAAAATGTGCAAGAAAAGCACAAAAAACCAATAGAATAAGCCATTTTAGGGGTTTTACCACGTGGCAGAAGTCTCTACCACGTGGTAAAATGACCAAAAACCACATAGTGAGAAGTAATATGTCGCTTAAATATAAGGAAAAAGAAGTAAAATCAGAATAATCTCCTGTTAAATAAGCTTCTTTTGAGAAAAAAGTGTGGTGAATAGGGCAAAATAGGGATAAGAGAAACAAAAAGGCAAAGATTCTCAGTCTTTTGTTATAAGTTTGACTATTTTTAAGATTTGTGATGTAATTAATCATATATAAATCTGTGGTAAAACAATGGGCACCATTGTGCAGCACAATGGTGCCCATTGTAGAATGCACTAATCTCTTTAACCATTCTATCATAGCTGGTTTTTGTGTTATACTTTTTGGAGCTGACAATGAATATTTGCCTTCGTAGCTCAATGGATAGAGCAAATCCGTCCTAAGGATGAGATGGGGGTTCGATTCCCTCCGAGGGCACCATTCGACTCGTCCCGCCCAGGCGGGATTTAATCATGGCCTCCGGCCAAGACAAAAATTTGGTATAATAAAATCATGATAGACCCGGATTTAAAAACGGAGTTAGACCAGTTAAATAAAAATCTAACCGAAATAAATAAAAAGACCGGCAAGACCGGGATTTGGCGTTCTTTTTTTAACGGCATGTTTGGCGCTTTGGGTTATATAGCTGGAGTTGCATTGGTAGTTGTTATTTTAGGGTGGTTTTTGCAGAAAACAGGGCTACTCAAGTCTTTTCAGGATCAAGTGAGTAACTTTACCGACTTGGTTGATTCAGCCAAAAAATTAATTACAACCGATTCAAGCTCTTCCAACAATAATCTTAATAATTCCACAAATAATAGTGCTGCCAATCCGGCAAAAGTTAATCAATCAGCAACCGGAACCCCGACAATAGTAACTTTGCCCAATGGCCAACAGATTAAACTACTAATTCCGCAGTAGGGGACTCTTGCTAAAATAAGAAAAAACGAGTAGAATATCGGAGTTGCCATCCTTGATCCTTTCTCTTTTACCATCGATGGTAAAGGATAATGGATTAAGGATAACGGATAAAATAAGGGCCTGTAGTATAATGGTAATACGGATCCATGGCATGGATTAGTCGAGGGTTCGATTCCCTCCAGGTCCACCAAATAAAAAATATCCCAATGTGTGGGATATTTTTTATTTGTCCCGAGCGAATCTCGCGTAGCGGGACGAGTCGAGGGGCAATATTAAATGAGTCATTTATAAAAAGAAAAAACCCGGAACTCACATTCCGGGCGCCCATAGAAAAAGGGGCAATTTTGAATCACAGGTTTTGTGGTTAGCGGTCGAAAGGCATAAAGCGGTTAGTCAGTTTCGCCAACAGGCCTACCGGACCATTTGAGCCTTGGGGCAAGAGTGGGGAGGTAGCACACCGACCGAACGGAGCCAGACCAACAATGACGGACAAATAGCTAAGGTTGGCCAGCCAGCGTTGCAGGCGGCGAGGATGGGTAAGCGGACTGCCGAGCGCGCAAATGTCGAGGTTATAAAACTGCTGCGGGTTAGCAGTCAGCTTTTCAGTATTTGCGGGCTGGATGTCCCAGCCGAGGTTGCCCGGAACAGCGGTCTTGGCCAGATAGGGTCTAAGCACAGTATTGGGCCAGCGTTTGGTATAGCGATAACAATCACGCACTGTGGCCCAAAGTTGATGTGGTGTGTTGTTGGGGTAGCCCATAATCATCAATACTTCCGCACGGAGTCCCATTGTTTCCGACAGATCCAAACAGTCAACAATGTCTTTGGCATTGTTCTGCAGTTTGTTCTGTTGTTTCCATACTTCTTTGTTCGGTCCGTCTATCCCAAAACCAACACACCACAATCCTGACCTGTTGACCAGTTCAGAAAAATTTGGAATGGTTCGGGAGGCTTTTAGGAAAGTGCTCATGCAGGACAGCGCGCGTATTTGAAGTTTGACACCGGTTGTATCAGCCGCATCCGCCGCCGCCTGCATATATTTGACTACGGTCTGAGGGTTTTGAAAGAAGTCCAGCGCGCTGGCGTAGCATTCAAGCCTGGGTATTCCAAACTGTTTGGCTTTCCCCATCAGGAACTGCAAATCCTGGGTAAACAGATCCAGGCGCTTGTGTTCTTCGTGCCGGTTTTTGTCCGCGAAGCAAAAGTGACAATTGTAAATGCAACCTTGGGAAAGAACCAGGGCAAACTCATGTTCAAGATATTGCCGCAAGCGAGTATCTCCCATCTGTTCCCAAACAGGGAAAAACGAAACTTCAAATACAGAGGGGAGTTTGCTCAACACGGGCTCTACGGTGCCTGGACTTGTGCCCTGAACTGCGCGTTTCCCGAAAATTCTCCGAAACTCGCCATTGTCCAAGCCTCTAAGGACTTGTCCACCCAAGATAACTGTGGCATTCGGGTAGTTTTCGGCCGAGTATTGGCAAAAGGCGATAGTTGATGGGAAGTATGGACTGCCGACTACCGAAACGCCAATAACATCGGCGCGCGACAGCAGGTTTTTGACGCGTTCGTCGTGCCGATCGTCAATATTGAAATCTATGACGTCAACCTGATGGCCAGCGGCATGGCACTGCGCGGCAACGGACATTAGCGAACCGCTCATATAGATTTTCTTTTTCCCGTAGGGGTATTCAAGATCCACCAGAACAACCCGCTTGCGTTTTGTCAGGGAAAGCGTTGGCAGTATAGCCACCTCTTTAATAACTGGGATTTTGCGGAACACAAACGTGATTTGCGGTTTGGGCGCCAATGGAATGTGTTCATTTACCGTGTCCATAATCTGCTTAAAAACCGTAACAGGTTCGTAGAAAGTTCGACTTTCTCCGACAGGGACTTCTTCATTCTTGTGGCAAATACCGTCTTTGTCGGGTGAGAGGCATACCCAGGCTGCAACGTCGTTTCCGCTCGAATCCCATCGGGAGAAATTCTTCCAGTTGACCGTCACCGCGCTTTTGACCTCGACGTTAAAAAGGCTTAGAGCGCAGAAAATCGCTAAAATACTTACTGTCCTGTGATTCATCTTTATCAGCCCTCCTTTGAACTGTTAAAGAACTTACTATTGTATAGTAATAATATTAATTTGTCAATAGTTATTTACTTTAATTTATCTAAATACTCTTATATATAAAAGTAAAATTGACAATAAAATAATTTTGTGAATAAAAATTGACACAAATTTAAATATAAGTTATACTGAATTTAGCACAATTAACTTGACTTTATGGTCCAACAAAATTTTGAATTTCAAAAGGCGCTCTTATCGTTAAATTTTACGGAAAAGGAAGCCAATGTATATTTGGCATTGCTGGAGCTAGGCCAGGGAACAGTATCCAAAATTGCCCTAAAGGCCGGAATTAATAGGACATATGGCTACAATATTTTATCGATATTGGCCAACAAAGGTTTGGTTAATGTCTCTGGCAAGGAGCCAAAACAGGAATATGCAGCGGAATCCCCGGACAAAATTCGGGATTTATTAAAAGCGGAGATTGCCAGGAATGAGGGATTTTTAAAACAGGCCAATGGGGTAATTCCACTGTTAAAATCCATCCACAGCATTCGCGGCCGGCCGCAGGTACGTTTTTATGAAGGCAAAGAAGGCATCCAGCAGGTTTATGAAGAAACTTTGACTTCTCACGAAACCATTTTGGCTTTTGCCAGCGTGGAAGACGTGCACCAAACCTTGCCTGATTATTTTCCGGATTATTATTTTCGCAGAGCCGGCAAAGGCATACCTATTAAGGCGATTTTTCCCGATTCTCCCGAGGCTGAAGATTTAGTAAAATTCAATAATATCCAAAAGAGAGAGACGGCATTGGTTCCTCCGGGAGAATATTCATTCTCACCGGAGATTAATATTTACGACAACAAAGTTATGATTGCCTCCTGGAGGGAAAAGCTGGGCATAGTTATAGAAAGTGGGGAGATTGCGGATGCCATGAAGAAAATTTTTAAGTTGGCTTGGGCTGAGGCAAAGCGTTTGGAAAAACAAAGTTAGGCAATAAAAAAAGCCTTCGATAAATCGAAAGCTTTTTTTGGTCGGGATGCTGGGAATCGAACCCAGTCTCCACGCACCCGAAGCGTGTGTACTACCGGTATACTACATCCCGATAAAAACCGATTTTAAAAAGATTGGCGCGGGTAAATCCCATATATTATATACTGTTAAATTGGTTTGAGCAATGCTATTATATACTTATGGTTAAGCAGGTTGTGGTAAATAATTTATTAGTATCATATAGCGAACAAACAGGGGGCGGCGAACAGTCCCTGTTGTTTTTGCATGGGTGGAGGAGTAATAAGGAGGTGTGGGCCAATATCATTCAGAAATTAGGAAATTTGGAAATTGGGAAATTGGCTATTGATTTGCCGGGGTTTGGGCAATCGCAAATTCCGCCTGAACCGATGACAGTGGGGGATTATGCAAATATTGTGGCGGAGTTTATTAAAAAATTGGAATTAAAGAATGTTATTATAGTGGGGCATTCGTTTGGCGGCAGGGTGGGGATTAAATTGTCATCGGTACATCCGGAATTAATCAGCAAACTAGTTTTAGTGGATAGCGCCGGGTTCCCGATGCCGGCCGGTAAAAAGAGTTTAATGAAAGCTGGAGCTAAAATAGCCAAGCCATTTTTTAAACCGCAATTTATGCGCGGCCTGCGGAAAAAAATTTACAAACAAATTGGCGCGGAAGACTACTTGGCCACGCCAGAATTACAAAAGACATTTGTTAACGTTACCAGCGAAGATTTGTCGGAAGATATGAAAAAAATCCAGGCGCCGACCCTCATCGTAAACGGCGAAAATGATAAAGTTACGCCTGTGGAATACGGCGAGCTGATGAAATTCCTGATCCCAAACTCTCAGTACAAAACCATAACCGGCGCCGGTCATTTTAGTTTTTTGGATAAACCGGAGGAGTTTGCGGAAGCGTTAAAAAAATTTATTGAAGTGTAGTTGCCCAATTCATTGGGCTTGAAGAGCCTGATAAATCAGGCAACTACAGAGCGGGTAATATCTATGGACATATTTGTTCCAAAATTTATTCAATATCAATTATATCTTCTCCAGCTGGAAAACTATGAGCTGCGGAGATATTGGAAACTTTTGTTTAAAAAAGGTTTTTGGCCAAAGAAAAAACAGCCTCAAAGGAAAGAGCTGGTTTGGACCGCAAAAGCCAAGGCAATTATGTTAATGGCTTGGGCTTTGCACGGTCTTGTTATTGTCTTGGCCGGATTAATAACACTTACCGTAATGCCCGGAATAGACAATTTTTTTACCACTGTAATTTTTGCTGTATTAATTTTGTTGCCGTTTTATTTTATTCTGTTCAGTTTGGTATTAATTGTCTTAAAACCCCTCGATGCCTTGGCAAAAAAGAACCTCGTTTCCCGGGCAAAATTTAAAATCTTAAATCTTCAATCTGAAATCACAATTATTGGAGTGGCTGGCAGTTACGGGAAGACGACAATGAAGGAAGTGCTGTCAGAGGTGCTAGGTTCAAGGTTTAAGGTTCAAGCAACTCCGGAGAGCGTAAATACGCCGGTGGGGATTGCCAGGTGGGTGTTAAATAAAGTGACTGATGACACCCGGATTATCATCGTGGAAATGGGGGAGCATTACCAAAATGATATTAAGGATATTTGTGATATTGCTTCGCCAGATATTGCCGTAGTCACCGGTATTAACGAATCCCATTTGGAGCGGATGAAAAATATGGAAACTGTGGTCGCTACGGTTTTTGAAATTGTGGGCGGTTCCAAACAAGGCGCGACTGTGGTACTTAACTCTGAAGACCGAAATGTTATGCAAAATTATCAAAAGTTTGTTTGGCCGGACCATAAAATAGAAAGATATGAGATTTCAGATTTAAGATTAAGGAATTTTAATTCTGAAAAATTATGCTGGGATGCGGAGATTGACGGCATTGGAAAAATTGAAATTAATTTGTTGGGCGAATATGCGCTGGCGGACGTATCGGCCACGGTAAAAATCGCAAAAAGTTTGGGGATGAGCTACGGGGAAATTAAGAATGGGATTGCAAATATTAAGCCGGTGGAGCACCGCTTACAGCCTATGCCGTCGCCTGGGAATGTCTTGGTAATAGACGACAGTTACAATGGCAATCCTGACGGCGTTAGGGAAGCCATAAAAGTTTTATCCCGATTCACTAATCGCCGAAAATTGGTAATTACGCCGGGCTTGGTGGAAATGGGAAAATCGTCCCAGGAAGTCCATCGTGAAATTGGACGGGAGCTGGCAAGCACGGTAGACGTTGTAATTTTGGTTAAGAATAGTGTAACGGGGTTTATAGAAGAAGGCCTTCTTTCTCGGCGTCATTCTGAGGGAGTGCAGCCGACCGAAGAATCTCAAACAAAGGTTAAAGAGATCCTTCACCCCTCAGAGGCATTCGGGGTTCAGGATGACGCCGCTAAAAAACCCCAAATTATTTGGTTTGATTCCGCTTTGGAGGCTCACGCGGCGTTGAAAAATATTTTAAAACCAGGGGACGTCATTTTATTCCAGAATGATTGGGGAGACCAGTATATTTAGAATTGACCAAAATTAAATAAAATTAAGTAAAATTGACAAAATTGGGGAACATCAGAAAAGTTTTAAATAAGGTATTAAGACCTAATGTAGATTACCAGCCGCTGATTGAGGTTAGGGTTTTTAAGGACGCACTGCTGCATAACTTAAACGAGTATCGGGATAAGTATCCAAAGTTACAATTCGCGCCGGTGGTAAAGAGCAATGCTTACGGACACGGCATGGTGGAGGTGGCGAAGCTTTTGGACGGACAGCAGGTACCGTTTTTTATGGTGGACTCATTTTATGAAGCGCTGGTCTTGCGCAGGGCGGCTATTAAGACCAAAATTTTGGTTTTGGGGTATTGCAGGCAGGAACAATTATTATCAGCCAAACTTAAAGATGTTAGTTTTGGCATTATAGATTTGCAGATATTAAAAAATTTATCAGCTAAGCTTAACAGGCCGCTAAATATTCATTTAAAAATCGATACCGGAATGCACAGGCAGGGGATTATGATATCGGAAATTCCCGATGCCATTGCCGCGATTAAAAGCAATAAGAATATTATTATAGAGGGAGTATGCAGTCATTTTGCCGATGCCGACAGCAGCCAAAAAGATTTTACCAATAAGCAAATTGAGGCCTGGAATAATGTTGCCAAAACTTTTCGCGCCGCCTTTCCGGAAATTAAATATTTTCACACGTCCGCCACTGCCGGAATGTATTTTGCGGGCGAGATTGATGTTAATGTCGGCAGACTGGGCATTGGGCTTTATGGAATTAACCAATCCCCCCACAAGCCTTTAAATTTAAAACCCGCGATGGAAATGGTTTCTTTGGTAAGTTCTATTCGCAATATTTCTGCCGGGGAGAAGGTTGGATATGGTATTAGCTTTGAATCGCCACAGCCGATGAAAATTGCAACGGTGCCCGTGGGCTACAACGAAGGCGTGGACCGGCGGCTTTCCAATAAAGGCTCCTACAAAATTGGCAACACATTCTGCCCGCTTGTTGGCCGGGTGAGTATGAATATTAGTAGTGTCGATGTTAGTGCCATAAAAGATGTAAACTTAGAACAGGAAGTAATTGTCATCAGCACAAACAAAACTGATAAAAATTCCGTGGAAAATATGGCAAAGATTTGCGAGTGCATACCATATGAAATTTTAGTGCATATACCGCAACATTTAAGAAGAATATTAATCTGATTTTACGAAGTACGAACAAGCACGAACTTACGAAAGAAAGTTTGTGCAAGATTCGTAAGTTCGTAAAGTTTCGTACTTCGTAAACTATATGAAAAACATCGGCGTATTTTTTGGCAGCGGGTCAACAGAGCATGACATTTCCATAATTACCGCCCAACTTATCATCGCGGGGTTAAAAGGCTTGGACTACCAAGTCACACCGGTTTATATTACCAAGGCGGGGAAGTGGATGCCGGGGGAGGAGTTGGGGAATTTAAAAATGTTTACCGATGAAACCCTCACCCCGTCCCTCTCCCAGAGGGAGAGGGGGCGCTGGTATTTGGATATGGAAGAATCGGACGGTAAAATGGTCTTTAAGAAAAAGGGTTTTAGGGGTGAAGTTGTTACAATCGACTTGGCTTTCCCGGCTCTTCACGGAACCTTTGGGGAAGACGGAACCATTCAGGGGATGTTTGAGATGCTCGGCGTGCCTTATATAGGCTGCGATGTGCCGGCTTCGGCAGTGGCGATGGACAAAGCGCTGACTAAGATTGTGATGAAAGACGCGGAAATTCCAACTACCAAATTTATTTATTTTTATAAAACTGATTGGCAGAGTGGCAAATCGGGAATAATCGAAAAAGTTAAAGGAATGAGCTGGCCGGTGTTTGTGAAGCCGGTTCATTTGGGATCTTCCATTGGAATTGGAAAGGTTTCCGCCGAAGGCGGATCCGCCTCTGGCGGAAAAGACTTAAAGGATTTGGAAAATAAGATAGAGGTAGCCCTGCATTATGACGACAAAGTTTTGGTGGAAGAGGGCGTGGAAAATTTAATGGATGTGACTTGCTGTATAATCGGCAACAACGAGCTTCGGGCTTCGTTGCTCCAGGAGTCCGTGTTCAGCAGCGACCTGTTTAATTTTGAAGAGAAATACATTAGCGAGGGAGGAGCACAGACCGGCAAAGCGGCTAATAAACTGATTATTCCCGCGAGGCTGGACGAAGCCACAACATTGGCAATTCAAAATACAGCCAAACAAGTTTATCGATCGTTGGGCTGTAGCGGCATTGCGCGCGTGGATTTTTTGTACAACAAACAAACAAAGGAATTTTTTGCCAACGAAGTTAACCCTCTTCCCGGTACTTTGTATCACCATTTATGGAAAGCTTCGGGTTTGGAACTGGATGAGTTGTTAAAAGAGTTGATAAGGTTAGCCGAAGATAAGTTTGAGCAAAAACAACAAATTAATTTTACTTTTGAAAGCAGTGTGTTAACCAACTTGGGTAAGGGGAAATTGGCGGGTAATAAGTTGTAGTTGCTCGATTTATCGAGCTCGTTGAGGCCTGATAAATCAGGCAACTACAAACTAAAAAATTGTGTTTCATTAACAGCTCTCACATAGTTAAGCCACAAGGTGGTGGAACTACTTTTGCCAGAAGTGTGTTTGATGTAGAACTTATTTTGAACCATTGTCATTGCGAGGGAGTGCATCCGACCGAAGCAATCTTTTTTCATGAAAAGATTGCTTCGTCGTCCCACCTAGGCGGGACTCCTCGCAATGACATGCAATTATGAATCTAAAATACGAAAACCAAAAACGCAAACAAGGCTACACTCATGTCATTGGCTGTGATGAAGTCGGTCGCGGATGTCTAGCCGGTCCGGTTGTTGCCGGAGCGGTTATGTTCCCCGTGCAATTTCTAAATCGTAAATCTTTAATCTCTAATCTTAAATCCGTAAAGGACAGTAAACTCCTAACTGCCGACAAGCGCGAAAAATTATCAAAAGTAATTAAACAAAACGCCCTATGGAGCATTGGAGTTGTTTCGCAAGAGGTTATTGATGAAATAAATATCCATAATGCCACATTGCTGGCAATGAAAAAAGCCGTGGAAAAGATGTGTAGTGCTAATTCGCACGAATTAGCCCATGATGGGAATTTTTTTGTAACGGTAGACGGCAAGTTCGTTATTCCGGGCTTGAAGATGGAACAGGAGGCCGTGGTAGGAGGTGACAATAAAATCCTTTCCATAGCCGCGGCATCCATAATCGCCAAAGTTTACCGAGACGAACTTATGATAAAACTACACAAGCAATACCCAATCTACAACTTTGCCCAGCATAAAGGCTATGGCACGCTGCTTCATCGAACAATGATCCTGCAAAATGGTCTATCGCCAATACACCGGAAAAGTTTTTGCAAAAATTTAACCTCAATTTAACAATGGGCACCATTGTCAACGGTGCCCATTGTAGAAGTCCAGGCCGCTAACAAACAGCGGTTTTTGTTTAACCCAGAAGGGAAGTCTTGCAGAGCCGTTGATGTATTACTTATCGTGTGGTAGAATTTAATCATGAGGGTTAAACTAAAAAAGAATGAATTAGACGAATTATTTGAAGCGGTAGCCAAACAAAAAATAAGGTGGCCGGATTTAGCGTTGGCATTAAAAATTTCAGAAAGAAATTTAAGAGACTGGCGGCGAGGAAAAGTTTCTATGCCTCAAACGGCCTATTTAAAGTGTCTAACAATTGCAAAATTTAAAACAAACAATTTTAAACCGGTAGTATTAAAAGAGTATTGGCACATTAAAGAAGCTGCTAAAAAAGGCGGTCTTGCGCGTTTAAAATTATATGGGAATTTGGGAACTGCGGAAGGACGAAGGAGAGGGGGTTTAGCCTCGGTTAAAAGTAACTTTTTAAGAGGTACAAATTTTAAAAAGTTGCGGCCAATTGTTGAGCCGGCCATTTCTGAAGACCTGACGGAATTATTGGGGATTTTAATGGGTGATGGGCACTTATCCGATTATCAAATTAAGGTTACGACTAATTCCATAACCGACCGCCAGCATGCGCAGTTTGTTAAACAATTGTTTGTTAAACAATTTAATTTGCCAGTGGCTTTAAGTTTTAGAAAATATGAAAATGCCGTAAATGTGGTTGTGTCATCAAAAAATACGGTTAAATTTTTTTCTCGCGTTGGCATGCCCATCGGCCATAAAATAAATAATAATATTTCCGTTCCTGCTTGGGTAATGACTAAGCCAGAGTACCAAAAAGCTTTTTTACGTGGCTTGTTCGACACTGACGGCTGTATTTATTTGGACAAACACTTAATAAAAGGCAAATTATATAAACATATGGGTTGGACAATTACTAGTTATGCTGGTAAATTAATAGAAGGAATCATTAAAATTTTGCGGGATTTAGGCTTTAATCCAACCTATCGCGTGTCCCAGAGGTCTATTTATTTAAGAAGACAAAGTGAAATAAAGAAATATTTTACCGAAATCGGGACGCATAACAATAAACACCAAGAAAGATACAATAAATTTTGTGGAGAGGTACCGAAGTGGTCATAACGGGACGGTCTCGAAAACCGTTAGCCCCTTACCGGGGCCCGAGGGTTCGAATCCCTCCCTCTCCGCCAAAAAAATATGTCAGAACGAATAATTCATCCACAGCCAGAAAAAGGGACAAAAGCAGAAGACTTTTTTGCTAATAGTATTGAAGTGGTGCTGGTATCTAAGGACGAGTTTTTGGAACGGGTTAAATTAAAATTTCTAAAACAAGACGACGCAGACATTCTACAAACTAAGGGTATTAATTTTGATCAGGACGGAAAGACTATTATTTTGTTGCGTACTGATATTTTTCCTGAACAGTATATGCCTTATTTAGAAACCCATGAAAAATGGGAGGCATATGTTGCTAGAAAGCCAGGATATAATTTGTTTAAAAAGTCTGCTGGTGATTATAAAAAGGACAAAAAAGCCGACTTTACAAAGGATGAAGATTTACAAGATTTTTATCGGGATATCGGAATTTATAATTATGACTTTAGACACGAGTACGCTATTTATAAAGAATACCAGCAGGCTATGGTAGACGGAAAATTAGATGAATATCACGCTTGGATGATGAATTTGCGCACACAAGAAAAACTCGGAGCTAATAATGCAAATTTAGAACTTATAGAGAATGACACAAAAATCAGAGAATCCATTTATGGGAAGCTAAAACAAAACACTAAACACTCTTTTTTAAAAAAATAGTTTGGGATTTATTTTTTAAAAATAACTATGTATCCAACCTCCAGTGAAGGCCTAAATAAGGAAACGAGTGATGCGGTGTATTTTTTTACTCCGGCGTTTCATCCGTTTGACAGTTTCTCGGCTCATAGGGTAAAAATTTGGGAGTTAGAGTTCCCGACAGCAGAGCACGCGTTCCAGTGGAAAAAGTTTTCGGTAGTAAGACCGGACATTAGCGCTTTAATTTTAGAAGCGTCGAACCCGGAAGCGGCAAAGCAAATTTCTATCGATTACAAACAGGACATGCCCGAAGGCTGGCATAAGGAAAAAGTTGCGGTTATGGAAGAAATATTTACAGCTAAAGCCGAGCAGAATCTTGACGTACAGGAAGCGTTAAAAAGATCCGGCAACAGGCAAATTATAGAGAACTCCCCGGTAGACAGTTTCTGGGGAATTGGCCCAAACGGCGACGGGCAGAATATGGTGGGAAAACTTTGGATGAAAATCCGCGACAAATTATTCAACAATTAAAAATTATTAATTTTATATGCCAAAAAAATATTATGGTGTCCAGACAGAAAAGGCAATTAAGAACTTTCCGTTTAGTTTCAGGAAAACCCCAATGGAGTTTATGCTGGCCATTGTTGAAACCAAGAAGGCCGCGGCTACAGCTCATTTTAAAGTGGGCGAATTGGATCGCAAAAGAAAAGAAGCAATTATTCGAGCCTGCGATGAAATTTTAGCTGGTAAGCTATGGGAGCAGTTTGTTTTGCCTGCTTTTCAGGGCGGGGCAGGGACGTCTAATCATATGAATGTCAACGAGGTAATAGCGGGGAGAGCTACGGAGATTTTAGCCGCAGCGGGAAAAAAAATTACGGTTCATCCCAATGACCATGTAAATATGTCGCATTCTACAAACGATGTTATGCCCTCGGCGTTTAAAATTACCGTTTATAGATTATCAGCGGAATTGTTAAAGACCATGGACGTTTTGGCGGAAAGTTTGGAAAAGAAATCGCGCGAATTTAAAACGATAGTCAAACTTGGCCGCACGCATTTGCAGGACGCCGTGCCAATAACGTTGGGCAGTGAATTCACGGCTTACGCGGAATATGTTAAGCGCGGGCAACAGAGAATTCAAATGGCCATGGTAAATCTTTTGGAATTAAATTTGGGCGGCACCGCGGTTGGTAATTCCATTAACGCCAGTCCGAAATATATTAAACAATTGTATCTTGAATTGCCAAAAATTTTAAAGTTAAAAGTCAAACCTGCCGGCAATTTTATGCCGCAAACCAGCAGTGACACCGATTTTGTCTGGCTGTCGCAAAGCCTGGTGGCATTTTGCGTGGATCTTTCCAAAATTTCCAATGATTTGCGCTGGCTGTCCGCCGGGCCAAAAGGCGGACTTGGAGAAATTAGTATCCCGGAACTTCAAGCCGGTTCTTCCATAATGCCAGGCAAGGTGAATCCGGTATTAATGGAAGCAGTAAGCCAATTATATTTTTTGGTTTCCGGAAATAATTTAACCATACAGCACGGTGCCGAAGGAGCGCAGCTGGAATTAGGAGTGATGCTTCCGGTAATGATAGACCGTTTGATGGAATCGTTAAAATTAATGGATGAAGTTTTGTTGCAGTTTTCCCAAAAGTGCATAGACGGCATAAAAGTTAACCGCGCCCGCTGTAAAGAACTCCTGGAAAAGTCCGCGGCGTACGCCACATTGCTTAGCCCAAAATTTGGTTACGATGCCACCAGCGAACTGGTGAAAGAATCCGTCAAAGGGGGAAAAACCATCCGCGAACTTGTGCTGGAAAAAAAGTTGATGACCAATAAAGAATTTGACGCGATAGTAAATTCATTTAAGCCTTAATGCACATTCTTCAAAATTTGGTTTTTGTTGGTGCCGCCGCTCAAGTCTTTGGGATATATCTGTACATAAAAGATATTTTTTATGGGCAAACAAAACCTAATTTAGCTACTTGGACATTGTGGTTTGTAGCTCCAATGGTAGCTACCGCCGCCGCGCTATCCAAAGGAGTAAGGTGGTCGGTTTTGCCGCTATTTTTAGCCGGCCTTGGACCCTTTGTGGTCATTGTTGCCTCAATTTTCAATAAAAAATCTTATTGGCGCTTAAGAAAGGTTGACTACATTTGCGCGGCACTTTCTGTCGCGGCTTTGCTGCTTTGGGTGGCGACTAAAGACGCGAATTTAGCCATTATTTTTGCGCTTTTAAGCGATGGTCTGGCCGGTCTGCCGACAGTAATAAAATCGTATCATTACCCGGAGACGGAGACGACCTTAACTTATCAATTAGGAATTTTTAGCGCCGTTTTAAGTTTTTTTGCCATAAAACAATGGGTGTTTGCCGCGTATTCGCTTCCAATCTATTTAATTTTAATGAACGGGTCGCTAACCGCCTCGGCTTTTTTTGGAAAAAGAAAAATAACTAAACATATTATCTGATGCAAAAAATTTTAATCCTTCACACCTCCGTTGGCCTTGGGCACAAGAGTATTGCCGAGAATATTGGCTTTTATTTGGAGCTGGCGGGCTACACTGTGAGGCTGGCGGATATCGGAAGTGTGCAAAAGGGCAGGTTTGAAAAAGTTGTTGTAGAAGTTCATCGATTTATTAACAAAAACCTGCCGTTTGTCTGGGGCTGGCTTTATCGGTGGGGGCATTATGCTGTTTTGCCGTTTAGGGTTTTTATTGCCGGGTTTAATTATAAGTTCGCTAAAAGTTATATTGACGACTTCCGGCCCGATGTCATTATTACCACCCAGACCACGGCCTCGGCTGTCGTGGCCTATTTAAAAAAACAAAAATTATATAAGGGCTTATTCGGCATCGCGTTTTCCGATTTCCACTTGCACAAGTATTGGTTATACGGTGAAGCCGATTTTTATTTGGCCAATACCGAGGAGCAAAAACAGGAGATGGCGGCTCAAAAAATATCAGCTGACAAAATTTTTGTTTGCGGGATAACTTTAAAGCCGCAGGCAAAAGTTGATACGGCATCAGTAAAACAAAAACTAGGCATCCGGTTTGAAGAAAAGGTGGTGTTGGTTGGTACTGGTTCACTGGGTGTGGGCTTTAGGGAAGGGGGTTTGGAGGAACTGACAAAATTGGAGAATACAAAAATAATATTTGTTTGCGGAAAAAATGAAGAGCTGTACAAAAAAATTAAAGGTTTAAATTATAGGAATGTCATCCTGCTTGGTTTTTATCAGCCAATGGATGAACTTTATTCCATTGCAAATATTTTTGTGGGCAAGCCCGGAGGATTAAGCACCGCGGAATCGTTTAGATTGAATTTGCCGTTGATTGTAAGTTTTACACTGCCAGGGCAGGAAGAAAAAAATCTTAAATTTTTGTATGACAAAAACTTGGTTTTAACCCGAACAAAAAATTTAGTCTTGGCGGTAAAACAAGAACTTAAAACAGGCTCATTTAGGGAATCATTAAAAAATAATCCGGAAAAAGTTAAGCTTTTGGGCAACGGCGCTGAACTTATTTTGGCTGTAAACCGGGCGCTAACCAGGCCTGTTTAATAGCTATTGACTTGTTGCACAGGGGGGTTTGACGTAATTTTACCAATGGTTTATTATTAAGATAACTTAGAGAGAATAGTTACAAAGTTTTTCAAGAATTCATTAACTTCAAATTTATGGCGAAGAGAGAAAAAACATCGTTTTTTGGGAAGATAATGGGGGGCAGTGTTACAGACGACACAGTTATAACGCAGCCTGTTTCACAAATGCAGGAAGAAAGCTTAGCCGAAGAATTGGCTTCGGATGACGAAGAAGTCGTGGATCAGGAAATGGTCATAGAGGAAGACGTTGTTCAACCCGTGGCGGCGGCTCCCAGGCAGGCGCAAAACAGCGAAGCAAAGGAAGGCAACGAAGAGTGGCTTAATGACTTTGAAGGCCAACTGAACATAGATATGTATCAGACCAAGGACAATGTTATTATCAAATCCACTATTGCCGGAGTCCGCCCGGAAGACATAGACATTACCGTGGCCAACGACATGGTCACCATAAAAGGCGCCCGCCGCAAAGACGAAAGCGTGCCGCAGGACGACTACTTCTACCAGGAATGCTACTGGGGAAATTTCTCTCGCTCGGTAATTATTCCCGTAGACATTGAAAGCGAAGAAATCGAAGCCGACTTAAAAGATGGAATTCTTACCGTAATAATTCCGAAGGCCGCTAAGGCAAAGACTAAGAAGGTAAAAGTAAAAGGCTTGTAGACAAACAGATAGGTACGGATATTGCAAATGGATTAACACGCATATAAAATCCCTCCCGATTTTCGGGAGGGATTTTATATAGTATTTAAATTTCAATGACCGTTATTTCCCTTATCTTCTTAAATTGTTGATCTTGAGTAACAAGAGGCAATCTCCTCAAGATTGCTGTAGCCGCGATGCCCGCATCGGGAAGTTCTAAACCATACAACCTGCGGCAGTAGGCGGCCATATCGGCAATACTTTCGTCAAACGGCACAGAGACAAATGTTTCTAAAAAGTTTTTAATATCCTGGATATCTTTCTCGTTTAGCCTCTTTAGCGACAATATTTCAGCTGTGGTAATGGATGAAATAACAAAAACCCGGCCTTCCCAACGCCAGGTTTTAAGCTGTTCTACAATTTTTGCTTCGCCATTAAGGTAGCGAATTAAGATGTTGGTATCAAAAAGCATTTATTTGGATATTTTCTCCAATTTAGCCATCCTGGCCGCCCAGCCTTTACGGATTTGTTTCTGGTAGCTTAAGGCGTTAACTTTCTTTTTACCTTTTAGAATTCCGGCAACTCTAATCCAGCTTTGCGGCAAAGGATAGCGCAAAGTTTTTAGTTCCAGAGGAGTAATAATTTTTGCTTGTACTAAAGCTTTAATAGGCATATATTTTTTTATATGCTTGTCTTCGGCTTATATCTAGCCGAATAGGGCTGACGCCCCGCAAGCACACTTTAATATTATGGAATTGCTAATATAATGTCAAGGATTTGCCAGCTATTAGTAATTGTTTTCTGTCCCGATGTCTTATGCGCTGTTTGCTATTGCCCATCCTTCGCAATGGGTTGCATAAGGAACAGTAGGCTTTTCGGCGTGTATATTTTCTTTTGTAATGCATAATATTAAAGACGATATAGATTCTTTATTTGTTACACTTTTAAATAAAATAAAAAACACCCTGGAACCATTCGCGCGAATGATCCCAGGTCAGAATAAAAGAAACTGCCGGAGCGTTTAGCCACGTCGTTCGCGAACGACGTGGTGTGATGCGCTCCGGCAGTTTTGATTTGGCTGGCCATCGTATTTTGATGCGGATGCCGGCAGTTAGTCCTCCTTTGCCTTGAACGATTAGATAAATCCCGCACTATCTCGACATTCTAGCGAGAAATTTTTCGTGGCAATCATCCGCACATCTTCGGCTACAATACGGGTAGTAATAGTCGCGGGGTTTCACTTGATTTGGGATCCTGTCGCAACCTTCATTTTTACATCTACTTCCTTCATCAGCATCCAATAAACCATCTCCACATTGAGGACAGTGCTTAGGATCTTTGCCTAGAGGTTGTTTTGAAGCGGATGCATTGTAATCGTAGGTAAACTTGCAACGAAGGCAAACTAGGTGCTTGATTTTGTGTGCTTTTTTTAGTTCCTTTTCCATGAAAATCCTCCTTCAACAGATTATACTGTCAGAAATAAAAATATAAGTCAAAATAAATTGACTGAATTTTAAATACTTGACAATTATCACTGTAATTGTTATAGTTTATTGTTATAATATGGTTGTCAAATTTTATTGACAAAGTTAAGAATATTTTCGATAAAGTCAGTAATGGGATGCTAATATGGAAGAAGAGCTGCTAAAATTAGGCTTAAATAAAAATGAGGCCAAAATTTATTTGGCCGGTTTGAGTATAGGGCCGGCTACGGCGCATAATTTAGCAGAATATACTAAAATCAAGCGCCCCACGGTGTATTTTGCCTTAAGTCGTTTGGAGGAATTTGGACTGGTGTCGGAAACTCGCGCAAACAAAAAAACGCTTTTTCAAACAGAACCTCCGGAAAAGTTGGAAAGGCTGACTAAAAGAATGCGCCGCAAAGTTATTGACGCGGAGCTGATGTTGGAGATTTTAATTCCGAATATGAAAAAATTACCACAAGTTTCGACAGAGGAATCTAATGTGTTCGTTTTTCATGGCAATAACGGCGTAAAAAATATATTGCTTGATGTTTCGGCTTCTACTTCTTCCTGGTACGTTTTTGGCTCAGCAACGAAAATCTTAACACAGATAGCGCATTTGGATTTAAGGGAAATTCTGGAAGAAGGTGAAAAACTGCGGCAAAAGTCGGGCCGGCCAAAAATTTATTTTATCACCGACTCCGGGATACTTGCTTTAAAAGAATTTCAGGAATATAAGCCGGAACGCAGGGAAATTAAAATTTTACCTTTAACAATAAAAAATAGTTCAATTTTTATTATTTATCAGGATAAGTTGGCAATCATCAATTTAGGAACTCAAGCAATGGCTACGGTTATCCAAAACAGAGAAGCTGTGGAAGTGGTTAAGGTGATGTATCAGTTGATCTGGAAAAGTTTGCCGTAGGAAGAATGTTGGATTTTCAACCTCTCTGTCGTTCGGGTGCACTCACGCCATCTCTCCTCGCCAGGGGAGAAGGGGAACACGGGAAGGGGAGTTTTAAGTTCGGCGAAAAAATGGTAGAATAAGGTGGCGAAATCAAATTAACTTATTTAACACACCCTCTCTGCCCCTCGGAAGCACTCGGGGCATCTCCCCCATCCGCCTTCGCTAAAGCTATGGCGGACAAGAAGGGGAAGAAGGGGGACACGAAATTATGGCTAAAAGAAAAAAAGACAAAATAGAGAAGGAAGAAAGAAAATTTCCCAAACCTAAATTAAATTTGGCGCCGGAGACCAAGCGCGGCATTGTGGTGGTTGTTTTTGTGGCTGTGGCTTTGCTCGTGGTTTTAAGTTTGGCCGGTTTGGCCGGCTCTTTGGGCCAGCAATTATTCAGATTTTTAACTTTGGCTTTTGGCGTTTTAAGCTACGCGGTACCGGTAATTTTATTGGCCGTAACCGTATCCCTTTATAATCAGGATTTGGAAAAGCAGGGACGCGGCAGCAGTTTTTATTGGCGGACTTATTTGGGCGCCATGCTGTTGACCGGAAGCATTGGCGGGCTTATACATATGTTTTTTATTACTCCCCAGCAAACCGCTTTTGCCTTGGCCGACCAGGGCAGCGGCGGCGGGTATTTTGGCGCGCTGTTTGCCCAGCCAAGCTTTAACTATTTGGGTTTTTGGGCCGGCAGTCTGGTCTTATTTGCTTTGGCGATAATTAGCATTTTAATTACTTTTGATATTTCCATAAAAGCCTTGTGGCCAAAATCGGAAGAGGAAGATAACAAATCGGAAGACAAAGAACAAACCATAAAGCCAGTCCAGCTTAAAATAAACTCCATGGGTAAAGAAGGTTTTATTAAAGAACCGGTCATGGATAAAAACCCCAGAGTTAACGATAACCCTTCGACAAACTCAGGGCCTAACGGCGATAGCATCAAAGTAAAACCGCAAACTATCCAGCCGACTAAAGTTGTAAACGCCGGCAAGAATGACGGGCTGAAACTCGAAGCCATAACCTTGGAAGACCGCAAAGACTGGAAACTGCCGAATTTTGATTTGTTGGACGACAGCCACGCGACCGTGGACAGCGGTAATATTGAAATTAACGTTTCCATTATAAAAAAGACTTTAATGGATTTTGGCATAGACGTGGAAATGGGCGAGGTTAATGTTGGACCTACCGTAACACAATATACTTTAAGGCCGGCTGTGGGGGTGAAGCTTTCGCAAATTGCGGCGCTGCAGAACGATTTAGCCCTGGCATTGTCCGCGCATAGTATCCGTATGGAACTGCCGATTCCGGGCAAAGCGCTGGTTGGAATTGAAGTCCCCAATAAGTCCACGGCCATTGTCCGTTTGCGCGAGGTTATGCAAACCAATGAATTTGTTAATTATAAAAGCAAACTGGCCATTGCTTTGGGTCGCGACGTTGCCGGGCATCCCGTGGTGGCGGATTTGGCCAAAATGCCGCACATGTTAATTGCCGGCGCCACGGGTACGGGCAAGAGCGTGGCAATAAACAGTTTGTTTATTTCACTTCTTTATCGTAATACTCCGCAGGACGTAAAGTTTATTGTGATAGATCCAAAAAGAGTGGAGCTGAATTTATATAACGGCATCCCGCATTTGCTGACGCCGGTTATTATAGAAAATGAAAAAGCCGTGAACGCGTTAAAGTGGGCGGTCGCGGAAATGGATCGCCGCTACAAATTGCTTTCTGAAGCCGGGAAAAGAAATATTTTGGAATACAATGAAGCTTCCGCCTCGGATCGACCGAGTCGAGACGGGTCAGGCTTGCCGCTGCCCTACATTGTAATTTTGGTGGATGAGTTGGCAGACTTGATGGCTGTGGCGCAGGCCGACGTGGAATCGGCCATTGTTCGTTTGGCGCAAATGGCGCGCGCTGTGGGGATTCACTTGGTGCTTGCCACCCAGCGTCCGTCCGTCGATATTATTACCGGATTAATTAAGGCCAACATTACTTCCAGAATCGCGTTTGCCGTGGCCAGCCAAATAGACAGCCGCACAATTTTGGACAGCGGCGGGGCGGAAAAACTTTTGGGCAACGGGGACATGCTTTATGTTTCGGCGGAGTTCAACAAACCAAAAAGAATCCAAGGAGCGTTCATTGGCGAGAAAGAAGTCAGAAAAGTTGTGGATTTCTTTAAAGTTCAAACCGGTGCGGTAATTTATAACGAGGAGATTTTGGAAAAGCCAAAAAGACCCCTGGGAATTCCTGGCATGGAAGAGGGCGGCGGCGATGACGATGATCCTCTTTTGCAGGAAGCCACCGATGAAGTTAAACGGGCCGGTAAAGCTTCGGCCAGTTTGCTTCAGCGCCGTCTGCGGGTTGGTTACGCGCGCGCGGCCAGGCTCTTGGATATTTTAGAGAGCCGGGGGATTATTGGTCCGGGCGAAGGCGCAAAACCGCGCGAAGTCTATGGAGTAATTCCGCCGGATGAGAAGGCGGAGTATGGAATAGAAGATATACAGGAATAATTCTTGAGATATTGACAAAAATAAAAAAATTGACAAAACGGTAAACACTATTTTTTATAAATAGTTGCCGTCCCGAGCCGCTTTTAGCGGAGAGGGATCCCTCACTTCGTTCGGGACGGCAGTAAAACTGCCGTTTTGTTAATTTTTTAAATTTTGATCAATTTTGTCATTACTAATTATGATTTTTGAACAGAAAAAAATCCATATAGAGACTTTGAGCGAATACCTGGCTTCGGTCAGGAATAATTTAAATTTATCCCTGGAAGAAGTCAGTAAAAAAACCGGGATTATTGTAAAATTTTTGCAGAGCCTGGAAAATGGAGATTTCAGACCTTTGCCCGCCGACGTTTATGTAATAGGATTTTTGCGGCAGTTGGCTGAACTTTATTCGGTAGATGCCGGTGAGTTGATTCTACAGTATAAAAAAGAAAAAAACATTCAAAAGCAGGTTTCAAAACAGGGTCAAGTTTTTGCCTCGGGCTGGCACAAAAAATATTTAGGTAAACTGGTTATTACCCCGAAAGTCCTTAGCGTAATTTTGGGATTGTTGTTTGTCTCCCTGACTTTGGGATACATAATTTGGCAATTGTGGTCCATAAACAGAATGCCGTTTTTGTCCGTGGCCGAGCCACAAAATAATTCTGTCATTTCCGGAAGCGTGGTTAGTGTGTCGGGTGTTACCGATCCGGGCGCTGACGTAAGCGTAAATGGCCAGGATATTTTTGTGGACAGCAAAGGGGGTTTCCAAACCCAGGTGGCTTTAAGCCCGGGACCGGAAGAAATAACTATTACATCGGCCAACCGCTTTGGGAAATCCGCCAGCCGAGTTATAAATATAACCGGCGCCGGCAGTGCGGCTTCTGTCGCAAGCCCTTTGCAGTTAACGTTAAGTTTTACCGGAGCAGTTATTATTACCTTTAATATAGACGACCAGTCTCCTCAAACCGTGAATTTTAGCGCGGGTGATAATAAAACTTTTTCTGCTAATCAGAAAATTTTAATTTCCACCTCCGATGCCGGAGCCACCAAAGTTAGCTTAAACGGGCAGAACCTGGGCGCAATGGGTCGGCCAAAAGAACAGTTAAGCAATGTGCCGTTTTTTGCCCAGGCAACTAGTACCCCTGTAGGTAAATAATTAAAAGTTATCCACAATTTATATTGGGTTCAATTGGAAAATGTTGTGCATATCTGTAAGTAGTATGCCGCATTTCGTCAGTGTTTATTGGCATTTTAACAGAATTGACAATAGGTGAACGTTCGTATATTATTAGATTACAGATTCAAGATTTTAGATTAAAGTCAGATGAAAGTAGAAGATCTAAACGTATATAATAAAATTATTAATTTTTATTAACCAATATGAAGAATGTCCAAAAATGCTTTATGGTTTAGAAAAATCTTTACACAGTAAAAAGAAATCTTAAATCTTTCAACTTAATTTTTTAATCTAACATCTATGACAAAACAAACAGCAAAAACCACAACCGCGGATTCCGGTAAATGGAAAGCGGTAATCAGCGCAATGGATCAAATCCAGGAGAAATTCGGCGCCGGGAGCATTATGAAACTATCTGATTCCAAAACTATGGACGTAGAATCCATTCCCACTGGAAGCATTAGTTTGGATTTGGCTTTAGGCGTGGGCGGAATACCCAAGGGGCGCGTTATTGAAATTTACGGCCCGGAGAGTTCGGGTAAAACAACTTTAACTTTGCATATGATTGCCGAAGTACAAAAACGCGGCGGTCTGGCGGCGTTTATAGACGCCGAGCACGCGCTGGATCCGGAGTATGCCAAACGCATTGGCGTCAAACTGGAAGATTTGTTAATTAGCCAGCCGGACAATGGCGAGCAGGCTTTGGATATTTGCGAAACTTTGGTTCGTTCAAACGGTCTTGATTTAATTGTTATAGATTCCGTGGCCGCTTTAACACCGCGCAACGAGATAGAAGGCGAAATGGGCGACAGTCATATGGGGCTTCATGCGCGGCTTATGAGTCAGGCTTTAAGGAAACTTACGGCAATTATTTCTAAGACCCAGACCACGGTAATTTTTATAAACCAAATCAGAATGAAAATCGGGGTAATGTTCGGCAACCCCGAAACCACCACCGGCGGCAACGCGTTAAAATTTTACGCTTCCATCCGTATTGAAGTTCGCCGCAACGCCCAAATAAAAAACGGCGACAAAATTATTGGTAACCGCGTTAAGGCAAAAATTGTAAAAAATAAAGTCGCGGCGCCGTTTAAAATTGCCGAGTTCGACATTATGTATAACGAGGGAATATCAGCCTCGGGTGATTTGCTGGACACAGGAGTATTAATGGGAGTAATTGAAAAAAGCGGCAACACCTACAGCTTTGGCGACGTAAAATTCGGCGTGGGCAAAGAAACCGCCAAGAACTTCCTAAAGGAAAATGTTAAAGTCTTTAAAGACGTAGACAAAGCCGTCCGCGAAAAAGTAAAAGCCGGCGACCTGCCCGTGGCTCAAAAGCCGGCGGAAGAGGAAAGGGAAGAAGGAGAGAGCGAGAAATAAAATTTGATATTGCAAATTGCAATATCAAGCCTAAGGTCACAATTTGTAACCTTAGAGAACCAGTCACAGTTTGTGACCGGTTTGATGGACGGCAATATGAAAAATGAAAAACAAAATTTACTTATAAATCTACCTGTCCCTTCAAAAATGATTGAACGACGAATTTATTTTATCCGTGAACAAAAAGTTATGCTGGATGCAGATTTGGCAGAGTTGTACGAAGTATTAACAAAAAATTTAAATCTTGCTGTGCGTCGGAATAAGGATCGCTTTCCGCAAGATTTTATGTTTCAGCTGAATGAAGATGAATTTGAAAACTTGAGGTTGCAAATTGCAACCTCAAGTTTAAGGTTCCAATTTGGAACCTTAAAGCATGGTGGACGCCGTTATTTTCCATATGCATTTACCGAACAAGGTGTAGCAATGTTGTCCTCAGTCTTAAACAGCAAGCGCGCTATTGCCGTAAATATTGCAATTATGAGGGCGTTTGTAAAGTTAAGACAGCTTTTGCCTAAACACAAGAGCTTAGAAAAAGAGATGGAAAAACTCAAAACCGGCCAAAAGCGCTTGCAATTGGACGTCGCGGTAATTTTCCACGTAATAAAAAAGCTAATACAAGACCAACCCCAACCGCAAAAATTGCGTGATAAAATTGGGTTTAGAACCTAAAATAAAAAAATCAACCGCCCTTCGCATTCTTCCTCCATATAAAGCTTCGGAGGACAGGTTGCTTTGGGCGGTTTTAAAATGATAAAGGCAGGTTTGCGAAAGTCTGACTTTATGTGGAAAGATGTCGCTCTTCGTTGGCGCCACGGTTGCCCACAAGGGCAAACCAAGTGCCTAGTATCCTGGGCTACTTTGAGACGGCGGCAGCACGAGAGCATGCAGGCCACCCGATGTCGTCTGGCGAGTGATTGCGGTGGACAGACATATCACAGTCGTTGAGGACGAGATTCCAAAGCTGGTCGGTGCGGGGTGATTTCCAAATCGTAAAGATCAGACCCTCTCGCAGTTCGGCCTTGGTATTTTTATCGTAGCCGATGGCCAGCACCTTTAATGGGTGTGCGAACTTAGCTTTGCTGTTGTCTAGAATCTCCAGCCACGCCTGCGTTGTCGTATACTCAGCCTGCTGGCGAAGATTAATTTCAGGACTTCGTTTGTCATTGCGGAGGAACCACGGCAGGTCTTCGGCGGTAAATTCGGGGCTGATGCGTTTATTGACATGACCCGTCTCTTTCAACGCATCCGTCCATCCGAAAATATTAGACTTCATTTGTACCAGCAAGTTGCCGAGCAATCTATTGTGGAGGCGAAACACTCTTTCCTCCGACAGGCTCCCTTCGCGAACCCGCTGAAAAACCTCGTTCTGTAGCTGAGCCAATTTGCCCAGCACGTCGTCCGGCATCGGGACTCTCTTCATAACAACCTCCTTAGCTAGCAATTATTTCATAGCCCTTTGTATTTGTCCATTTATTATGGATTATTTAGTATAAATTTGACATTAGCCTTTTATTTAAGTAATCTTTTGATAGATTAAATGTTGTCAAAAAATAATGGCAAAATATGGAAGAATATCTTAAACAATTGGGATTGAATGAGAACGAGGCTAAAATCTATTTGGCTGGTTTGGCTTTGGGTCCGACGACGGTGCAGTTTTTGGCCGTAGAGAGCAAAATCAAGCGATCCACGGCTTACGTGGCGATAAATTATTTGATAGAGGTTGGGTTGTTTTTAGAAACTTATTCCAACAAGAAAAAACTTTTTCAGGCTGAACGGCCTGAAAAGCTGGAAAAACTGACTAAGCGGATGCGCCGCAAGGCCATGGACGCGGAATTGATGCTGCAAAGTTTGATCCCGACCCTAAAACAGATTCCGCGCAGCGGCGGAGTTGAGCCAAAAATCTTTTTTTACCAGGGTATCAACGGTCTGAAAAACGTGTTGCTCGACGTGTCGGGCAGCCGAACTTCGTGGTATGTGTTCGGGTCCACCACAGAAATCTTGAAACGGCTGGCTAATTTTGACCTGCGTGAAATTCTGGAAGAGGGGGAGAAGCTGCGGCAGCAATCCGACCGGCCCAAAATTTTTTTCATTACCGACTCCGGCATTTTGGCCCTGAAGGAATTTCAGGAATATCAGCCGGAGCGACGCGAAATAAAAATTCTGCCGCACACCATAAAAAGCGGCACGGCATTCATAGTTTATCAGGACAAGGTAGTGATTTTGGATTTAGTTTCTCAACCTACCGCGACTGTTATCCAAAGCGCCGGTTTTGTGGAAATTATGAAAACCGTCTACAAATTAATTTGGAACAGTTTGCCGGAGAAATAAAAATCGCAAAGTCTTGTGGCTTATGTTAAACTGAAAAAGTTATGAAAAAACAGGAAAAATTATATTGCAGTTTGGATATTGAGACCAGCGGATTTGATCCGTTAAAGAACGAAGTCCTGGAAATAGGGTTTCTGTTTTTTGAGGCGGTTAAGAGCGGCTTTAAAATTACGGAAGAATATACCAGGGTGTTCAAGCCGAATGGGAAAGTTGAGGCTAATATTTTAGGTTTGACCGGCATTAGCCAAGAGGAATTGGATTGCGCCGATCCTTTTTCCGAGCATAAAGCTGGTCTCCAGAAAAAACTTGAGACGGCGGTTATTGTGGGGCATAATATTGCTTTTGATATAAAATTTTTGGAAAGCACCGGTTTAAAATTTTCCGGCGACGTAATTGATACTTTGGATTTAGTGCAATGGATTTTACCGACGCATCACAGTTACAACCTGGAAAATTTAATGCATACTTTTGGCATTAGCCATAAGGCGGCCCATCGAGCCCTGGCGGACAGCAAGGCAACTTTAAAATTATTGGAAAAGTTGTTGCAGGTTTATTGCGGTTTTCCGGAAAAATTGCGGCTTGATATTCAAAAGCTCATAAAGCCGTATGATTTTCTATGGCAGAATTTTTTGCAATTAGGTTTGCCGCCATTAGTGTTTTCTGAAGTCACCGGGAAAAACTCGAAGAGTAAACAAAAAAAGGACACTCCACTGTTAAAAGTAGAACAGAACAAATTGTATAATTTTTCTTTGGGCGAAAATTACCTTCCGGTTTTGGCTCGGGCGGAGCATGAAGGAAAAAATTTGCTGGTGGTTTCAAAAACCCAAACCGTATTGGATTTATATAAACAAAAAGTGGTCGGCGCGGCGGTATTTTTACCCCAACAGCAATTTGATAAAAAAAAGTTTGCCAAACTCTTAAAGAAACCAGACCTGTCTTTGGACGAGTTGAAGTTTATTTTAAAAATACTCGTTTGGAGCCAAACCAACTGGCAAACGGAAACTTATTTGGATTTAAACCTGTCGTTTTTTGGCGGCCAGTTTAGAAATCTTATTAGTGGCGGAGAGGTCGCAAAAAATCAGTCAGCCAAGGATGCGATTTGCGACTTAGAAACATTTTTTTATTTGTCGGACAACAACTTGTACAAAACCAGCCGGGCGGTTGTATGTGGTCTGCCGGAATTTGAATCTGGGGTGACTGCCAACATTGGAAGCAAAACAAGCTGGGGATACATTAGCTATTTACTGAAATCATTTTATAATCCGGAGCTTGGCAGCGGTAATCTAAAATTCAAGGAGGCAGTAACTCAAAGTTTGCTGGCCGGTGATTTATTTTTTGGTCTTTCTAACGCCCTGCTTCAAACCGACCCGCCGGGTTTTGTTTATTTTAAAATTGATTCCCAAACTGAATTTGATGAAAAATATCAAAAAATAAAAACGGCGGCCGAAAGTTATGTCTATAAGCTGTTGGAATTAAACAAAGTTTTAAAGTCCGGGGAAGTGGAAAAATTCGCAAGCAGTCTGGAAGATTTTTTTCAAGCGCAAGAAAACCGGGTTAAGTGGATAGAACTTTCGGAGAGCCGTTGCGCCTTTTTAAGCATGCCGCTAAATATAACTTCCTTAGTACAAAATATTTTTGGGAATTTTACAGCAATTGCCTTAGCAGATACTTTAGGTTCCCCGACTTTGCCAAGTTTTTTTCTTAAACGATTAGGTCTGGATGGTTTTGAAATTAAAAATGTTGTTTTGCAAAGGGACGGCAAATCAAAACAGGGGGATTTATTTTCCAGACTAAAGACATTGGGGAGCAAAGCAAGCAAAATAAATTATCATTGTCTGCCGCAGACTTACGATCCCGCGGAGCTTTTACATATTGTTAAAGAGAGCCCATCTTTGCCAGCTGCGGTACTATTAGCCAGCAGCCTTCAGGTAAGACAGTTTTATGAACAAAATTATCAAGAATTAAAACAGCGCGCGGCTGTGCTGGCTCAAAATAACTCCGGTGGTAGTAATAAAATTTTCCGGAATTTTGGTATTAACCCAAAAAGTCTGCTTTTGGTAACGGACAAGTTTATCTTAAAGCATTTAAACGGAAAATCAGCCGTGGAACCTGTGAATCAACTGCCTGTGAAGACTTTGATTGTTTGCCGTCTGCCTTTTGAGCAGTTTACGCACCCATACCAAGAGGCGGTTTCCGCGGCACTGCCAAATGCTTTTGAGGATTATGCCCTGCCCAGGGCGCTTTATAATTTTCACAGTCTAATAAAGTTTTTTTACACTCCGGAATTAAAAGACATTTATATAATAGATTCCAAATTGGCCAAAGGATACGCTAAGGTATTTAAGGATTATTATAAATTTATTCCGGGAGCGGAAATGAAGGACTAATTTTGTATTTGAGATAAACCTGAAGGCACCGTTGATGGTTCGCATCAAGGGAATCCATTGAAGCGAGTTTTAATTATTATTTCACCACTTATCCACATATTATCCATAGGTTAAAAAATGACTTTTTTAGTAATTTTTCACAAAAAAAATCAAAACTCTTTTTAAATAAGAGATAAAACTTCAAAAAATTACCCGACAGTTGACAAAGCCATATAAGCTTGTTATGATGAATATACATTAAGAGTGTGGACAACCCAAAGAAATAAAAGCACCTTAAAAATTCATCCGACTTCGTCCGCCTGAGGCGGACTTCGTCGGACAACGAACTCACTGAAGGAAATCTGCTTTTAAAAGGTTAAAATCAGTTTTCCTTTAAACTTCTCGTCATAGCCTGTCCAATCCAGGCTGTTTGCAAAACAAAAATAAAAATGAAGGTTAGTTGTTCTCCCCGAGCAACTGGCAGATTATATTCAAAATAAATATAGTCAATTGTTAGGTGTTAAATCACCATAAGAGAAGTTTGAAGTGTAGTTTGACATTAGATTGGAATTCAGACGCTTCTCCGGGCTGTTAAGCCTGGAAGACTCGTCTTCGACAGAGTAGCAACCTTTGTACTAGGTTTAGGGCTTAAACATTTAAGCCCTGCAACTAGTACGAAGCTTGTTCGATCGAAGGAGAGTATAAGCGCCCACACGGCCCTTTAATTTAATTTATCGGCCCAGTATGGGCGCTTTTTCAATTGTTAAACACGGATCCAAACGCTGATTACTACGCGGATAGCACGCGGAGCGCGAACAATTGACTTGCGTTGCTAAATTAGGTTAACTGGTTTATAATTTAGTTAATTAAATATTTTTTTATGTTACCACAATCATTTATAGAAGAAATGAAGCAGAGACTTGTAGAGGCAAAACAAAAGCTTGAGGCCGATTTGGCAGGACTGACTCCCCATGAAGAACTGGGCGGTGATATAGACTCCAATGTCCAGGAAGTGGAAGACGATGAGGTTAGTCAGGATATGATAGCGAGGATAAACGCCGACCTGGAAAAAATCAACAATGCATTGCAAAAAATAGATAAGGGAACTTACGGTACCGATAATGAAGGCAAAGAAATCCCCCAGGAACGTTTAAGCGTTTTGCCCTGGGCAGACAAAGCCCTTTAAGATTTATTCGCGACGTAGAGCGAGATGCCGCCCTGGCGGGACGAGCCCAAGGAGTCTTAATACGGGTTCAAGACCTCGGAGCCTGCCTGCCGGTAGGCAGGCTCTGCTCCGAAATGATAGTTGTTCCCTTGCAGTAATACCTCGTCAGCTCTGCTGCGAGGAACCTTTATTCATGGATGACGTAGCTAACAATATAGAAGCCAAATCACCAAAACCAAAAGAGAGTGATCATTATTGGTCATTCTTTTTTTTGTGCGTGGCTTTTTTGGTTTTGTTGCTGCTCGACCAATTGGTTAAACATTTTGTTGCCAGCCCATTTTTAAGTTATAATTTTGCCTTTAGTTTGCCGGTTCCGGTTTTGCTAATGTATATAATTTATTTTGTGGTCATCGCGGCAATCGTTTACTACGTTAGTAAAAACCACAAAGTTTTTTCTTTTTTTTCCAAATTCGCTTGGACGCTAATTTTTGCCGGAGCCGCTTCCAACATTGGCGAAAGAATAATTTTGAGTCACGTCCGGGACTTTATCTACATTAGTTTTTACAAATGGACGGGAGTGTATAATTTGGCGGACGGATACATTATTTTAGGCATTTTGATTTTATTATTATCCTCAAGAAAAAATTATTCTAATTAACCTAATTGTTCTAATTATTCCCCGCCTGCCAACGGTAGTGTTTATAGAACAGATAGCAATTATTTATCATCAGCGGCGACTACAAGTATTGTCTTTGGCGGGCAGGTAAACAAGCACCAAAATCCAATGTCTAATGAGCGATAGTTGGCGTTGGTGCAGTAATCGAAAATTAGACATTAATCATTCTTTAGAATAATTAGGCAAATTAGAACAATTAGAATAATTTACCAAATTCGTATGATTTCCAAAGTTTTTTCTGCAGCGGTAATCGGCCTTGATGCTGAACTTATAGAAGTAGAAGCGGATGTCACCAATGGCCTTCCCGCGACAATTGTTGTGGGCTTGCCCGACACCGCTGTTCAGGAAAGCCGCGAGCGGGTTAAAACCGCGATAAAAAATTCCGGATGCAGTTATCCGCAAACAAGAGTCAGTGTGAATTTGGCTCCGGCGGACGTGCCTAAACTGGGCACGCATTTTGATTTGCCTATAGCTTTGGCTATAGTTATGGCTTCCGATCAGGTGGAATTGGATATGGCTGGCAAAATGTTCTTGGGGGAGCTGTCTTTAGATGGACAGTTGCGGCCGGTGTCGGGTATTTTGGCCGCGGCATTAAAGGCAAAAAATTTGGGCATTAAGGAAATTTTTGTGCCAAAACAAAATGCCAAGGAAGCGGCTTTGGTTGACGGAATAAAAGTTTATCCTTTAAATGATTTAAAGCAACTACTAGGGCATTTAATGGGGTTGAGTCCGCTGGTTCGGCAGAAAACAGTAGTTGCCTCAGAAATTTTAAAAAATTTTCAACCTTCTTTGGACATGAAAGACGTGGCTGGCCAGGAATTGGCCAAGCGCGCTTTGGAAATCGCGGCGGCCGGGAGTCACAACATTCTGGCATTGTGGTCCCAATCCAGCACGCCGCATCGGGCCTGATCCATTTGCCGACGAGCGTGGCGGGTGTATACCAGCAGAAACAGATCCGGGACCCCTGACTTCACCCCTCCTTTTGGAGCTTAACGGCCGTTTCCCATTGTCGATGACCACCATTGGGAATCGCATGAAGCAAGCGCAACTGTGGGAATTGAGGCAGCATCAGCGCGGCCCAAGCCACAACGGCCTTTTGTTCCTCGTGTTCTCAGCGAGCCAAGGCTCGCGGTTTTAGGGTCGGCGCCGCTGAAAAGCGCACGGCAACAGTTTGCTTGAAGAGCAAGAACAAAACTGCGGTAAAATGAACAACTTGGCCGCTATATCGATTCTGCCCAGCTCCGGCCGGGATCTTTGCTGGGATTGCGTGACGCATGACGATTTTCTCAGACCTTTGAATGACAATGGCAAGCAGCCCAACCTTTCCGACCATTGAGGCGTCTGCACACCGCCCTGCGCTTCTGACGTGCAACTGGTCTGGAAGCGCGCTGAAGATTGAAACTACGCTCCATCAGCTCTCGCCGTATATTGGCAAACTGAAGTCGTCTATCGCCGGTTCCCTCATCTCGCAGTTCACGCAGGTAGGCGATGTCGTATACGATCCGTTCTCGGGTTCCGGGACGGTGGCGCTAGAGGCATGGGCAGCGGGGCGCAATGTTCTCGCCAATGATCTCAGTCCGTATGCGGCATTGCTGACGCGTGCCAAGCTCTTTCCGTACCGATCCCTCGAAGACGCGCTCAATGACATCGAACGTCTATCAGGAGAAGCCGACCAAGAACAGGGCGACATTGATCTCAGGAGCGTCCCGGCTTGGGTGCGGCAGTTCTTCCACACAGAAACGCTAAGGGAAACGCTTGCATGGACGCGCGTTCTCAAACGACGCCGGCGCTGGTTCATGCTAGCTGCCCTCTTGGGAATTCTGCATCACCAGCGCCCTGGATTCTTGTCATTTCCAAGCAGCCACACAGTACCATACCTCCGCGTCAAAGCGTTTCCTCGCGCGAAGTTTCCTGATCTCTACGAATACCGCTCCCTACGGGATCGCCTGGAAGCCAAAGTCAAACGGGCCTTCCGCCGGGTGCCCGAGCTGGACTTCAATCTCGACCGGCGGTGCTTCTTGAAATCGGCGCATCTACTCACACCGGAAGCGACGGTTGACGCCATTGTCACTAGCCCACCCTACATGAGGCAGCTTGACTACGCGCGAGACAATCGCCTCAGACTCTGGTTTCTCGGGATAGATGACCACCGTTCGCTCGACAGGAAGATCTCTCCGCGCGAAGACGCCTTTTTAAAGCTGATGCGTCAATGCTTCATCAAATGGAAGACGATTCTTAGACCGCAAAAGTACTGCGTTCTCGTGATCGGTGATGCCAGCAGGCAGGTTGAAGACGGCAACTTGCCAGAGATAATCTCCCGGATCGCGACTCATGAAGTCGGCGGCTATTCTCACGTTCACGATTACACCGAAACGATTCCAAACGAACGCCGCGTCCGTCGCGGCCTCACGGGAAGCACTTCGGAAACCATCGTCATACTGCGCAACAACGCTTCGCGCGCAAAATCGACCGCCTAGCCAGAGAGAAACGGGAGGGCATATGCAGCAACTCTTCAACACGAGGAACTACAGCATCCGCGACTTTGAGGAATGGAACCAGCGAAATGAGCTCGTTCTCCAGCCGAAATTTCAGCGTCGCGACGTTTGGAGCGATAAGGCGCGCTCCTATCTGATGGACACGATCATTCGTGGCAAGCCAATCCCCAAAATATACATGCGGCAAGATGTCAACCCCGAGACCCGTCGGACTCGGCGGGAGATTGTTGACGGGCAACAGCGGTTGCATACAGTCCTCAATTTCATCAAGGACGGCTTCAAAATCAGCAAGGCCCACCACGAGACGCTTGGCGGCAAGTCCTTTAGCGGACTGGACACGGCCACGCAGCGTGATATTTTGAAATATGAGTTCGTCGTCGATCTCTTGCAGGACATGCCAGACAACGAGGTCTACGATCTCTTTGCCCGGATTAATACCTATTCGGAGAAGCTCAAGCCCCAAGAGTTGCGCAACGCGAAGTGGTTTGGAGATTTCAAATCCTCCGTTTACCTGCTTTCCAAGGAGTTCTCGACTTTCTTCGTCGAGAACAAAATCTTCACGCCGAAGCTCATCCTTCGGATGGCAGAAGCCGAGTACATCTCTGAGCTGCTCTTGGCTATGCAAGAGGGAATCCGTCAAGGAGATAGGCGCACCCTCGATAATTGTTATAAAACATACGACGACGACTTCCCCTCGCGGAAGACTCACGAGAAGAGATTCAGAGAGACAATCGACACGATCAAGGGAATCTTCGGCGATGATTTGCCTCAATCAGAATTTTCAGCAATCCGTCTTCTCTACCCGCTATTCTGCGCGATTTACCACCTCAAATACGGTCTTCCTAGACTGAGGTCCACGAGAAAAGTCTTTCGGGCCACCGACAATCCGAGGCTCAAATCCGCATTGGAAACTCTGGACGATCTGATCACGAGAATCAAGGAAGCCGAAGCAGATCACGAGGAAATATCGCTCTCCTCCGACGACCGCAAATTCTACGATGCATACAGTGTGCACTGGGTTCACGCTGACAAGCGGACAACATTGACCGAGCATATCTGCAAGAAGCTCACCAAGGCCCTGGACGAGTGATGGGTGAACCGTGGCGCGCCGGCTTATAACGGTCATAACGGAGTTTTCGCGATGCGTGCAGGACGCCAGAACTCTTGCGGCCGATGCATACGATTGGTCCCTAGCGTCGGCGGGTACACGTCCCCGGATTTCCGCGAAGCGATGCGATTCGATTACCGAATTGGCATTCTTCCGGGTTTTCAGCGGCTGGGAAGCATTCTTGGAAGAAACGTTCATTCTCTATTTGCTTGGCCAGCAGGCGCCACGCGGTCGTAAGACCCAAAGATATGGATTCCCGCCCGGCGAAAGGGCCGCGTATGAGTGGGTCGCAGAGGGTCGCGATTATGCCAAGTGGACCGCTACCGAGGTTCGCAAGAGAGCCGAGCGTTTATTCCGTGACGGAAAGCCATTCAGCCCCGTCATCAGCAGTCACCATAATCTTTTGTTTCAGGTTAAGACAATCAGAAACGCAATCGCACATGACTCGCTGGATGCGCGCCAGAAATTCGAGGAGCTGGTACGCAATGAGCTGCAGGCTCTTCCTCCAAATACTACCATCGGCAGCTTTCTCCTCAAGATCAAGCCCAGATCCAATCCCCCTGTTTCATTCTTAGAGTTCTATCTCGACAAGATTGAAATCGCCGCCCGAAAGATTGTCCCTATTTGAAGAGCCTCCATATGCGCGTCAGCGAGGCCCTGCATCTGCGAGTCTCTTCGTAGCTGGCCCAGTTCAATATACCCCATGGGAGCGCCCCGGGCAGACGCGGGCGGGGTGTGCCGCCGCAGCGACCTCGACGAACCGGATGTGGCGCCGATCAGCCCGCAGTAGAGCTTGACCGGCCACTTCTACGAAAGCTTTCACGAGGAGTTGGGGCCGACTGGACCGACCGTCTCGGCGGCCTGGAGCGCCCTTCGGTGAAGCCGAGACGTTGAACTTGAGATCTCGGAACGAGGTATGATTGAAAACTGAGAACTTTTCGCCGGCTTTCTGCCATGCTTGTTGGTCCGATGGCCCGACTCTGTGAAAGAGGCTTGGCCAGGGATGGGCGATGTGTGCTGGTAGTCGGGGAGTCAGTCAGTCGGAGCCAAACCGTGCATCCAGCGCAACACCCTATCGCGATCTTTGAGGCTCACGCGCCATCTTTGGTCCTTGAGAACATGATTGTTGATTCGGTCCCCGACGTTCGAAGGGCGCACCGTGACTACCGAGGCGTGAAGACGGAGCAAATAATTGTGTTCCGAAATGCTCAAGATTGATGAAACGACGCCGCAATTCCACGCAATCCGATTTCACTTGGCTCGCGAGCCTGGAGGGCCAGCAGGTCGGCGACTATGAACTCGACAACTACATCGGCAGCGGAAAGATCGGTTACGTTTATCGAGCTCATCGTCGTGACATTCCCGACATCGAACATGCTGTCAAGTTAATACCTAATCTTAAGAAAGGATGGGAAACGGAACTAAAGAAAGTTGCGAAGTTATCGAAGGTTTCTAACGTTGTTCATTTCCATCATCTCGGCAAAGCCACTGTGTCATTTGGAGAGCACTCTGCCTCTGTTCAATACACTGTTTGGGACTATATTCATCCCGGACGCAATCTGAATTCGATCTTGAATAAGCCGACCTTCCTTCCGGTAAGCTTCGTGGTTGCAATTGTGGAAACAGTTCTTCGAGTTCTACATGCATGCCAGAGCCAAGGCATCCCCCGCCACGGGGACCTCCACCCAGGTAACATCCTCATAGGTGAGAAAGACGAATCTCAGCTTGATTCAAGTCTTCGGCCTGTTGAGCCGGTTTACGTATCCGATTTCGGATACGGTGCGACCTGCGGCGGACCGAAACCCAAAGACGACTATCATGGCCTCGCGTCGATCACCGATGCGTTGACAAAAAAGATAGACTGGGCGACAGCCAATGGCAGCGACAAGCAGCTTTTGGAAGGGACGGTCTCCGTGCTCCGGAAGGTACTGTCGGAAGATACCCAGAGCGAGCGAACGGTTCCCAAGGACATCCTTGAAGCCCTGTTGAGGGTCCGAAGTCAGGCAGGCCGGGTCAGGGAAGGCTCCCAACAGCCGCAGCCGCCGATCGGGCCGCAGGAACCCCGAAGATTCTCAGTCGGCTCCTATCAAGTCAGCGAGATGTTGGGTGATGACTGGGGGCTCTGGCAGTCGCTATTTGTCCCAACGGTTCCCGCCAGATCTCGAATTCTTGAACGTGACATTACCTCCGTAGTCACTGGACCACGGGGTTGTGGGAAGACAATGCTCTTCCGGCGGCTGAGTGAGCGGCTAATTGTCGAGTGCGGGCCAATTGACGACACCCCGACCTCCTTTGTTGGGATCTACGTCAACGCCAATGATATTTCAGATGCCTTTTCGGTCTTTTCGGACGCGCCGGATGAAAGCGCAATCGCCGATCTCTTTTGCTATACCCACCTCTGCATTTTGTCCGATTTTCTCGCGGTGGAGGCGGCACAGGCGCGGCTCGGGGGGGTACAGTCCTCGCCGGAGCTCATCCAACTCCTGACGGACTGGTTAGGCAGGCCCATGCATACCGCACCGGTCATTGCTGAGGAGAACCAACTGGAACGGCATCGTGCCGTGCTGGAGCAAATCAAGAATTCCTTCATCACTCGGGCTGGAATCGATGGCTTCCCTGGTCGATCAGATTTCGGGCATCATGCGTGGCTCAAGCGCTTGGTCCCGTTGATGCGGGGAGCTTGCCCATGGATGGAACAGAGAATAGTCTTCTTTTTCGTTGATGACTATACAACGCCCCGTCTTTCACTAAGCATGCAACGCGCGCTCAATCGAGTCTTATTCCAGCGTTCCCATGAGTTCGTTTTCAAGATTGCGACAGAAGCGGCCACCACTTTCTTGTCCGAGGACCTCACAGGCAAGGCGTTGCAGGACGGCGACGACTACAGGCTTGTTGATTTGGGTGAAGAAGCACTGTTCATGACTGACGCCGAGCGCGGCGCATTTCTCAGGGAGGTATTTGCGAAGCGCCTTGCTTCCGATCAACGAATCGCAATGGAGGGCCGGACCCTGGCCGGACTTCTCGGCTCGTTGGGCAAATCGAAAACTGCGTTTGCGCGGCTGTTGCGTTCCGAAGAGCGGGAACCGCCTGAAGCAACCAAGGCCGGATCACTTCGGGGAGCAACGAAAAGAAGGGCACTCTACCACGGTCAGGATGTCTTTTGCTGTCTATGGTCTGGTGACACCCGAATCATGATTCAGCTGATGCAGGACGTTGTAGATGCCGGCACGAACGCTGACAAGGGCGTTCTGACGAAACGGGTCGGCGAAGAAGATCAAGATCGAGCTTTCAGAAATCGAGGTAGCCAATGGCTGGACATGCAGACGCGCAACCAACCAAGCGACCCAAAGCTCGTGAAATCACTGCTTCAGATCCCCGATGCTTTGAAGGGCGTCCGCCAACTGGCTGGCGGCTCGTACGGAAGCCACCTGAAGGCCGTTGTGGAGGCTTTTAAGGATGCCGCCCGCCTGGAGCTATTGGGACCAGTCTACATAATGAAGGAAAACGGTCGGGCGCGTGAAGTTCCAAAGATGGCTTTCAGAATTGAAATAACAGATGAGTTCAGGCTCGACACCCTGGCGACGGAAATCTATCGCGACTTGATTCGATACGGGCTGTTCATGCGCGATGCACGTGGAAAGAGTGTACGCGGCGCGATGGTCCCCCGCTTATACCTCCGTCGTCTGCTTTTGCCATACTGCGTGCTCGCACTGTCAAAACGAGACAGCGTCGCGATGTCCTGCGAGTGGTTCCGTAGCCTCTTGTTGCATCCCGACAGATTCATGGAGTCCTGGCAGAAGCACCGGCAGCCCGAGCTCGCCGTCAGCCGCGACCAGACACGCTTGGACTTCGATGGCGCTGAGCAACGCGCCCTCGACCTTGATCCGAAGTACGACGACCTGGGAGATGAGGATTGACGCTCTTGGACAACATTATGTTGAACATCCGAACGGAAGACGGAATTGACCTCCCGCGAGTCCTTGCCTGCCCCGAAAGATTGGATGTGGATCACACCGCGATTATCGCGGCCGCGGGGTTCGAAGACCGAACATTGGCGCTCGCGCCTATGCTTAGTCAGGCAGATTGTGCGCTTGGTCTAGTTGTCTACAAAGATTGGGGGAAGGAAAACCGGGTAGAAGCCCTACTTAAATCATATGCTACGACGGGCATTGGGCCATTAGCCAGGAAGTCTCTAGACTATGACCGATACGACCCCGACAGTCTCGGAAACGCCCTGAGAGATTGGTTGAAGGAGGTCGGTCACCCGCGGGTTCTTTTGGATATCTCAACGATGTCGCGGCTTGCCATTATGGTGGTTCTCGACGTCTGCCGTGAGCTGGAAAAGTGTGTCACCGTCTTCTATGCCGAGGCCGAGGAATACGGCCCTTCGGAAGCGGAGTATGTACGGGCGAAGGCTGGAGTTTACCCCCGGCCGAGTATCCAGGTTTATAGCGGCGTCGGCGGCGTTGTCCGCTCGCGGCGTCTGTCCAGCGTTGCGCTTCAGGGAGAGCCGACGGCTTTGATAGCATTTATGTCGATGAATGAAGGGTTGACTCAGGCGCTGATCAACTGCATCTCTCCAAGTCGTCTATTTTTGGTCAACGGACAACCTCCTCTCCACTCGTGGCGGGAGCGTGCGACGGCTTGGATTCACGAAGAGTTGCGACTTGAATGGCCCGAGCGAGATAATCCTTGCCTAATGACAGAGGACGGAATTGCTTTACCCGAGCGAGCAACGTCCACGCTTGACTATACGGAGACTGTCAACGTGCTGCTCCATCTCTACTGGAGTAATGCTGCCGAGTACCGGGTCGTTCTGGCTCCGACTGGTAGTAAGATGCAGACGGTGGGGTGTTACGTGGCAAAGGGAGTCCACACCGACATTCACGTTGAGTACCCGACTCCGGAGAGCTTCTTGCCCACCTACAGCAAGGGCATTGGAAAGCGCTGGATGGTTGATTTCGGCTTGCTCGATTCGCTGCTGCGCGGCTTGCGATCTAGGATCATGACGGATCGCTTGATGGTGCTTCGTGCGTGAAGTGTGACAGCCGAGCGACTTGGGCCAGTGGGGTGTGGCGCTATATTGGAGAAGTCGCCCTAAAGGTCGAGGGGCGTTCAGGAACATCAGCCCTCTGAAGTCGCGGTCACGTTAATTGTGAGTATTTGATGAACACCAGTAATTCGCTCGTCGCTATCCAGGACGCGTAAAAGAAATAAGTCAAGCGATTGGCGATTGCCCATCGATGCGGCAGGAGCTCGTCAGGCCTGGCAATTAGTATAGTCGGCGATCCGTCCCAGCGCGGCGCGGAACCAGGCGAAGGGATCGATCTTGACGAGTTCGCGGGAGGTGACCAAGCTGCGGAGCTGTGCGTAGACAGAAGCGCATTACAGCATGAAATCAACGGTTTACCGGAGCCTATAAGAGTTCACCAGCTAAGACGGCGATGAGTCGCCCGTGGAGCGAGTCGCAGCGGTCACGATGGAGGAGGCCATTGCCTGCGAAGGCGGTACGCCGATTTTGAAATCGTCCGGGTTGAGTATATGGGGGTTGGTCCGTTTGCTTTCTGCATCCTCGGCCGACTGAGCGGCGCCGTTCGGTTGCCCGGCTCGGTAGGCTTTGGATCAGCGCAGGCGGACCTCTGACATTCCGCCACTGTGGCGGAATGTCAGAG